>JAQBPB010000024.1 GCA_028287745.1 Chloroflexota bacterium
GTATGAAGAAAGTACCTGGTATTAAAAATAAACCCGGCTCGCCCAGGCGGCGTTACGGCCTGAGTGCCGGGACAATGTGGGTGGTCCTGATTGTCTGGGTCATCCTGTTCCTGATGATCCGCTCGTCAACCCATATGGGGGGCAACCCGATCATTATGTTCCTGATAATGTTCGGACTTTTTTTCTTCCTGTTATTTGTTATACGGCTTGGTTCGGTGCGTACTCAGACCTGGTGGCGGCGAGTCCGGCCCGGCCTGGTGCGGTTTTTTGCCGGGATATTGCCATCTCGCCGCCGCTAGTTACGGCCTTCTCTAACCTAATCGGGTAGGAACCTTAAGAAAACCTCGTTACTGACCAACCGGCCGTGCCGGGTTAACCTTATCCGCTTTTCGAGCTGCGGCCCTTCGAAATGTTCTACCAGACCTGCCTGGGTCAACATTCCCAGGGTTCCCGGAAACAGTTCTTCCAAAGAGTAGCCGAATTCCCGCTCAACTTTAGCTAGTTCCAACCCTTCATTCAGGCGCAAAGCCAGGATTATGCTGTCCGCCAGGTCCACTCCGCGTGTGATTGTCTCGGCTTCGTCGGCCACAATTACCGACTGGTTGGCCCGCAAGCGGCGGATATAGTCCTCCGGGTCTTTCATGACCGGGAAGCGCCAGCCCGCGAATGAGGAGTGAGCGCCCGGACCGCTGCCGAGATACGGTAAGTTGCGCCAATACACCAGGTTATGCTGGCAGGCCAGGCGGGGCGAGGCGTTGGGAAGGTCGTCCGGGGAGCGCAAGGCCCAGTTGCTGATTTCATACTGGGCATACCCGGCTTTTTCTAACAGGTCCTGGGCCATCTCGTACATATCGGCGGCCGTATCGCTGTCGGCGGCTGTGAGCTTGCCGCTCTCGACCTGCCGGTGTAACATAGTGCCTTCCTCGACCGTTAGTCCATAAACGGAAAGGTGGGCCGGACGAATACTGATTGCTCTTTCCAGGGTAGATTGCCAGGTCGCCATGTTCTGGCCGGGCAAGCCGTAGATGAAGTCCAGGTTTACGTTGTCAAAACCGGCCCGGCGGGCCATTTCAAGCGCTTCGACCGCTTCGGCCCCGGTGTGGGTCCGGCCCAACGACTTCAGTAAGGGGTCGTCAAAGGTTTGTACCCCGAACGATAGGCGATTGACCCCGATCTGGCGCAGGCCCCGTAACTTCTCCAGCGAAAGGGTGCCGGGGTTGGCTTCCACGGTTATTTCGGTGCCCGGCCTTAGATCGGCCCGGCGGGCGATAGCTTCCAGGGTCTTTCCCAGGAAGGATGGGGGCAAGAGCGAGGGTGTCCCACCGCCAAAGAAGATCGTCCGCACCGGCCCGGTTGAAGCCGTATTGCCAAGTTCTTGCAGGGTCGGCAAAGGGGCCAGCGGCTGATAGACCCCGGCCGCGACTGCTGCCAGCGAACGCTCGACTTCCTGGGCCAGCGCGATAGCGTAACGGCCCTGGAGGTGTCCCAGGTTGGTGTAGGTATTAAAGTCACAGTAGGTACAGCGGGTCTTGCAAAAGGGGATATGCAGGTAGAAGCTAAGCCCATCTGCGGCTTGCCGCTGGGCCAGTTCGCTCTCCAGCCCGTGCAATTGCCGGGGATTTATTCCCCCGGCGGCATCATTGATATTTATCTTGCTTGTTAACATTCTCACATGATACCTGAGTCAGGGTTCGCGGTCAACTTTATTTATGTAACTCTTAACATTCTTCCTGGCTGTTTCACGGCCCAGTTTTCGAAGTTGACATAAGTATTTTAGCGTTTATAAGGTCCTGGGTTTTTCAGGACGATTAAAGCGGTATTATAATGGGATAATTTGATTCTGGCCTTACATTTGTTATAATCGGCCCGGACTGCGGTATGCGGTCCCTGGGGAGGCCATTTATCAATCAGCATAAAACAAAAACTTTAACCGAAGTTGTCCCGGCTGCCGGGGAACCTGCGACCGGCCTGGTCCAGGGCTCCCAGGGCTTGCCGCCCCTTAAGGTTTTAAATATTATCCGGTGGGAAGCCCGCCTGGCCCTGCTTTTCGGCACCCTGGGCCTGGTGGTTGCCCTGCACCTGCCCCAGCGTTTCTGGCAGGTACTGGCGGCCTGGTTTGGCGGCCGCATGAATAACCCGCTGGATGCGGCCACCCCCTTTGACAGCCTGGTTTCTCCGTTCGTGGTCTTTCCTTTGCTGGCGCTGGCGCTCTGGCTGCAAGGGGCCATGACCCTGGTCTGGTTGAATAACCGGGCCGCCCCGGCTGAAACCCGGCCTCTTGCCCAAGCCACTTTACCTGCCCCGGTTAAAAAGACCGGCCGGACGGCCTATTTATTACCCGCTCTTACCGTCCTGCTGCTGATTGGGGCACTGCTGGTGGGCCTGGGCGCACGGACCGGACAACTCCTGCCCGACAGCCAGGACCGCTTGCCTGCCTCTAATTACGATGAGATGGTCTACTTTAGCGGTTCGTCCTTGCTGGCCCAGGGCCATTTACCCTATCGCGACTATTTCCTGGCCCACCCTCCTGTCCCGGAACTTATCTATGGCAGCCTCTTAAAGCTGGCCGGGCTGGCCCAGGGCGGTTTCCAGGGTTTCCTGGTGGCCCGGTGGGGGGCAATTGGCCTGGGGCTTTTGACTATCCTGACCCTGTTCTGGGTCGGCGGCAGGATGTGGTCCGGTGCGGGTTCGTCCAGGGATAAAGGCAGTTTTGCCCTGGTTCCGGGCCTGGCGGCAGCCTGGTTGTACGCCCTTGACGCTCGTTCGGCCGGTATCGCGACCCTGGAAACCCCGGCCAATTTCTTTACGGCCCTTGGGTTAGGCTGCTACCTGGAGGCAGGGCGGGCGGGCTTTAAAAAACTTCAAAATGGCCTCATGGCCGGGAGCGGCGTTTTAATGGCCCTGGCCGTTTTGTCCAAGTTACCGGCGGTGGCTTTCGTGGTTGCCCTGGCGGTTTACCTGGTTTTCCGGCGAGAATGGCGCAACCTGGCCTGGCATCTAGCGGGGCTGGCTGGTGGAGCGGTAGTGGCTTTTGGGCCTTTCCTGGTACTGGGCGGCGTGGGTGAAGTCCTGCGCCAGGTGGTCTTTTTCCAGTTGCTCCGGCCTGACGAAACCCGCGCAGGTAAAGACCAGATTGGCCGCCTGGCCGATTACCCGGACAATGCGCTTACAATTTTTATGGGTGGGCTGGCCCTGGTTTTCCTGGCCGCCTGGCTTGTGCTGGGTGGGCGCGGTAAAGGCCGCTGGCTTATACCGGCTTTGGCAAGCTTTCCTTTAATCGCTATATTTACCCTCAGCAAATCTTTTCATCCCTGGTACTACGTCCAGTGGTCGCTGCCGCTGGCCCTCCTGGCGGCCGGACTGTTTTCGTCCCGGCACTGGCAGGAAGGATTCGCCGGGCTTAACCGGGTATTTCCTGCGAAAAACTGGGACGCTCACCTGAGAGGTCATTCTAAAACCCTGAAGTTAGCCGGGGTGGTCTTGCTGGCCGGGTTTTTAACCTGGCCGCTGGTACTGGCCGAGTGGCAGCAAAGCCAGCGGCCCGTCTTCGACCGGACCTACCGGGCGGTTGGCGCGGCCCTGAACTCGCCCGGCCCGGTCCTGGTCTTTGACCCCGGCTACAATTTTATGGCGGGTCAAAACCCGGCCCGGCTGCCGTTTAGCGGTAAATATATGGTTGATAGCGCCGGGTACATGGTGTATCTAAACCTGGATTTGGACCGCCAGGCGCTTCCGGCTTTGCTGGGCCGGGGCCTGGGTCTGGGCGGCGGCCAGGTTCCGCAGGATACGGCCGCTCTCTTCCGGCAGGAACGCGCCCAGGCCCTGGTGGTAGAGGGTCTCATAGACGCACAGTGGGCCGTGTTGGATGGCGTGCTGGCCCTGCCCCAGCTTACCCCGCGCTCGGTTGAGTTTATCGGAAGCGCCGCCCGCAAAGCCGCTACCATAGATTACGCCGACCTGTACCGGGTGCGCCCTTTGCCGCTTCGCCGGGCCTGGGCCTTTGATAACGGCCTGGTCCTGACCCCCTACGGCCTGAGTACTTCGCTAAACGGCCAGGCCAACGCCGACCCGGTGGAAGCGGGCGAGGTTATACGCCTGACCCAGGCTGAAGCGGCCAGCCGCAGCCTGGACTTGCGGTTTACCTGGCGGGTGACCCGGCCGCAGACTGCCCCGGTCAAAATGTTTATTCACGTGGTGAATGAAGCGGGCGCGGTAGTTGCCCAGCGCGACCTGGAACCCCAGGAAGGCAAAGCGAACACAAGTAAATGGCAGTCCGGTGACGCCTTTCAGGACGTCCATGGGCTGCCATTACCGGCGGGTCTATTGCCCGGCCGCTACCGGGTTGAAATTGGAATTTACAATGTTGGTGATGGGGTGCGAATTACAGCCGAGGGCCAGGCTGGCCTGGTCCTCGGCTACCTGGTCCTGTCCTGATATTTCGTTAGGACCAGTTTGACGACCGGCCGTTGCTGCCGGGTTTGGTCTCCTCTTCTTCCTCTTCCCCGGCTACTTCTGCGTCTTCATCCTCGTCATCCTCTTCTGCTTCATAATCTTCATCATTGGTGACAAATTTGTAGTCGCTCAGGCTGGGAGTGAAGAAGTCCAGGCTGTAAAGGGCCGGTACGCCTATCGGGGCGGTTACTTCGTCCATCAGGTCGTCCACAATCGCCTGGACGGTATCGTCGCCCAGGTTGGCGACAAACTCTTTCCACAGCAACAGGGTGCAATAGACCAGTTCTTCATCGTAGTGTAGATCTATTTTACCGATATTTTCCATATCGCCCTGGACATCCCGACGGTCAGCATCAAAGAGGGTCCACTGTTCGGAATTAGCGGTTCGGATGCGCCGGGTTACTCTTAGCCTCATAATTTTCTCCTATTGGAAATTTTCAAATAAAGTTTGGAGCAGAACAGGCCGGTCAATGGCGCACCGGCAGTCGTTCAACCAAAAGGTCAAGCGGATTTAGCCCTTACAGGTTAACAAAGGTAAGGTCTATAGTCAAGCCTGGTGTTTAACCGTCCAGACGGGCCAGGTCGTCCATGCCCAACCGGTAGGGCTGCCATTCTTTCAAGCGTTTCGCGCCTAATCGATCGTAGAAGTTGATAGCGTTCTCGTTCCAGTCCAAAACCTGCCAGTCCATTCGGCCGCACTCGCGCTGCCGCGCCAACCGGACGCAGTTTTTAAACAGGGCCAGCCCGGCTTTTTGTTTGCGGTATTCCGGCAAGACGAACAGGTCTTCCAGGTAGAAAGTCGGCCGGGCCAGGAAGGTTGAGTAGGTTTCAAAAGAAATGGTGTAACCGACCGCCTTACCTTCAATCTCGGCCAGAAAGACCTCGAATTTAGGCTGCGCGCCAAAGCCATGCTCGGTCATCCGGGTCCTGGCTTCTTCGTCCGGCCTGGGCAGTTCTTCAAAGTCGGCCAGGGCAGCTATCAGGCTTAAAACGGTGTCCACATCTTGTTTCCGGGCCTGCCGGACCACTACCGGCGGGTTACTTGATTCAGTCGAGGGCATTATCTATCCTTTCAGCGGTCTGCTGTTGTTCAAATTGGGGCGGGGTGCGCCGCCAAATATTTGCTTGCTTGATCGCCTTTTGTAATTTGAAGTGCTTGTCATAAATTAAAAGGCGCCGGTCAGGCTGTCCTGCCATCCAATTACTGGCTACTCGACTCTAGCTCCAGTTACTGCTCCCCGGCCTCGGGCCTCTGCCAATCACCGGCCAGCATGCCATATACCGCCAGGTCTAGAAGCTGGTCGTATTTACGGAAGACCTGCCGCAAGATGACTTCCCTGGTAAAGCCGAGCCTTTCGGGTACCGCCCGGCTGGTGGCATTGCCGGTAGCGCAGCGGATTTCCACCCGGTTCAACCCCAGGTCATTAAAGGCGTACTCTACCAGCTGGTAGGCCGCTCGCGTCATTATACCCCGGCCGGTATATTTCTGGCCCAACAAGTAGGCCAGTTCGGTCTGTCCGGCTGTCCAATCCCAGTATTTATAGCCGATAATTCCGGCCAACTCGCCCCTGTACCATATTCCAACCTGAAAACCGTTGTGGTTAGCGAACCGCTGCAAGGCCTCTTTAATAAAACTTTCCACTTCTGCGACCGATTTCAGGTTGCCCAGGGTAGGTAGCCATGCGCGGAGATGTTCCCGGCTTTGTTCCATCAGCTCGAAAAGAGGCCGGGCGTGCCTATCTTCGAGCAAGCCAAGCTCAATTTCATCGTCAACCCTCAAGCTGAACATCTTTAGCCTTTCGACCAGCCAACCAGTATTCTGATATTTATATTTCTAAAGAAGTTGTAAAACCGCTAATGCGCTTCCCACCCTTGCGCGGAACTACCCTGTTCCCGCTTGAATTTCTCTTACCCCTACCAAAGGTTAGTGACCGTCAGCCTTCTGTCCCACACTGACTACTGACCTCTGACTATTAACTACTACTTCCCCCACTCCCCGGCCAGCATGCCGTAAACCACTATGTCAAAAAGTTGATCATAATTCCGGAAGACCTGGCGCAAGGTACCTTCCCGGGTAAAGCCGAGCCTTTCGGGGATGGCCCGGCTTTTATGGTTGCCGGTAGCGCAGCGGATTTCTACCCGGTTAAGGCCCAGGTCGTTAAAAGCGTACTCGACCAGCTTGCGGGTTGCCCTGGTCATTATCCCGTGACCCTCGTGGTTTTTACCTAACCAGTAGCCGATTTCCGTCCGCCCGGTCACCCAATGCACATAATGAAAGCCAATGGTCCCGGCCAGTTCGCCTTTGTACCAGATACCGGCCTGAAAGCCGTTATTTTCTGCGAACTGCTGCAAGGCTCCTTTGATAAAGGTTTTGGTATCTTCGACGCTGGTATTGGCGTCCAACCAGGGCAGCCATTCCCGCAAGTATTCCCGGTTTTGGTCAACCAGGGCAAACAGGGTTGGGGCCTGTTTTACTTCAAACAGGCCCAACTCTATTTCATCATCAACTTTAAGGCTGAACATAGACTTAACTTTCGGTCAGGACGGGTGCGGGCGGCTCAACCGGAGCGGGCGGCGGCGGTGTTGATTCAGGTTCCGGTGCCGCCTGGGCTGGCGCTGGGGTTACCAGTGTCCCGGCCGGTGCTGGCGCTATTGCCGGAGTTTCAGCCGGGTCATTCACGTTGGTGAACTTCAGGATTCTTTCCCCGGTGTCGCTCGTTGCTAAATCTACCCGGATAGTATCGCCTTCTTTGAAGTGGCCGCTGATAACATCTTTCGCCAGCGGGTCCAGGATAAGCTGCTGGATGGCCCGGCGCAATGGGCGCGCCCCATAAACCGGGTCATACCCGACTTCCACCACCAGACCCCGCGCTTCCGGTGACAGTTCCAGGGTCAGGCGGCGTTCGGCCAGCCGCTTGCGCAAGGATTTGAGCTGAATATCCACGATGAAGTTAATTTCCTGGCGTCCCAGCGGTTTAAAGACAATCGTTTCGTCAATCCGGTTGAGAAATTCCGGCCGGAACTGGTCGCGCAAGGCCAGCATAACGGCGTCCCGGATGTCTTTCTGGGAGTGGCCGCTCTGGGCCAGGTCCATTATAGCATTGCTGCCGATATTCGAGGTCAGGATGATAACCGTATTTTTGAAGTCAACTGTCCGGCCCTGGCTGTCGGTCAGGCGCCCGTCTTCCAGTACTTGCAGCAGCATATTAAAGACGTCCGGGTGAGCCTTTTCTACTTCGTCAAACAGCACCACCGAATAGGGACGCCGCCGGACCGCTTCGGTTAGCTGGCCGCCTTCTTCGTAACCGACAAAGCCGGGAGGCGCCCCGACCAGGCGAGCCGCGCTGGATTTTTCCATGTATTCCGACATATCGAGCCGGATCATGGAGTGTTCATCGTCAAACAGGAATTCGGCCAGGGCGCGGGCCAGTTCTGTCTTACCTACCCCTGTCGGCCCTAGAAACATAAACGAACCCAGCGGGCGGTTAGGGTCCTGCAGCCCGGCCCTGGCCCGCCGGACCGCGTCGGCGACCGCCACCAGGGCGGTTTCCTGGCCGATTACGCGCTCGCGCAGGCGGTCTTCCATGGTTAGTAACTTGTCCATCTCGCTTTGCAGCATCCGGTTGACCGGGATGCCGGTCCAGCGCGATACAATTTCGGCAATCAGGTCGGCTTCCACCCGTTCACTGAGCAGCCCTTTACCACGCTGGACCTCGCCAAGCTTGGACTCCTGCTCCTTTAACTCTTGCTCAAGCTTTGCCAGCTTGCCGTAGCGCAATTCGCTGGCTTTGGTGTAGTCCTGGTGGCGCAGGGCTTCTTCCAGCTGGGGCCGGGTCTTTTCAATCTCTTCTTTAATCGTGCGGGTCTTATCAATCGCCTCTTTTTCAAGTTCCCACTGGACCGAAAGCTGGTGATTGCGCTCGCGCAAATCTTCAACCTGTTTTTCCAGCCGGTGTAACCGTTCGGTGGTTTCGGTATCCGGCAGGGTCGCCGTTTCGCGTTTGAGAGCCTCACGTTCGGTTTCCAACTGTGAAAGTTCGCGCCGGACCGCGTCAAGTTCGGAAGGCAGGCTGTCAATTTCGGTCCGCAATTTGGCTGCCGCTTCGTCAATCAGGTCAATCGCTTTATCAGGCAAAAAGCGGTCGCTGATATAGCGCTGTGACAGGTTCGCCGCCGCCACCAGGGCCGAGTCGGTAAACTTCACTCCGTGATGGACCTCGTACCGCTCGCGCAAGCCGCGCAAGATCGAAATAGTATCGTCTATACCCGGTTCCTTGACTAAAATCGGCTGGAAGCGGCGTTCCAGGGCCGGGTCTTTCTCAATATGCTTGCGGTATTCGTCCAGGGTGGTCGCGCCGACCATGTGCAACTCGCCGCGTGATAGGGCCGGTTTAATCATCTGGCTGGCATCCATGCCACCGTCGCTGCTGCCGCCCGCGCCCATAATGGTGTGCAGTTCGTCCAGGAACAGGATAATCCGGCCCTGGGCCTGTTCCACTTCACGCAGCACCGCCCGCAAGCGTTCTTCGAATTCGCCCCGGAACTTGGCCCCGGCCACTACCGCACCCAGGTCCAGGCTGATCAACTTTTTATCTTTCAGGCTTTGCGGCACGTCACCCCGCACAATTCGCTGGGCCAGCCCTTCTACAATCGCCGTTTTACCGACGCCAGGCTCGCCAATCAGCACCGGGTTGTTTTTACTGCGGCGTGAAAGCACTTCCACACAGCGGCGAATTTCTTCGTCGCGTCCCACTACCGGGTCCAACTTCCCGTCTTTGGCCCGCTGGGTAAGGTCACGGCCGTAGCGTTCCAGGGTGGCGTAACTAACTTCGGGATTTTGCTCGGTGATAGGGGCGGTGCCGCCCCGGATTGTCGTCAAGACCCCATTTATCGCGTCCCGGGTGATATTCATATCGCGCATCAAACGGCCGGACTCGCCAATATTGGACGTAGCAGCCAGGGCCATCATTAAGTGTTCGGTGCTGACATAGGCATCTTTCATGCGCCCGGCTTCTTTTTCAGCCTGGTCAAGCACATTTCTGGTCGGGTAAGATATGCCGGTCTTGCCGCGTACCCCGTAGCTTTTAGGCAGGCGGCCTACCGCGCCTTCCACCCTGGCCCGCAAACGGTCGGGGCTGGCGCCCAATTTGGTTACAATCTGGGCCGCGATACCGCCTGACTGGTCGAGTAGGGCCAGCAGCAGGTGTTCCGGTTCCAGCTGGGTATTTTTATATTGTACTGTCAGGGCATCCGCGGCAACCATCGCCTCTTGCCCCTTTTCGGTTAACCGGTCTAATTTCATTTACTTCGGACTTTCTTTACTATTAAAAGTTTCCTGTTGTTCATCTCAGGTTTATTACGCAATACCAGGTCGCTTCGTTTCTCGTTATTACTTAAATTTCAGGGCAATTTCCAGGCCAGGTACCAGGAAAATTTGCAGACTCCCTGAATTTTACCACACTGCCTATCGTAAAAATTTTAAGCAACCTTTAATCCGCATTTCATAGAGCGTTCACTCTATCAAGTTAAATTTATAAAGGTAAAATAGGTTACCAGCCAGTTCAGGCTTTAGCAAAACCTAGCAAATAGCAAGGCTGCAAAAAAATGCGGCATTTTGAACTCGATAAAAATCAATCGCTCAAACCCACCGGGACCGTCCGCCAGAATTTGTTGAACAAATTTAACCGGACTTTTAATTCCCCGGGGAAGTCAAGGCGCACTGGGGTGCTGCTTTTATTAGGGTTTGGCCTGGCGCTGGGCTGCCTGGTCTTGCTAGTGCTAAACCAGCGTCCTGCCCAGGCACCTCACCAGAATGCTATTTCCGTAGTACCTCAATTGGGTGTCCTTTATATGAGCAGCCGGGTCGCCTTGCGCAACCAGCCGGTTAACCCGGCAGTTGAGGGCCTGGTGATTACTGAAGTCAAACCGGCCAGTCCGGCCAGTCAGGCCGGGTTAAGGACTGGCGATGTCCTTACTCACCTGGACGGCAGGGTAGTCCAGGCGGAAGACTCGCTCCTGGCTCTGCTTAAAGATTACGAGGTGGGCGACCGCCTGAACCTGGTTGTCTACCGGGGGGACAAGTCCATCAATGTTTCAGTGGTACTTACCTGAGAAACTTAAAACCCGGTTCAAAACCGGGTTTTTTCATTAGTTCCCCTTTTATGCCGCAGGTTATATAATAAAAGTCACCTTAACTACCACCTCGCTATAGTGTCAGATAGGAAACCTGGAAAGAAAACGAAATGGCAAAAATACTGATAGTTGACGATGATCCTAGAATCCTGAGTATGCTTAAGCGCGGCCTGGTGCTGGAAGGCTACGAAGTCGAAACCGCCGCGACCGGCCAGGAAGCCCTGCGCCAGGCCCGGCAGGCCCAACCGGACCTGGTTGTCCTGGACGTGATGCTGCCGGAACCGGGGCCGGATGGCCTGGAGATTTCCCGGGCCTTGCGCCAGAACGGCCCCTTACCAATATTAATGCTTACCGCCAAAGATACCGTGCCAGACCGCGTCAAGGGCCTGGAAGCCGGGGCTGATGATTACCTGGTCAAACCTTTCGCTTTTGATGAACTGGTGGCCCGCGTCAAAGCCCTGCTGCGCCGTTCAATCCTGAACGAAGAATTCCGGGGCACGCAGGCTCCCGCTACCGAGCTTACTTTTGCCGACCTGACCCTGAAGCTGAAAGAATACCGGGCCATCCGGGGTAATTACTCGATTGACCTGACGGCCCGCGAATTTAAACTGCTTGAGTTCTTCCTGCGCCATCCTCGCCAGGTCCTTTCCCGCGAAATGATCCTGGAAAACGTCTGGAATATGGATTACGAAGGCGAGTCTAATGTAGTTGATGTCCATGTGCGGGCCTTGCGGGATAAACTGGAAGCCCGGGGCAAAAGCCGGTTGATCCAAACAATCCGGGGCGCAGGTTACGCGCTGCGTGAGGAGTAACTTTGTTAAAAGGGGTTCGCCGGTTGCCCATTCGCTGGCAAATAACTTTCTGGTTCAGCGGATTGCTGGCTGTAGTCCTGGTTTTCTTTGGACTGGCCCTGTATTTTACCCTCCAAACCGACCTCCTGACCAGGATTGATGAAAGCCTGAAACGCCGCGCCACCGAAGTAAGGCTGCGCTTTGAAGGCATGACCCAGGTTGCTAACCTGGATTCCCTGCAGGTCGCCAAGGCCCTTGAAAGTAACCCCCTGGACGAATTTGCCGACCCTGGCCTATATGTACAGGTACTGGACGAGCAGGGTAAGGTTATTGGCGACTCTTCCAGCCTGGGCCAGGCCCGCTTGCCGATAGACCCGGCCCTGGTGCTTGCCGCCTTGAACGGCCAGACCAGCACCGGGGAAACCGTGATTGCTAACGAACGGGTCCGGATTTATTACCAGGCGCTGCTGGTAAATAATGAGGTAATCGGGGTTATGGAGGTTGGCGAGTCCTTAAAACCCTACACCGATACCCTCAACCGCATCCGGCTTTATCTGATAATCGGCGGTGTGGTGGCCCTCCTTATTTCGCTGGTAGGTGGGTGGTTGGTAACCCGTCGCGCTTTGCGTCCGGTGGTCAGGGTCAGCGAAATTGCCCGGCGAATTGCCGCAACCCGCGACTTCGAAGAACGTATTCCCCAACATCCCAATCTTAAAGGGCAGCACGATGAAATCAGTGAATTAGCGGCCACCTTTAACCAGATGCTTGAAGAGCTGGGCCGGGTATTTGACGTCCACCGCCAGTTTATGGCCGATACCTCACACGAGCTCCGCACCCCCTTAACCATTATCCAGGGCAACCTGGATTTGCTCAAACGCGGCCTCCCGCCCTCCGAAGCGGCCGAAGCGGTTGATGAAACCGGCGAAGAAGCTGCCCGGTTAAGCCGGTTGGTTTCGGACCTGTTAATGTTGGCCCAGGCCGATGCCGGGATGATGGTCGAACGTACCGAAATTGACCTGGCCGCGGTCGTCCGGCGTTCTTTCAACCGCGCCACCCAGCTGGCCGAAAACCAGGGTAAGCCTTTGAAATTGTCTATCGACAGGCTGGCCCCGGCCAGGGTTATGGGCGATGAATACAGGCTCGACCAGGCGATATTTAACCTGCTAGATAATGCGGTCCGCTACACTCAACAGGGCGAGATCAGGCTGAGTATGGTGGTCGAGCATCACGGTAATAATCAAGGTCAGGCTATCATCTTGGTTAAAGACAGCGGGCCGGGCATTGCTCCGGAACACCTGGACCATCTTTTCAAACGGTTCTACCGGGTGGATAAGGCTCGCAGCCGGGCGCTGGGTGGGACCGGGCTGGGCCTGGCAATCGTAAAGTACATTGTTGAGGCGCACAGCGGCCGGGTGCAGGTGGAAAGCCAGTTCGGTGTTGGCTCGACTTTCAAGGTTATTATTCCTTTGGCCTGAACTTTTGGTCGCTTAGGATGAGGCTGCTTGCAGGTATGCTAAAATAAAAGCAGCTATTACAAACTTTCTTTAATAGATTATTGAATTAAACTCACGAAAACCCAGTCTATCGATACCAGTCCGGAAATAGAAAAGTTGCATATTACGCTGCTTCGCCAGGCCGGTTTAACCAGGCGAGCAGCTATGCTGCGTAACTTGACCTTATCCACTAAATGCAGGAGCATCTCGACCGGCCTTACCTGGAGGAATGGGCCGGGCAGGTAGACCTGGCGGATTTGCTGGCAAAAGCCTGGCAGGATGCCGTGGAGGTCTAAACCACTGGCCGGTATGTTTCTTAACTTCAAAAGTATAAATAAAAAGAGGTGGCTACCTGTTTGGTAGCCACCTCACTTTTTGTCCTGTTAAAAGACTCTTTACTTAGGCTGGACCGGCGGCGGGCCAGAAGCCGCCGCTGCTGGGCGGGTTCTTGCCGGGCTGCTGCAAGCGGGAAGCCGCTTCGGAGTCCCGTTCGCTGTTTTCGGTACCAGGCGCGCGCACCGGCAAGCTCGGCCGGATGAAGGGCCGGGGCTGCGGGCGTTCTACATCAAAGAGACGCTCGAATTCATCGCCTTCGAGGGTTTCCTTCTGGATGAGCAGCTCGGAAATCTCGATAAGTTTATCCCGGTTATCGGTCAGGATCTTTTTAGCACGGGCATAACCGCTGTCGATTAAGGCCCGGACTTCCTTATCAATTTCATAAGCTACTTCGTCCGAGTAGTTGCGCTGCTCGCTGATCTCGCGTCCCAGGAAGACCATTTCTTCCTGCTTGCCAAAGGCAATCGGGCCGAGTTTCTTGCTCATACCGTAGCGAGTAACCATCTGGCGGGCAATATTGGTCGCTTTCTGGATATCGTCCGAGGCACCGCTGGAGATTTCACCAAAGATGGTATCTTCGGCGGCTCGTCCACCCAGGCCCCAGGCAATCTGGTCCTCGAACTGGCTCTTGGTACCCAGGCCACGGTCTTCACCGGGCAGGACCATCGTCAGACCACCGGCCATACCGCGCGGGATGATGGTGATCTTGTGGACGGGGTCCACGTTAGGCAGCATCCGGGCGACCAGGGCATGGCCGACTTCGTGGTAAGCCGTGATCATCTTTTCTTTTTCGCTGATCAGGCGGCTCTTGCGCTCGGGTCCGGCCACGACGCGCATAATCGCTTCTTCCATCTCCGACATAGAGATGGTCTTGCGGTTGCGGCGGGCGGCCAGGATAGCGGCTTCGTTGACCATATTTTCAAGGTCAGCGCCACTGAACCCGGGGGTCTGCTTTGCCAGGACTTCCAGGGAAACTTCTTTCTCCAACGGCTTGCCCTTGGCGTGAACTTCCAGGACAGCTATACGGCCGCGGATGTCAGGCCGGTCCAGGATAACCTGGCGGTCGAAACGGCCGGGCCGCAACAGGGCCGGGTCGAGTACGTCCGGGCGGTTGGTGGCGGCGATAACAATCACGTTGGTGTTGCTGTCGAAACCGTCCATCTCAACCAGGATCTGGTTTAGGGTTTGTTCGCGTTCGTCGTGGCTGCCGCCCAGACCAGCACCACGCTGGCGGCCGACTGCGTCAATTTCATCAATAAAGATAATGCAGGGTGAGTTGCGTTTAGCCTGCTCAAACAGGTCGCGGACGCGGCTGGCACCAACACCGACAAACATTTCTACAAATTCGGAACCGCTGATGCTAAAGAATGGCACCCCGGCTTCCCCGGCAACCGCTTTAGAAAGCAAAGTCTTACCGGTACCTGGCGGGCCGATTAATAAGACACCCTTGGGAATACGCGCTCCCAGGGCCGCGAATTTATCAGGATATTTTAAGAACTCAACCACTTCGGCCAGTTCCTGTTTGGATTCTTCCACCCCGGCGACATCGTTGAAGGTAACGGTGGGTTTATTACCCATGAACATGCGGGCGCGGCTCTTCCCAAAACTTAGGGCCTGGTTATTACTGCCCTGAGCTTGCCGCATCATGAATACCAGCACGCCAATAAACAATAAGGTCGGCAGTAAGAAGGTTAAAATGTTAAGAAAACCGCCGAATTGGGACGATTCGTTAACCTTAATATCGACAGTACCCCTGGAGAAGTCATACCCGGCATTTCTAAGTTGAGTAGTAAAATCGGTAGTGGCCGATTCGCGCCGAGAGATCTTTTTAGAATTGTCGTTATAAGTTACATTAACAACTTCGCTATCATTTGTTAAAGTAATTTCTTTAACTTGAGATGGTACCGCAGCCGCATCTCGTAAAACTTTACTAATCGGAATCGTGCCGTTAGCGTCGCCCCGATTTCCCCCCACAATGGTGAAGAACAGCAAGAGCACGGCTATCAAAATTATCAGATAGACGAAGCTGTTCCTTAGCCACTTGTTCTCACCCATAAATAACCTCCAGATCACTTCCAATCACAAGCCGGGTAAATGCTAAACGGAAGTGCCAATCAAAGTATAAAAAGACCCGATGTTATTACATCGTTTCTTTCAAAGTAACTAACTAATTATAGCAAACACCATTCCAAAACACCAACATAAAGGTTCATTGACCTCAAACTTCAACACAACTCTAACACGGAGCTCTACATGCCAGCGCGGGCCACTCTATTAAAAAGCCGGTCTAACTATCATATGGCTTTCGGTTAAGTTAATGTTTAAGGTGGTATAGACCCCGAAAGAAATATAAACAGGGCGTTCCAGGAAATGCGCCTATAATTTATACGGTGGTCCACCGAAAAAGTTGCTTAATTAGAGGACATATAGAGGCACTTCATCATAAGTTTATCTGGATATTGACAGATATTTCACAAAGTGCTAAACTACTGATTAGAACGTTTAGAATTTTTTGAACGATGTGAATTCTCTTCAACCTTCCACCTGGATTAACAGCGTAAGTTAGAGGGATACGACCATGGACAGTAAAATATACCGCCAGAGACGCGAAATCGCTGAAGAGGTCTCCCTACCGGATCAAATAGAAGAGATTTCTAAAGAATTTATCAATAACCTGGGTCGGGTAGCAGATTTCTTCGGCTTTAACCGCCTTATGGGCCAGCTTTACGCCGTGCTTTTTCTCAGTCCGGAACCACTTACCCTGGACGATATGGTTAAAAAGCTGGAAAGCAGTAAAGGCAACGTTTCAATTAATATTCGAGCGCTCGAACGTTGGGGCCTGGTCCGGCAGATCTATAAATGGGCTGACCGCAAGAATTATTATGAAGCGGAGCCGGATGTCTGGAAGGCCGTAAGCGGTATTCTTCAAGAGCGCGAACGAAAAGAATCTCAACAAATAATTTCTTCACTTAACCAGAGCGTGGAACGCCTGGAGCAGGCCAGCAAGACCGCCAGCGGGCAAGAAGCAGTTACTGCCCAATTTTACATGGAGCGTATGGAAGTGCTGCGCCGGTTGTTTAAGTTCGGTGATAGTTTGCTCGATATGATGGTACAGGGGGGTGCCGTGGATTTTGGAAGCGCTAGCCGCTTGGCCCGGTCCACGGATGAATATAAAGAAGGCATCAGCGACCTTGATGAACTGGCCCTGCAACAATTAGAGTCCGACCAGGAATCACATGGCGCTAGAAATTAATTCAATTAGAAATGGTGGGAAAATGAATTCCTTACAAACTCTCGATAAAGCAAATGGCACCACTTCTCTGGATCAGCCCCGGCTCAGTACTGTTGAAGCCGAACTGGAACAAGTAAGCCAATTATTGAATGAAGCCGCTAATCTGAATTACCCCCTGCTTAACGGTTTGCTGAAAGGAATCATTGCCGCCGGTGGCAAGCGTTTACGGCCTACCCTGGCCCTACTGGCTGCCCGGGTTCCCGGTAAAATTGATCAGATCGAAGCCCTGAAACTCTTTCAGGTTGCCGCCGCCGTTGAAATGCTCCACACCGCGACCCTGGTTCACGACGATACTATTGACGAAGCCCTGCTGCGCCGTGGTATGAAGACCCTTAATTCCTCCCTGAGCGGTGGAACGGTCATCCTGGTCGGTGACTATCTGTTCGCCCAGTCGGCTATTTTGATTACCCGGCCCGGCAATCCTAAAGTGGTCCAGATTTTCGCCGAATGTCTGGCGACTATCTGCGATGGTGAGTTGACCCAGATTTTCTCTACTCACCAGTGGAACCAATCAAAAGAAGAATATTACAAACGTATCTATTCCAAAACTGCCGTATTGTTCGCCACCGGCTGCGAGCTGGGTGCGATTATGGGTGGGGCCGATGAAGAACTGGTTCAGCGGTTGCGCCGTTTCGGCCACCTGCTGGGTATGGGCTTCCAGATTATCGACGATATTATTGATTTCGAGTCGAGCGAAGTTACCGGCAAAGCGACCGGAGGCGACTTGCGCCAGGGTATAGTGACCCTGCCGACCATGTACTTCTTTGAAAAAGCCAGCCAGGAAGACGCCGACTATGTTAAGGCGCTGGTTGAACGCAAGGACGCTTCCGACGAAGAAATCATGCGGGCGGTTGAACTTATCAGGGCCAGCGGGGCTTTCGAACTGGCTTATGCCGAAGCGAAAGACTTTATCGTCCGGGCCAAAGAATTGCTGGAGGAAGTTCCCGCCAGTGAATTCCGCGACCGCTTGCTGGAAATCGCCGACCAGTCCCTGGCCCGCCAGAGGTAAATTTTTTCTGTTAAAGAGCCTGACCCTTCCAATGGGGCCGGGCTCTTTTTATTTATGCTGAGTGTTTCACCCGGCGCTTTACCTGCTACAAGGTACTAACTTCCATCTAATACCTGCCTAATACCTGCTGCGTAAGGCAGTTTTGACACGCTATTGCATTCGGACCAATTTCACGCCCTTAAGGTAACCCAAAGGGCGCGATCCTGCGCGGAGGCTCAGGATGACATTCCAAGATGGAAACCTCTATTAATTGAGCAAATGTGTGCCAAATCTTGCTTAACACAGCATTCAGGATGCGAGGCTTGACGGTTGCCGACTTTAGTTGAGCACCCCTGTCTTAAACCAAATCCTTTTTGGGTGACATTCGCAAACAGGGCGGGAATTCCTCGACTTCGCCCGGAATGACAGGAGTACAGGGGTGCTTTCATCAGCATTCTTGCGGTGGATAATGAGTAGTACGATAATTAAAAAGCTTCCGGCGCATAATGAGCCGGAAGCTTTTTAATTTATTCGGGTTGGCCTGGTAACAGGCTCAGTGGTGGCAACTTTTGCCGCTTGAGGTATTAAAGGCGGTTGCCTGAAACTACTTCTCGTACCGGCTGAAAATCAGCGATACGTTGTGACCGCCAAAGCCAAAAGAGTTGGACATCGCATTGCGCACGTCCTTCTTTTTAGCCTGATTCGGTGTAACGTCCAGGTCGCACTTCGGGTCGGGGTTCTCGTAGTTGATGGTCGGCGGAATGATCCCCTCATTGATCGACTTAACTGATATAATCGCCTCAATCGCCCCGGCGGCCCCCAGCAAGTGGCCGGTCATTGATTTAGTGCTGCTTATGCTTACTTCGTAGGCCAGGTCACCCATCGCACCCTTAATCGCGGCCGTTTCGGAGTCTTCATTAAGCTTGGTGCTGGTGCCGTGGGCGTTGATGTAGTCAATGTCCCTGGGGGTCAGCCCGGCCTGTTTCATAGCCAGTTTCATGGCCCGGGTCGCGCCTTCGCCACCTTCTTCCGGCTGGACGATATGGTTGGCGTCATCGGTGCTGCCGTAGCCGGTGACTTCGGCGTAAATCATCGCGCCTCTTTCCAGGGCGTGGTCCAGGTCTTCCAGGATGACTACCCCGGCTCCTTCGCCCATCACGAATCCGTCGCGCTTGGCATCAAAGGGACGGCTGGCTTTTTCCGGCTCGTCGTTGTTGGTCGAGAGGGCCTTCATCGAATTGAACCCGGCGACGCTAATCGGCACCAGCGGCGCTTCACTGCCGCCCACGATCATAACATCGGCTTCACCGCGCTTGATGATTTCTACCCCTTCACCGATGGCATGCGCCCCGGTCGAACAGGCCGAAACAACGCAGAAGTTTGTGCCGCGCGCCCCGAACTTCAAGGCTACATGCCCGCTTGCCATGTTTGGGATCATCATAGGAATCAGGAAAGGGTTGACCCGGCTGGGACCTTTTTCGTAAAGGACTTTAAGTTGTTCGCTCAAGACACCGATACCGCCAATGCCGGTACCGATTACCACACCCACCCGGTTGCGGTTCTCGTCAGTAATTTTAAAGTTGCTGCTTTTTATAGCTTCCACCGAGGCGGCCACCGCGAATTGCGCGTAGCGGTCCATCCGGCGGGCGTCCTTTTTGTCTACCCCGAATTCTTCCGGCTTGAAATTTTTGACTTCTCCACCAATCTGCGTATCAAAGCCCGTGGTATCAAAGAGGGTGATCCGACCAATGCCGGTTTTGCCTGCGACTAAATTTGCCCAACTTTCCTCTACACTGTTGCCCACCGGGGAAATCATTCCCATCCCGGTAATTACTACTCTTTTAGCCATGTTCTCCCTCGCTAAATTTCCAATCTCGGAAATTCCCTGCCCATTAGTTCAGGTTGATTACAATAAAATGCAGTTGGTTTCAAATAATAATTATTTTGTTGCCAGTAAATTAATCTTGCAAAGCAGTTAAACGCCGGGAAAGTACTATAGCACGCCGGGCCTCCCTTGAGCAAATCGGCCTCAGAATTTAAGCAGTTTGACCTTTAGTCGTTCCCTTTTATAGGCAATTTTGCCGGAAATACTTATTATGAGAATAACCCATTGCCATTCAGTTTTTCACTTGTTCTAATAAAATATATAAAACAACTTAACCCTGCGCTTATCATTATCAACAATTAGTGGATAATTCAGCCAGGTATCGTATGCCCACACTCTAAAATGGTACTCAATCTCGAATTCAGGCAAAAAGTGCCGCCTGGCCTTATTGACATAGTACAGATGTTCTAGTAGAATTTCTTAGGACATAGGTTCTAATTATTCAAAGAGGACTTGCTAATGCGTTCCCTTCTCGATCACCAGGCCGATGGCATCGAATATACTCTCCATTCCCATGGAATAGAAGCCAGCGTGGTAGGCGGCAACGTTTCGCCCCGGCTGATTCAATTTCATATCAAGCTGGGTTCCGGAGTTAAGTTCAACCGGGTCTCGGCCCTGTCTGACGAAATGGCGCTGGCCCTGGGCATAACCCATTGCCGGATTACCCGAGATGGTTATTACGTCAAAGTTGAAGTTCCCAGGCCCGACCCCCAGGCAGTCAGGCTTTTCCCTTTAATGCAGAACTTGCCGGGGACGATACCTCCTGCCTCACCCATCCTGGGTTTGGACGAAACCGGCGTGCCTTTGCTCTTGCGGATAAATTCGCCGGACGTTGCCCATATCCTGATTAGCGGTACCACCGGTAGCGGTAAGACTATCCTGGCCCGCAGCATGATTGCCAGCCTGGCCTTGCAAAATCCGCCCGACCAGCTTCGCTTGCTCCTGATTGACCCTAAAGGCCGGGGCTACCGGGACTTTAACGGCTTGCCGCACCTGATTTGCCCGGTCGTCACCGATGTGCTGGATGGGCTGCACCGCCTGAAGTGGGCGGTCCGGCACATGGAAAAGCGGGACGAAAAAGGCATTAGCAGCCCCTGGCTGGTCATTTTTATTGACGAACTGGCCGACCTGATTATGGTCGGCGGCAAAGAGATGGAAGTTCAGGTCGCTCGCCTGACCCAGCGTGGCCGGGAAGCGGGCATTCATATTGTCGCCTGTACCCAGAAACCTTCCGCCCAGGTAATTGGCGGAGTCGCTAAAAGTAATTTCCCTACTCGCCTGGTGGGCCGGGTCGTTTCCCCGGAAGATGCGCGGGTTGCCAGCGGGGTGGCCGGGAGCGGCGCGGAAAGGCTGATGGGCCGGGGTGACTTCTTGCTGTTCGCACAGGGCGAGTCCATCCGGGTCCAGGGTGCCCATATCAGCCAGGACGAAATGTACCAAACGGTAGAGCATCTAAACCAGCAGTACCCCATGGAAGTACGCCAGGCCGCCGGGCAGACTACCGCCTATCACCGGACCGCTTCACCGGGTGTCCAACCTACGATCAGCCGATCCGGCAGCCAGTCTAAGCGCCAGTTTTCCAGGGCCCAGGAAGTTTACTCGGCCGGTATTGCCGGTATTGATGCTACTGATGAGATTGGCCCGATTCCGCCCCGGTCGCAACCACAGCAAACAATACCCGCACCGCGTTCCCGGAAGGGTACAGCGGCACAGCGCTACCGGGACGCCTTAAAAGAAAGCCAGGGCGTATCCGAACGGCTGGAAGCTTATCACCAGACTATCCGGCAACGCAGGCAGCAACCGGCCGGACAGGCTGAAGCAGCCCCTTCTAAAACGGCATATTCACCGCCAAAACCTAAAACTTATGACCAGGATATCTGGTCCTCCGCCACGGATGACGAGTTTTTAGATGAACTCCTGGCGCAAGGCGCGGTTGACCGGGACTACGAGGATTTTGAGGAGTACGAAGAACCTTCCCGCCCCACAAGCCCCCGGCCCGCCAAAAGGGGCCAGCCCGCCTTTGATGACAGCCAGGATTTCGTAAAGAATATGCAGACCCGGCGCAGCCATTCATTTAAAATCGGATCTTAACAGGAGCTAGTAATGAAGAAGTTGTTTGGAAGTTTAATGCTGGGCTTTGGGGCCGCGCTGGGCGTTTTTGTAGCCCTGGCAATGCCGCCGGGCGGGTGGGGGGTTGCGGTTGGCGTGAGTCTGGGCTTGCTGGGCTGCTTGCCACTCCTGTTAATAATGATGATGCTGGTCGGGCGCGGCCACACCGGCCGCCGAAACCAGGTCCATGGCGAGTCACAACCGGTCATTATTATCCAGCAGCCTACCGGTTACGACCCCTACGGCTATGACCATTACGCGGTCCCGGCCCAGTCCCATGGGCACGGGTACCTGTCCGAACCGGATTATTATGAACCGGTCCGGCAGCGCCGGTTGCGGCCCGAAGTAACCCAGGAATATGACCGCTTGCCTTCGGCCCGCCGCCAAAGCCAGTACCCGGCCTACTTCCAGCCGGAGATGGCTTACCCGGCCCAGGATTATTATGGCGGTGATTATTACGAGCAGCCGGAAGAAGAAGCTTATTACTATGCCACTCCCCAGCCGCAACCCACCCATTTTGACGCCTATTATGGCCCCCGTACCGCCCAGCCCCTTGCTTATAGCGCTGAATATGAAGCCCCGGAGCGGTTCCAGGCGGCCCCGGCCCGCCGCTCAATGCGCGGTCCTTCCCGGCGTGAAGAAGCGGTCGAGGCTGAATACCGCACCATTGGCGATAGCGATTAGACCAGGCTTGCGTTTCTCCAGGTTACAAATCGAAATGGTTGCGAATCTGCTGTCCCACCTGTAAAACATGTCGATTTACAAAGTTACTCTTTCAACTCAATGAGCATGCCGGTTGGGAAAATCCGACCGGCAAATTCTTTGAATAATAGAATCATATTAGATTCTTTCCAGGTCTTTGGTTAAATCCGGACTTGGGTGTATAATAGTAAAGTGTGCGGGCGCAACCGTAACAGTCGCTCAAAAGCACTTTAAAAGCGATCTAAAGCGTAATACCTGTTTTAACAACTGCCCAAACTCTTTACCGTATTCCTCTTTATTGATTGTTTTGATTTCCCTGAGTGGATATAAATTTAAGTCTCGCTTTTACTGAAAGCTAGAGGCTGAAGAAAGGTTAGTTTAGCCAGCATGTCCCAAGCTTTAGAACTATCGCTTACTTGCCCCCAATGTAGCACCGAGTTTAGTCATCCCGCCCACACTGTGGTTGATATGGCCGATGAAGCCGACAGCGAAGCGCTCTGGCAATTGCAAAATGGCTCACTAAATAAGGTGTCCTGCCCCAACTGCCAGGCTGGCGGGATTATCCCGGTCCCTGTTGTCCTGAACGTGCCCGAGCAGCAGATGTTACTGGTCTTTACGCCGGGCGCTTCTCAGATGGATGAGGATCAGCTTTCCGAAGCTATCGGCCCGGTCTTGCAGCCTTTCTTGAGCAGCGTACCTGAAGAAAAACAGGCCGAATACATGTTCCGCCCGATTATTACGGACGACCCGGCTGCTTTACAGCAGGCCGCTTTAGGCCAGTTATCCGGCGCCGACATTATCGGTGATGCGGACGACGCCGAATTTGATGAAGATGGCGACGATGATGACGATGCGACCGAAGAAGAATTAAGCCCGGAAGAGCAGCAAGACCTGTCGGCCCGGATGGGCCTGCTGCAGCAGCTCTTTACGGCCCAGGACAGCCTGGAACGGATTAGCCTGATGCGGGCTTCCGGCGACCTGGTGGACGACCTTTACCTGGAAGTTATCGCCCTGGTGACCGAGCAGGCCGAACAGGCCCAGCCGGAACTGATTCCGACCCTCCAGAAGATGATGAACGAAGCCGAAGTATTCATCGCTTCCAGCAATAATTAGTTTTAGAAGAAAAAAGGCCGTGGGTGCTTTCTCCCGGCCTTTTTTTATTCATTAACTTTTTATGCGTGTGCCCGATAAACAGGGCTGTCCTGGTTAGTTTATGACGACAAAATCACGAGCAGCCCGGCGCACTTCCTCGTATACCTCGCGCCAGGGACGGCCGGAATTACGGGCCAGGGCGGCCACGCTGTCGTACTCGGGGACTGCGTCAACGATGGTACCGTTGACTATTTTTAGCTTGACCTGGGCTGAACCGCCCGCAACCGCCACCTGGCGGAATTGCCGCCCGGTAGTGTAGCGGCCCATCCGGTAACAGCGCACCCCAAAGGTGCTGCTTTCTTTGATAATCAGGGCAGCCAGACGCGCTTCGTCCTGGGGGTGGGCTACCACGCTTAACTTGGTGGCGGGCCGGTTCTTTTTCATCAATATTGGCGTGAAGTAAACATCCAGGGCTTTTGCGGCCAGCAGCCGTTCCATCAAATAGCCCAACCCTTCGGCGGTCATATCATCAAGGTTGGTTTCGATCAGGCTGACTTCGCCATGCCCGTAGAAAGTTTCCTGGCCGTCTACAATTTCCGGCCCGGTATGGCTTGCGCCTTCTTTGACCGGGTGGTTGTGGCGGGGCTGATTTTCGGACTGGAGGTGTCCATTATCAAAGGCGTTGGCCGGGTTGGATTTCCCATTGGACTTGTTTGAGTGTCCTGCCTGACCGTGACTGTGCGGGTGGCTGTGCCCACCTTCCTCATGGGAATGGGTAAGCGGGTGACCTTCTTCATGCGATTGGTAAAGCACTTCTTCGTGGGAATGGTCGTGTTCGCCCGCATGGGAATGGGTGTGGCTATGGTTATCGTCGTGTGCGTGGGTATGCGGCTGTCCGTCCGCGTGTGAGTGGGCCTGGGTCTGGTTTTCAAGGGAGGCCGCGACCGCTTCAGGGCTAGCCGCCGGGTTGGCTATTGTATTGCCCAGCCACAGGCGCAAGGCATTCGGCCAGGCAAATTCTTTGCTGCCAAAGCCGTACCCGGTGCCTTTGAGTGTCATTGATGGGCGGTTGCCCATACCGTGTTTGCAGAGGGCCACCACCAGGGCCGCCCCGGTCGGTGTAATCATTTCAGACCGGGCCGGGTATTCCGCCCCATTACTCAGGACTACCGTCGGGGCTAAAGCCGCTCCGGCCTGGGCCAGCAGTTCCAGGGTCGCCGGGGCAGGAACCGGCATCAGGCCATGGGCCGCCCGCACAAACCCGCTGCCGACCGGCAATGGGCTACAATAAAACTCGGTTACGTCAAAATACTCGAACCCGATACAGGAGCCGACAATATCAACAATCGCGTCCACCGCCCCAACTTCATGGAAGTGGACCTGGTCCGGCGGCATATTGTGAATCTGGCCCTCGACCTTTGCCAGGCGCCAGAAGACCGCTATTGCCCTTTCTTTAACCCGGGCCGGTAGCTCGCTCTCGCTGATAATCTTTTCAATGTCAGTTACCGAGCGGTGGACGTGTTCGTGCTCGTTTTCCAGGTTGACGTCCAGCTTTATCCCGCTGATATGCTGCTGCTCGACCAGCCGTTTTTCAAGCGAAAAGCCGGGGATTGCCAATTTAGCCAGTCCGGCTTCCAGGTATTCAAGGGGCATTCCCAGGTGCAGCAAGGCCCCAAGCGTCATATCCCCACTAAGGCCGGAGTAAGCATCAAAATATAGCAGGTTAGCCATTGTTCGAATTATCTCTGGCGACTTTTGCCGCCCGTTTCAGTTCGGTAGCGTCTTTTTCAACTTTTAACTGGCCGCAAGCGGCCTGGATATCCCGGCCCTTTTCAAAGCGCACGCTGTTTGGAATGCCAAACTGGTCCAGTTCGGCCTGGAAGGCTTTGACCTGTTCCCCGGTCGAGCCGCGCTGCTTGCTGCCTGGCACCGGGTTCATGGGGATGAGATTTACGTGGCACAACATGCCGTGCAGTAACCTGCCCAGTTCGCGGGCCGCCGCCGGGCTGTCGTTCTGGCCTTCTACCAGGGTGTATTCGAAACTGACCCGGCGGTTGCTCTTATCGATGTAATCGCGGCAGGCTTGAATCAGGTCGGCGACCGGGAAGCGGTTATTCACCGGCAGCATCGAACTGCGCAGGGTGTCGTTCGCCGCGTGGAGTGAAATAGCCAGGTTTACCGGCAAATCTTCTTCGGCGAAACGCCGGATCATCGGGACCAATCCCACTGTCGAAACTGTCATCTTGCGGGCGCCCATATTCAGGCCCACCGGGTCGTGAAAGCGCCGGATGGATTTCCAAAGGTTTACATAATTCGCAAGCGGCTCGCCCATGCCCATAAAGACCAGGTTCGATACTCGCTTGTGACCCATAGCGGACGGGTCAGGTATGTACGAAAGGTATCTTTCAAAGTGCAGGACCTGTTGGACAATCTCACCGGCCTGTAGATTTCTGAAAAGGCCCAGTTGTCCGGTTGCACAGAAGGTGCAGCCCATGGCGCAGCCCGCCTGGGTCGAAACACAGACCGTCGCCCGGTCCGGGTATAGCATCAAAACACTTTCGATTTCGGCACCGTCGGCCAGCCGGAAAAGCACCTTGCGGGTCTGGCCGTCCCCGGCCACTTTCTCTATAACCACTTCCAAAGGGGCCAACGGGGCCAGTTCGGCTAATTTCTGAAGCAGTGCCTTCGGCACGTTGCTCATTTCGCTGTATTCAACCGCGAAATTCTGGTACAACCAGCCCCAGATTTGTTTGGCCCGGAAAGCCGGGAAGCCTAATTCTTTAACCAGCTCGGTTAATTCCGGCAGGTCGTAATCCAACAAAGAAAGGCGCGGCTTCCGGGCGGCGTTGAGCGGTATGGCCCCGGCGCGGGGCAAATTAAGAGCTTCTATCGCGGCCAGGTCCCTGGCAAAACCTTCTGATTGGTTATTTACTTCTAAAGATGCACTCACTTGTTCCAACTTTTACCTGCTTAAAACAGCGTTTTCCACCTGTTTTTTACTACTAAAAAGGTTGCCGGGTCTGAAACCGGCAACCTCTATTATACCATACCACCCGACCCGGTCAGGGGCTTTACTGCTCGTCTTTGATAATATCGCTGGCCTGCAACCCGTTAGGGCTGAAAGCGATATTATGGAAATTGATGCCGACTATGTCATCTTTGGCCCGGCCCGCGCCAACAAAGGAGATGGTCAGCCCGTCCAGGTTGAAGTCAAAGATTTGCGGCTTGCCGTAGTCATAGCTGAACAGGATTTTGTTTTCCCACCAGAAGAAGTGGTAGTGGTGCGGCCATTTCTGGTCAACCGAGTCCGGCGCTCCGTACTGGCGGATTTTCCTGCCGCCGCTAAGGTTTGCTTCCAACATAGTTGTGAGGCTATTTGGAGAAAGCCCGAGGTCGTGGATCAGGCCAAACTCAAAATTCTCGCCTTTACTGTTTTCAAACCGCACGAAGTTTTTGTAGCCACTGCCGTAACCCATCGAGCAATTGAGCCCTTTTTCGTCACAGACCGGCACGAAATCCAGGTCAAGATTGCCTGACGTGGTCAGCGCACCCGGCCTGGTGGAAGCGCCGGACAGGTAATCGTGTTTCGGATTGTCGTTCCAGTAAGTCGGATTAATCCTGGCTCCTAACAGGGTCAGGTTTTCGCTCTTCTTGCCCATGGTCAGGCCAATGCCCCGGTCGTTCTGGAAAGGCACCAGTCTGGTATTCACGCCCGGCAGGGTCTTGAAGGTTTTGTTGGCCGAAACCACTGCATTGCCGTAAATGTCCTTACCGTGAACCCGGTAGCTGTATTCTTCGCCCGGTACGAGGTCGGTCAGGACCACGCTGTGGTTGCTGACCATATGGGTATTCAGGGGGGTGCTTTGCCCGTATCTTTCACTTAGTCCGTACTCCACCCAGCCGCTGGTAGCGACATTGGTGTTCCATTTCAGGACGACCCCATTGTGCCAGGCTCCCGTAGCGGTTACATCAGTGATACCGGCCGCCGGGGGCGCGGTCCCTTCCCATAAGAAGGTAACATCTACCCTACCGGCCGAAGCGCCTTCCAGGTCCAAATCGTCCCAGTAAGTGCCGTCACCGATGTCAATGCCGCTGGGGTTGCCGACCCAGCTACCGTTTTCATTGTACCCGCCGTTGTGCTTTTCGAAATAGGCTTTCTCGGCCTGGGGAACTCCTACCGGCAAATCTTTAAATTCAAAACGGGGGTTGTGCCAGTAGTTATCTTTGAAGTTCCACGGCCCCACGTCCATAACCGGGGCAGTCGCGGTCTTGCCGCTGGGAGTGGTAATTTTAACCATATAGTCTTGCTTGCCCAGGTCGTTCAAAGACGACCAGCTAGGCAGCGAAACGAAACGGTCGCGCGGTTTGATGATGTGGCCGTTAGCGGTCCGGCCGCCTACCAGGCCTTCGCGGGTAGCGTAAACCTTATAGGTCGGGGGTGGGGTGGCCTGGGCCGGGCTGGCCGACGCAATGTTCGAAAGGGAAAAGTAACTGGCCGTGGTCAGCCCTTCCAGGTTGCGCCGGTTGGCTTCCAGCTTTATTTCGCCGAACTGGGGCGATTTGCCGGTCGCGTCGGAGAAGAGCCTGGTCCGGTACTGGGCGAACAGAAAGGCGTTGCTCGACCCAAAGGCGGCGGACTGGCCGCTGTTATCCAGGGTTTGCCACAAGGTCCAGTTCTGGTTGTCCGGGCTGACCCGCACATCTACTTCCAGGCTGGTGCCTGACGGTTCGGTGCCGGTCCAGGAGACCTGCAAATTGTTAAAAGGTTCCTCGAATTGTTTAGGCTGGCTGGTATACATTCCATAATCGTTCCACGCGCCGCTCCAACGCGGTGGGACCAGCCCGTCGCCACCCAGGCTAAGGCTTTTCCCGCCGCTCAAACTGGTATTGAGCAGGTTGGTATAACCGGACAGCCCTAGCTGCGCAGGATTTTCGGCCAGTATTTGTAAACTTTTCTGGTTAGCGATTGGGGGGAAATGTGTGCCTGGTATTGGAGCCGCCAGGGCGGAAGAGATGCCTATACTGGCAACTATATTCAGTGCCAGCACACTAACAATCAAAGAAGCAATCCGGCGGAACTTTGCCGGTTGCAGAGAACCCTTATTATTTTGTATCAAATATCCTTCACTCCTGAAGAATTGCCCGGGCTCAACCAGGGCCGGCGGACATTGCCGGTTAGTTGGGGTAGTAATTCTGGTATAACTTTTGCCCGGAGCAATCTTCACTGACCGCCAAAGCGCCAGGTAATATTCCCGGGAAACCCATCCCGGTACCAAAGCAATTATCGGCCCGTTTATGGCCGACCTTTAACGGTTATTATATTAAACCTTCTGTAATCGCTAAAATGAGTATGCTTTAAATGCGTAATTACAATATAACATACCCACGCAAGAGCCGATTGAAAGCTGCTGATAAACTTTGGCAAAGCCAAAACTTTATATTAAAAGCCTGGTTTCACCACAGGGCGGCATTATAATTGAGTAAACTGTTTTGCGCAACATTTGTTATTGCAAAAATCCACCAGGGGTGGCAATATAAACTTAAAGTTTGGAAGAATAAAGCCACTTATAAGATTAATTTTTCAATTCTTTTTTATTTTCATATAATAATAATCTCTGATATCGGTAATTGAATGATTAGAGGGAGATAAAATGGATAAATTTTCAGGTAGGCAGGGCCGGGTACTTATAAAACATTTCCTCCCGGCGGTTTCCGCCAGGCCTCTGCGGACCACCGCTTTTATAAGTATTCTCCTGCTCAATTTTTTGTTGAGCCTTTTTTTTACTAACCCGGTAAAAGCGGCCGACCCGGCCCCGATTCAACTTTCCGCCACTTCCGGCGCGACCGGGACGGTTGTGACGGTTAAAGGGTCCGTACCTGCCGATTTTTCCTATCTGCCTATAATAAGTATCTTTGTAATGCCAAATCCCAACGCTAACTTCTATATGCGCATGGGCGCTACCTCGGTTAAACCTGACGGCACCCTCAGTTGGACCGGCGCGTTACCCCGGGCAGGCCTGGAATTCTCCGGTGATGGCAGCGAGAATCCCCGCGAGGTAACCCTTCCAAAAGGCCCGGTTGCCATCGTGTTCGGCTTTGTGCCTACTTTTGAAAGCCAGAAAGCAATCTTTACGGTCACCGACAATGCCGCCGGTCCCTACTCCGACCCCGGCGGCAGTATCGAAATCCATAATAATTGGACCCGGACGGACAGCCTGGTGCAGGTGGGCGGGGTCAGCCGCAGCTGGTTGTGGGGGCCGAACAGTTATGAGGTAATCGAGCCGTACAAAGAATCACCTAAAGGTTGGCGTTTTGTTACTTATTTTGATAAAGCCCGCATGGAGATAACCAACCCGGCGGCCCCCACCGCTAACAATCCCTATTTCGTGACCAACGGCTTGCTGGTAAGGGAACTGGTAACGGGCCAGCTTCAGCTTGGCAATACCAGTTTTGAGGCCAGGCAGCCTGCTAACGTGCCGACCGCCGGGGATTTCACCCCCACTAACAAGACGCCTTACTTTTCCGCTTATACCTCTTTACAGAATGTTAACGATAACCAGGATAACGCCACTATCACGGTCAGCCTGGATAGCCAGGGTAAGGTCACGCGCGTCCCGGAGCTTGAGCAGTACGGTGTAAAAGCCACCAACCTGGTTAAAGAAACCAACCATTATATTGCCAGCCCCTTCTGGACCTTTCTCAACTCCAGCGGCCCGATAATTGTAGACGTCAATACGCCTGACCAGGCCCAGAGAAACGGCCGTATCTTCGAGCCGCTATTTTCGGCTACTGGCTACCCCATCACCGAACCTTACTGGACCAAAACGGTCGTAGGCGGGGTGGAAAAGGATGTGCTGGTCCAGCTCTTTGAGCGCCGGGTGCTGACCTTTACTCCTGCAAACCCGGCCGCTTTCCAGGTTGAGATGGGGAACGTCGGGCTGCAATACTACCAGTGGCGCTACAACGCCGGTCTGTTCTAGGGCAAATTTCTAGACTGTCCGGGCGAAACCTGGCCTTTTGAGGAAAAAGGCCAGGTTTCGCCCGGACGGTCTATTTCTATTTGTAATTGATTGACAAACTTGGGTGGGCTGACTAAACTTGGCTCGAAATCCCGGCTCAGTCATTTAGCCGGGAATAATTTAATCACTTTAGTGGGTGTTTACGGGAAAATAATGACAGCTCAAGATGATGGCGCGGCCTGGTCCCTGGGGATTGTACCGGCCGGACCATTGATTATCGGGGTTGCCGGGGGCACCGGCAGCGGCAAGACCACCGTTTCACAGCATATCGTGGACAATATTGGCGCGGACCAGGTGGCCCTGCTCCATCACGACTCCTATTATAAGGACCAGACCTATCTTTCGCCCAGGGAGCGGGCGACCGTAAACTACGACCATCCTGACTCCCTGGATAACGCCCTGCTCTACCAGCACCTTCAAGACCTGAAGGCCGGGCGCCCGGTGGAAGTTCCCTGTTACGATTTCAAGATTGACTCGCGCCGCCCGGAAACTATCCGGGTCGAGCCGAAGCCGGTAATTGTCGTTGAGGGCATTTTAATTTTTTCCGACGAGAATTTGCGCCGGATTATGAACCTTAAAATCTTTGTGGATACCGATGCCGATATCCGCTTTATTCGCCGCCTGCGCCGGGATGTGGCCGAACGCGGCCGGACCGTCGAATCCGTGATAGACCAGTACCTTAATACGGTCCGGCTGATGCACCTGGAATTTGTCGAACCGGCTAAACGCTACGCCGACCTGATTATTCCCGAAGGGGGCTATGAGGTCCCGGCCCTGCTCAATAAGGTCTTTCACCTGGTCAAGCTGATGAAACGGGACTAGGGTCATGGCACTAGTTTAAACGGCTGGCCTCCCTGGTACTTGAAGGGCTTGCCCTGCCGGTAGATAGTTATCCAGCCCCGGCCGTAAACCTGCCAGTTATTATCCTGCCCGATGATAGCCACTTTTTCATCTACCCCGATTAACAAAGAGTGGGGCAGGGCCGCCTGTAATTGCGGTACCCATTTCTTGCCAAAACTGTTGAAATGGGGCGCAAAGACCGCGCCGGGCACCAGGCCCAGGCCGGGCCTCACTTTACCGCTGGACGGGTCGTACAGGTATTCCATCAAAACCATTGCTCCGGCGCTGGCCCCACCGACAACCGCCCCGTTTGTCAGGGCAGCCTGGATGGCTTCCCAACATTTGCTACCTTCCAGGGCTTCCAGCAGGTGTACCGGGTTTCCACCGGCCATATAGATAAGTTTGGCCCCAACCAGGCGGGCGGCAAGTTCAGGGTTAGTGGCATCGGTGCGGTTCGTCAGCGGCAGGGCTTCCACATGCCTTGCTCCCAGGGACCGGAACCACTCAACACCGTTGCGAGAGGCCATTGAAATACCGCCGTCCGCGCCACCGGCAGTTGGCAGGATTACAACCGGGGATGCAGGGCCCCCGGCCTGTTGGAGGGCATATTGGTCGGCCTGCTCGTTACCCTTTTGAAATTCGGCCCCGCCCCCTAGAATTATTAAACCACCCATATTAAAAATAATTTCCCTTTTGGAAAGATAAATTATGCTAAATTTTAGAAACCGAAATTAAGCCGTATGTTATAATACAACAATTACGCAGCCTTTCTATAATTAATAGACCTGCCATTTACTACAAGAAGGCTGCACACCACTATACTCTATGGTAAGGAGTTTGGAACGGATGAGCAAGATTCTGGTGATAGATGATGATCCAGGTATAACTTTATTACTTAAGCGGATAATAGCAAAAAAGGGCCACGATATACTGATTGCCAGCAACGGCCTGGAAGGGCTAAAGTTAGCCCAGGAAGAAGTGCCTGACCTTATTTTTACGGATGTTAGAATGCCTGATTTAGGCGGGGTGGAGTTAGCCGGTTTCATAAAATCCGACCCAAACTTACAGCATATCCCTGTTATTATCCTGAGCGGTACGGCTTATATGCTGGACCTGGAAAAGACGGCCGCCGATAATATCTTGACCAAACCCTTCGCGTTAAAGTCCGTCTACGGGATCCTTGACTATTACCTGGGCCAGGAGGGTAATGAAACGGAAAGCAAAAAAGAAGACTCAGAATTAAAAGGAACAAAACCAACCTTTCCTTCTATTTCCGAATCTTCTCAGGGTTACACATCCAATTAAGTTATGACAGCCCGTGGCTTGTCAGTCACTCCTAGTAAGTGCCCGACTGGCTCCGGTTGGAAGAATTACTATAACCGCCCCGGCTGCCTGCCCCGGCCCCTTCTTCGCGCGGACGCGCTTCGTTCACCGCAATATCGCGCCCAACCAGGTTGTAATTGTTGAACAATTCGATCGCTTTGTCCGCTTCTTCCTTGCTCGACATTTCTACAAACCCAAAGCCTCTTGACCGGCCGGTTTCACGGTCGGTAATCACACGGGTTGAAACTACGTTACCAGCCTGGCTAAACAACTCTTGTAAGTTGTCCTCAGTCGCTTTGAACGATAAATTACCAATAAATAACTTAACAGCCATAACAGCTCTGTCCTCTTTCTCTCTGCCGCTCAAAGCAATTATTCAGGTGTTCTTTGACGTTACCTTAATAAATTTTATGTCGGCTAACCTGTAGTGGATAAAGGGTGGCGCCCCTTTATACCTAATTTACTAACGAAGGAGGAAATTTTCCTCATCAGGATTATAACAACGCCAAAAGCTAAATGTCAATACCAAATTAATTATTTATTAAAGATAATTATACATGTGGCAAAGTTGACTTAAATTAAAAACGGGCCGTATCCACGACCCGTTAACTTAAGTATTAAAGTTGGCTATATCTAGCTTATGCTGAAAGGCTCAACCGGCGCTGTTTGCGATAGCGCAGGCTGTCGGCCAGGATTAAAAGTGCCTTGCTGCTTTCTTCATCCTTTACTATAAAGTAATCTGTCCCCGCCTCATAGGCCTTTATCATATTGTGCAGCTTGTTATCGTTGCTGAACATTATTATCGGAACATTACGGGTCTGGTAATCTTTTTTAAGAGTCCTACAAAGCTCAATTCCGTCCACACCGGGCAAAACGGTATCCAGTATTATTAGATCTGGTGTGGTTTCTTTTAATGCGTGGAAAGCTTCGAAAACAGTAGTGGCGACGACAACTTGAAAGTTTTGTTCTTCCAATCCCATTTTCATGTCTAAACCCTGCGCCACACTGTCCTCAATAACTAATACCTTGTTCATTGAATCTGTACCTTTTACTACTTTTTAACCCTTTTGGTCACTAAAAATTATTAAGTCTCTTACAATTCTATATTGGGTTTAACTTTGCCCTGTACATTTATTATAAATAAAAATCCCGGCCTGTAAACCTATTTTTAATAGTTGTAATACTAATGTTACCTAACCGTAATATTTCACGCCGCTTTTGAACTACTGGCACTTATAAACTTCCTCCAACCCTACATTTAACTTAAATAAAGTAGAATTTCCAATCATTCTGGCTACCGGGGTCAAAACCGGTCTGGCCTTCACGGGGCGGCGCATTACAGGCAGTGCCCCGGTAGCTGTATTCGCCCGGAGCAAGCTTGAAGGACCTGGTGGCATTGGCTGTCACTTCTACCGCCAGGTTATCCTGGCCGTTTAGGGTCACGGTTAAAATACAACCGGCCTGGTTGCTGATATTGACGGTTGCCCAGGGCGCAACTCGCGGCCCACCCGCATAACGCCAGGCGTAATAATGCGCCCCGACATTGCCCATCTCCACCAGGAAGGCCGCCGGGTTGTCCGGGGTATAGGTCAGCACCCGCCGTTCGAAAAGCTGTATCAGCACGTCGCGGGTATGTCCGGCCACGACCACTTTTGACCAGTAGGCTTCGGTTATGGGGTAGCCCATAGTCGAGAGCCAGTCAAATACCGGCCCGGTGCCAGGCTGGCCGTCCCGGAAAACCGGCCCCTGCTGGGTCATATAATTTTCATAGAATACGGCGGGAATATTATGGCTGAGGGTCGGGCTGAAGTAGGAATACCTGACGTTATATTTATTTAAGGTCGTATCCTGACTTACCTGACCGTCCCGGTCCAGCGTGGCGTTGACCAGTTCGCCGGAACGTTCGGGCGCTTTATTATCCAGGTCCAACGAAGCGATCCCTTTGAAACTGCGGTAAGTGGGGCCGGGGTTATTTACGGCATCCCCGGCGACCGGCACCAGGGCTGGTTCCAACGGACTGAACCGGGTGTTGCCCAGTTGCAAAAGACCGGAAACCATTTCTTTTACCAGCAGCCCGTTGGTCACATAATAGCGGTCGCCCGGCGCGGCAGCCGGGTTGGTGATTTCCATGCGGGTCTTATCAAAGTACTGGACCAACCGCCGCCCGCCCGGGCTTTCCTGGTACTCTTCAGTGTTAAAGGCCCAACCTTCCGGCCCCCAGGTGTAGCTGCGGCTGGTTGTCTGCTGGGCCACCGGCAGGTCCGGCCCTTCCCAGACTTTCCGAAAAGCGCCGCTGGCAAAGCTGTAGTCAGCCGAGGCTGACGCGGCCGCCCTGGCTGGAATTAACCCGATAATGAGAAACTGGCAAATCAATAACACACTTAGCCCGGCCTGGATTCTTTTCCAGCTCCGGCTAAAATCTTGATACATCTTTAACAAATCCCCGGCTTCTTACTCATGCAAGCTCTAACGCATGGGAAGATTTAAAACTTGTCCTGCCCTGAGCGTTTTATCAGCAGCGGTATTTAGCTTACTCGCCGCTACTCAAAAAAACCGTCCCGGATGGTTTCTTACATAAAGAGTGCATCCAGGACGATATATTTATATGTAATGCTTTATTTTGTCAACTCGGAGTTTTAGAAAAGCCGCCTGAAGCGGCCCGTCAAATGAAATTATGGCTGGGCCTGGACCCGGCAAAGCATAAATTTCAAATAGCGTCCTTCCAGGAAATGGGCCGGGACCGGGTGGTCCAGCGGCTGCCCGGCGTCGTGCAGGATTTGCAGCCGTTTACCCTGGGTTGAGGCGGCGGTTGCCAGCATGTCCCGGAACATTTCCGGTGATACGTAACTGGTACAACTGGCCGAAGCCAGCAAGCCCCCCGGACTCAGCAGGTTCAGGGCAAGCTGGTTCAGGCGGGTGTAACCGCGCAAGGCGCTATAGACGTTCTTTTTGGAATGAGCGAACGAAGGCGGGTCCAGGATAACCAGGTCAAAGCGGCGGCCTTCTTTGCCGAACCGGGTTAACAGTTCGAAGCAATCTTCGCTAAGGAATTCGTGGTCGTCCGGGTCGAACCCGTTTATCCGGAAGTTCTCAGTGGCGGCGGCGGTCGCCTGGACCGCGATATCACAACTGGTCACCTGCCTGGCGCCACCGCGCAAAGCATAGACCGAAAAGGCCCCGGTATACGAGAAACAGTTCAGGACCGTCGCATCTTTCGACCAATCCTGGATCAGGCGGCGGTTCTCGCGGTGGTCCAGGAACAGGCCGGTTTTCTGGCCTTCGAACAGGTTGGCCTTAAATTTCAAACCGTGTTCTTCAATGACCAGTTCGCGGGGCGGCAGGCGGCCCCAGAGTGCCTGGAGCTTCCCACCGCCTCTTTCAGTTCCCAGGTCGTCCGCCTCGGCCTCGGTGTTCTTGCCTTTGGCCCGCTGCAAAATGCCTTTGAGCGGGACAATCTCGCGGAGAGCCTGGACCACCCAATCTTTAAGGGCTTCTACCCCGGCCGAATAAGTCGCCACTACGGCGTATTGCCCGTATAGGTCGACCGTAATGCCCGGCACGCCGTCGCCTTCTCCGAAGATCAGGCGATAGGCTTCGGTTTTGTCCTTGCCCGGGCCGGTTTCGCGCAAAGAAGCCCGGTTCTCCCAGGCCAGGGCCACCCGGTCCAGCACCCAGGGGAAGTCCGGCACCTGCCGGGTTGAAAAGATGCGGATAGCGATAGGGCCGGAGCTATCCCATAACCCGTAGCCTGTAAAATTGCCACACCTGACCTGGACCCAGCTTCCAGTGGGTATATTGGGGCCGTGTCCCTCGCCTAACTGGTTGCGATAGACCCACGGATGGCCCTGGCTGATGCGCTGTTTTAGGTTCAACGGAAGTTGCAAAATTGGCAGGTTCAAGGTATTGGTAGTTGCCATGCTTATTTAATAAATCCCCCGATTAACGGTAATTGATAAAGTTCCCGGTTGTAAAAAGCCCTAACCCCGGCATAGGCCGCCGCCAGGGCCAGAATGACGTGTAACAGGCCGACAATAATGCCGGAGAACAAAATGTCCTGCACCCCGGCGGAAGGTATCAGGTAAAGGAGTTCAACCAGCAGGCGGACCAGGATGTAAGCGATGCCCAGGTACAGGGCTTGCTTGGCATGAAAGCGGACCAGTTCGCCATGTTTGGCGGCATACATTACCGCCAGTGGCAGCGCCAGGCAGACCAGGAAGCCCAGGTTGATTGAGAAGGCCACGCTGTAGGTTAAGCCACCGCTGGCCGAACGCAAGGCCAGGGGAGTATCGCCCAGGCCCAGGACCCCACCCGCGCATAGTCCGACCCACAGGTAAACCAGAAGGCTTAAAGTTCTTTCAAAGGCATCCGCGGGAACTTGCCGGGCCGTTTGTTTAACAGGCGCTACCGGTTGCACCGGGTAACCGTTTTGGGGTTGCTGGTAGCCGGGCTGGCCCCCATAGTTTGGCGGTGGCGCGGGCGGCTGGTAATTCGGTGGCGGCGCTCCATAAGGCGTTTGAGGTTGGGAAGGCTGGTTACCCTGGGGTTGGCCGTACTGTGGGGGTTGCCCCGTTGGATTACCCTGAGATTGACCGTACTGCGGGGGCTGGCCCTGTGGCCCGCCAGGCTGATTGTACTGCTGGGACATTTACTTGTCTCCTTTCAATCCATCCTTAAAAAATATCCGCGAATTGTGCGAGCAAACTGTTTCGTAAAGAATAACTTCCCTGGACCATCTTTTAGAGAAACTACACTAAATAATTATAGCATAGGCCAGCTTTTAACATCCGGTTCATCTGTTTTAAACAACTATTAAAACTTTCTTTATATTTTATTAAGAATTCAATGGCAAAATTATAAACGATGTTATTGTAGAAAATTTAGTGGACATAGGTTATAATAAAAAGGTAGCGCGACGAAGCGTTCCCCCTGCTCATCAGGTTAGCGCGTTTCGCGCACACGTGTTCCACACAAAATAGCGACAATATGTGCTTACCAGCACTGCTAGATCAGGAAAGTAAATTACTTTATGAGTGCAGTTGATCGACCTGACTCTACCCCTGCGCGGCCTTTTGAACCAGCATTAACCACTGGCCTTGATGAAAAGGAAACTACCGCTCCAGTCGTAGTGACAGGAGGAAAGGATGCTAGAAAGGTATTATCGGCGCACCAGCGCAACCGCCGCTGGAAAGATTTTGGCTGGGCCATGCTCTATATGTTCCCGGCGCTAGTAATCTTTGTGATATTTACTTTCTTGCCTTTCTTCCAGTCTATTTATTTAAGCTTCTTTGTAACCGACCAGGCCGGTGTGCCGGTTCGGTTCAACGATGTTAAATATTACAGCCGGATTTTAAACCTGGACGGTAGTGGCCGGGACGAGTACTTAAAAAGCGTCCTTATAACCATCCAGTTTAGCCTGATGGTTGTGCCACTGGGAATTGCCGCTTCGGTCGCGCTCGCGGTCCTGGCAACCGCTAAAGTGCGGGCTATCGGTATTTTCCGCACCATCTTCACCAGCAGTGTGGCGATTTCGGTTGCCAGTGCCAGTGTAATCTGGGCTCTTATCTATAATCCCAGCGTCAAAGCCACCAAGTGGCTGGTTGACCTGTTAAATCTCAAGACCCAGGGCCTGTTGCTGGATTCGGCTACAGCTCTACCGGCTGTCGCCTTTATGACTATCTGGACCGCCCTGGGCTTTAATTTTATTATTACCCTGGCGGGTATCCAGGCTATTCCACAGGACCTCTATGAGAGCGGCAAAATTGATGGTGCAAATAACTGGAATGCGTTCCGTTACCTGACGCTTCCTTTACTAACGCCCACCCTGCTGTTCCTGTTTATTATCTCAACGATTAGCTGTTTCCAGGCATTCACCCAGTTTAACGTCTTGATTGCCAACGAAGGGCCGAACGGCTCGACCAATGTTATGGTCTACAACCTGTTTACCGCGTTCTTTAAAGATACCCGGTACGGTTTTGCTTCGTCTATTGCGGTGATGCTATTCATGGTGGTATTAGTTCTAACTCTGATCCAATACCGGGTACTTGATAGGAAGGTGCATTACCAATGAGCGCAGAAGTTTCCAGAAGACCCGACGAAGTTCATTCTTCGTCCTACCAGGTGATGGAAGTGGCCCGCAAGGTTGGGGTATATTTCCTGTTGCTTTTGGCTTCGCTGATAGTTCTGTTTCCGATTTTGTTTTCACTTTCGCTAGCATTGCAAGGCAGTACCCTGGCTCCTTCGCTTATCCCGGACTTTAGCAAACTGGATTTTAGTTCCTTCGGGCAGGCTTTTGCTCAAGAGCCGAACCTGGGCCGCTGGATCATAAACTCTTTTGTAGTCTCGCTGACCGTTACGCTGGGCCAACTTGTTACTTCGGCCCTGGCTGCGTACGCTCTGGCAACCCTGGAATTTCCAGGCAAGAACATTTTCTTTATGGTTTTTCTGGCAACCCTGATGATTCCATGGGAAGCGACGGTAATCCCCAATTACCTTACGATTGCCCGTGATTTGGGTTGGAAAGATAGCTACCAGGGCTTGATTGTGCCGTTTCTGGCAACCGGATTCGGTATCTTCCTGCTGCGTCAATACTTTATGACCATTCCCAAGGACCTTTACGAAGCGGCCGTAATTGACGGATGTGGGCGCACGCGCTACCTCTGGTCAATCTTACTGCCTCTTTCCCGCCCGGCCCTGGGAACCCTGGCAGTCTATGCTTTCTTAAATACTTATAATCAGTACTACTGGCCGCTTTTGATTACCGATAGCTCGGTTTGGCGTACCACCCAGGTAGGCATTACCGCTTTCCGGCAAACCGAAGCAGCTATTTTCAACCTCCAGATGGCAGGCACTCTTATCGTTATGCTACCAACCCTGCTATTACTGATTATTGGTCAACGCCAGCTGGTGCGCGGTTTAACCGCCGGTGCGCTCAAAGGCTAATTTTTATCAATGAAGGATGCAAGATAGTACCAGGCAGGTTCAATAGCCGCCCTGGGCTCAAAGGTGAAGTATTACGCTTTGGCGCCCAGGGTAGGCTTACAATGAAAGAAAGCCGGTTACTATTTACCACTGTAGTTTTTCCCAAGAGAGGATAGGTTGAACTTGAAATCAATGAAGACTTTACGCCAGTTTTTTTCACTGGCGCTAGTAGCGATGCTAGTAGCAACTCTTATGGCGGCTTGCGGCGATAATACCGCCACCACCGCCCCGGCCACCACCGCCGCTGCTGCCGCTACCACCGCCGCTGGTACTGCTACAACGGCGGCTGCGACGACTGTGGCAGCCGCTGCCACCACCGCTGCTGCCGCTGCCACCACCGCCGCCTCGGCTACAACAGCAGCTTCAGCCACCACCGCGGCTGGTACTGCTACCACGGCGGCTGCTACAACTGCAGCGGCTGGTGCTGCTACAACGGCGGCCGCCGCACCGGCCCCGACCGCAACTCCTTACCCGACCGTAGCCCCGGCTGCCGGTTCGGTAAAAATTACTTTCTGGCACGGCTTCAGCGGCTTTAACGCCGCTATCCTGCAGCAGATGGTCAACAAGTTTAACAGCAGCCAGGCCAAGTATTACGTAGAAGCGATTACTAACAGCAACTACGATGATACTATCGCCAAATTCCGCACCTCCCTGGCCGGTGGCGCTCTGCCGAACGTTGTCCAGATTTATGACATCGGAACCCAGGCAATGATCGACACCAAGAAGATTATTCCCGTCCAGGATTTCATCAACAAAGAAAACCTGCAGTCGCTGGTCCAGGACCTCGAACCGGCTGTCGCCAGCTACTACACTGTTAACAACACTCTATACTCGATGCCTTTGAACAGCTCTTCGCCGGTTATGTACTACGACAAGAACGCTTTCAAGGAAGTTGGCCTGGACCCTGAAAAGCCCCCGACGACTTACAGCGAAGTGCTGGCCGCCGCCAAGAAGCTGGTCAAGAAAGACGCCAGTGGCAAAATCACCCGCAGCGGCATGGACTTCAGCCTCTACGGCTGGATCCTTGAGCAGCAGATGGCCGAGCAGGGCGCTTTACTGGTCGAGCCGAACAACGGCCGGACCGGTACCCGCGCTAACAAGCTGGTCTTCAACAGCGAAGCCGGTCAGAACTGGCTGAACTTCCTCAAGTCGGTACAGGATGCCGGTGTGGGCCGCAGCCTGGGCCGCCACAGCGGTACCACCGCCAACACGACCGTCGCGGCTAACTTCACCAAAGGTGAAGCAGCTATGACCTTCGAAAGTATCGCTACCCTGCGCAACTACATTACTTCGGCCGCCAACAGTGGTGGTAAAGTTGATGTAGGCGTTGGCTACCTGCCCAAACCGGACAATGCCAAGGGTGGTGTAATTATCGGTGGCGCTTCCCTGTGGATTACCACCCAGGGCACCCCGGACCAGCAGCAAGGCTCGTGGGAGTTTGTGAAGTTTACCGCTCAGCCGGAAAACCAATCATTCTTCGCCTCGAACACTGGTTACTACCCGACTCGCAAGGCTTCCTATGACCTGCCGGACATGAAGGAAGCCCTGGTTAAGTATCCGCAGTTCAAAGTCGCTATTGACCAGTTGCGGGCCACTCCGGCCAGCCCGGCTACTGCCGGGGCCGTCTTTGGTTCTTTCTCCGGCTCCCGCCAGAACGTGGAAGCCGCTATGGACCAGTTCTTGACCGGCAAGGTTCCTACGGCCAAGCAGGCCCTGGACGAAGTTGTCAAGAAGGAAAACGACCGCCTGGAAGAGTACAATTCGACGGTTAAGTAGTTTCAATTTGACCTGACCGAAAAGCCGGTCTTCCCTCGGGAGGACTGGCTTTTTCATTTTTAGAATCGGCCTGATTAGCGGCCCTGTTCAGGCTGATTAGCAGTCAATTAAATAGTATAATTGCCCTGCAGTCTTTGGAACTTTGTGGAATAAAATCCGTAGAATTAAGGAGCGTATGGTTGGACTTTTCAGCTAAAACAGGAAATGATTCACACCTGAAAGTGGCGGTTGGCTCAAAGAACCCGGTAAAAGTCGGGGCGGCCCGGTCCGTGATGGAGCGAGTCGTTGCGGAAGGGTTGCTGCCCGGCATTACCGGCGTAACCGTTGAGGGCCTGGAAGTACCCAGCGGCGTTAGCGACCAGCCGGTCGGTGACGAAGAAACGCGCCGGGGCGCTTTGAGCCGGGCGCAGGCGGCCCTGGATGGCCTGAACGGGGCCCATTTCGGGGTTGGTCTGGAAGGTGGTATCCTTAAACTGGCCGGAGAAGTTTACACCTGCGCCTGGTGTGTTATCGTGGACCGCTCCGGGAATATATCGGCCGGGAGCGGCCTGGTTATGCCATTACCGCCGCCTATTGTGCGAGACCTGGAAGCCGGTTTTGAACTGGGCGATGCGACCGACCGCCTGTTTGAGGTCAAGCATAGCAAACAGGCCGGTGGAGCGCTGGGTTACTTGAGCAAGAATCTGCGCAGCCGCCAGGATGCTTACGAGAGTATTTTTACTTATAGCCTGGTTAAATTCCTTAGCCCGGAACTTTACGAGCTAAGGTAGTCAGTCGTTTGTCCGCTGGCAACTTTTTAGGAGCTAACTTAAAATGATTATTAGTTTAATTGTATGGATTCTTAATATTCTGGTGATTGCGATTATTGTCCGGTCATTATTATCCTGGGTGGACCCGATGGGCCGCAACCCTATCAGCCAGATTTTGAATAAATTTACTGAGCCGGTGCTGGCCCCTATCCGTAACCTGATGGGCGGTGGTGGTGTGGGCGGATTTGACCTCTCGCCAATTATAGCTATACTGGTAATCCAGGTAATAACGCAGGTCCTGGCCCAAAGTGTAGGGTTCCGCTGACCGGAAATTAGTCCGGCATAAGGAGTGTAAGTAATGGCAATTTTAGCCTGGGTAGCATATTATCTTTTGTTTGCCCTGTTTATCATGATGATGCTGCGGGTCATCCTGTGGCTGATCGGTATGTTCGTGCCGCCTTTAATGGACAATCCTTTTGCTAGGATGATTACCAGCCTGACCGAGCCGATAATTGCTCCTTACCGGTCTATTTTACCCGCCGTAAACGGAATTGACTTCTTCTCGTTTATTTTTTCCATTATAGTAATCCAGCTAATGATGAATTATTTGTCTCAATTAGCCCGGCTTGGATAGTAAAGGACCGCTTAACTAAATGACCCAGAGCCGCCTGTTTGATGATGATTCTTCCGCCGCTCCTTCGACTTCTTTTCCCGGTCATACACTGGAAGTCGCGCCTGATGCTCCACTGGCTGCCCGAATGCGGCCCCTAAATTTCGATGAATTTATCGGTCAGGAACATCTAACCGGCCCGGCGGCGGCCCTGCGCCGGGCGGTCGAAAGTGACCGCCTTTCTTCGATTATTTTATGGGGGCCGCCCGGTGTTGGCAAGACTACCCTGGCGGAGGTTATCGCCGGCCTGACCCGTTCCCATTTCGCCCGCATAAGCGCCACTTCGGCCGGGGTGGCCGACTTGCGCAAGGTCGTGGAGGAAGCTCGCCAGCGCCGTAAAGCGACCGGTGGCAAGCAGCGCACCATCCTCTTTATAGATGAAATCCACCGCTTTAATAAGGCCCAGCAAGACGCAATCTTACCCATGGTTGAAAACGGTACGGTTACGCTGATTGGTGCGACCACCGAAAACCCTTCTTTTGAGGTGAATGCCGCGTTACTATCGCGCAGCCGGGTCTTTGTAATGCGGGCCCTGAGCGACGATGAAATTCGATTGGTCCTGCGGCGCGCCCTGACCGACCCGGTGCGCGGCCTGGGCCTGGAAGCCCTGGAACTGGTTCCTGCGGCCGAAGAAGCCCTTATAAACCTGGCAAACGGCGACGCCCGTTCGGCCCTCAATATCCTGGAACTGACCGTTACTACTGCTCCGCCACCCGCTACCCCCGGTGCCCCGGTCGTTATAGACCTGGAAGCGATTGAAAACGCGGTCCAGCGCCGGTCTTTGTTGTACGACAAAGGCGGCGAGATGCACTACGATATAATTTCTGCTTTACATAAATCTGTAAGAGGCAGCGACCCCGATGCGACTCTCTACTGGGTGGCCCGGATGTTGGAGAGCGGAGAGGACCCGCTGTATGTCGCCCGGCGGTTAGTCCGGATGGCGGTTGAAGATATTGGTATGGCCGACCCCCAGGCCCTGCCGCTGGCGATGGCGGCCCAACAGGCCATGCACTTTCTTGGTATGCCGGAAGGTGCCCTGGCCCTGGCCGAATGCGCGGTCTACCTGGCTACCGCACCCAAAAGCAACCGCCTGTATACCGGCTACAACCAGGCCAAAGCCGATGTCCACCAGACACGCAACGACCCGGTGCCCTTGCACCTGCGCAACGCGCCCACCCAGCTAATGAAAAGCCTCGGCTACGGAAAAGATTATAAGTACGCCCACGACTATGAGGGTGGTTTTGTCTACCAGCAAAACCTGCCGGAAGCCCTTGAAGACCGGCGCTATTACGAGCCGACCGACCGCGGTTACGAGCGCGAAATAGAGCGGCGCCTGAACGCCTGGCGCTCTGAAGAAGCCGCTGCCCGGTCCGCTTCCCCTGAAACTTTGGCTCCGGCCCAACCGCCGGCCTCTCGCCAGGTCCCGCCCCCGGCGGCACTTTCCAGGCACGCAACCGCCCAGGGAAATCCCGGTTCCAGCTTACCGGCTTCTTCTCAGGAAAGAGTAAAGCCAGTCCCGGCTGCTCCTTCGCAAGAAAGAATCAAACCCGCCCAGACGGCTTCTTTCCAGGAGCGCGCAAAGGCTGCCCCGGTTAAACCCGGTTCCGCTGCGCCACTACCGCGGGTAGCCGAAGCGGGTGATGATTACGACCCGGACCCGCCTATTTAACCCTGGCCTTATTTGACTCAGTGGCCCTGCCGCCTATTGCAGGGCCAGTGAACCACCCTAATACAATCAAACCAAACCAAACCACCGGCCAACACCAGCGCCTCTACTCACGTACCCTGTCATTCAGAGGGGCTAGCCTTCCCAGAACAACTACTTAAATTATTTGTGCCAGAGTAAAAAAAGGTCTTTCG
>JAQBPB010000041.1 GCA_028287745.1 Chloroflexota bacterium
TCCTGGCCGCCGGTATTGTGCTCTGGCTGCGCCGGGAAAGCCGTAAGCAGGCAACTGTAATGTTAGCCGCTTTCTTGCTGGCGGTAGCCCTGGCGATTGGCAGCTATCATTGGGTGACTATGCGCGATATGGTGCCGCAAGCGTTGGACTCTTTGAACAATAAAGTCCAGGGCAAACCGGAATTTACAGCCAAAAAAGACGATATACATGCGTTCTATGTCGGAGGCTCCGTGGGCGACCCTCGCCTGGGTCTGGTCAGGCGGCAGGGCGTGGATACCGTGGGCGAACTTATAACCGGTGGGCTAAAAGGTTTCTGGAGTGAGGCCAGGGTCTATTACGCCGTATTCCCGTTGCTGATGCTGCCCTGGGGCCTTTGGTGGCTCTGGCGGTCCTCGCGCCAGCGGGAGACAGGCCAGGAGGAGCAGGCAAACCGGGCAGCCCGGCGGCTCTTCTGGATAGGGCTGGTCTGGGTTGGCACGACGGTTGTTTTTGCCCTGGTGGGCCTGTTGCTGAACCTGTACGTCCGTTACTCGCTTTTCTTACTGCCCATAGTCGCTCTTTGCGCGGGTCTTTTCCTGGACCGGTTGTGGGCCAGGCAGGAACAGCGGGGCCGGGGTTGGACAGGTATGTTACTCACCGTTTCCCTGGGAAGCTGGATTACCATCGGCACCCTGGCGCTTTTCTTCGACCGGCTAATTTACTACGGACATTAGTTTGTCCTTAAACCTATAAAGTTCAGGAAGCCAGCGTTTGGAAGACAATATTCGGCATAATATTCATCCCGGGGAGCTAGAGACCGGAAGAGACCCCGAAAGTGCGGGCCTTCCCCAGGCCAAAGCTTATGCTTTGCTTAACCCCAAAAGGGGAGCCGGGCTGGGTTGTATTACCCTGGTTGCGATCTTTTTTATTGCCGTTACTTCTTACGGTCTGGCCTACCAGACCCGGCCCTCGTATAAGGTAGATGTGGGCGACCGGCTGGACCGGCCCTTTGTCAGCAGCTTTAATACGCGTGAACCGGGCGAAAACACTCGTATCAGCACAACTACCCCCTGGGATGGCTTGAGCTACCGCTGGAGCGGGTCCGAAAGTAAGGTTGATTTCCCCGGCATTGGTTCGCAGCCGCTAACCGTCACTATCCGGTATAACACCTCGGCCAATATTAATAATCCTGTCCTCACCGTAGTAATTAATGACCAGCATCCCGTAACGCTTCCGGCCCCACCCAAAGACAGTTGGGCCGAGCAAAGCTTTTTCGTGCCCGGGGAATGGTTCCGCAACGGGCATTTGCACCTGAAATTAAAGACGACTACTTTCCGCCCGGCAGGTGACCCGCGTGACCTGGGCGTGGCGGTCGATTGGGTGAAGGTTGACCCGGCCGAACTGGATAAACAGGCTTTTATTCGCCCACCGGACGGTGATTTCTTACCGCTGGTCTTTACGGCGGTGCTTGGTGTATTAATCTTTATTTCAATCGGGGTTCCAGCTGTCTGGGCGCTGGTGGGCGGCGGGGTAATTGTCGCCGGTCTATCTTACTGGTTGATTAACGACCGGCTTAACCTGACCACTTTGATGGAACAGGATTTCATCCGGATTCTGTTTTTCATGTGGGTGGTAGCCTACCTGGCGGCGGAGTTTATACCGCGCCTTTTCCAGAAATTAGGCGTACCGACCACCCGCAACGAAGGGGCTATCCTGGCTCTACTTTTCCTGATGCAGTTTGTAATCTTATATTTCTTCCAGCTGCATCCCCAGTTTATATCAAGCGATGTGGGCCTGAATATTCACCGCTTGCAAAGTGTTATTGACGGCAGGTGGGTTTTCACCGAAGGTTTGCCCAACAACCGGGGCGCCGCGCCCTATCCACCCGGCCTATACTTTTTCCTGTGGCCCTTTACTATCCTGAGCGGCCTCAAGGACCAGGCCGTGGGTAATTTGATTCAACTGGCGAACTCAATCCTGGCGGCTACCGGCGTTTTCATGGTATTTTACCTGGCCAGCCTGTTGCGCCTGCCCGCCTACCACCTGGCTCCACGCAAAGACAGCCCTTTAAGATTGTCCCTGGTGCCAACTTTGCAAACCGGGACCAACTGGGCCGCCCTGATTGCGGCCGCTTTCTATGCGATCAACCGCTTTCAATTCCAGATTTTCTCCCAGGGGAACCATGCCAACCTGTTCGGGGTCTGGACCTTCCTGTTGTTCCTGTGTGTAATAACCGGCACCCTGGACTATATGCGCCATATCAGCAGGCGTCAGATAACGGCCTTGCCGGTCAATACGGCTCCTATAACAGGGCCTGGCGGGGACGGGGCGGCCACCGGTGCTGATACAACTCACTTAAACCAGTCAGGCCCTGGCGATACAGACAACTCGGACGATACTGACCCGTTCGGCCTGGGCCAACTCTCACGGTCCGGTTCAACGACTCCCAGCGCCCTTACCCGCTTCTTTATGCGGCAGACCGGACGCTGGAACAAACAGGTCTGGCCGCGCCTGGTGGTAGCCTTGCGCTACTTGCTGCCAGTAGCCTGCCTGCTGCTGGTATTCCTTTCTCACTACGGCACGTTCCTTTTCACAAACGTATTTATGGTCCTTTACATCGGGGTGATAAGCCTGTTGGGTGGTAAAGTGGCCCGGCGCGATGTTTTCTACCTGGCGGGCTGCTGGCTGATTGCTTTAATACTGGCTTTCATTCTGTATTACTATAACCACGTCGGGCTGATTTTAACCCAGTTTACCGGTGGCATGGGGGCGAGTTCCGGCGGGGACTCGAAGCCTTCCTTTGACCTTTTCCAGACTCTCCGCCGCATATATACTGACTCGCGGGAATGGTTTGGGATGGTGGTTTTGCTGGCGACTCTCGGAGGGATAGCATTGTGGGTCTCGCGCCGCTGGCTGGGGAAAAATGAAATTCTGCAAAAGAACCTGGAACGCCCCTGGCAGCTTGGGCCGGTAGGTGGCGCGCTGCTGGCGCTGGGCCTGACCGGCCTGGCCTTTGCCCTGGCCGAGGGCGCGCAGGGGATCGAAAGCCGTTACCAGTTATATATTATCGTGGCCCTGGTAATCATGGCCGGCCGGTTCCTGGGGCGGCTCTGGCGGATTGGGCTGCCCGGTATGGTAGTAGTGCTGGCGCTGTTCGCCTTTCAGTTCCTGCATGCCCTTATTTTCTGGCTGGAACGCGTTACTTACTACTTTCTTTAGTTAGGGCTTATTTCGATGTGGTAGGGCTGTCCTTTTGTGACCGGTTTGGGCGGGATGAACCGGATAGAGCCGAGCATATATTCAAGAACCGGGATATTATCCGTTTCAAACTGCTGGAGGGTATAGCCGTGAATTTCGCAGACCGTATCCGGCGAAATCTTGACCAGCAGGTCGAGTTGGGTCAGGGCTAGACGGGCACCCGCTTCTTCGCCCACCCATTTCATGCGGGCCTGAAAAGCCTCTAACCCGTCCAGGGTAAATTTGGCGTTTTCGACCATCTGAAATTCCTCAAACGAATTTTCCATACGGCCGCTGAAGTAAGAGGCGTTTATCAGGTTATCAAAGCTGTCCGGCGTGGCTAAAGTTAGCCGGTGCAGGTTGAAGCCGAGATTAGTCCGGTAATTGGATACCTCCGGGCCAAAGAGGGCCAGGATAGTATCCGGCATATTAGCCCTGGCCCAATCTTCCGGCACTTCCAGCGAGAGCATCAAGGGTTTGTGAAAGTAACTCACCATGTGCGGTAAGGACATCGGAAGCCTCCCAGTCTAATCTTCATCTACCATTGAAATAAAGCGAATCGAACGCATCGCGGCGTTGATTACCGACAGGTACTTATCGGCCTGTTCGGGCGTTACCAGCCCGATAATCGGGAAAATATAGGCGTCTACCTGGACTACGGCCACGTGCTGGATTACGGTCCGGCCGGTGGTTTTATCCTGCCAGGAGGCGGTGAAAATTATCGCCGGATACCCGTCCAGGGTTGATTCGGCCTGGTACAGCTGTTTGAAGTTTTGCAGGGGTACTTCTTGCAACATCTGGGCGACCTGGCGGTAGGCCTGGGGTGCTGCTTCGCCGCCGGGAAAGACCTGGATGCCCAGGCTGGGCGAAGGGTTTTGTTCGGCGGTACTCTGGTAGGAAGCCGCGAAACCGGGCCGCTGCACTTCTCGCCAGTCTTTCGGCAGGATCAATGATACACCGGTCTGGTAGCTGAAATGACTTTTAAGGTTTGGATCAGTCTTTATCATTCTTGTTCCTGTCCGCTATTTAACTGCCTGGTTATGCAAATATATGAGGTAAGGTGTGGTTCTTTCTGCTTAAAAGTATGGCATAGACTTTTAATAAATGCAAGGTTGAAAAACAAAAAATATCCAGCCGTTTTGGCTATCTTCTCTTTGTTTTATAATATTAATCAATGTAATACCAACCTGGGTAAGCCGGTGGACAAAAGGATTTAATTGAGCTAAAATACACTGGTGCCCGGACTGAAATAATTCCAGGCCTGTAGTAACAATTCCCAAAGGCAACGACGGAGAGAGTAATCCGGCAAGAACTGGCAGGGAGAAGCGGTCGGAGACTGAAAGCCGCTTCCAGGAAAGACCGGACGAAGTTCACTCCCGAGCCGACAGGTCAACACTTGAACCCGGCTTTCGCTATTGAGCTTTAAAATTGCACGCAATCAACCGGCTCAAATTCGCTCGAAAGTCTTCAAGTAAGTAGCCCGCTCCGGTAGCTCCCGTTATAGAGCGTATGGGCCCTTCGCCGGGCCGGAATGAAGCGGCTTTTGATACTTTATGTAGTATCAGGAGCAAGCAGGGTGGTACCGCGTGGTGGTGCTGCGTTGAGAGCAATTATTTTTTCCAGTTGTCTAAATTAATTTGACTGGTTAAAGTGCTGTCAGCCAACCGCGTCCCTGTAAGATTTACAGTGGATGCATGGTTTTTGGCCTGGCAGTTTTTTGATTCTAAGGAGAAGGAAATGACAATTCAAAACCAGGTTGCCGAAATGCAGCAGCGGGCGCTGGGCGAACTGGGTACGGCCAGTGACCTGGTAGCTCTCGACGAATGGCGCCTGAAATACCTGGGTAAGAAGGGCGAGCTAACCGGGTTCCTGCGCGGTATGGGCCAGCTCCCGCCCGAAGAAAGGCCGATCGTGGGCCAGGTTGTGAACGCCGCCCGCAAAGCCCTGGAAGAAGCCGACGCTACCCGCCTGATTGGTTTACAGGCCGCCGCCCTTAACCAGCGCCTGGCTAGCGACCAGGTGGACGTCACTTTGCCGGGCCGCCCGGTGGAGACCGGCCGGGTCCATATTATTACCCGGACCATGCGCGAAATTGTTGCCGCTTTTACGGCGATGGGCTTCCAGATTGCCGAAGGCCCGGAAGTTGAGCTGGATTACTACAACTTCGAACAACTCAATATGCCGCCCGGCCACCCTGCCCGGTCAATGCACGACACTTTCTATTTCAGCGAGTCGGTTGTGTTGCGGACCCATACTTCACCCAACCAGATCCGGGTGATGGAGAAACAAAAACCGCCTATCCGGGTAATTGTGCCCGGTAAGTGCTACCGCAGCGAAGCCACCGACGCCACCCACGACTTTATGTTCTACCAGGTAGAGGGCCTGGCCGTTGACCAGAATATTACCCTGGCCGACCTGCGCGGCACCCTGACCGATTTCGCCCGGCGGTTATTTGGCCCGGAACGCAAAGTACGTTTTCGTAACGACTACTTCCCTTACGTAGAGCCCGGTGTAGACCTCTCGATTGACTGCATGCTGTGCGACGGCAAAGGGTGCCGGGTCTGTAAGTATAGCGGCTGGTTGGAAATCCTGGGAGCCGGTATGGTGCATCCCCAGGTCTTGCGCAATGTTGATATTGACCCCGAAAAATACAGCGGGTTCGCTTTCGGCATGGGGCCTTCCCGGATTGCACTTTTGAAATATGGGATTGATGATATCCGCCAGTTCTTCCGTAACGACCTGAGATTCCTGGAACAATTCGCCTAGCAAAAGGAGCCTTAAATGATAAAAGTGCCACTGAGCTGGCTAAGAGACTACGTTAACCTGACCCTTTCGCCGGAAGAACTGGCGGCTGGACTGACCCTGCGCGGCCTGGAGGTGGCTGAAATTATCCGGGTCGGGCAGGATTGGGATAAGGTTGTAGTGGGCCAGGTCGAGAAAATTGAGAAACATCCCAACGCGGACCGCCTGGTAGTCTTACAGGTAACCGATGGTAATGAGGTTTACCAGGTCGTCACCGGAGCCTTCAACCTGAAAGAGGGCGATAAAATCCCGCTGGCACTGCCGGGCGCGAAACTAATTGACGGCCATAAACTGGTTGATGAGCACGCTGCCGGAAAGCGTACCGAGCCCCTGCTGGAGTCGGGCGAATTGCCCTACTTCACCGTCAAGGCCGGGAAGATGCGCGGCGTGGATAGCAACGCCGTAGCGGTGGCCGCCCTTGAACTGGGTATTTCGGAAGACTTCGATGGTATCGTTGTCCTCAACTCCGAATTCCCGGTCGGTGAAACCCTGGCGGCGGTCCTGGGTGATGTAATCCTGGATATCGAACTCAGCCCGAACCTGGGCCGGGCCCTTTCCATGGTAGGCGTGGCCCGTGAAGTGGCCGCTATGACTGGCGAGAAAGTTTACCCGCCCGAAATCCGCGTGGTCGAAGATGGTTCGCCCATAAACGAAAAAATTAGCGTTAAGATTGATGACCCCGACCTCTGCGCGCGCTACAGCATGATGGTTATCGAAGGCGTCAAAATCGGCCCCAGCCCGGACTGGATGCAGAACCGGCTGTCGGCGGTAGGTATTCGCCCGATTAACAACATTGTTGACATAACTAACTATGTCATGCTTGAAATCGGCCAGCCTTTGCACGCCTTTGATTATGATGAATTGCAGGGCAAGCAGATAATTGTCCGGCGGGCCAGGCCGGGCGAGAAGATGCAAACAATCGACCACAAAGAACACGAACTCACGCCGGAGATCCTGCTGATCGCCGATGCCAACAAGCCTATCGCGATGGCGGGGGTTATGGGCGGTGCCGAGTCCGAGGTTAAGGATACGACGGTTAATGTGGCCCTGGAAGGGGCGAACTTTGATCCGGCTAACATTCGCAAGACCGGGCGCGGCCTTTTCAGTACTGTCAGTGAAGCGGCCAAACGCTTTGAGCGGTCGGTGGATATTGAGCTGACCGTGGCCGGGGTCCGGCGCGGCATGCAGTTGATGCAGGAGATTGCCGGGGGCAAAGTTAGCCGGGGAATAGTGGATGTCTACCCGCAAATCCGCTCTCCGCATATCATCGAGCTGCCTTTGAGTGAGATACCGCGTATCCTGGGTCTGACTATCCCGCGCGATGAAGTGGTCAAGATGCTGGAAGCGCTGGAATTCGAGATTGCCGAATTGCGGCCGGACGGTTCCTTCCAGTTCCGTAACGACAACAAGCAGTACACCATTATGGTCAGCGAAACGATTTCCAGCCAGGACATTTTAATGGTGCGGGTGCCAACCTACCGCAACGATGTAACTATCAAAGCCGACCTGATTGAAGAAATCGCCCGCCAGTACGGCTACGATAAAATCCCCGAATCACGGCTACAAGGCGAACTACCGCCGCAGGTCCCTAACCTGGCCTACGAGTTCGAAGATAAACTGCGGGAGATTCTTACCGCCAGCGGCTTGTTCGAAATCATCACTTACCCGCTGGTGAGCATGGACAGCCTTAAAAACCTGCACGCGGCCCTTGGCGAGTCAGTGGCGCCCCCGACCAACCCCGGCGGCCCGCACCTGCACAGCCTTCACTGGACCGACCCGGCCCACCTGTTGACCCTGGCGAACCCGTTGTCCAGCGAACACGAGGTAATGCGGCCGACAATGCTTGGCTCCACCCTGGAAACGGTGGCTGAGAACCGCCGGTTCGTGGACCGGGTGCCGGTTTTTGAAATCGGCCGGGTATACCATAAAATAGAAGGGGAACTGCTGCCGGATGAACGCCGGACCCTTTCCCTGGCTATGGCCGGACGGCGCGTGCCTCTTTCGCGCTTCAACCCTAAAGTAACCGAAAACGACCGGATGGATTTCTTTGACCTCAAAGGGGTTGTCGAGCACCTGCTGGCGCGGCTAAACCTGGCTCAAACTGAGGTCCAGTTCGAGCCGGTCACGGCGGGCTACCACCCGGCACTGCACCCCGGACGGGCGGTTGATATCTTCGCTAAAGCACCTGGTAAAAATGGCGAAAGCAAGCGCCTGGGCTATATCGGGGAAGTCCACCCCCGGGTCGCCGAAGCCTTCCAGCTTGACCCGATGGAACGGATTGTCGTTGGGGAACTGGACCTCGAACTGCTGTTGCCGCTGGTTGAGCGCGAGCGTTACCAGGCTGTCACCCGGATGCCGGTAGTTACCCAGGACATGGCAATCGTGGTTGGCGATGAAGTCGCGGCGGGACGGGTCCAGAAGCTTATCCAGGAAACCGGCGGCAAACTTTTGAAACAGGTCACCCTGTTTGATATCTACCGGGGCAAACCTGTACCGGAAGGTAAAAAGAGCCTGGCCTTCCGGCTGGCTTTCCATCCCCAGGATAAGAACCTGACCGAGGAAGAAGTCAGCAAACTGCGCCAGCGCATCGAGGGACGCCTTGTCCGAGAAGTTGGAGCGGAAACCCGGGCCTAAAGCCTGAACCTAAAACCGGCTCAACCAGGCGGTAAGCAAATTCTGTTGCTGCCTGGCTAAGCCGGTTTTATTATTGTGAGATTATTGCAATTTACTAATCGACACGGCAAGCTCCTTTTAGGAATGCCATTCCGGAAAATAAGCCGTTTAGCTTATTTACCGTTTAGCTCAGGTCTCGCGGTCTGCAATTCGTTAGCTACAAACTCTAGCTCGGCTGAAGCTTTGGAGAAAGAGCTGATTCTATCGGCATTCTGGCTAATGCGCGAGGCCACGTGGTGGATGCTGGAAACTACCTGTTCGCTCGCGTTGCGCTGTTGTTGGGTTGCCAGAGAAATAGCAGCGGCGGCCTGGGCGGTATGCTCGACCACACTGATGATTTCCTGGTTGGCTTTTTCGGAGTGGGAGGCCAGTTCCACGCTCCGCTCCATCCGGCTCAACCCTTCTATAGTCGCCCGCTGCGAGCTGCTTGTGGCTGCCTGAATTTCGGCAATAATTTCTTTAATTTGCTTCAAGGCTTCCCGGCTGCGGTCGGCAAGCTGGTTTACCTCGTTGGCGACAACCGCAAACCGGCGGCCAAATTGCCCGGCCCCGCTGGCTTCAATGGTGGCGTTAAGGGCCAGCAGCCTGATTTCCCCGGCAATTCCGTTTATGACCGTCACAATCTCGCCAATACGTTCGGATTTGCCGCCTAATTCGCTGATTTTATCGGCAATTTCCTGTACTTTCAGGCGCACCTCATTTATCGCTTCAATCGTGGCATTAACCGCCTGCTGGCCGCTGTCGGCGGCTTCGCGGGCCTGGTCGGCGGCTGAAGCGACATTGTCCGCTGACCCGGCAATCTGGTTGGCAGTCCGGCTCAATTCTTCCATAGTAGTCGCAATCTGGGCAATAGCGGTTTCCTGGTCGTAACTGGTCCGGCTGTAATATTGGACCAGGGGTAAAAAACTGGCTAGAGTCTGGTTGATGCGCTCGCCCAGGACGCGCTGCCGTTCATTCTGGCGGGCCAGTTGTTCGTTTAACTCACGGACCAGCCTGAGCTGCTGGCTTTCTTTCTCTTTGGACCCGAATGCCTGGTTAATAATAATGCTAACAATAACCACGGTCGTGCAGCTAAATCCGAATACGATTAACCCGTTGCCTGTTTTAAGCATCGCGATCAGGACCGCAACCGGCAGTAAAACCAGGTAAATTACACTTACCCGGTATAAATGCGCCATGCTGTCCCTAAGAGTGTTGCCGAGGAGAACCAGGTTAGCACAAATTATGGCTTCGTTTATGGCCCGGACGACCAAATAGCAGCCCAGGGTTGGCACAAGCATGTTCAGGCTAAAGTCGCCTTTGAAAGTCTGAACACCTAATGATTCATAGACCTGGTAGCCAATGGTAATGGCAATGGCATACATGCCGCAGGTCTGGGCCGCAAAGGCTGGCCCTCTTTTTAAAACAAAAAATTCTGTTACGGCTGAGGCAATAACCGAAACAAGCGCGGCCGGGACCGCCGGGAGGATAAAAATTGAGGCCAGGTAAAGCGTCATTGAGAGGGATAGGTACAGGCCGGACTGGACCTTAAACAGAAAGCAATTGCAGATACAACTGGCTATAACCAGCAAGAATAGCGCGCAGAAAGGGTCGGGTTTAACTATTTCACTTAAATCTTGCGGGCTTGCCAGGCTGAACCCCACCAGGAAAAACAGCCCTACCAGGCCCACCAGGTATTGAAATATAACAATGGTTTTTGGGCTAACCAAAGGGGGCCGGGTAACCGGCCCTGGTTCCCTGGCAAGAACTTTTTTTATCCCGGTTACATCGGTAGGAGAAGAAGGCTCGATAGTGACATTCATAATTTGATTTTTGCTTGCTTGGACTGTGTTTTAACGTTTAGCCAGGGATATTCAGGTCTTCACCGCAAATTACTTCTATATCTATTCCCGGTTTTCCACCTTCGGATTTGAGTTTAATTGCATCTGGTTTGATGCCAAGGGTATTGGCGAGTTCGGTTGCGATTTCCTGCTTGCCGTTATAGACGTTTATAACGGTTTGCATGTATCTACCGGCGTCCGTGGCCTGGCCCACGCCGTCAATCGTAAAGCCTTTGCCCAGGAGAAATTTCTGGGTGCGCGCTGCCAGGCCTTCGGTATAGGTACCATTATAGACAAAAACTTTAGCCGCCGCTTTACTGGAAACAGGGGCCGGTGGGGCCGCCGAGGTCTGGAAGTCTTGCAGCAGCTTGGTAAGCGCCGCCGGGTCGGCCTGTAGGACATCTTGCCCGTTAATGACTACATTCTTGGCGATGTTGGCGTCCAGGGAGAACTGTTTAATTGTTTCTTTCTTCATCCCGACCGCCACCCGGCCCAGGGCCAGCATATCGGCCGGGGTCAGGTCGGTCCTGATAGCACCCTGCAAAGCGGCCTGTAACTGGCTGTTGGTTAACAGGCCCAGGTTAATACCCTGCTCCCGGACGGCCAACAAAACCTCTTGCTGGCGCTGGTTGCGGCCCAGGTCACTATCGGCATGGCGGCTCCTGGCATATTCAAGGGCGGTCTGGCCGCTCATCTGTTGCAGGCCCGCCGGGATATAAATTCGTTTGATACCATAATCTTCGGTCGGGTATTCATTATCGAGCAGCGGTTTTTTAACATCAACGGTAATACCGCCAATAGAGTCTATGATGGACCGGAAGCCGTCAAAGTTAATTTCGGCAAAGTAATCAACTTTAATCCCGAAATTTTGTTGAATGGTTTCTTTGACCAGGGGCGGACCGCCTTTACCTGGCCGGTCCAGGTCGCCAAAAAAGTAGGCCGTATTGACCCGGTTATTGCCGTGGCCCGGTATCTTTACCCACAGGTCCCGAGGTACCGAAAGCAAGTTGGCCGTCCCGGCATCCTGGTCAACGCTGACAATAATCAGGGTATCGCTGCGGGTGCCTTCATTGTCGTTAGGCCGTTGGTCCAGACCCAGCAGGACAATGTTTAACCGGCCGTGACCGGAAACGGAAGTACCGGTAATGACCTGCCCTTTGGTATCTTCGCGTTCGACCGTGATATTGCCCAGGAAATTAAACAGACGAGTGGCACTGTACAAAGCTATGAGGGTTCCAACCACAACCATTATCAACACCGAGTAACCCAGGACAATTTTTACCGGGAAATGGCGGGGCTCCGGGCGGGTCCGGGTGGGGCTGGCCCAGGAACGTACCGGCTCTGCGGGCGCATAATTGGACAGGCGGGGATTTGCCCGGCTGGCTGGGTCGGGCGGTTGGGCCGGACGAGGATTGCCGCGATTGGGTGCGCCAGGTGTAGGTCTGAAAGATTGGTTAGGCCGGTTAGAGTTGGGTGGTTGGGTGAAATCCGGTCTTCCGGAAGGAGCCCGGGGAGGCAGTGGTTGATAGGACCGCCCATCAGAGTTAGCCGGATACCGGTCGGGTGGGACTGGGTTTTGGTCTGGGTCGGGCCGGTTAGGGTTCTGCCGTCCGCGCGGTTGATTATCGCCAGGTGGGTATTGTCGGGACATATGTTAGTTTTAAATCCTCCAGTTGCTGATCGGGCCTAACCTAAGTCAAATCTTAATTTAACTTCACCGGGAAATCTACCAAACCCGAAAATCACCGGCCGGATGAAAGCCAGTAGTTTAGCCAGATTATATCATAAAAATCTTCATTGAGGCCCAAAAGCTAAAGTCGTTATAAATACCTATAATTTGACTATTCAAAGTTACGTTATATATTGTAAAATACATTAAGAACATTACCTATCGGTTCACTGAGAGGAAAAAAATAATGGAACTGGTTATTAAAGAAGGTACCCAGGCGGGGAAAACGCTGACAGCGGAATCCGGTAAGCAAGTTTTATCGCTGGGTCGTAACAGCGATAACGATCTGGTCATTCCCGATACAATGGCCTCCCGCCACCATGCCAGAATTTTACTTCAGGGAACCGATATTATCCTCGAAGATAATAATTCGGCCAACGGATTGCTTTTGAATGGGCAGCGCGTTACCGGCCCGGTCTCCCTAAAAAATGGCGACCTGATAAAAATCGGCCAGACCGTGATGGAAGTCCGGGGCCTGGAGCCCGTGGCTTTGCCGGAGGTTGATAATACCCAGCGCGTCAATATGTACGGGGCGTCCGAAGTGACCCAGGTTGTTCCAAACCAGCCGCACACCCTTGCTCCAACCGAAAGCTACTCGGCCGGGACCGAAGCCGCCCTGCCTTTGGTGGATCGTGGTTATAACAATCCGGCTCCGGCGGAAAACGCCGGTAAGCCGGGCATCTTCGCGCAAAGCGCCGGGAACACCGGTCAAAACTTTTCCAATGAGCCCAGCGAAGTAACCGAAGTGGTAGATTACCGCCAGCCTACTAACCAGAACCAGGACCCGGCTTATGAGCCGACCCAGTTCGCAGGTTTTCGACCGGCTTCCGCTCCTGAATCGGTGTCGCCTGCAGTCCCGGCGGCAGCCTGGGTGGCAGGGCAAATTCCACCGGCAACCACGCCTGGTTATACTCCGCCTTCTTATAGCAATAACCAGTACCAATCACCTTATGGCACACCGGCGGTAACCAGCCCTTCTCATAACCAGCCCTATACCCAGCCGACCCAGGGCTATACCCAACCGGCCTACACCCAGCCAACCCAGAGTAATGCTACACCGGCCCCGGGTTATACCCAACCGGCCTATACCCAGCCGACCCAGAATTTTAACACCGGAACGCCGGGCTATAACCAGGGGACCCCGCCGGGCTATAATCAGGCCCCTTATTATGCGCCTAACGCACCCTTACCGTCCCAGGCACCGCCTCCGCAGAAAAAGACGGGGCTGTGGTTGTCCATACTCGGAATTCTAGCCCTGGTTATTATCGTGATCACTTTGCTGGTCCTGGTGCTTAATAATAACAATCGCACCCAGGTCTCGGTCGTTCCGACCGCCACTGTTGGAAGTAGTACCAGTGGGGCCACAACAACCTCCGGCAGCACCACGCCTTCAGTAGCGGCAACTACCGGTCCGGCTGCGACCTCAAGCGTTGTTACCACCAGTGCGGCATTGCCGACCCCTACTACCTCTACCACGACTGCCGCACCTACAACCGCTGCGGCAACTGTCACCAGGGCGGTGACACCGACCAGGGCTGCCACCCCGACCAGGGCGGCTACTCCGACCCAAAATTCTACCACGCAGGCCAGCGCCCTGAGTAAAGAAGCTGACAGCCTTTTTGATAGCGGTAAATATGCCGAGGCGCTTGCTAAATACAAGGAGGCCAGCGCCCTGGAACCTAAAAACCCGGTTTACCATAACCTGGCCGGTTTTACTTTAATCCGGTTAAAGCGCTATGCCGAAGCGGTAACGGAATTGAAGGCTGCTTCTGACCTGGACCCGAATGACGCCCGTTATCTGGGGGACCTGGGCTATGGCTACTATGTTAACGCCCAGTATGATGACGCTGAAAGGATACTCCTGGCGACGATTCAGAAGGACCCTACCCGCGCCCTGGCTTATAACGACCTGGGCCTGGTTTACTCGGCCCGCCAGCAGTACAGTAAAGCGGTGGACCAATTTCTGAAAGCCACCCAGTTAGCTCCGAACAAATCGGAGTACTATGTCGCCCTGGGGAGCGCTTATTACCGGCTCCAGCGCTACCCGGCAGCCGATGACGCTTTCAAGAAAGGGGCTGAACTTGATCCCAAGAACGCCGAAGCTTTTAATGGCCGGGGCAACGTATCGTACAGCCTGGGCAACAACCAGGACGCCCTGACTTACTATCTCCAGGCCATTAACCTTAATCCCAATAAAGCGGTCTATTACACCAACCTGGGAGATACCTACCTGAACCTGAAAGACCTGCCAAACGCCCGCAACGCTGCCCGGAAAGCCCTGGCCCTGGAGCCAAATAACGCCGATGCGCAGAGTATTCTAAAAAAGGCGGGCGGTTAAAGGTTAAAGACGGGCCGTAAAATTCAAAAGGGAGCTACCTCAACGGCAGCTCCCTTTTTTGTAGCTTAAAATGTCCTCTAGGCTACAACCCGGCGTCGGCTGGCAAAGATTACCACGCCAATTAGCCCGAAAATTAACCCGCCAATGATGGCTTCGATCAGTGGGACTCCGTAAAAATGGGTATCTCCCAGGACCTGAAACCGCAAAATGCTGGCAAAGAACCAGGCTCCGATAGCAGCCAGGAGGAAAGTTCCAAAGTAACTTCCAAAATAGCGCAAGCGGGCCAGGCCGCCAATTAACAGGGCTACTACCAGCCCAATTACAACATAGACCAGCAACTGTGCCGGATCAGGCAAAGTGAAATTCAACGTTACATTCATTCGGTCGCTCCTTTCCTGGAGTTCTACACTAAAAATTTATCCCTGGTTATGCTATGAATTTATTCAGCCGTGATAACTTAGCTCGTTAAGCCCTTTTAGCAGGCTGCAATAATAAAATCGGTCCCGAGTTCGTTTCGCAACAATATATACCGTTCGTAATCTCCTTCTCGTACTAGAGGTCTACGCAAAAATCGGGCCAACCTTCTTAACATAAAAAAAAGCCAGTGTGGTTTCCGGGTGGTTTTGGCCTGGAAGTAATCAGGCTGCGTAGAAAGCTTTAATAATAGGTGCCGGTTAAATAGGAATATCGGCTATTGCGAAAGTGTTTTACCCGGCATATAATCAGGCTAGTTAAGTGCCAGGATTTCGAAAAGAATTTTTTTACCGCCTGATTCAGGCTGTTGATGCCAGGTTATTTTAGGTTAACCGGCCGCCGAGGTTTAGTGTAATGTCCACCCAGAACTCACTTGAAGATAATACTCCCGATCCTTCCAGCAGCCAAATTGCCCTGCGAAACTGGCAGCAAAGCCTGATGGAGGAAAACGGCACACCCGCCGGGCAGACCGGCATTATCCGTCCGGCTGTTGCGGAAGAGATGGAGGAGCCGGAAGAGGAGAGCGACTTGCTGGCCTGTAACCTGTGCTACCGGCCCTTTCAACCGGACGAGTTGACCGTTGCCTCCAACGAGCGCTTCAACTGGGAGGCGGCGGTGGTGGTCTGTAAAGAATGCCTGACCGAACTCAAACTGGAAATGCGCGCCAAAAGCAGCGGGCCTGACCTGGTGCTGGGGGTTGTCTGGGCGGCGATTGGCTTTGTACTTACCACAGCGGCCTTTTCGCTGGCTATCTGGTCGGTCAAGACCAACCAGGCATACACTTTCTGGCAGTGGATTGGCAGTTATTTTGCCTTCGTGCCGGGTTTTATTATCGGGCGGCTGGTCCGGTACGGTGTAGGGCGGCGGCAAAGCCTGGAACAGCAGCTAATCGCGATCTTTTTTACCCTGGGCGCGGTGGTGCTTATAGCTTATGTCGGGTTGCTGGCCGACAATAATAACTTTATGGATACGGTTATGCAGACTACCGCCCACCGTATCGCGATAATAGATTTCTGGGTCTTTTTGACGGTCCGTTTCTGGCCTGCCCTGACTACCTTGAATTTTCAGGACAATTTCCTGATGCACCTGGGGATTATTCTTGGGACTATTGCAGGGATATTGGCGGCTTACTTTAGCAGCGAAGGGGCCAGGATTTACACCCGCCCCTTCGTGCGTTAGGTCATTCTTCGTTTAGATCTGGTCCAACCACTTCTCAAAGACACTCAATTTAGGCGCAATTGGCTGGGGCAGCGGGATTAAGCCGTCAAAGGCGCTCTGGGTTTTAAGCCCGTTCCCGGTAATGTACACCACCGTCAGTTCGTCGCGGCCGATTTTGCCCAGTTTGGCAAGCTTGCGCAGGGTTGCCAGGGTCACGCCCCCGGCCGGTTCGGTAAAGATACCTTCGGTCTGGGCCAGCAGTTTAACCGAGTCCAGAATCTCCTCGTCAGTGACCTGCTCGATGGTCCCACCGGTCCGCTGGGCCACTTTCAGGCTGTAATAACCGTCGGCGGGGCTGCCAATCGCCAGTGAGTGGGCAATAGTAGTCGGCTGTTTAACCGGCTGAATTTCGGTAAGACCGCCCGCGAAAGCCGCCGCCACCGGGTTGCAACCGTAAGCCTGGGCCCCGGAAATTGCCGGTAGCGCCTGGTCCTTGACCAGCTTGAGCTGGATTAACTCCTCAAAACCTTTAGTTACCTTGGTATATAACGAACCGCTGGCAATCGGGATAACTACATGGTCCGGCAGCCGCCAGCCGAGTTGCTCGGCGGTTTCATAAGCCAGCGTCCGGGAACCTTCACTGTAGAACGGCCGCATATTGATATTTACAAAGGCCCAGCCGTATTCATCGGCTACCTGGCTGGCTAACCGGTTAACATCGTCGTAAGTGCCATCAATTGAAACGATAGTCGCCCCATAAATGCTCGCCGCCAGGATTTTACCCGGTTCGATATTGCTAGGGACAAATACGTATGTTTTCAGTCCGGCCCTGGCTCCGGCGGCGGCGACTGCCCCGGCCAGGTTTCCGGTAGAGGCACAGGCAATCGTATCAAAACCGAATTCAATGGCTTTGGCGACTGCGATAGCTACCACCCGGTCCTTGAAGGAGTGAGTCGGGTTTACCGCGTCATTTTTAACATAGAGTTCGTTCAGGCCGAGCTGCTCGCCCAGGTTATAGGCGCGCTGCAGGGGCGTAAAACCGACCCCTTCCAGGCTGCGGGCGTAAGGTTTGGCTGGCAGTAAAGGAGCGTAACGCCACAGGTTAACCGGCCCGGCTTCAATCTGGGCTTTCAAGGTATCCGCATTTAAATGGCTGAAATCATATTCGACTTCAAGCGGCCCAAAACAACTGTCACAAACGTGCGTGGCCGCCACCGGAAAGCGTTCGCCACATTCTTTACATTTTAGTGCTACGGCGGCAGTCTGGTTTGTCTGATTGGTTGATTCTAATAGCTGGGTCATTTCTAAATTCTCCTTTTCCAGTAAACGGTTTTTGTTGGTAGAAACAATGCTCAGGTAAACCGGGCAATAAAAAAACCCACTTACCTGAACAAAGATAAGGGGTCAATATTTAAAAACTTGCCCGGAGAAAAACCGTTACCGGAAAACAAGTTCCCTTATCTTGCGCTAACTAGCCTTCTAGTAACGCTGGAATTGGCACCTTACGCATATTTTTTTCTGATTGCGCTGGTTGCCGGGCTTCACAGGGCCGTATACCCTCCACCTCTCTTGATAAGAGCCTATTCACTTTTTAATGAAAAGCAAGTCAGTTGCTTTACGGGTTAAGAATAACCCACTCGCTCAACTTTGTCAAGTCCGAAATTAAACCGGTTTTCAATGACAGGTCCGGCTATCTATCAACCCAGGGCTAAAGCGACCACCCCGATTACCATTCCCAGGGCGGCGGGCAGGCGGCGCCGCCCATCAGCTTCCGCCAGCAGCCGGGTACCCATAATTGTGCCGATTAAAATGCTGATCTCCCGGGCCGGGGCGACATAGCTAACCGGCGTAAAGACCAGCACCGAGAGAATAAGAAAATAAGAAATTGTGCTTAACAGGGCTACCCCAACCGCCTCAAAGCGGTGGTGGTCCCATTCAAACCGGACCTTATCGCGCATATGCCAGGCATAGGGACATAAAATTAACACGCGGACCATTACGGACCCATAGTAAAACAACAAAGGTGGGATGCCGTAGGCGCTGACGGCCTGTTTATCCCAGAGGGTATACCCGGCTATGAATACTCCGGTTAGGAGGCCATACCCGACCGCCCAGCGCGCTCCTTTTCCGGCCAGCTTACCGGGGCCGCCGGTCAGCGCGAAAACACTGGCCGCGACCAGAAAAGCTCCCACAATTGCCAGGAGGCTGGGCCTTTCACCGAGGATGATTATCGCGACGATTGTCGAAAGCACCGGGCCGGTGCCCCGGGCCAGCGGATAGACCAGGGAAAGGTCGCCAATCCGGTAGCCCCGCTGCAACAGGATAAAATACGCCAGGTGCAGCCCCGCGCTGACTACCATAAATCCCAGGGCTCCCAGGCTGAATTCGTAGGAGACAAAGAATAAACTCACCAGGATTACCGGGGCGAAGATGACCAGGGTCAGTGCGTCGAACAGCCAGACCAGAGGCGCGCCACCACCGGCCCGTTTAGCCAGCAAATTCCAGCTAGCGTGCAAGAAAGCCGAAGCCAGGACCAGCCCAATCGCTATACCGGTCAATTAATTTCTCCCTGGCCGGGTTTGTCGCTCATTTTCCCGGCAATCCTTTCTTCTCGGGCTAATTCTGGGGCCGGTTTAAGCCGTTTTGGCCTGAAGAACTTAAGGTCCAGGCGCAACTGGACCAGCAGGCCCCCAAGCCCAACCATTAGCAAGCCCGGGATTTCCAACCCGGTAATTTCTTCGCCCAAAAACAGCCAGGCCAGCAAGGCGATCTGGACCAGCATCGTGTTATTAATCAGGCTGGATTCCATCGCCGAAAGGGTCCTCAGGGTGCTGTTCCAGAGGGTAAAAGCAAACGCGGTATTGACCAGGGCCAGCCATCCTACAATCGCCCAGCTACCGGGAGTCAGGGCCGGGAATGGCTGGCTATTCAGCCCGGTAAGCAAAAGGACCGTCCCACCAATCCCCATACTGACAGTGGTGATGGTCAGCGGAGAAAGGGTGCCTCTGCGGTTAATACCCCGGCCCAGGATAGCTGAAAAAGCGTTGGCGATCAGGCCTACCAGCATTATAAGCAGGCCGGTTAGCTGGTTGCCGGAAGGCAGCGCCCCGCTAAAGTAAAGCCCCATTCCGGCCAGGCACAGGCCCATCCCAGCCCACTGGCCGGGTGTAGGTTTCTCGGCCAGGATGACTATACCCAGGAGGGCCACTGCCGGGGCGGTCAGGTTTAACAAAAGGCTGACCGTAACCGCCGGAAGGTAGGACAACCCCAGAAATTGGGTCCCCTGGGTTATAGCATAATAAATCAGACCGAGCGCGGCCAGGGCCAGCCAATCCCGGTGCGAGAGTTTCTTCAAAACCGCCAGGCCGCCAAACCTGAGAAACAGTGGCAGCAAGCACAGAAAAGCCAGGGTATAGCGCAGCCCGGCAAAAGTCAGGGCCGGAACATCGTGCAAGCCAAGTTTTATTAAGACCCAGGAAAGTGACCACAGGAAAGTTACAAACAGGGCCTGGCAGACTGCTGGCAGGTGGGCCGGTGGATTTCTAAACATCACAGCTCCTCAGAATAAAATTGGGATAGTTAATGGGCGCAAAAATACGCCGCAACCTATCCCCTCTAGCATTTTATTCCGTGAGGTGCCTGCTGTTCGACAGCTAATGTAGCGCTCGGACCACAGGCCCGGTCCGGCTGGTCCGGCGGAACCCTAGCTACCCTTCAGTTGACCATTTAATAATATGCCCGGGCCCGGTAATAGTCAATTACCGTCAGGACTGCCAGTCTATAGTTATCCCATTGGAGCCATCCGGCAGGGTGGCCCGGCTCCAATCCGGCGACCGCGCCCAACCCAGGTAGATTTTGAGGGTATCGTTATATTTATTTAGCTGGTCTAACTGCCAATCCTGCAGGTGAAAGGTACGCTCGTCTTTAATCAGTTCGCCGGGCTGCCACTTAAAGGTCTGGTAAAGGCCGCCTCCCGGCGGGCCATCGTTGCGGTCCAGCACCTGGCTGCTGCTGGCAAGTTGCGTGTAACTGACCCAGTTGTCTTTCATGGGCTTCTGGTTCATGTTTCGCCAGTACAAGGTAACTTTAAGCTTGCCGGGCTTTATTTTTGTACGGTGTGGTGGGTCAAGGGTATAGCCTTCCAGCTGCATGGCCGGTTGAAAGCGCGGCCTTTTGGGTGGTTTTATGGCGTTGGGTGGCAGGTTTTTGACCACATATTTTTCTTTAATCAGGGTTAAAGGTAGATAGGCCGGGCCGATTATGTCGTTGACTGCGTGCAAATTTAGCCAGCTAAAGCCAATCAACCAGGCGCTGACCAGTATCCAGCCCCCGGTTTTATAGACATTTCCCGGTACAGCCAGCAGCCTGACCAACCCGAGCAGCCAGGCCAGGCCGCTGCTAAAGACCAGGGCCAGCGGCACAATTGCCGGGAATAGATAGCGCCCCTGGGTCCCCGCATCACCAAAAGTCACGGCATAGTTGAAAGCCGAAATGACCACCAGGGCGATAGCCAGCCCGCAAAAGAGCAAGCCCGCGCCGGTACGCCGGTCGTACCCGCCTATCTTCATGTTTATAGGGTTCAAAACAGGGTATTTCCGGTCCAGGCCACCGGCCACCAGGGTCAGTACCAAACCTATTATCCCCAGGCCGATTATTGCCGACAGGCGGGCCAGCCATTTGTACACTTCCGGCTCCAGCGGCAGGTTAAACCAGCCAAAATAGCCCCAGAAGGAATTGAACCAGCGCGACCATGTATGGTTCAGGAATTGCCAGGTAAGTTGAAACTTATCATCCTGTTCTATCGAGCGGAAACTGCTGCGCCACATTCCCCAACCGGCCGGGTCACCATAAAGGAGTTGTGACCGTAAAAACCACCAACCGGCTATTGCCACGCAAACTCCGCCGCTTATAAAGCTGCTTTTCCAGAAATAAAGCCAGCTGCGCTGCTTCCAGGCGGCCACGCCCAGGGCCAGGCCGACCAGCGGTATGTAAACCACCTCGTTATATTTGCTTAGGAGACCTAAGCCGACTACCAGTCCAATCAGGGCGAAAAAGGGCCAGGTCCGCTCCTTACCAGCCATCTCGGCACCGCCCGGCGGTAGGAGAATCAGCCTCAGACACAGGTAGAGCGTGAAAGCGCAAAAAAAGATAACCGCGTTATCATTGTTGGCCGCTGCACTAAGAAAGTTAAACTGGGGCAGGGTAGCTACTATAACCGTCGCTAAAAGAGCCGGTAACCGTCCGCCCATGGCCCATTCCCAGCCTTTGCCGCCAAATAAAGTCAGGCCGGAAAGGTAAATTATTAACAGGGTTCCGGCCCCGAAGAGGGTTGAAATCAGGCGCATTAGCTGGACAGCGGCCAGGGTATTGGGATAGGCGGTGGACTCGTTTTCGTGGTCGAACCGGTTTACGCCGCCATCGTTATTTGCAAAACTAAAGTAAGGGTTTGGCCGGGCCCGGTGAAAATCTGTCACATCGAGCGGTAACGCAACCGCCGCCGCCAGGTAATAATAAAGGGGCGGGTGGTGGCCGGTCTCGACCTGGTTTTGGCCTTCCTCAAAGCTCTGGATGGGCGGGCCACCCCGGGTCTTAATGTGGTGGGTATAAGCAAAGTGGGCCGGTTCATCGGGGGCTTCCCATACCGGCACATTAAAGCTATAATTCAACGTAATAGCGAAATAGACTGGTAAAATTACCAGAAAGGGCCAATGCTGCTTTAAAATCGTTAACCGGTTTCTAGTAGGTTTGGCTGGATCATCGTTAACCGGGGACTCTTCAATCATGTAGACCTCTAAAGTCCTTTATTTATTTTATATTTATTTTCGCAGTGTAATCTATGCTGGCCTTCTAAAACCGTTATTCAAGGTTTACATAAACCCGGCAAATTTGCCCCCTATCCGGTCAGGACAATTAACTACCTTTGCCTGGGTAATTACGCGATCCCTAACAGGTTAAATCATCTTTTTTATTGCCAGCCGAGTACCCTTTGAGAATTATTTCAAGCATAACATTTAGGAGAATGGATGACAAGTTTTATGAAAAAAAAGCAGGCTAAACTCTCAACCTTTATGCTCATAATTTTCTCAGGATTGTTGCTGGCCGGTTGCGGTGGGGAAGCTTCAATCACGCCCGGGGTTACACCGGGCCTGACCGCGACCGGCCAGGCTCAACTTACATCTACCCGGGCCAGTACTGTTGCGGCCACCGCCAGTACCACCACAGCCGTTGCGCAGTTACCCACCACAGCGGCCTCCCCAACGGCGCTTCCGGCGGCGGGTGCAACGGTCCAGGCAACAATTGCGCCTGCTACCACTACCGCCGGGGCGGTTTCTCCAACGGCGCTGCCGCCCACCCAGACACCCCAGGCCAGCCCGGCCGCGGTCCTCCCAACCGCTACGGTTCCACCGGCCAACCTGCCGCCGCGTTATATTCAAGCCCTCCGGAACCGTACTTTTTCTTCAGAAGATATTCAGATTGACCGGCTCTACGAAAAGACCGCCGCCTATACCGCTAACCTTATTTATTATAAGAGTGACGGGCTGCGCATTAGCGGTCTCATGATGATTCCTAACGGTTCTAAAGACCAAAAGTTCCCGGTTGCCCTGATTAATCACGGGTATTTTGACCCGCCTGAATATAATAGCGGCTGGGATACCTTGCGGGAGTTGCGCTTCTTTGCTCAAAACGGCTATATCACAATCGCCAGCGACTACCGGAATTATGCCCGGAGCGACAAAGGCGATAATGACCGTGAACCCGGTTACACTATAGACATTCTAAACCTGATCGCGGCGGCCAAGCGGTTGCCCCAGGCTGACCCATCAAAAATAACCCTTATGGGTCATAGTATGGGTGGCGAGATTGTTTTAAATTCGCTGGTTATCAGCAAGGAAGTAAAAGTCGCGGCTTTATTCGGATCGATGAGCGCGGACGCAGCGGATAATTTTTATGCGCGGCTGAAATGGCGTGGTGGCGAAACCGCTGAAAAAAGAATCTATGGGGACGCGGCCCAGAACCCGGAAACCTACCGCCAGATGTCACCTCTGACCTTTTTCCCGGATATTACGGCCCCGGTAATCATTCATGTAGGCTTGAATGATACTATAACACCGCCGGAATGGTCGGAGAAGATTTACAAAGGCTTGCAAACTTTGCGTAAGCCGTCTGAATATTACACTTATCCGGGGCAGGGCCATTCACTAAACGGGGATGCCTTTAATAGCGCCATGAACCGCACCCTCGGTTTTTTCAATAAAGCCCTTGGACGGTAATTGGTTAGTGTAATTATTTAGTGGTAGAGCCAGCCTAATGTGTAAACTGCTCTACCATATCCAGAAGGTCCAATAGATCGAACGGCTTCGGAAGATAGTTGTCAGCTTTAATTTGAGCTGCAAATTTAGCCGGGTCGGTTGCGGCTGTAAGCACTATTATAGGGACCTTCTTGCCAGGAAGGTCTCTATATGCCTTGGCAAATTGCCAACCATCTAAAATTGGCATCCTCATATCCAATAAAATGAGGTCGGGCTGATAAGATGCTGGGCCGGTCAAGAGTTGAAGTGCAACCGAACCATTTTCGGCAGTAATAACCGCATAACCTTCGCCCTCAAGGGTAGCTTTAACAAAATCCCGGATAGGGGCGTCATCATCGACCACCAGCACATGAGTAACTGGCTTCATGATTTTTTTATTCTTCCTTTTCCCTGGTTAGTTAATTGTAAACCGGTACTTTTCCCTACAAAGTTAAAAGTAACTTTAAAGCAGCCAATTCTACCGGTAACAATTTTGGAAAATCCGAAAACCACGGCTTACCCTCGTTCTAATGAAACTATCTGCTTTAAGGTTAGACAGGCAACCTTAATAACAGGGGCTAAAAAACGTGGCTTATCGTATTAAATTACTCCTCTAATAGTGGGAAGGGTTGGTTATGGTTACAACTGGTAGTAAGTAAAATATTATTTTGCCCTTTTACCATCCCTAAACTATTCAGTTTATTCAGAAATCGCTCAAAGTGGCAGGAATAGCCAAACAGATGTTACGAGTATAATAACTTTATTTGTAAAAGTCAACGATTATCTTTTGAATACGGTATTGTTATCCTGATTCTACCTTGTTACTTTACAATCCTTCGGATTTGACCCTTTCAGTTACCTGTACCAAAGTTTCATAGGGTTGGGCACCTGAAACCAGATATTTTTCACCGAATACCAGGGCCGGTACACCGTTGAATTGATTATCGTAGGCTTCATCCAGATCGGACTGAAAGGCCTTGACGTATTCCGGGTTTTCCAGTATTTGGTCCAGGTCGGTTATTTCCAGGCCAATTTGCCGGGCGATATCCTTTAGGACGGCTGTATCATCAATAGCCTGGCCTTTTTCCCAGTAAGCTTGCATGGCGGCTTCCTGGTACTCTTTTCCCAGTCCCTGGGCTTCGGCATATTTTGAAAGAATATGAGGCTGAATACTGTTAACTTCAAAGGGGCCGGGATGCATTTCTATCCCATAATCTTGCCGGACTCTTTCGGCAAACTTTGGCCGGGAAGCTTCGATTTGCATCTTCTTGGCCGGAGGCATTGGGGGTGACCCGGGGGGCCGCAATAAAAAGGATTTCCAGTGAATTTCAACATCATGGGTTTTTTCGAGTTTCTTCAAACTGAAGCTTACAAGATAGCAGAACGGTCAAACAAAATCAGACCATACCTCTATTTTCACAGTCATTTTATCTCCCCTATCACTTGGCATGCCAGGTTAAATTTTCGGCTGGGGCAATCCGCCCCTGCTTGATTGGGGCGCATTATATCATAAAGAAAAGAAAGCATAAATTTTCTGCTATGTAGCTCGTTTTGTTTATCAATATGCTTTAATCTCACTTATATAACCGGGTTTATTGCTGTTTTTAATTAAGCTTTGCCGGGTTATTCAATTAATTTTTATGTCTGTGGTGTTCAAAAAGCTGGCTGACTTCAGTAAGAGCATCCAATTTGCCGGTCCAATAGGTTTTCTGCGCAGGGCTTAAATCTCGCAGCAATTGGGCTACCGCGTCGGCATGGAGCATCTCAATTTCCGAGCCGAATTTACCTAATATTTTTGAACATACGCCAATAATTAACTCTTGATGGACCCCCGGAACCTGTTCCCAGGTATCAAGCAGATAACCGGGGATTTGTTCACGATATATTGGAGCCAAATTCTCAAATGTTTCACCAAAGTGTCCGGCTAGTTCCGTAGTTTTCATTTAATTTCCTTTCCAGTCTGGCCTATACTTAACTATAGCAGGAAATCACAGTAAAAATATTAACAAAAGGCTAAATAAATCAAAACCTTTTTGTAGAATTGTAACTTTTTCGCTCAGGCCACCGGCCTGCCGCTAGATACCGCCAGGAGCCGGTTAAGACAAGGTTTGCTCAAGCTTAAAGTACAATTGGATACCAGGAAGTTTGTAGAAGTTTATACTGCTGCGGACCCTTATACGAGGGTAAGGCAAGCAATTCCAGTGAAGATCCAGGAAGCCTGGCTCTTATATAACTTGATACGAGATTTGCAAAGTCCCGGCACCCGGCCTGGACAGTGAAGGGCCGCTTTTGTTGTAGCGCGCTATTAAGTAAATTCTTAAGAAGAAATAGATTTGCCTTTAAGGGTATGAAAAAAGCCAACCGTTCTGGGTTGGCTTACCGGGTAGCAAGTCCGATTAAGGAGAACTTAGATACTAATCCAGCCGTTGCGGATACCGGTAATAACGGCCTGGGTGCGGTCATTGGCGTTTAGTTTTCTTAAAATATTTGTTATATGGTTTTTAACAGTCTGGTCACTGATTACCAGTTCTATCCCTATTTCTTTATTGCTGTTACCACGGGCAATCGAGTCCAGAATGGCAATTTCCCGCCCGGTCAATGGCGCGAAGATATATTTTATCTCATTTTCTTCTGTGCCAATCAATTCATTAAACTGCTGCAACACCCGTTTGGCTACCACAGGTTTCAAAATTACCTGCTCATTAATTAAATAGTTACCTTTAACTACTTGTCGTACTATTTCAATTAGCTTGACGGAGCTGATATTTTTATCAAAATAACCGGCCGCCCCGGCTCTGAGGGCCGAAAACAACTGCTCGTCATCATCCGTTTCGCTAAAAAGGATTACCGATGTCTGGGGCAGCCTGCGCCGAATAGCCCGGCACACTTCAAGTCCTCCAATATCAGGCAGGTTTATACTGCACAATATTACATCTGGCAATAAATTCTCGGCCTCAATTAAGGCTTGTTGCCCATTTAAGGCTTCCGTAACCAGCCCGAATTCCGCGCTTTCTTTCAAAATCAGGTTAACCCCTCTTAAAAAGAGCGGTTGCGAGTCAACCACCAGTACCCTGGGCTGGTCAACAATACCAATTGACCGGATACCTTTATTACCGGTGGCGGTCCTTTCAGGATTAAATTTCAGGTCAGTAACATCGGGGTCATTATTATTCATTTAATTTTCTTTTTCACTATATACCTGGAATGCAAAGGAAAAAGGGTGTGCCGGTAAGGCATCACCTCATCTTAAAGCCTGGCAAGAATCAAATTGAAATGACCCGCTAACCAGGCACTTAATTCAGTATAAGTTATCCGGTGAACCTGGTCTGTTTGGTAGCACACATAAGCTGGCAGTAATATTTTTTGACAGTGGAATTGAGGTCTATAGAAACTTGAGTTCTCTATCTAAAAGGTGCCCTGTTTTAAGATAGCCTCCAGGTTTGAGAAACAGTTATGCCCTGACGCCAGGCGCTAAGCGGTTGGTGCCAGATAAAAAGGCCCGGGCTAATTCAGAAGAGAATTAGTAGCCCGGGCCTTTTTTATTTCAGATAATTTGCGGTATTAACGTTTGACGTACTGGCGGTCGTAGAACTGCTGGAACTCGCCTGCCTTGAGTGACTGCCACCATTCTTTGTTGTTAAGGTACCATTCCACCGTCTCGCGCAAGCCGGTTTCCAGGTCTTTCTGCGGTGCCCAACCCAGGGCGCGCAGTTTGGTTGTATCGAGCGAATAGCGGCGGTCGTGGCCTGGGCGGTCCTTGACATAAGTTATCAGGGTTTCCGGCTTACCGAGCAGTTTCAGGACGGTGTCGGTAATGAACAGGTTGGTCCGTTCGTTGCCGCCGCCCACGTTATAGGCTTCGCCCGGCTGGCCCTTATGCAGGGCCGTATCAATCCCGGTGCAGTGGTCCATAACATAAATCCAGTCCCGGATTTGCTGGCCATCGCCGTAAACCGGCAGCGGTTTGTCCTCAAGGGCGTTTGTGATAAACAGCGGGATTAACTTTTCGGGATACTGGTACGGCCCGTAGTTGTTGCTGCCCCGAGTGATGATTACCGGCAAACCGTAAGTAATGAAGTAGGCGTTCGCAATCAACTCGCCCCCGGCTTTGCTGGCGCTATAAGGGCTGCGCGGCTCGGTCTTATCGGTTTCGACCGAAGAACCGTCCGGTACGTGGCCGTAGATTTCATCGGTCGAAACTTGCAGGAAGCGCTCGACCCCAATCTGGCGGGCTTCTTCCAGCAGGATATAAGTGCCGTAGACATCGGTAAGGATAAACTGGCCCGGTTCCTCAATGGAGCGGTCAACATGGCTTTCGGCCGCAAAGTTCAAGACATACTTGCTGCCGGCCATCGCTTCTTTGACCGCCGCCGGGTCCGCGATATCGCCTTTTACGAAGCGGTAGCGGCCTTCGGGTGCGTATTTTTCTTCGACATCGGCCAGGTTAGCCAGGTTCCCGGCGTAGGTCAGCTTGTCCAGGACCGTGATACTGTATTCCGGGTATTTTTCCAGCATGTACCGTACAAAGTTAGAGCCAATGAAGCCCGCTCCGCCGGTGACTAAGATTCTTTCCAATTACTAAACTCCTTATTTAGCACAGGATGCCAACTTTACTGTTATCACCCAACAAAAACTTATAAGCTTTTGGTTTTATCGGTGATTTCTCGACTACAACATTGCGGCCTATCAAACTATCTTCAATGCGCCCGCTGATATCCAGGACCTGGCTGTTCTCCAGGATGATCGAATGTTCTATTTCGCTATCGGTTATGGTGCAGTGGTGGTTAATGGATGTGAAAGGGCCGATGTAGCTGTTGACCACCCGGCAGTGTTCGCCAATAATGGCCGGACCGCGTACCACGCTATTAATGATTTCGGCGGTCTTTGCCACAATCACTTTACCGTTTACCGAGCTATCCCGGTCTACCACGCCTTCTACCTTGCGTTCGACCCGGTCCAGGATTAGCCGGTTAACTTCCAGCATATCGGCCTGCTTGCCGGTATCGACCCACCAGCCTTTGACGATTTTGGGCCGGACATTATAGCCCTTATCAACCAGGTACTGGATAGCGTCGGTTATTTCCAGCTCGTTGCGCCAGGAGGGTTTGATATTGTTAACGGCTTCAAAGATATGGTGGTCAAACATATAGATACCGACCAGGGCCAGGTCACTCTGGGGCTCACGGGGTTTTTCGACCAACCGGACCACTTTTTCAAGGTTAGACGGGTCAAGTTCGGCCACGCCGTAGCTTTCGGGGTTCGGGACCTGCTTGAGCAGGATCTGGCACTGGTAAGTGCTATCCCCGGTTGAAAACTCCTCCACCAGCGGACGAATACTTTCTTCAATCATATTATCGCCCAGGTACATCACAAAGCGGTTGTCGCCCAGGAAGTCTTCGGCGATTTTAACCGCGTGCGCCAGGCCGAGCGGGGCTTCCTGGGGAATATAGGTGATGTTTATATCCCAGCGGTCGCCTTTGCCCACCGCAGCTATAATTTCGTCTTTAGTATCGCCCACAATAATACCTATATCGCGGATACCTGCCTCGACCAAAGTTTCTATTGCATAGAACAGGACAGGTTTGTTTGCCACTGGCACAAGTTGTTTGGCGCTGGTATAGGTAAGCGGGCGCAGGCGAGTACCTTTACCTCCGCTGAGGATCAGTCCTTTCACTCGGAGAATACTCCTTTCAAAACCAACAAAGTTTAGAATATAGATTGTTTTAATTACCTGACACTGAGAATAGCATAACTGTTAGTAGCGGGCAAGTTTGGCTTAACCCCGGCTAAAATCATCCTGAATAGTGCCACCAAAATGGTACCTGGCAATCAGACGCCTATATGTGTTAAAATATTGAGGTTATTGGGTAAGTTGGAAAGCCCGGATGCTTTTCCATATTTAATAATGGTTGAGGCTGCTAATTTGTTGCCCTGGTAAAAGCAGGCCCGGTCTTAATAGAAGGATGAGCGGTTAAAGGTTATGACGGAAGCATTAGGAAAGCGCGGGTCGCGCTCCGACAAAGAGTCCGGTTCGTCTGAAAACGGGCCAGCTTTTCCTCATCAGCAATATCTTGAAAAACGAGACGGTCAGCCTTACCTGCCTTTGAAATGGCGGTTGGCCTGGCTGCGGTCCGACCATCCCCAGGCTAAAATCATCACGCGCCTGGCGAGCCACGAGAACCAGGTTGCGGTCTTTGTTGCCGAGGTGCAATTGCCCGAAGGGGCCACTGCTACCGGCTGGGGCGCTAAATCTAACCAGGAACCGGCCAGCGGTAATTTTGAGAACGACGGCCTGGATTATTTGATTGCCGCCGAGAACCAGGCGTTGAGCCGGGCCCTGGCTGCCCTGGGTTACGGTACCGAGTACGCCCTGGATTTTGACCCACCCGCCGAAAACCAGCCTATCCCGCTGCCGGAAGGGTCATCTTATGGGCAGGCCCAGGATGACGAGCCGGGAATTGAAGTGCCTATGGTGGAAGAACCCCGGCCGCTTCGCCGCTCGACACCTACACCTGTCCTTGAAGAAATCGAACCGGACGAGTCTGACCTGGAAGATTACAATGACGATGATGACGATGATTCGGTCGAATTCCCAGGCAAGCCGCTGCCGGTAAACGCCCCTAAAGGGGAAGTACGGGCTCTCTTTGAGAAAAGACCGGCCCCTAATTTGCACCAGGTACGGGAAACGCCCGAAAAGCGGCCCGTTAGATTGCCTGATACCGCGCCCGATGAAGCGGTAGAACCGGTCAGCTTTAATCCGGCCCGGGCGGCCCAGATGGCAACACCTGCACCGGTCCAGGCCGGGGCGGTGTCTACACCAACGCCCGGAAATGCTGCCGTTGATGAACGCTTAAAGAATGTGCGGGATGAGGGACTGCGGATGAAGATCAAAATGATCTATCACGAAGCCCGTCAGCGCTTTAAATACGATGAGGACCGGGTAGATACTCGAAGCCAGGACCTTTATAAAAAACCGGCCTTTGAGCTTGATGCCGACCAGGCCGATAACTATTACGAGCGGATTCTCAACGCTCCCATCCCAAAGAGGCGATAACAAAAGCCATATTATGGAAGGATGCCTGGCAGGCCGGTAGAAATATTTAATAGTTATAAAAGAAAGCAAAATCCTTTATAACCTGACCGGCCTGAATTTAAGTGCATCCTTTCAGAAAAGAGCCCATGTCTAATCCTTTAAAGTTACAAGAAACATCAGAACAAAAATCGACAAATCTTCCCAGTAGTAGTAAAACCACCCAAACTGGCCCTGTCACCCACCGCAAACGTTTTAACCTGGTTCTCGCTATTACAGCTCTTCTAACAAGCCTTGCCCTGGTAGCCCTGGGCCTATTTTTGTTCCTGGGAGGCGATAAAGCCACCCAGACCAGTATCCAGAGTACAGCGGCGGCGGCCGGTAGGACCCCGTCCTCTGCCAGAGATGAAGTATACCCAACGCCGGACTTTACCGGGTTTGGCTTTAAAACCGATGCCGGGCCGACCCCTACGGCTATCCCTGTGACCAATGAGGCCGCCCGGTTGCGCAAGTTGGCCGATGAATATTACCAGGAAGGCCGCCCCCTGGAAGCGGCCGCCCAATACCGCCTGGTGCTGGACCGGTTTGGCAGCAGCCCGGAAGCTTCGTGGGCCCTATTTGGCCTGGCCCGGAGCAGTGTGCAGCGCGGACGGTATGCTGAAGCGGCCGATAACTTCAAGAAATTTCTAACCACCTACCCTAACGACCCACTGCGGCGTTATAGCTATTTTTACCTGGGCCTTGTCAACAAAAACCTGGGCCAGTGGGACGAAGCCCTGACCTATTTTAAAAAGTACCAGGACGAGCAGCCCGGCAAGATGCCGCTGGATGGCTATGCTTCCTATGAGATTGCCGAAACTTACGCCAATACGCTCAAGACAAACCAGTCGTTCGATACTTATAAAAAAGTTGCCGATAGCAATGTTACAAACCTGACCAGGGTTACGGCCATGGAGAAAGTCGGGGACGACTATTCAAAGGCTAATGATCCGGCCAACGCGGCAAACTGGTACGGCCGGGTGCTAGAGATTGCTAAAGTGCCGGAATACCGCGCCACCCTGATGAGCAAGCAAGCCAGGGCTCTGGAAGCAGCCGGTCAAACGGCTAACGCGACCGCTCTCTACCGCCAGATTCTAGATGAGTTGGTCGATACTCCGGCTGGTTTTAATACGCTTAAAACCCTCTATAACAACAAATCTCCGTTCCTGACCGACTATTTTAAAGGTTTGTACCTTTTCAAGGCCGGAGTACCCGACCAGGCGGTCGCGGCCCTGAGTAGCTTTCTGGGACGGCCGGACGAAAATGCTGCCCAACCGGCCACACCGCCCAACCTTTCCGGCGGGGGTCAAGAACGGTTCGTGCGGGCCTGGTTCCTGCTGGCTAATTCGCTGGAAAATAAAGGCGACCCGACCAGGGCGGCCAACGAATACCGCGACCTTTTAAGCCGCTTTCCCCAGTCCAAAACCGCCCCTGAAGCGCTTTTCCGTCTGGCCCGCCTGGTTGAAAAAGCCAACGGTGCTGATGAAGCCCTGAAAGTCTATGGGCAACTGGTCCAGAACTACCCGGCCGACACGCTGGCGGAAGATGGGCTGGTCAACCAAATCCGGCTGGCCCAGGCCAAAGGCCCGGAAGTGGCCCAACCCTATGCCGACCTGCTGGCCAAGAAGTACCCGGCCAACAACAACCGCAGCCGGGTTTTTTACGAGCTAGGCAAAGCATACCAGCTTAAAAATGACACCAGCGCGGCCCGGGAGGCTTTCCAGAAAGCCTCAGAAGCACCCACGGTTGATTTCTATACCGTAAGGGCCGGGGAACGCATTAAAAATGCCTACGACCCTAACCAACCACCGTCCTCCAACCCGTCCTCCCACCCGGCGGTCTACAGCCCGAATACTTTTACCGCCGATATGGAACGTGACCGCACGGCTATTGAAAGCTGGCTACCTACCTGGGCCAAACTGACTACGGCCGCCGGAACTACGCCCGGCACGACAGCCGCCAGTCAGGCGGCACCTAACCCGTTGCAGGTGGCCCGGACAAACCTTAGGGACGACCCCGGCTTGCGCCGACTGGTTGATCTCAGGATTGTCGGCCTGGATGATTGGGCCAGCCGGGAAGCTAAAGAACTGGTTGACCGCTATTACGATAGCCCGCTGGAACTCTATTACGTGGCGCTCAATCTCAGCGAGCAGGGCGAGTATTATTATTCGGTGACAGCCGCCAAACGCTTGCTGGCCCTTTACCAGCAAAAGAACCCGACCGTTGGGTTCTTACAGGTGCCGCTGCTCTTACAGAAGTTAATCTTCCCGTTACCTTACCAGACAATCATCCTGGAGCAGTCGCGCCGACAGGGTTTTGACCCGCTGTTGATGATTTCGCTGGTTAAACAGGAGTCTTCTTTCGACCAGGACGCTACCAGCAGCGCCGGGGCACTGGGCCTGACCCAGGTTATGCCGGAGACCGGCAAGGGCATAGCAACCGCCCTGGATAAACCGGTATTCCAGACGAAAGACCTTTACCGGCCTTATACGGCCCTGGAGTTTGGGGCTTTCTACCTGGGTAACCAGATAACTTCTTTTGGCGGCAATGCTTACCAGGCGCTGGGTGCTTACAACGGTGGGGCGGGTAATGTTTACCGCTGGAATAAAGAAGCCTCCTCCGCAAAAAACTTTGACGGTTGGGTGGAAAACATTGACTTCCCCGAAACCCGGGGTTATATCCAGATTATCTATGCCAATTACTACCTTTACCGTCAGATATATGCCGCGAAAAGGTAACCATTTATGCTATTGACAAGCCTAAATGGGCGTGTAATAATTTTTTGAGTGTCCAGATATCCTTAAATTCGTCCAACTATCTTTAAGCAACCCCGGTTGCCGGATACAAGGTTCTCCCACCCAACTAATTATTTACCGCGTTTTCGGCAAGGCTTAAAATGACCCCTTTTTCACCAAAACTCAGTTTCAGACTATTCCGGGCCATTATTTTGGGCCTCCTGGGGCTGAGTCTTTTGGTAGGGTTGGCATATGCTTTAACCTTAGGGACCAGGGCCCAGACCGGCCCCATAGTTGTACCGCTAAACCAGGCCCAGGTACGCTATCGCGAAGGGGTCGAGTTTAAGGTTAACGCCACTATCAGTGGTAGCGAGGTAAACCGTGCCCAACTCAAAGTAAAGTATGGTAAAAGAGGGCGCGAAGAAACCTATACCGCTAAAATTGCCAGCGGTTCCGCCACTTATATGATTTATGATGAGGCCCAATCGCTGGCAAGTGGAATGCCTTTAACTTATTCCTGGATTCTCAGTGATGGGCAGGTCCAGCTTCAAACTAACCCCCAGACTGTCATTTATGAGGATACCCAGCGCACCTGGTATCAGCGGGAAGGCCCCCAGGTAACGATCCGCTGGTATAACGGCGATAACAGCTACGGTAACCTGATGTACCAGTTGGCCGCCGACACGCTGGGCACCTACAAAAGACGCTTTAATATCGATCCCCAGGACCAGATTTACATTACCATCTATGGCAGCAGCGCTTCCTACCACTCGACTTTCCCGGATGTGCCGGAGTGGAGCGGTGGGTTTAGCCGCTATGGTGGGGTTGAAATTGTCGCTATCGCGCCCCAGGACCATAATTCCAGCATTTTCATTGGCGAAGGTATTCCGCACGAACTGTCCCACGCGGCAATTTACCAGTTCTTACAAACTCCCGCCCCCCGCTGGCTGGATGAAGGCTTCGCGGTCTATAACCAGAACATCATCAGTATTAAAGAATACGACCATATGTTGCAGCAGGCTTACCGGACAGATACCCTGATACCCCTGAGCGAGTTGAACAATCGCTGGCCGCTGGATGAAACAATGGCCCGCCTGGCCTATGCCGAAGGGCGAAGCATTGTAACCTTTCTGATCAACAGTTACAGCAATGAGGTTTGGAGCAACATACTGGACCAGTTGCGCCGCCAGCCGGTAGACGGCGCTTTTATTGAGGTCTTTGGGGTCACCCTGGCCCAGATGGAGGATATCTGGAAGAGCAACGTACTAGGTGGCGGACAGTTGCCTTTACCGGCCGCCCGCAGGACCGGCCCGGTACACAGCCAGCCCACCGCCCAGGACTTCGCAGCCAAAAGCGCATCTAACCAGGCTCAATCCCAGGTTAAAAAACCCGTTCAGGCGGATGACGGGCTCCTGCTGATGCTATTGGGTATTGCCCTGGGCGGCGTGTTGGTGCTGGTGGTACTTTCGGTTATCGTGGTAAGAAACCGGCACCGGGAGGCCGCTCTTTACCGGTTCATGCCGCGCCCGGTAGAAAACGAGAATTATCATAGAATTGCCGCTGGAGTTTACCCGGCAAACCTGCCACCGGCCCTACTGCCGGTAAGCGGCCCTCTCCCCCATTACCAGCCGGTTATTTACCCGGCAGGGGTGCCCCACCCCGTTGGCTATTCCCCGCTTTCCCAGGGATTTAACATTTCACCGCCACAAACACCCTATGCTAACTTAAATTCCAGCCTGGTTCCCGCGAGCAGTTCCGACCCTTTTGATTTTATCAGCGCCCGGTTTGACCCCAAAACGCCGGGTTCTACCAATTATTCCGCCGGGGCCTTTTTGAACCTCGACCCTTACGGCCTGAATTTTGATAAAATTGAAGCCGAAGGGGAAAGTAAAAAGCGGCCTGTTTAATCCTGAAAATAAGCTTAACAACCCACACCAATCCATTTCAGGCATGGTTAAATGCCGTTTCTTGTAAGCTAACCACCGGGCGAAATGTGCTATAATTCAGCACCAACCTGAAGGTTACCGCTTATTTCTAGAAGCCAGGTCCAAATTGAGGCCATATAGGCAGGAACTTCCCCGCAATTTTAATTTAGAAAGAGTAAAAGATGGGTGGCGAAGAAATATATCACTGGTTTGAAAATGAACTAAAGCAGGCAATTCCCGAATTTGACCGGAAACTGGTCCTGACCTATGAACCGACCGTTACGCCGGGTGTTTTCCTGGGGAAAGTAGCGGCTGTCCAGGCTCCTAACCGGGCCCTGGTAAAGTCCGATATCCGGCCCGAAGGGGTCAGGCTGCATTTTCCGGTGACCTGGGGTGATGAATTGAGCGAATGGTTGGGTGTGCCACCGGCAGAGGCTTACCGGCTGAAATCCAACTGGGTCAACCAGCCCAGCATCGGGGTGGGTGCCAGCGATTTTGACCCCTATTTCAAGCAACTGGCCGCTAAAGTAATCGAGTTACTGAAGACTAAAACGGCCGCTTAAAGAATTAATTTTTGGACTGAGATTTATAGGTATCGTTATCGAAGGCTTTTGGCAGGAGTTCGGCTACCGTTACGGTGTAAAAGACTTCGGTCTGGTTGGCGACAACTACCTTGAGGTCAGGGTTAAATTCAGCCAGGAACTGGCGGCAAGCGCCACAGGGCGAGGTTGGCCGGGTAGTATCCGCGACCACGGCAATTTCTTCCCAGTCCATCTCACCGGCCGCTACCGCCGTGACTGCGGCGCTGCGTTCGGCGCAAATAGTCAGGCCGATAGAAATATTTTCAACGTTACCTCCCCGGAAGACCTTACCACTTTTAGTCCGCAGGGCCGCGCCAACCTTAAAGTTAGAATAAGGCGCGTAGGCCCGTTGCCGGGCCTTTCGCGCCTCTTCCACTAATTTCGCATCAAATTCTTGAGCCAATTTACTTTTCTTCCTGATTGTTTAAGCGAAACGGGCGAACAATACTCCCAACCAGAACAAGCCGTAGACCGGGATTGAAATAATCGCCTGGCTAAAAAGCTCCGGGCTGGGTGTGATAAAGGCTGCCGCTACCAGGGAAAGGACCAGGGCCCATTTCCAGAAACTGGCCATCTTGCGCCAGGTGACAATCCTGATTTTTGCCAGTAAAAACATGAAAATAGGCAGTTCAAAGATTAACCCTGACCAGAACATTACCTTTGCCATAGTAGAAATATAAGGCTTAACGGCCGGGATAGACTTAAACTGGCCTTCGCCAAATCCCAATAAAAACTTCACCGCGTTGGGCAGGATCAGGTAATAAGCAAAAGCAATACCGATCAGGAAAAAGACCGCGACAAACGGGACGAAATAGACCAGGCTGCGGCGGATGGAACGCAGCATTTTAACTTCTTCCTCGTGGCCGGGTTCGCCGGGCTGCGTTTCCGGTTCAAGGGCCGGGGCCATAAAGGCCAGGATGTGGTATACCAGGACCGGGCTAGCCAGCAATAACCCGGTCTGCAAAGATAAATCAAAATAGACCTGGAAGTTGCCGACTAAATCGGTTTGAACAAATTCCGGCGCCGGGAAACCCTGGGCCTTGATAGAAGCAATCGCCGGGTTAGCCAGGTCAAGGAAAGCCTGTAAAATATCTTTACTGAAGATCCAGGCGGCTGCGGTACAGATAACAATCGCTATGGATGACCACATCAGACGGTTACGCAACTCACCCAGGTGTTCAAAGAAAGTCATCTGGGTGGCGACTGGTTTAGGCTGCTTTACTTTTTTCGGTTTGTTCGACCCGGAACGGCGGAGCCTGATCGCTTTTATTCCACCGGGTTTCCGGTCTGTACTCGCCATAAAATCTAACCTCCTTGTTCCTGGTGGGCCCGTATAAACTGACTGGCCAGGAGTTTTTCGACCCGGTCCATCCGTTCGATTAACTGGCTTTCGAGTTTATCCACTCGCTCGTTTAATTCTTGCCTGGTTTTCTCCAGACTTGCCTCCAACTCCTGGGCAGTTGGCGCGGCTGCCGCCGGAGGTGTGGCCTCGGCAAAGGTTGCCGCCGGTGTGCCGTAGAAAGAGTAACCGGGCGTTTCTTCAGTAGTGCCGTTTGAGACGCCGTTAGCAGTCTGGGTTTCAGCCGTACTGTTGGTTGCAAGGGATACCGTCTCCTGGCTGTCAGGCTCGATCGCGCTCTCTGCAGGTGTCATATAAAGGGACTCGGTGGCGCTTAAAGTGCCGGTATCGGCATCTACCACCTGGGCGATATCCGCGTCCATTGGCCGGGCTGGTTTGATTACTCTTAAACCAGGGTCAGTCGTGGTGCTATCAATGACGCCGGTATCTTCACTATTGGTAGTCACAGAAAGGACTTCGGTAGCAGTGGCCGGGTTATTTTCTACGGCATCCTGAATAATGGTCTCGCGGGTAATAGTTTCTTCAATTTTAACGGCGTCCGTACCATCAGAAGCTTGCGCGTCCGTCACCTGGTAAGAATATTGCTCTCGCTGGGTAGCCATTGTATTACCGGCATCATCCCGTAAAGTTATTTCCTTGGCGATATCCTGGAAATCTTTGGTAATACCGGAAGCAGTGGCGGTCAAATCATTTTTGATGTTCATTAAATCGGCTTTAACCGAATTTAAGTCGTCCCGGATGTCTAATTCCCTGGTAAGATTTTGAATTTCACCACGGGCATCCTGGGTCAACCGGCGCAGTTGATTGACATAACGACCGGCCTGCCGTGCCATACCAGGCAAACGTTCCGGCCCAAAAACAATCAAGGCGACCAACAAAATCAACATTATTTGAGGGAAGCCAATTCCAAATAAACTAAAATCCATTTTCGACCATTTTCAGTGGCATGAAGCTAAAAGTTAAAATGTAAAAATTACACAGATATAACTGACCAGACAAAAACCGCCCATCGCCCTTTCTTACGCCTAATAGAATATACTTTTTTGATAAATGGTGCAACCATTATACCTAAAATGAAACGTCTAAACTCCTCATTTGGATTGCATTAAAGCCAATCCTAATAATGATTTAATACAGGAATTTGAGGTCTTTCATTAAAAATCCCGGCCAGTCCTGGGTGCCGGGGTTTTGAGATTTATTTAAGGCTTTCAAAACAAGCTACCAAGCTATCATGAGGGCGGTCCGGTTGAAAGCTTGGCTGGTGGCCGGGGTTACTCGACCCGGACCACCACAAATTTTAACTTCGCGCCGGTAGGCGTCGAAACCTGGAAACTGTCGCCCACTCTTTTGCCGTTAATGGCCTGGCCCATGGGGGCGGCTATCGAAAGTAAAGTTTGATTGGCTTTGCGGCCCTTGCCGGTTTCCGCTTCACTGACCAGCAGATATTCTTCTTCTTCGTCAAAACCATCTTCTTTAACCACTACTACCGAACCAAGCCTGGCCCGGTCGCCACCTTTAGTAGAAACCACTGTCGCGTTAGCGAGGGTTTGCTTTAGTTCAGAAATACGGCCCCTGAGCATACCCAGTTCACGGCGGGCATCGTGGTAGGCGAAATTCTCCCTTAGGTCACCCTGGGAGGCCGCTTCTGACATTTGCGACAGCGTTTCAGGTTCTTCTACTTCTACCAGGCGTTTTAATTCCGCTTCCAGGGCTGCTTTACCCTCGGCGGTTACTTCTACTTTTTGAGCCATACTCCCTGTCTCCTTAAACCTTTTAGGACTTACGTCTTTTATTGAGCGTTAAATTACAACCGTTGCACATAAAATGGTAACGCAACTTCATTTTATATTTTCATATAGAAATGCTAATTTTATTGCTTTATGACACGTTCAACCTTAAACGTTCTATTATGTATGGATCTATTATACTACAATCGACGGCCTAATTTATAGTCAGCGAAATTTACCCGGCATTGCCGGGAACCATGTACTACCCGCCTTTTTCCCGTTATGGACTGGCAATGCCGCATATATTGGTTTGAATACGCTTTTTCAGGCCGGGCTTTCTCCTTGCGTAAGGCCGGGTGCGATGTGGATTGACAAGGCTTTTGCCGAAAGACTATATTAACTCAAATTCAATGGTCGCTATCCGGTTTAAGTCAATATGATAAACACCTGGCCTTTTGAACTTGTAAGCCCAAAAGCAAAGATGAGAAAGCGCTATGATGAGTGTGGGTTCTAAGACATCTTCCACAGCGGTTGAAAAACGGCAAACAGCGGGAGATAAAATAACTGAAATTTTTGATATGGACCGGACTGAACTGGAACACCGCTGCACCCAGGCTCTTTTGATTATCCTGCCACAGATGCGCCAGCTCATAAACCGCGACCAGGACCGGGAGAGTGATGGCTCCGGCATTACGGTCCAGCAGTATAGCGTCCTCAAAGCCCTCCAGGACCAGAAGCGCCTGATAAGCGAGCTGGCGGAAATGCTAAAAGTCAGCCGCCCGACGATGTCCCGGATAATTGATGGCCTGGAAGGGCGGCGCAAAACCGCCGGGCCGGTCAGGGAAAGTCAGCGGCCTAAATTAGTGGAGCGCATGGCCTGCCTGGACGACCACCGGCTGGTTTATGCCCGTATTACCGAAGAAGGCCGGGTCATTCTTCAAAAGTACCATGCCAAGGCCGAAGGTAACATCATCAATATCCTGGAAAACTTGCCGCCTGCAGAGTTAAGTAACCTCTTACAAAGCCTCGAAGTACTGGCCGGGGCCATCAAATCTAAAAGCTAACTAATGACCCTCTGTTTAAATGTCCAATTTTAAGTCCTGATGATAATTGACGCCCATACCCATATAATGTCCCCGGAGATCGCTTCGGCCAAACTCTCCTACCTGGAACGGGATGGCTGGTTCGATGAGTGTTATCGCGACCCTAAAGCCCGCTTCGCTACAGTTGAAAGCCTGATTGCCAGCATGGATGCCGCCGGGATTGCCAGGTCGGTCGTAACTGGCTTTGCCTTTGCCGACCAATCGCTATGCGCTGCATCTAACGATTACCTGATTGACGCCGTCGGGCGCTTTCCGGACCGGCTGATCGGGCTGGCCGCCGTCCAACCTGACGCCGGACAAGCGGCGGTCTACGAACTTGAGCGCTGCCTGGCGGCGGGCCTGGCCGGAGTCGGTGAACTTTTGCCGGACGGGCAGAAATTTGACCCGACCAGCAAAGATAGCCTGGCACCGCTGGTGACCACCCTCCAAAAATATGACGTGCCGATGATGATTCACACAAGTGAACCGGTCGGGCATCTCTACCCCGGCAAGGGTCGGACCTGGCCGCCCAGGATTGTAGATTTAGCCATTAATTTCCCGGACCTGAAGATTATTGCGGCTCATTGGGGCGGCGGCCTACCTTTTTATGAGCTTATGCCGGAGGTAAAACTGGCCCTTAGCAATGTTTACTATGATACGGCAGCGACAACTTTCCTGTACGACTTCAAGGTTTTCCGGACGGCCATAACAGCCAGCAATGTCCGGAAGATTTTGTTCGCCAGCGACCATCCTTTGCTTAAACAGGACCGGCTGGTAAGGCGAATTTCGCTGGAAGCGGGGCTGACCGGGGAGGAATTGCAGTTGATATTGGGCGGAAATGCGGCCCGGCTTTTTAATTTAACAGGACCGAAAGCGGTAATATGATAGCAGCGGTGCGCGGCAAGCTTGAGTGGATGGGGCCGGATAGCATTTTAATAGATATAAGCGGCGTGAGCCTGCGCCTGTTTGTGCCAGGCGCTATCCTGAATGACCTGGGGCCTATAGGTGGTGAAATCAAGCTTTATACCCATCTTTATGTGCGGGAAGACCAGCTCACTTTATACGGCTTCAAAAATCAAGAACAGTTAGCCCTGTTCGACCTACTGTTAAGCGTGGCCGGGGTTGGACCCAGGGCGGCCCTGAATGTCTTGAGCAGGGCCAGTACCGAGTCGGTCCACCTGGCGATAGCCCAGGGCGATGTCGATTTCTTGAAGAAGGTGCCCGGAATTGGCGTAAAGACGGCCAGCCGGATAATTCTTGAACTAAAGGGGAAACTGGTCGAGCCTACCTCCGCTTCCCGCTCGGCTGCCGGGAAGAATGCTAACGGCCAGGCCAGCCCTGAAAAAGCCCTGGAACGGCTGCGGATAACCGAGGCGTTAAACGGCCTGGGCTATACCTCGGCGGAAATCCAGGCCGCATTGGCCGCTTTGCCCCAGGAAGAGAAATTAAGCCTGGAAGAACAGGTCCTGGCCGCCCTGCGCTACCTCGGACAATAGTTCACCCCCTTATCCAGGAAATATGACCCTCCTCATACCTTCGTAACCAATTTGCGATTTCTTTGTTTTGTTTTATGAGCTTTGTAAATTTAGAAGTTGCACGAAAGGTTGGACATACATGGGTGGGATATTGATTTTCAGGTTACAGGGTTTCCTGGTTGGCTGCCTGATTATGGCCGGGTTGCTGCTGGCGGCCTGCGGTGATAATACGGCTTCCACGGCCCAGTTACAGCCTACAACCACCCCTCCTACATCAACTCCTCAAATTTCCGCCGCGCCTACGATTACCCCTGCCGCTTCACCTACCCCGGCCCAACCGGCCCAGGTGATTGCTCCGGTTACTGTCACACCGGTGAACAACCCAAAATCTGACCCTACTACGGTGGCGGCTACGACCGCTTCTACCAATCAGACCCCGGCTTCGCCGCCTGCCGCCAGCACATCCGCGAGTGTCCCCGCGACGGTTGCGCCTTCCCGGACAGCGGCTCCTGTACCGACCACCGCCCCGGCGGCTGTTACCGCCGCCCCGGTTAAAAGCAGCAACCTGATTTTCTACCTTAAAGACAGTGAATTAATGGCGGCTTTGCCGGGCGAGGCAACACCGCGCCGGGTTGCCCGGAACGTTTTTAGTTACACCCGGGCCGGGGATGACCGGGTGGTCTTTTTGCAGCAAACTGGCAGCGGGCCGGACCGGCTGGTCCAGCTAAAGCTGGCAAAGTTAGCCGGTACTCAAATCCAGGAAAGTTTGCTGGATACCAGGCTGTTTGTAACCCTCCCGGCCAACCAGCAAAATGACCTCCCGGCCGGGTTATTCGGCCTGGACACCCGGGCAATGGGTGATATGGCAATTTCGCCTGATGGACGCCAGGTGGCCTATAGCAAAGCAAACATGGGCGGCCCGACTTTTGATGGAATGTTTGAAAATGAAAGGCCGACCGAACTCTGGCTGGCAAACCTTGACCCGGCTAACCCCGGGCCACGCCGCCTGGTCGCTAACGATAAGGATTACATCGTCCAGCCGCTCTGGAGCAGTGATAACAGCCGGATTGCCTTTATACGGACAGCAGGGTTTGGGACCGGCGCCGGGTATCAAACGGCCCTGTGGTCGGTCTTCCGGGACGGTTCACGGCTGGCTTTCCTGACCGGGCCGGACCTGGGCAAGGTGAACGGTAAGGCCTTCTCAGCCAGTCCGGCCTATAACTTGCGCTGGGTTGGGCCGATGTTGCTGGGTTTCCAGGCAACCAACCAGGTCAATGACCCGATTTTCTTGCACGACCTGAACCAACAAAGTGATTTCCCGGCCGCTTTAGCCAGCGATGCCGCCTCAAACGCGGTCTACTGCGCCCAGGCCCAGCATTATGTATACATAAAACAGGGGGTGGGGGGTGCCGGTACAGCGGGTGCCTATTCGGTAAGTGTGGCAAAGTCGGCTAAAGGCACTGCCTTACTCGACAAGGATGCGGTTGAACTTTTCGGCTGCGAGGGTAACAGCCTGCTGTACCGGACCGGCCAGGGCCAATTAGTTTTAGCCCGGATAAATCCTGATGGAACCCTTACGGCCACCAAGAATTTTAAACTTGAAAATAATTCGGAGGGTGCGGTGGAAGCCAGATTGGCCCCTGGTGGTAACCAGGCGGTGTTCCAGCACGGCCGGACTACCCGGCTTATTAATAGCAGTGGGCAGGAAACCGAGCTTAAGACCGGCCAGGTTAAATATGAAACCCTGTTGCTGTCGTGGGTTTCGGATAACAGCCTGATCGGCCTGGCTTTTACGCCCGGCCAGACCAGTCAATTATTAGTTTTGAATATTGGGGGTGACCAATCCTTCATGCCGCTGGATGCCGGGAAAGTATTTTCACAGGCGGAACCCGGTCAGAGCGGCAAAGGTGAACTATAAGGGGTGATTAATAACGGGTCCGGTTGGTGCCTAAAAACTTAAGTAACAGCCAGATGCCAATTCCAATGGCAACCAGCGTCATCACTGAAACCGCCACCGCGATTACGGTTTTAGCAACGGCTGCCAGGATAAATAGCGCTACCAGAAGGACAACGCCTTTCAAAATCAGGGATGTCAGTCCCGAACCGCCACTACTATAGTTTCGCATATCAATTCTCAACTCTCTACCTTACTCTAGCCTTAGATTAATTGTGTGGTGTATATTCCAGTAGTCCGGTTGAGTAATTTTTCTGTCCTTAACCGGCTGCTTACTTTACGCATACCGGCCTGCTTTTGTTTCGAGATTGTCAGTGCGGCCTTTTGGGGAACAACCCGGCTTAAGCCCGCTGGTTAAGCCGGTAAACTTTAAGCATTTCATAGGGAGAGCCGATTAAATAGACGGTATCGCCGCTGGTTAAAACAGTATTGGGTTTGGGATACAGTTGGATATGCCCGTCAACGGCCCCGTTAATATGGCCGGTTTGACCAATTACACCAGCCAGTACATGCATCTGGGTAGCCTCATAAAACTGCTGGACCGTTTGGCCGGTCAAGGGGCAAGCGGGGTTTATTACCAGGCGGGCTACAATAAATGGCTGGCGCCGCAGGTAAAAGGTACTGATTACTTCGTATTCCAGGGCGGCTCCCACGAAATAAGGGGCGGCCAATCCGGAGGCACTGTAACTGGTCTGTATATTAAAAGTTTCCGCGACCCGTTCGGCCAGGTCCAGGTCAAACAGGCGCAGGACAACGTGCAGCGGTTGATCCCCGGGATGCAAGCTGGCGAACTCGGCCCGGGCGCTCAGGGCCGCTTTCAGGTTGGCCAGGTCATCGCCGGTTAACAGGGCCAGGGTGCTGGCCTGCCGGACGTTCGCCGCCCTGAGGGTTTGGGGCTGGCTAATATCTCCAAAGATAAGTGGAATGCCTAACCGCTGGATATCCAGGTTAAAAGCGCCTTGATCACTTTTATCAACCGCTACCACCTTTACCCCTTGCCGGTTCAGGCTCTGGACTACTTCAAAACCAAGCGCTCCCAGGCCGCACACAATTACATGGTCATTCAACTCCGTAGCCTGCTCGCGGCCCAGTGTCTGGGCTAACCGCCGGGTGATAATAAAATTAGCCACAAAAGCATACAGGACCGAGGTTGAGGCGACGCCTAACAGAATCAGGAGGATGCCAAAAATTTTCATCAGGCCGTCTTGCTGGGCAAAGTTGTGATCGCCAAAGCCGACTGAAGTTACGACCGTGATAGTAAAATAGAGGGCATCCAGGAGGGAAAATTCCAGCACGTTACCCTGCGTGTCGGTAACGTTATTGCGGTAAAATCTCCAGAGTAACAGGGTGCTGAATACAACTATCAGGCCCAGCGCCCACAGGGCATAGCGAAATGGTCCCTTAAGTTCATTAAGAAGCTGGTGCAAGATTGCCTTGACCTGCGAACTCAGCCGGGGGTTGTTAGATTTGTGTCTGGGCGGGTGGGTGGAAGTCTGGTGTTTGTAACGGGCTAAAGTTTCCAGGACCTCTTTTTCGTTCAGTTCTACCCCCGGCAGTTTAATCAGGTCGTCAATCCGCCCCGCCATAGTTACATATTGACCGGGTAGGATAGTTTGCTGGTCGCCAGGGGGAACTTCGAGCCAGGCCGGTTTGTCGTCCGGCCGATCAGAAGCCGTTTTAGACAGGCTGGGCAAATTATCGGTGTGCCATACGAACAGGGGTAAAACTTTGGTGGAAATCTGGGCCAGCGAGGTCGGCCGGGTAAACCTGGCCTTAACTACGGCCATTTCGTTTTCACCCAGGGTATAGAAGTCGAGGATGCTGGATGAAAGGCAGGCATCGGCAAAAGTTGGCCCAGCCTTCTGGGGCAAGCTCAGGACACTAAGCGTTTCTACCGCCTGGTCAAGTTCAAGGCCCAATTGCGGATCGGCAAAGTTTGCAACAATCCGCAAGTCCTCACATAACCGGCGGGCTTCCAGGATAATCTGTAAATTTACCAGGTCATTTTTGCCGCAGACTATCAGGGCGGCGGCATGCTCCAGTCCGGCCTGTTGCAGGGTTTCCGGGTCGCGGGCGTCCCCTTCAATCAGGGTGACATTCAACCTTTCGGCCTGGTGGATCAGGTTGTGGGTTTTCCTGACTTCTATCGCCACCACTTCCAGGCCCACCGCCACCAACTGCTCCGCCACTCTAAGACCCAGGGTCTGCAATTCACAGACGATGATATGGTCACGCCAGGGCACCTCGTTCGCGGAAACATGATGGCTGTCCGGTCCCGGGTAATAGTTAGTATAATCTTTGAGGGCATTATCCGCTTTATTTTTACTGTTATCCATTGTCTACCATAGGAATTTAATAACCTTTACAATTTCCGGCTGCCTGGCCCTTAATCTTGGAGTTGTTTATCCAGCCAGCCGACAACTTCCTTCAGGCTTTCCCGGCTAATTTCATGGGCCATGTTATATTCCCGGTAAGTCAGGTCGGTCCCCAGGCTTGCCAGGTAGTCCCGGCTGGCCTGGCCGTTACTGAGCGGCAGCACAGCGTCCCGGGTGCCGTGGACAATAAGAAAAGGCTTTCCGGCTAATTTTTCGGGTGGCGCTGCCAGGGGCTTTATCTCCGGTAGAATCCGGCCGCTCATCAGCCCGGCCCCGGCCACCAGGTCAGGTTCAGTTAAAGTTATGCTGGCGCTCATTATGGCTCCCTGGCTGAAGCCAAGCAGGTAGACTTGCCGGGGGTCAGCCTGGTACGCCTCCACCGCTTCCCCGATAAACTTGATTAACTGCTGGCGGCTGGCTTCGGCCTGTTCGAGATTGGGCCGGTTGCCGTCGGGCCTGAATTCAACCTGGAACCAGCCATACCGGCCGGGACCAAGTCCGTTAGGGGCGCGGGCACTCAACACGGTAAAGCGCGAATTAAAGGCCGGGGCCAGCTGGAACAAATCCTGTTCATTGCTGCCGACTCCGTGTAATAAAATTAGCAGCGGGGCAGCGGTTGGCGGGCTGCCTGCGGTGGGAGGCCGCACCAGGTGTAACAGGGACAAATTATTTTCCAGGGACATAAATGATCCTCTTAAGTATATCTACCGGCTATTAATCGCCGGAGCTTTACAGCTACTTTTCCTCTAAACGGCGCGCCACGGACTTACCGGCGATGCCCCAATGAGTTTTTGGTAGTTCATAGAGTAATACCCGGACCTGTTCCGGTGCAACTCCCAGGGTATCGACTACGGTGTCAGTCAGGGCCGCAATAAGCTTTTCTTTGGTTTCAGGCGGGCGACCCTCCTGGATTTCCACCCGGATAATTGGCATAAAAAAAGTTCCTTTCTGGCTTTTGCCGGTTAACGGACGTTCGGGTAAACGGCATATCAGGCGCTGGCAACACTGACCTCAAAAAAGGTTGTAACATCATCTTTACCGGGACGCTGGACCAGCACTTCGACCCTGTACTTTCCAAACATGCTTAGCATCTGGAGTTTGTCGTCCAGGCCGCTGTATAGGCCCGGTTGGTCGGGTCCGGCCGGTTTTAAATCGAGCCGGGCAATTCCCATATCCATGTCCATCGAAGTTACCGCCAGCCGGACCGCGCTGGCATCCGTAACAGCCAGGTTACCATTTTCGGAAAGGGTGATGCTGTAAGTGTTGTCCCCGATATGCCCTGGACTTACCAGTATATCAAATTTCAAACCACTTTCGATTTTAGTTATTCTTATACCTGGCCCGCCCGGCCCGCCCGGGTTAATTGTCCGGGCCGGGGTAGGAGCTAAAGTGGCCGCTACCGGATTATTAGCGGCTATTGCGGTGGGTGTAAGCAAAGGTTTAGTGGGCGATGCGGCAGGGGTGATAGTGGGAACAGGGGTGGGGCTGTCTGAAACGGCCCTGGCTCCGGCCGTTACCCGGACTATACTGACCGGGGTGCGGGTGGGCGAGGGTTGGTTGACCGGGGTGGGACGGCCCAGGTTAGCTATCACCAGGATAAGGCCGATGCACAACAGGGGCAAGCTTAAAAAAATCAGTTCAATCGGACTGATTTTAGTTTTGCCTTTACTTATTTGTTGTTTCCAGGACGGCATTGGCTATTTTTTACTTTGAATGTACCGGGTTTGGCAAACGGGCTTACATTATTAATACGGCTTTATACCGGGACTGGTGTAAGGTTTTGCAAACTTCGTTAAAAAGACTTTTTGCGCAACTGCGCCCGCTGTTAAGGGGTGCGCCGGGAGGAAGCCTGAACGGTCAGAAAGTTATGCCAGGATAGGTATAAATCGGGAAATCAAAGGTAGTGCGTAAGATTAGTTAAACTGGTGGCAGTTCAACTCAAAAGTTAAAACCAGGGAAGACTATTTGCAGGCGTCAAAAGGAATTTTGAGCCTTAAGCCCTGATAAAAATTTATTTTTTATCAGGGCTATCGCCCGCCACCCTCCCCTGCTTTTGACTTAAAAAGAAAGTCTAAAGCCCAGGGCTTTTAGTTGGCCCTTCCAACCAGGACCGACCGCATCGACAGCGAACCGGCAATTAGCACATCGTTAAAGAAGCTGGCCCGGTCTTGCTCCTCCTGTAAGCCAAGAATGTACAGCAAGGGTAGATAATGCTCGGCGGAATTAACTGACAACAGGGCCGGGCGGCCAAGTTTCTGGTAATCTACCGCATCGGTATGATTGCCGGTCACGATTGATTCTTTAATCGCTTCGTCAAATTCAACGGCCCAGTCGTGACCTTTGCGAATATTGAAGTTCCGGCCTTCCATACTAACCATACGCAAATTATGGACAATATTTCCGCTGCCTATAATCAATACGCCTTGCTGGCGTAAGGCCCGCAACTCTTTTCCGAGCGCGTAATGGTACTCGGGGCCTTTAGTCTGGTCCAGGCTCATTTGGACTACGGGGATATCCGCCTGGGGGTAGAAGTGCGCCAGTATTGACCATGTACCGTGGTCCAGGCCCCACCGGTGGTCGGGCTGCACCTTGCTTAACTTCACGGTATCCCCGATCATTTCGACCAGTTCGGGTGAACCAACGGCCGGATACTTGTACTCGGAAAGCTGGCGGGGAAAGCCGCCAAAGTCGTAAATGGTGCGCGGGTTGGGCATAGCCGTTACCTGGGTACCGGCGGTTTCCCAGTGGGCGGAAATAACCAGGATGGACTTTGGACGGGGTAAATTCCGGCCCAATTCCCGCCACGTCAGGCTGAACTCGTTTTCTTCAATGGCATTCATAGGGGTGCCGTGGCCCACAAAAAGGGCTGGCATAACCTGGTTGGTGGTAGAAGAAGCCTGTTTATCTGGATTGAGTGTCATGTAATACCTTCTTATAATAAGTGTGTTTTATTTTTAGTAGCTGAAACGGTTCGTGGTCAGGTTTAGTGAAAATCTTTTTTTGCTTTTCGCCCACCACTGGGACAGGTCCCAATTTACAGGCGCTCCCCATCCGGGTCTCATTTACCGGCTATATTATAACACCGGCCCTTCTTTTATTAATGCCCGGCCCAGGTTTTTAAACAGATTCTAAGGCCCGGTAATCAAGTCTGTGTCGGAAACGACAATCATCCTGTGTACCATTTAAGCGGAATCGGACATAAGCTTTTCGGATTTATATCTGGATTACTCACGCTTCATATTATATAGTACATAAAGAAAAAGAAACGCAACTTTTTTGCCCTTGCCTAAAATAACTACCGGACCACAACTTAAAGAGGAGCCTACCTTTTTTACAGGGATGTGAAAGGAAGTAAGGTCTTGATTACTTATCAGAATGAAACTCCCCAAATAGATACCGGTGTTGAAAAAAAGTATTTATTAACGGCTAAACAAATGGCCCGGTTTGTTACTGAAGGTTTTCTGATGGTGCCGGACCTGGTGCCGGAAGACCTCAACCAGGCGGTTTACCAGGACCAGAAGGACCTGGATATTGGCGGTTCCAGGATCTGGAGCGATTCCCGTAACCTCCGGGCGGTCTTTGACCTGCCCCAGGTAAAAGGGGTTATCCAGTCACTGGTCGGTATAAACCCGGTCTACGACCATTCATCTTTGCATATAGTCCGCGCTCATTATCTAAAGGCCCAGAACTGGCATGCCGACTCGGTAATTGACCTGCGGCCGCTGGCTTTTGATATCCAGGCTTTTTACTTCTCTCACGATACGCCGCGCGAGATGGGACCAACCCTTATTCTGCCCGGTTCGCACCTGCGCAAGGCCAATACCGAAAGCCTCGGCCGGTACAAGAATATAGTCGGGCAGCGCCAGCTTGAAGCAAAAGCCGGGACGATAGTTTTCATGCATCACGGCATCTGGCACTGCGCCCAACCAAACTTCACTGACAAGACGCGCTATGTCTTCAAGTTGCGGCTGCGGCCGGGCCAGGAACAGCGCGGCCTGTTTAACCTGGACGGTTATAAAGAACTGGAAGTTGACCAGGTTATTTACAAAGGTTACCAGGAGTGGCAGGGTAACGAAGCCCGGATTGAGCAGAATATGCGGGCCAAACTCTGGCGTTATGTTACCGGGGACGACAGCGTTGATGCTACATTTGAACAGAATCTTCACCGGATGTCGTTGTAAGCCTGGCTTCCTGGGAACATAAAAGGTTGGTTCCTTGACTGACCTGGCGAAATAGGCGTGCTGTCCTGGACAGGTACAAAGGCATACTGATTTCGCCAGGTCAGGTTTTTGTATTGCCAGGCCGGGTAAAAGGACTGCCAGGACTTAGAAAGTTTCATTTTTAGAAAAACCGGGGTTTCAAAGCGGTTTTGATTGATTTCCGTTTTACTTTCAACTACAGTTGGGGTGCTTAACCCCTTCAAAGTACCTTCGGTATACAAAGCGCCCTTATTGGTTTTAATTTTTACATAAGACTTGGACAAGAGAGAACACGATGAAATTTAGAGATGGCTACTGGCATATGCGGCCGGGTGTCACGCCCTATTTTGCGGCTGGGGCGCATGAAGTTGTGGTCGAGGCGGAAGCCATGACGGTTTACGCCACCACCAAACGGGTAGTCCAGAGGGGTGATACCCTGAACCACCCGCTGGTTACCGTCCGGTATTCTTCGCCTATGCCGAATGTTATCCGGGTGAAAATGTATCACTTCAAAGGCCGCAAACCTAAAAAACCGGAGTTCGAAATTAAGGCTCAACCGCCAAACCGGGTTGAAATCCAAAACGAGGTTGAGTTCGCCAGCCTGACCAGCGGCCAGTTGACCGTGCGGGTCAAAAAGACCGGCCCGTGGTCGGTTGAGTTTTTGGATGGCGAGAAAATTATAACCAGGAACGCCGGGCGCGGGACAGGGTACCTGGATACTCCCGAAGGCCGTTTTGTCGCCGAGCAGTTGGGTTTAAGTGTGGGCGAATGTGTCTACGGCCTGGGCGAACGCTTTACACCCTTCGTCAAGAACGGCCAATCGGTGGACCTCTGGAACGAGGATGGCGGTACCAGCAGCGACCAGGCCTATAAGAATGTACCGTTTTACATGACCAACCGGGGCTACGGGGTCTTTATCAACCACCCGGAGCGGGTTTCTGTAGAAGTCGCCTCAGAAATAGTCGAGGGAGTCCAGTTCAGTGTGCCGGGCGAAAGTATGGAATACTTTATAATTTACGGCCCAACACCCAAAGAAGTATTGGAACGCTATACGGCGCTGGTCGGGCGGCCTGCCTTGCCACCGCCCTGGTCGTTTGGCCTCTGGCTGACCACTTCTTTTACCACCAACTACGATGAAACGACGGTTACCAGCTTTATCCAGGGCATGGCTGACCGCGATATTCCCTTACATGTATTCCACTTCGACTGCTTCTGGATGAAAGAGTTTCACTGGGTAGACTTTTTGTGGGATGAACGGGTCTTTCCCGACCCGGTAGGTATGTTGCGGCGGCTGAAGGAGCGGGGTTTGCGCATCTGCGTCTGGATTAATCCCTATATTGCCCAGCAGTCGGTTATGTTTGATGAGGGCATGGAAGGGGACTTCCTGGTAAAACTGCCGGACGGCGATGTATGGCAGTGGGACAGGTGGCAGGCCGGAATGGCCCTGGTTGACTTCACTAACCCGGCGGCCTGCCGGTGGTTCGGCGACAAGCTGCGCGGCCTGGTCGAAATGGGTGTGGATTGCTTCAAGACCGATTTTGGCGAGCGTATTCCAACCGATGTGGTCTACCACGATGGGTCCGACCCGCACAAGATGCACAACTATTACTCCTACCTCTATAACAAAACCGTATTCGAGGTCCTGGAAGAAAAGCGCGGCAAAGGAGAAGCAGTCGTCTTTGCCCGGTCTGGAACGGTGGGCGCCCAGGAATTTCCGGTCCACTGGGGCGGAGACAGTTCCGCTTCGTTTGAGTCGATGGCCGAAAGCTTGCGGGGCGGCCTATCGCTGGGCCTTTCGGGGTTTGGCTTCTGGAGCCACGACATCGGCGGCTTTGAGAATACGGCGCCCGCCGAAGTGTATAAACGCTGGTGCGCTTTCGGCCTGTTATCCTCGCACAGCCGCTTGCACGGCAGCCAATCCTACCGGGTGCCCTGGTTGTTTGACGAGGAGTCAGTCGATGTCTTGCGGTTTTTCACCAAACTAAAGTCGCGCCTGATGCCTTATCTTTTTGGTAGTGCCCTGGAAGCGCACCGGCAGGGTACGCCTGTCCTGCGGGCGATGCTGTTGGAGTTCCCTGACGACCCGGCCTGCGATTACCTGGACCGCCAGTATATGCTTGGCGACTCGCTCCTGGTGGCCCCGGTCTTTACCCCTGAAGGCACGGTAGACTATTACCTGCCGGAAGGGCGTTGGACCAACTTCCTGACCGGACAGGCCGTTCAGGGCGGCCGATGGCTGCGCGAAATTCACGGCTACCAGAGTTTGCCTTTAATGGTCCGGCCCAACACAGTGATTCCGGTGGGTTCTAACGAGGAACGGCCCGACTACGATTACACCGACGGCCTGACCTTTCACGTCTTTGACTTTGAAGACGGGGCGGTTCGCCGGGTGATTGTCCCGGCCCAGGATGGTGAGGTTACCCTGACCGCCACCCTGAAACGCGAAGGCGCGGCCATTCAGTGTGAGTTGGAGGGTGCGGCTCGGAACTGGTCAGTCTTGCTGCGAGGCATCAACGAAGTTCAATCGGTGAGCGGTGGCAGCCATGCAAGTCACGAGTCTGGCACCATGGTCGTGCCCGAAGCGGGTAAGAGCAGCCTGACCATCAATTTGTAATGCTGTAAAAGCGGGAATGGAAATAAGCCAATGATCGAAGTTGCCATTATGGTAGAAGGCCAGAATGGGCTTAACTGGCCACGTTGGCAGCGCCTTGCCCGGGCGGTGGAAAGCCTGGGGTTTGCCGGGCTTTATCGTTCCGACCACTATACCAACCACGAACCGCCCGACCTGGACTCGCTTGAATTGTGGGTATCACTGACCTGGCTAGCCAGCCACACCAAAAGGATCGAGTTTGGCTCGATGGTCAGTCCGATGACCTTTCGCCACCCGACCATGACCGCCCGGATGGCAAGCGCGGTAGATGACCTATCCGGCGGGCGTTTAACGCTTGGCCTGGGCGCGGGCTGGCAGGCGCGAGAGCATGCCAATTACGGTTGGGATTTGCTGCCGGTCCCGCAGCGCTTCGACCGCTTTGAAGAGGGCCTGGAGGTAATTACCAGGCTGCTCAACAGCGACGGGCCGGTTGACTTCGCAGGGCACTATTTTCAGCTTAAAGAGGCTATCTTGCTGCCGCGCCCGGCCCGGACAGGCGGCCCGAAGATTTTAATCGGCGGCACCGGGCCGAAACGGACCCTGCCGCTGGTAGCCCGTTACGCGGCCGAATGGAACGGTAATGTTATTCCCCCGGCTGAATTCGCCCGGTTAAATGCCGAACTTGACCGCTTATTGCAGGAAAATGGCCGGGAGCCGAAAGCGGTCAAACGCTCCCTGACGACAAATATTGTCTACGGCAAAGTCGCCCAGGTTTTGCGGCAGAAGGTACAGATGATGGGCGGGGATGCCAGCCGTCTCAAAGAGCGCGGTCTTCTTGTGGGGACAGGCAGCGAAATTATTGAGCAACTGGGAGGGCTGCAGGAAGCCGGGGTGCAGCGTGTAATGCTGCAATGGCTGGACCTGGACGACCTGGCCGGTCTGGAAGACCTGGCGAAAGATATTTATAACTGAGTCCTGAGAATTTTAGGTTTAAACCGGGCTTTTTGCCTGGTAGGGGCATTTATTCTGGAGGTACTTGATGGGCATTACGACATCAACAAAAATTACCAAAATAGAAGAAGCTTTAGCTTTCTTCGGGGTAACCCAAACGACTTTAAGCAGCGAGGAAAAGCGCAGCCTGGACGAAATGGGCTATATTATTTATCCGAATTTGCTGGATAAGGCCTGGGTTGACCGGTTGAGAGAAACTTTCGAGCGGTTGGTGCGGGAAGAAGGCGCCAGGGCCGGTTCGGAATTTAACCAGGAAAACGGGGCCTGCCGGTTAGCCGACCTGGTAAATAAGGGCGAGATCTTTGACGGCTCCTATACCCATCCGAAGGTGCTGGCCGCCGCTTATCACGTTATCGGGCGGGCTTTCAAGATAACTTCTATAAACGGGCGGGATGCTTTACCAGGCAGCGGGCATCAGGCGCTCCACGCCGATTGGGGACCGCGCAATTTAATTGAACCCTATCATATTTTGAATTCAGTCTGGCTGCTGGATGACATGAACGCCCGTAACGGCGCGACCAGGCTGGTTCCCAGGACTCACCTGCTGGCCGGACGCCCCGCCGATTATCTAGAGGACCCGGCAGCCACCCACCCTGACCAGATTCTGTTTGAAGCCCCGGCCGGGAGCGTCCTGGTCTATAATGCGCATGTCTGGCACGGCGGGACTCAGAACACCAACGGCCAGCCCAGGAGGGTCTTGCACTCGGCTTACATCGCCCGCGAACACCCGCAGCAGTTGGACCAGCGAAAATTTATTCGACAATCAACCTATGACCGTATCTCACCGGCCGCAAGGTATCTGGTGGATGTTTAACTGTTTCCGGTAGGATGAGTTTTTAGCATTTATGGCTGGTGGTGCAAAAAAGCCCCACCAGCTTTTTGTAAATCTCGCAAAACTACCCGCAATCCGGCCAGGTAGTTGGTTGGTGCAACTCCGGCCTCGTCCAGAGACCGCCTCCCATAGATGCTTTAAAACCTGACCGGCGGCTGCTAGTCGTGGGCTACAATCAGGACGCCTTTGGCCGGAATTTCCAATAACTTTGAAACCTGCTTGTTTGAAATTAGTTCCACTCCCTGTATGTTACCCAGGTTGATGGTTTCAGGCTGCCCATTATGGTTCAGGATAAACAGGAACGACCGGCCATCTCTGGTACGCCGGGTAACTTCCACGCCATTAGGAGTTTGCAATACAGGCTCAATCTGGCGGCTGGCGGCCAGGTGGCCCATAAGGCCTTTCAGGAAGTCCTGGTCTGGGCTCGAAGCTACATACCAGGCATGACCCTGCCCGAAGCTGTTTTTGGTGACTACCGGCCTTCCCTGGTAAAAGTCAGTCCCATATTCGGCAATGACTTCAGCGCCCTCGGTATTCAGCAAATCGCAGAGCAGATTGCAGCTATATTCGCCTTGCAGTCCGTCCAGCGCCTGCTTCATCACAATCCGGTTCTGCTGGTCCGGGAACAGGGCGTCTATTTCCTCGACCCAGATGCCCAGTAACGAGCGGAGTTCTCCCGGGTAGCCTCCCAGCGTTACCTTGTCGGTCTCGTTGACAATGCCGCTAAAAAAGGTGGTCAGGAAGGTTCCACCGTTTTCTACAAACTTCTCCAGCCGGCTGGCGTAACCGGGTTTAACCATGTACAGGACCGGGGCAATAACAATATCGTATTTTGAAAGGTCGGTATCCACGCCGATCAGGTCGGTCTGGATATTCAGGTCATACAACGCCTGGTAATACTTGTGGACTTCGTCAACGTATTTCAGGTCAATGGTTGGGCCGCTTGAATATTCGATAGCCCACCAGTTATCCCAGTCAAAGACAATACCCACCCGCGATTCGACCCTGGCATCCAAAAATTTATCGCCCAATTGCTGTAACTCCCGGCCAAGCTGGGCGCATTCCCGGAAAACTCGTGTATTTTCATGCCCGGCATGTTCGATGACCGCGCCGTGGTATTTTTCGCATGCGCCTACCGAGCGTCGAAGCTGGAAGAACAGGCTGCTGTCCGCGCCCCTGGCAATCGCCTGATAACTCCACAGGCGCATTACACCCGGCCGCTTCAGGGAGTTATAAGCCTGCCAGTTCTGCTGGCTGGGGGTCTGCTCCATAAGCATAAAAGGCAGGCCATCCTTCAGGCCGCGCATAAGGTCGTGGCGCATAGCGGTAAGGCTTACAGGGGTATCGGCGGCCGGGTAGTTATCCCAGGAAACCACGTCCAGGTAATTGGCCCACTTGAAATAGTCGAGTGGTTTATAGGCGCCCATTAGATTCGTGGTAACCGGGATATCAGGCGTGTACTTTTTAATTTCTTCGTATTCGTCCAGGTAACATGCCAGCAAGCTGTCGGAATTAAAACGGGCATAATCAAGAGAAATACTTTGAAAATTGGTGCGGTTGGGCGCAAAGTGCTCGCTCAGGGCGTTTGGCGGCACAATCTGTGACCAATCGGTAAAAGTATGTCCCCAGAAAGAGGTGGTCCAGGCCGAATTGAGGTTTTCGAGCGATTTGTAGCGGTCTATCAACCAGTCCCGGAAAGCCTGGGCGCAATTATCACAATAACAACTGCCGCCGAACTCGTTCGAGACGTGCCAGACCACCAGGGCCGGATGGTCCTTGTAGCGTTCGGCCAGCTTGCCTGCCAGCCGCCGGGCGTACTTTCGGTAGGTCGGGCTATTCGGGCAGGAATTGTGACGCATACCAAACTTGTGCTTGCGGCCTTCAAAATCTACTCTTAAAACATCGGGGTATTTTGTAGCCATCCAGGCCGGGTGGGCCCCGGTACTGGTCGCCAGGCAGATAAAAATACCGTTGCGGTACAAGTTATCAATAATTTCGTCTAACCATTCAAAATTGTAAGTGTTCTCGTCCGGCTGGTTCAGGGCCCAGGAAAATACGTTAATGGTAGCGGTATCTATTCCCGCTAGTTTGAACATGCGCGTATCTTCGTTCCAGGTATCTTTATCCCATTGTTCAGGGTTATAATCCCCACCATAAAAAACTTTGGGCAGCTTTGAATTAATCATTTTTCTCCCAATCTTTTAAGTTATTGAAAAATAAGGTTACAGCCTTGTCCCGTGTATGGGTAGCACCGGCCGTGGAAGCGACGAACCCCGGACGGTCAGGGTTGCGGCCAGCAGTACTTCCTGGCGGCTTTCGATGGCCGGGTTTTGTAAGTGCTGGTACAGTCGCAGGAAAGCGGCGCTCCCAAGCTCGTATACCGGTTGGGTTACGGTTGTCAGGGAAAGTTCGTCTAGCGACGACCAGTAAGTTTCATCGTAGCCGACCAGCCCTATGTCGCCGGGCACTTTCAGGTTATGGGCGTGGATAGCTTTCCAGGCCCCCAGGGTCAATAAATTATTACCCAGGAACAGGGCATCAATGGGCGGGCTTAGTTGGAGAAGTTCTCCGGCCAGTTTTTGCCCGGTCGCCACATCGAAATTGCCGGAACGTTCCAGGGCGGGATCATTGTAAATCCCGGCATCTCTTAAAGCCTGGCGATACCCTTCCAGGCGGTCCCGGCCGGTAGTAACCGTAAGGGGGCCGGTAATCGCGCCAATCCGGTGGTAGCCATTACTTACCAGGTGGGCTACCGCCTCATACGCTCCCCGGACATTATCTACCAGCACAGCGTCAACATGCTTATCTTTTACCCGCCGGTCAACCACCACGATGGGGACATTGCGTTCTTTGAACTTATTTAAGGTCACTACATCAAGCCGTTCGCGGGTCGGTACAATGATTGCACCGGCCACCCGCTCGGAATAAAGTACTTCAAGGTACTGTTGTTCCCGCTGAGGATTTTCGTTTGAGTTACACAAAATTAAGCTATAGTCATGGCGCTGGGCTTCATCCTCAACCCCCTGGATTAGTCTCATAAAAAAGGGGTTTTGGATGTCAGAAATGAGCAAACCAATGATTCTTGAATGGTTGGTGCGCAACGAACGGGCCGCCGGATTTGGCTGGTAATCAAGAGCCTGGATAGAGGCTTCCACCCTCTTTTTGACCTCGTTATTAACCTTTGCCGTGCCGTTAAGGACCCGTGAAACCGTTGAAATTGAAACACCGGCCTGTTTCGCCACGTCTTGAATGTTCGGCATAAGTTTGCGCGCCCCTCGTTTAGTTCTTAATCCTCAAATGTAAGAAACATAATAATTACATTTCTCACAAGTAATATTCACTACACGAAAGCAATGTTATAACTAAATAATCGTGTTGAATTACAATTACATTATTCTCAAAAAATACTCAATCTTTATGCAAATATCCGGACAATCAGGAAGTCTGGTGAAAGTTCAATAGTGTACAACTTAACCAATTTGCCTGGAAATGGTTTCATAAAATCATTTAGATAGAATATCTATGCAGTTTAATATATATAGGAATTATAGCTTAGTCAATAGTTTTCTACCGGATTTACTTAAATTGAATTAGATTTACCAAATTTATCCAAATAACATCTTGACAAAAGTTTTTGCTTATTGTACTATCAGCTCACAGTATGAAATTGATTTCACAAGATTTAAGGTTAGAGTTGTGACTTCAAAAAAAATACAGACTGTTCTGTATAAATAAACGCACAGATGCGCAGCTTAACCTCATCTTCTCATATATCCTTACCGTCAATGAGAAGGCCGCACATCTAAATTTCTATTAAAAATTACATTAAAATAAAGTATTCCTGGTTCTGACCCGGGTTAATTTGGTATACCTACGGGACAGGTTATTTCCGATACGTTGGCGACAATTTAAGACTTAACAAAGTATCTAATACAAATTGTGTGTTGACACATTGTTTACCTGTACTTATAATGTTTACCAGCGAATAAACCCACCGTAAACCACAACTCAAATTAAATTTCATCCTTTTACACAATGACTATTGTTGCTCCGTTGCAGCAATAAAAATCAAAGGAGGATCTGTTGAGAACTATAGAAGTAGGTTTACCTACCAAACAGCCCTCGACTCTAAAATCAAGTCAGTTTCATCTTGCCAAAAAAAGTGTTAAAAGACATTGGCAACTATACTTACTGATATTTCTGCCTGTCCTGTACTTTATTGTATTTAAATATATTCCGATTTCCAATGCTGTCATCGCGTTCAAAGAATATAACGTAGTCCAGGGTATCTGGGGTAGCCAATGGGTCGGTTTTGCCAACTTCCAGGCTTTTTTCTCCAACCCGGTATTCTGGACATTACTGCAAAATACATTCTTTCTGAGCCTTTACTCAATAGTGGTGGGGTTTCCTATTCCGATTATTCTGGCGCTCTGCTTGAACGAAATCCGCCAGGGCTTTTTCAAACGCACGGTTCAAATGGTGACCTATGCGCCTTACTTTATCTCAACCGTAGTAATGGTCTCGATGATAATTCTCCTGCTCTCTCCTCGCCTGGGCATTATCAATCAAGCAATTGGGGTCTTTGGCATTAGCTCGGTTGACTTTTTGGGCAACCCGGACATGTTCCGCCATATCTACGTCTGGTCGGACATCTGGCAGACTGCCGGGTATGCCGCCGTGATTTACCTGGCGGCGCTGGCGGGCATTGATCCAACCCTGTATGAAGCGGCTAAAGTCGATGGTGCCTCCCGGTTTCAGAAAATTATCCATGTCGACTTACCGGGCATCATGCCGACAGCGGCCATAATCCTGGTCTTAGGGGTTGGCAATATTATGGCAGTCGGTTTTGAAAAAGCTTACTTGCTTCAGAACCCGCTTAACCTGTCCAATTCCGAAATTATTTCGACTTACGTCTACAAGACCGGTTTGTTGAATGCCGATTATAGTCTTGCGACTGCCGTAGGGCTATTTAATTCCGTAATCAATCTTACCCTGCTACTGATGGTAAATTCCTTTATCAAGCGAATTTCCGGCAATGGTCTGTGGTAACGAAGATTAACGGTAAAGGCAAAAAGAAAAGGGGGTTTTCATGTTAGGTATACAGGCCCGTAAGTCGAACCAGGTAAAGTCAAACCGGGTAAAAGAGTCGATAGGGGACCGGATTTTCCTGGGCGGTATCTATCTATTTTTGTTATTACTGCTGGTGATCATTTTATTTCCTCTGATATATATTGTCAGCTCATCTTTTAGCAGCGCGCTTGCCGTGTCTTCCGGGCGTGTATTCCTGTTTCCGGTTGAATTCTCACTGCGCGGCTACGAAGTGGCTTTGAGTAATCCCCAAATCGTCACCGGCTACGCAAATTCATTGTTTTACACATTCTTTGGAACCATTATCAGTGTAACCCTGACTATTGCGATTGCCTACCCGCTTTCACGCCGGACCTTTTACGGCCGCAACATCCTGATGGCCTTCCTGGTTTTTACAATGTTGTTTAACGGCGGTCTAATTCCGACCTACCTGGTGGTTAAGACCCTGGGAATGCTGGATACCCGCTGGGCGCTTTTGATACCGGCTGCAATGGGCGTCTGGCAGATAATTATCGCCCGGACCTTCTTTCAATCAAGCATCCCGGATGAACTGGCCGAAGCGGCTGAACTGGATGGTTGCGGTGACCTGCGCTTTTTGTGGTCAGTGGTGCTGCCGTTGTCCAAACCGATTATTGCCGTATTGATTTTAATGTACGCCATTTTCCAGTGGAATTCCTACTTCGATGCCCTTATTTACCTCAAATCCACCGAGCTTTACCCGCTGCAACTGGTTTTGCGGGGAATACTCATTCTAAATACTACCGCCAGTGGCTCAATGGATGCCCAGACGATGCTTGAACGGCAACAAATGGCCGATCTATTGAAATATTCGTTGATCGTGGTTTCAAGTCTCCCGGTTCTGATTATCTATCCTTTCGTGCAGCGTTACTTTACCAAGGGAATTTTAATTGGCGCAGTTAAAGGCTAACCCGGTTCGGTACATCTTTTTGCTTTGAAATGGTAGCAAGAGGATTCTAATTGGAAGGGGGTGGTAATGCCCTTATCCCTTTTCTGAAAAGAGAAGGTAGGGGACTGCTTTATACGATTCCAAGGTTTTACCTGGAGTTTATTGAATTGTAAGAACTTGGTCTACACCAAGAGGAGGAAAGTTAGCATGACAACGCTTATGTCAGCAAAAAAGCCACAGATGGCTTTAATGGCATTGCTGATTATACTTAGTACACTTCTGGCAGCTTGTGGTGACAGTACCGCGACAACTGCTCCCCAATCCGCAACGACTGCTGCCGCCGGAGCCGCAACGACTGCCGCCGCCGGTGCCGCAACGACTGCCGCCGCCGGTGCCGCAACTACCGCCGCTGCTGGCGCCGCCGCTGCAAGTGGACCCGCAGTCAAAATAAATGTTTTCAGCCCGCAGTTCCCCGACCAGGACCTGGCGACCAACGCCTTTTCCAAGGAAATCAGCCAGAAATTCAATATTCAATTTAACTGGCAGACCACTACCCTTGACGGCGGCCCGGCCAAAGAAAAACGGCAAATTTCGCTGGCTAGCGGCGACTACCCGGACCTTTACTTGCTGATTCCCTGGGTTGACCAGTTTACCCAGGCTGACTTGCTCAAGTTTTCCAAGCAGGGTATCGTATTGCCTTTGAATGATCTGATCAAGCAGTATGCTCCCAATATTCAAGCGACCCTGGATAAAAACTCCAACTATAAGGCTATGGCGACTGCCCCGGATGGCAAAATTTATGGCCTCCCGCAGCTTGTAGAATGCTATCACTGTACTTACCAGGGTAAGCTCTGGATGAATAGCGACTGGCTCAAGAAGCTGAACCTGAAACAACCGACCACCACCGAGGAAATGAAAGCTGTCCTGACCGCTTTCAAGACCAAAGACCCGAATGGTAACGGCAAGGCGGACGAAATTCCTTTGAGCGCCGATGTTCGCGATGTGCTGATTCCTTACTTCATGAACTCGTTTATCTACGACCCGCAGGGTACCAGTGGTAACAACCAGAGCACCCTGGTGTTAAACAATGGAAAAGTTGAAATCCAGGCCAATAAAGATGGCTGGAAGCAAGGTCTGGCCTTTATCCGGTCCCTGTATGAAGCCGGTTTGATTGACCAGGGCGCTTTCACCCAGAACGCCGATGCCTTGAAGAAGCTTGGTGACAATGCCGGCACGGTCATTCTCGGTAGCGCTACCGTATTGCACCCTTATATTTTCGTGACCGGCGGTTCCCCGGATGGCCGTGACAAGCAGTATGATGCTGTCCCGCCGCTGAAAGGCCCCACCGGCTTAGCCCATACCGGTTACAATTTCCCGGCTGCGCCTGGTGCCACTTTTGTACTGACTAATAAGGCCAGCAAAGAAGTCCAGGTAGCAGCGATTAAGATGCTGGACTACATTTTTACCACCGAAGGCGAAATTAAGGGTGTGTTTGGCACCGATGAGCGGACCGTTGTAAAACCAGGCCCGAATGATATCCCGCTTGAGCAGGGCGCAACTCCCCTTTACAAGCAGGTTCAGCGCCCTACAGGGGTACCGGCCTATAACACCAACTGGAGTGCATTAGCTCAATACAACAACAATGCTGCCTTCCGGGCTGCCGAAGCGGTACCTACCGATATCTACAGCCGGGAGGGCTATGAGCGCCGTCTTTATGATGCAACTAAACTGTATGAAGGGAAAGAAGACAAATCCCTGATCTACCCTTACTGGGGTGTCTGGATTGACCCGGCCCTGGGCAGTGAAGTAGCCACTTTGCAGACGAACATAGAAAACTATGTCGCTCAGAACTCCCTCCAGTTCATTACCGGGTCCAAAAGCCTGGATAAAGACTGGGACTCCTATGTCAAAGGGTTGGACCAATTGGGTTTGAAACGCTACCTCGAGATCCAACAACAAGCTTTTGATAAATCTTCTTACAAGAAGTAAATCATGACTATAACCTCAAGGTAAAAGTCTGGTAACGGGGCGGGCCACCTGATAACTGAGAAATCAGTGCTATAGGGTGGCCCGCCTTTATTGGGCCCGGCCAGGGTTAGCCAGCCAGGAACTGCCCTATACCAGGGAGCGGATTTCACTGGAATCCAGACTTGATGGGCCATAACCGGGAACGCGATTCAAGAATATCGACAACCTGCTTGAACCAAAGGTATTAAAACAAAGATTAGTTAATTACCTGATTGAAGGAGCATAATATTGTCAGATCAAATTGAGGATGACGCAGCCTGCCAGCCCCATCAAGATAACCCGGCCAACCCGCTTGTGCTCTGGTATGAGAACCCGGCTGTCAGATGGCACGAAGCCCTGCCGTTGGGTAATGGCCGCCTGGGCGGGATGGTCTTTGGTGGAGCCGCCACCGAAAAAATCCAGCTTAATGAAGATACCCTGTGGTCGGGTTTCCCACGCGACCACAACAATTATGAAGCACTAAACCACCTGGAAGAAGTCCGGGATTTGGTCTTTGCCGGGAAGTTCACTCAGGCCGAAAAAATAGTTGAAAAGTACATGCAAGGCCCTTGGAATGAGTCCTATTTGCCCATGGGCGATTTCGACCTTAATTTCAAAGGCGTTGGAGAGGTCAGCGGGTACCGCCGCCAGCTGGACCTGACTACCGCTACCACATCTACCCGGTTTGAAAGCGACGGAAGGATTTTCACTCGTGAAAGTTTTATTAGCGCGGTGGACCAGGTACTGGTAATTAACCTGGGCTGCGATAAGCCCGGCCAGCTTTCGCTGACAGTTTCTTTAAGCAGCCAGCTACCCGGCCAGTCCCACAAAACGCCGGACGGTAAACTTTCCTTCAAAGGAAGTGCCCCGGCCCATGCCGAGCCCAGCTATGTTACGCACCTCGAACCGATTATTTATGCCGAGGGCCAGGCAATTGTCTTTGAAATCCAGGTGCAGGCCGTTACCAGAGGCGGTCAGGTCAGCTTTAACGGCAAAAACGAACTTGAAATAACGAATGCCGACCATGTTACCCTGTACCTTACGGCGGCCAATAACTTCGAGGGCTTTGATAAACAGCCGGGCCAATCCCGGAAAGACCCGGCCGGGAAATGTGAAAAATGGCTGGCCGGGGCGGCTAACTCGACCTACCAGGAGGTATATGCCCGCCACCTGGCCGACTTTCAAAACCTCTTTAATAAAGTTGACCTTTTCCTGGGTACAAGTGAGATGGCGTCCCTTCCGACCGACCGGCGCTTGCACGAATTGCAGGCGGGAAAAGAGGACCTGCAGTTCTTCACTCTGTACTTTCAATATGCCCGCTACCTGTTGATTACCAGTTCCCGTCCCGGCACCGAACCGGCCAACTTGCAGGGTATCTGGAACAAAGAGTTAATGCCGCCCTGGAGCAGCAACTATACCGTCAACATCAATACTCAGATGAATTACTGGCTGGCTGAAGTTGCGAACCTGGGCGAGTGCCATATCGCCCTGTTTGAAATGCTGGAAGAGCTGCAAGTCACCGGGCAAAAGACCGCTGAAGTTCACTATAACAGCCGGGGCTGGGTGGCCCACCACAATGTAGACCTGTGGCGGCAAGCTTCCCCGGCGGGCGGCTCGGCCATGTGGGCCTTCTGGCCGATGGGCGGTATCTGGCTTTGCCAGCACCTCTGGGAGCATTATGCTTTTAACCAGGACAAAAATTACCTGGCAAACAGGGCTTACCCGGTAATGAAAGGGGCGGCCCTGTTCGCCCTGGATTGGCTAATCAGTGATGGAAACGGCAACCTGGTAACCAACCCTTCTACTTCCCCTGAAAACCGCTTCCTGACCAAAGAGGGCGAGCTTTGCGCGGTTAGCCAGGGCAGTACGGGCGACCTGGTAATGATTACCGAATTGTTCAATCACTGCATCGAAGCCAGCCAGCTGCTTGAAATTGACCCTGAATTCCGGGCCGAGTTAGAGGAAGCGCGTTCCCGGATTAAACCATTTCGGATTGGCCGGTTTGGGCAACTCCAGGAATGGTTCCAGGACTTTGAGGAACCGGAGCCGGAACACCGCCACCTTTCGCACTTATTCGGCTTCTATCCAGGTTCCCTGATCAACCGGTTTGAGCAGCCCGCATTAACCGAAGCGGTGCGCAAATCGCTTGACCGCCGCTTAGAGTACGGCGGCGCGGCCGGTGGCTGGAGCTGCGCCTGGACGATAAACTTGCTGGCCCGGCTGGGGGATGGCGAAAGAGCCGAACAGTATTTTACCAAACTCCTTTCAAAGATGACTTCAATTAACCTGTTTCATATTTTCCCTTCGAACCGGGAGGATGGTTACTTGTTCCAGATTGACGGCAACTTTGGCGGCGGGGCGGCCCTGCCCGAAATGCTTTTACAAAGCCATACCGGCGCAGTCCACCTGCTCCCGGCCCTACCCCAGGCCTGGGCCAATGGCTATGTAAGTGGGTTAAAGGCGCGGGGCGGTTTTGAAGTCGCTATGGGCTGGGAGAATGGCGCGTTAAGTCAGGCCGAGATTAAGGCCGGGTCAACCGGGACTTGCCGGATCCGAACAAGCGGTCAGATTCAAGCGGTAGTTTCCAGGACTGAGCCAGTCAAAGTCACCCGGCTTGACGGTAATCTAATCGAGTTCGCCACTGAAGCCGGTCAGACTTATACGCTTCGGAGCTGAGAGTTTAGCCGGTAATTAACCGCTGGTTACCGGCTAAACCACTTTTAAACCGGGTTTTGCCGGTTGTTTTCTTACAGGCCGCAGTTTTTGTGGATAAGGAGCAAGCGTTTGAATAACAGTGTTGTTATAAACCGCAATGGATTTGACCAGGACAGGCTCAAACGCCTGACCGCAAGCCTCTGGGGTTATATTGAACAGGGCCAGGTCGCAGGTGTCACGACCCGCGTTTTCCGGCACGGAGAACTGGGTCATAGCGTTACGCTTGGTTGGCAGGATAAAGAGAAAGAAATTCCGCTGCAACCGGACAGCCTTTTTCGCATAATGTCCATGACCAAGCCGGTTATCGCGGTTGCCGCGATGATTTTAGTAGAAGAAGGGCGTTTACGGCTGGACGACCCGGTTGATAACTGGCTGCCGGAATTAGCCAACAGGCAAGTTTTACGCGACCCGGCCGGGGCGCTGGATGGCCCGGCTTATCCTTCGCCCAGGCCCATCACTTTGCGCGACCTCCTGACTTTCCGGCCGGGAATTGGTTTCCTGAACGGGGATATTCCCTACGATACCGCCACCATGGACCTGATTCCGGCCCCTCTTTCCTACGCCAGGATAACTATCGGTAGTCCGAATAAGGCTGTGGACCTGACCCCCGATGAGTGGCTAGCCCAAATTGGCAAGCCCCCTTTAGCTTACCCGCCCGGTGAACGCTGGCTTTACAATGTCGCCTCGGATATAACCGGGGTGCTGGTGGCCCGCGCGGCCGGGCTGGACCTGGCCGGTTTCTTACAGCAGCGCCTGTTCGGACCGCTGGGAATGTCCGATACCGGTTTTGTGGTTCCAGCGGAAAAGCTAAACCGACTTTGTGTGGGTTACGGCACCAGCAGTCTCACCAATCAAACCGTTGTAATCGATCACCCTGATAACTCTATTCATGCCAGGCCGCCCATTTTCCCCTCGGGTGCCGCCGGGCTGGTTTCGACCGCCGATGACTATTTGAAGTTTGGCCGAATGCTGCTTGGACGCGGAAAGCTGGGTAATGAAAGAATCCTCAGCCGCAAGACGGTCGATTTGATTACGGCCAATCACCTGACCGAGCAGCAGCAGTACCAGGCATTCGTAGAATCGGGTAAATGGGGAGAGCGTGGTTTTGGATTCGGTGTTTCTGTTATCCTGAAACAAAATCAGATTGGCCCGGGGCCGGGTGCTTTTACCTGGGGCGGCGCATATGGCACAAACTGGTTAGCCGACCCGCAAGAGGACATGGTTATCGTAATGATGATTCAGCAGATGGGCGGGCAGTTCAAGCTGGGTGAAGATTTTACGACACTGGTATACCAGGCAATTGCTGATTGAACGCCTGGCCTGCTGCTATAGTTTAGAAAGGATTTAGTATAAAGGCATATGGGACGATCTTTTAGTTTTAAAAAACCACAGGTCGCGACAAATACTGCGCAAATTAATTTGCGCCATGTCTTAATAACCGGGGCCGCCGGTAGAATTGGCTCTTACCTGGCCGAACAATCCCACCGGAAATACAAATTGCGGCTGATGGTCCAGGCAGGGAACCAGGATGTAGAACGCCTCACCCGGTTCGGAGAAGTTGTTACCGCCGAACTGGCCGACCTGGATAGACTCAAAGAAGTTTGCCGGGGGATTGACACAGTGGTCCACCTGGCCGGGAATCCTTCCCCCAACGCAACCTGGGACAGCCTTCTACCTAACAATATCGTGGGAACATATAACGCCTTTGTAGCGGCAAAAGCGGCCGGGTGCCGCCGGGTAATATTCGCCTCCTCAATTCACGCGGTCTCGGGCTATAACCGCGATATCCAGGTGCATACCTCCGACCCGGTCAATCCCGGGGACCTATACGGGGTTTCAAAGGGGTTTGGCGAAGTGCTGGGCCGTTACATGGCCGAGCAGGAAGGCCTGTCGGTAATCGCCCTGCGTATTGGGGCTTTCCAATCCCTTGAAGATGCCCGCCTGGATGGGGCGCTGGGCGTGGCCGATGCTTTTTTATCAAAGCGCGACCTGTTCCAGTTAATTGAAAAGTGTATTGAAGTAGAGAACCTTAATTTTGCCATTTTTCACGCCCTGAGCGACAACCAGTTTAAGCGCCTGGATATTTCAGATGCGCGGGAATTGGTCGGCTACACTCCCCAGGACGATATCTTTAAAGAGCAACCCCAACTTAGAGAATTACATTTGGAAGGAAAAATAATGCCGCATAATATGTCTGACAAAAGGCAAATTTCCGGTATTCGAAACGAGGTAGGTAAAGAAAATGAAAATAACCAATATTGAGGCTTATCCGGTCTGGGGTGGAGCGCGTAATTTTCTTTTTGTGGTAATGGATACTGACGAAGGCATTTATGGGATAGGCGAAGCCGGGCTTACCGGACGGGAACTGGCGGTTATGGGAGCCCTGGAACATTTCAAGCCGCTCCTGATCGGCCAGGACCCTTTCCGGATTGAGCATATCTGGCAGTTGCTTTTCCGAGGCGGTTTCTTCCCGGCTGAACGGGTCCTTTCTTCGGCGATTTCCGCGATTGATATAGCCCTGTGGGATATTAAAGGCAAAGCCCTGGGAGTGCCAATCTACCAGCTTTTGGGCGGCCTGGTCCGGGATAAAGTGGTTTGCTACCCGCATAACGGCGGCACCGGGGCCGAAGACGGCGGCGAGATTACCTCCCTGGTGGAAAACTGTCTTCAGAGTAAGGCGGAAGGCTGGAAATTCGTCCGCTGGGGCCTGCCTCACCGTAAGAACAATATCCTGGAACCGCGCCAGTCGGTCAGGCTGGCCCTCAAACAGTTTCAGGCAGTGCGCGAAGCGGTCGGCGAAGACATAGAAATTACTTTTGACGTGCATACCCGCCTGGACCTGGCCGACGCGGTCACCTTCTGCCGGGAAGTTGAACCCTTGCGGCCCTACTTCATAGAAGACCCTTTGCGCTGCGAGAACCCCGACTCGTTTAAAACATTACGAGCCAGGACCGGGGTGCCGCTGGCTGCTGGCGAGCAATTCAGTTCAAAATGGGAATTCAGGCAGTTGATTGAGGAAGAGTGGATTGATTACGCCCGGATAGACCTGTGTATTATTGGCGGGTTTACCGAAGCCAGGAAGATCGCGGGTTGGTGTGAAACCCATTACATTAACCTGGCTTTACATAATCCTCTGGGGCCGGTTTCCAGCGCCGCCTGCCTGCAATTGAACCTGGCTACACCTAATTTCGGGGTACAGGAGCAGCCCCGGCGCACCGGAACAGTTCTGCTGGATGTGGTACCGGTCCAACCGGAGTGGCAGGACGGCTATTTACTGCCGTCCACCCGGCCCGGTTTAGGCATTGAGTTTGACCGGGAAGCGGCCAAAAAGTACCCTTTCCGCATGTTCGAAACGCCCCACTTGACCCGCCCTGATGGTTCGGTAACCAACTGGTAGGCCTAATACCGGGTGTATTGCGGAATTAATTAAAGCCTTAAACAGTTGGTATTTGGGCTGGATGCTATTAAAAAGCCGGTACTGGCGTTGGATTGCAACCTGAAAGCCCGGTAAGTGCTGCATTATTATGAAAGGAAACCCTGACGGATGATTGTTGACAAGCCTTTAGCGGAATTAAAGCAGTACCGGCCCTCGCTCACTCAGCAGGCCGATTTTGATAGTTTCTGGGAACAAACCGTGGCGGAGAGCAACCGGCAGCCTTTGAATGCTACCCTGGAAGAAATTTCTTACCCGGCCCGGCAGGTGAGGGTTTACCGCCTGCAATTTGACGGCTTCGGGTCCGGTACGCGGGTTAACGCCTGGTACATGGTGCCGACAGAGTCCAGCCTGGCGGATAACGCCGGTAAACGCCCGGCGATTGTCCATTATCACGGTTACAGCGGCAGCAAGGGCCGCCCAACCAGTTATTTGCACTGGGCCTTACAGGGCTACAATGTGCTGGCGGTGGACACTCGCGGTCAGGATGGTGATACGCCGGATAATCACCTCTATCCCCAGGGCAGCGCGGTTGGCTTTATGACCAGGGGGATTAACGACCCGCTACATTATTTCTACCGCTTTGCCTATATGGATTGCCTGAGAGCAGTAAACTTTTTACGCACTCAGCCGGAGATTGGGCCGGTTGCGGTTACCGGCGGGAGCCAGGGCGGCGGGTTAACCCTGGCGGTGGCCGCTTTAGGGGCGGACCAGCAACTTGTCGCGGCCATGGCCGATGTTCCATACCTGTGCCACTTCCAGAGGGCGGTAGAAGTATTCAGCACCGGCCCTTACCAGGAACTGGTTAACCACTGGAAAACTTACCCCGGCGCGGTTGAAAATAACTTCCGAACGTTAAGTTATTTTGACGGCATGAATTTCGCCTCGCGTATCAGGTGCCCGGTCCTGCTTTCAGTTGGGCTGCTGGATACGACCTGCCCGCCCTCGACCGGTTTCGCGGTTTACAACCACCTTGAGGTTGAAAAGGATATAAAGATTTACCCCTTTAATGGGCATGAAGGCGGCAGCACCTGGCACGAGGAAGAAAAATACAGCTTTCTTAGCAAGCATTTAGGGCTGGAAGGCTAAGGTGCCCGTTTTAGGGTAGATTAACCTTTTGCTGCAAGGCACAGCCTGCCTGAAAGCCCCACCGCACCCGCTTAAGGGTCTGGCGGCTAGACCCGCGAAGCTTTGCGGTAAGCCGCCGGGGAAAGCCCGACCGAATTCTTAAATACCCTGGAGAGATAAAACCGGCTGCCAAACCCGCTGACGGCGGCGATTTGCTCAATGCTGTCGGCGGTGAAGAGCAGTTTCTGGGCGGCCAGCTTTACCCGTTGTTCCCGGATGTAATCGCCGGGCGTCTGGCCCATGCATTCTTTGAAGCGGCGAATGAAATAATCTTCGTTCATCTGGCAAAGCTCGGCCAGGTCCCGGTTAAATAGGGAATGGGACAGGTTCGTGTTGATGTGATTTATCGCCGGAAGGACCGGCTTCAGGGTAATTGCCATTTCAAGGGGTTGTTTGATTTGCTCAGGCGGCAGGGTCTGTAGATACAGGACCAGTCCTTCGTAGATTATCGCCTTAACCCGGCATTCCAGGATCAGGTCAACCTGTTCGGGCGCGGCCTCGTCTCCGGATATTTCCGAAACAGCCTGGCGAAGCCGTTCGGAAGGCGGCAAACAAATTGGGCTGTTGAAAATGGTGCGCATTACCACATCCGGCACCCCAAGCACGTCAAAGTGGACAAAAAAGTGGTCAACCTCAAGCAAAATGTTGGTATCAAAGCGCACCCCGGCCGGAATAAAGTAGGCCCGCCCGCCCAAAAGAGGATATGATTCCCTCTGATTCGAGTCACTATCGCTATTGTTTAATTCAAGAAAAGCCCCATCGGTTTTATTTAAATAAAAACGCCAATAGGTATCCTGTACATTTTTTAGCCGCCAGCGAGACGGCCTGATTTTAGTCCATTTTGCCACAAATATGCGCGAGTGCAGGTTATCTAACATACGAACCTTCCCTAAATAGGCGGAATCGGACATAAGGTGTTCGGATTTATATCTGGATTACAATCCCTTCTTATTATATAGTAAATGAAGAAATAGACACAATTTGTTTAATATTTAGGAGCTGACTTAATGACAAGACTGCGGCAGCAAATTTTAATATTACACCTGGCAGTTTCCAGCCTGGAAGGCCGGACAGTTGCCTGGGCCTTTTTTGATGGGACCCTGGCGGCGGACCAGCCCCAGATGCAGTCAGGCGATACCGAAAAGCCACCTTATGAATCGGTCCTGGCCGCGATGCGAGATGGTTGGATGGTTATCCAACTGCCTACGTTGCCCGTGTATGTGCCAGGGCACGAACATGAAAGCGGACATTTACCTTATGAGTATGTACTTGAAAGGAAGGTAGACCTTGATAGCCTATAAAACTGAAATTGAAAAACCCAAAATTGAAGCCGGTGTGGATAAAAAATATTTGTTGACCGCCAAACAGATGGCTACTTTCGTTACCAACGGGTTTCTGATGGTGGAGAATCTCGTTCCTGACGAATTGAACCAGGCCATTAACCGGGACCAGCGAGAACTGAATATCCCGGGTTATAGATTCTGGACCGAAACGGATAATATCCGGGCGGCGTTTGACCTGCCCCAGGTTAAAGGGATTATCCAGGGGTTGGTCGGGTTGAACCCGGTCTACGACCATTCGTTCCTGCACGTAGTTAAAGCTAAACACCTCAAGGCCCAGAACTGGCATGCCGATTCGATTATTGATTTGAGGCCGCTGGCCTTTGACATCCAGGCTTTTTACTTCTCTCACGATACCCCGCGCGAGATGGGACCAACCCTGATTTTACCCGGTTCGCACCTGCGCAAAGCCAACACCGAAAGCATTGGCCGGTACAAGAATATTGTCGGGCAGCGCCAGCTTGAAGCCAAAGCCGGGACAATAGTTTTCATGCATCACGGCATCTGGCACTGCGCCCAGCCCAACTATACCGACCAGACCCGTTATGTATTCAAGTTGCGGCTGCAACCGGGCCAGGTGCAGCACGGCCTGTTTAATATGGACGGCTACAAAGACCCCGAAGTGGTCCAGATAATTGACAAAGGTTACCAGGAGTGGCAGGGTAACGAGGCCCGGATTGAACATAACATGCGCGCCCGGCTCTGGCGTTATGTCACCGGGGACGACAGCGTGGATGTGTCGTTTGAACGCTCGCTCACCCGCATGGGAGTTTAAGCAAGAAAAAAACCCTGACAGTTCAAATACTAATTGATCTGCCAGGGATTTTTATTTTTAGGCAAAAACGCCGGTATATTGAACCATTTGTATGCAAAGGAGCAGGACATTGCCAGATAAGGTTGGAGTAGAAGCAGTAAGTGAACCGGGACAGGCAAACCCCCTGGTCCTCTGGTACGAAGAACCGGCCAAAGTATGGACGGAAGCTCTACCATTGGGCAACGGCCGCCTGGGTGGGATAGTCTATGGCGGTGCCGATGCCGAGCAAATTCAGCTTAATGAAGATACTCTGTGGTCAGGGATACCCCGGGATAAAAATAATCCCGAGGCCAGCCAGCACCTGGAGCAAGTTAGAAAGCTGGTAACGGCCGGGAAGTTTTCAGAAGCGGAAAAGCTAGTCGAAGCGCACATGCTAGGCACCTGGAACGAGTCCTACCAACCGCTGGGCAATCTTAATCTCCACTTTAAGGGTGTGGACCAGTATACCAACTACCGGCGGGAACTGAACCTGGATTCCGGTCTGGCTGCCACAAAATTCGAAACTCCGGCAGGCGTCTTTACCCGTGAAGCTTTTATCAGCGCGGTGGACCAGGTACTGGTAGTTAACCTGGGCTGCGATAAACCGGGGCAAATTTCGGTAAACATATCCCTTGACAGCCCCTTACCCGGAAGTGTCGAGGCGAAAAGCGGGCAGCGGCTTACTTACCGGGGTAAAGCCCCGTCCCATGTCGAACCTAACTATGTGAATAGCTCGCAGTCGGTAACTTTTGCCGAAGGCGAGAGTATGGAGTTCGAGATTCAGCTAGAGGTTTTCGTGGAAGGCGGGCAGCAGCTTGTCACTTCCAGTAACGAGCTGGTAATCGAAAACGCGGATAATGTTCGGATACACCTGACCGGGGCTACCGGGTTCGCAGGCTTCGACAAAAACCCGGCTACCGACGGTAAAGACCCCGCTCTTGATTGTGAGAAATGGCTTGACGCGGCGGGTGGGTCGTCCTACGAAGAATTATTCAGCCGCCATGCAAGCGACCACCGGCAGCTTTTTAGAAGAGTAAGCCTGGATTTAGGGACGAGTGACGCGGTGTCCCTTCCTACAAATAAGCGCCTGGCTAGGCTGCAGTCCGGCGAGGAAGACGCCCAGCTATTCGTCTTATATTTCCAGTATGCCCGCTATTTGACAATTGCCAGTTCCCGGCCCGGCACCCAGGCCACCAACCTGCAAGGTATCTGGAATGACCGGGTCCGGCCGCCCTGGAGCAGCAATTACACGATCAATATCAATGCTCAAATGAATTACTGGCCGACTGAGATTTGCAACCTGAGCGAGTGCCATTTGCCGCTGTTCGATATGATGGAAGAGTTGCAGGTTAACGGGCGGAAGACCGCCCAGGTCAACTATAACAGCCGGGGCTGGGTCGCTCACCATAACGCCGATTTATGGCGGCAATCCGCCCCGGCCGGTGGTTCGGCAATGTGGGCTTTCTGGCCGATGGGTGGGGTCTGGTTGTGCCAGAACCTGTGGGAGCATTATGCTTTCAGCCTGGACCGGGATTTCCTGTCCAGCCGGGCCTATCCGCTGATGAAGGACGCGGCCCTGTTTTGCCTGGATTGGCTGGTCAAGGATGAGCATGGCAACCTGGTAACCAACCCTTCGACGTCGCCTGAAAACCGCTTTATTACCCCGGAAGGTAAACCCTGTTCGGTTAGCGTGGGTACCACGGCTGACCTGGTGATGATAAAAGAGCTGTTTAATTCCTGTATAGAAGCCTGCCGGGCCCTGGACACCGACCCCGAATTCCGGGTGGAGTTAGAAGCCGCCCAGGCGAGGATTAAGCCGTTCAGAATCGGACGTTTCGGCCAGTTGCAGGAATGGTCGCAGGACTTTGAAGAATACGAGCCTGGACACCGCCATGTTTCGCATTTGTGGGGACTTTACCCGGGAACGCAAATCAACCGGGCCGCGCAGCCTGACCTGGCCGAAGCGTGCCAGAAGTCGCTGGAACGCCGCAAGGCGCACGGCGGTGGGCATACCGGGTGGAGCAGCGCCTGGCTTATCAACCTGTGGGCCCGGTTGGGACAGGGTGAGCAAGCCTACTACTACCTGGACTCGCTGTTAAAGCACCTGACTTACCCTAACTTGTTTGATGCTCATCCGGCCCTGAGCGACCGGGACGACCTGGTATTTCAGATTGACGGGAACTTTGGCGGCGCGGCGGGTCTGGCCGAAATGCTGGTGCAAAGCCAGAACGACGAAATTGAACTTCTACCGGCCCTGCCGAAAGCCTGGCCCGCTGGTAAGGTAACCGGCCTGAAGGCCAGGGGTGGTTATGTGGTTGACCTGGCCTGGGAAAATGGCGCGGTAAGTGAAGCCCAGGTTACGTCCAGCTTCGACCAGACCTGCCGGATACGGTACACAAGCGACCTGAAAGAAGTATGTTCCGGGACGGACCAGGTTAAAATAGAAAAGTTGGCCGGTAATGTGTTCGAGTTCCCGGCAGCCGCCGGTAAAACTTATACGATAAGGAGCTAGAACTTATGCAAAAAGTTCGTTGGGGTATTTTAAGTACCGCCCACATTGGGACTGACCAGTTAATTCCAGCCATGCAGCAGAGCAAATATTGTGAGGTGCTGGCGATAGCCTCCCGCAATCCGGAAGTAGCGCAAGCCAAAGCCGGTGAGCTGGGTATCCCGGCGGTCTACGGTTCTTACGAGGAACTATTGGCCGACCCCAATATTGAAGCGGTTTACAACCCCTTGCCCAACCATCTTCATGTTCCCTGGTCCATAAAGGCTTTACAGGCCGGGAAGCACGTATTGTGCGAGAAATCCATTGCGCTCTCGGCCGGTGAAGCCCGCGAACTGCTTGCTGCCGCCAAACAGTACCCCGGCCTCAAAGTAATGGAAGCCTTTATGTACCGCTTTCACCCGCAATGGCAACTGGCCCGGAAGCTGGTGCAGGATGGGGAAATCGGCGAATTGCGCACGATCAATACAATCTTTTCCTTTTATAATGACGACCCGGCCAACATTCGAAACCAGGCCGAGTTGGGCGGCGGCACTATCCTGGACCTGGGGTGTTACGCTATTTCCTCCGCCCGCTTCATTTTCGGGGCGGAACCGAAACGAGTCCTCGGTATCGTTGAATACGACCCGGCGTTAAAGATTGACCGGCTGGAGTCGGGCATTTTGGATTTCGGTACAGGTACGGCGACTTTTACCTGTTCCACTCAACTGTCGCCTTACCAGCGCGTCAATATCTTTGGCACCCAGGGCCGGATTGAGCTTGAGAAACCTTTTGGAGTATCAAAGGGCCAACCGGCCGGGTTCCGGTTTCAAAAAGGTAACGATATTGAAGAAATCGCCTTACCTTCGGCCAACCACTATGTTACACAATGCGACCTGTTCTCCCGGGCCATCCTGGAAGATACCGGGGTTCCTACCCCGCTTGAGGACGCCCTGGCGAACATGCAGACCATTGATGCCGTACTCCGAAGCGGGAAGACCGGTAAATGGGAAGTCCCTGCAGAGAGTTAGAGCGCTAACCTGCCATCCGGTTGGAAGCAGGCCAACAACCAAGCTTCTTTTTCAAACCAATAGAGCCTGCTCTTGTTTAGGCAGGCTCTATTCTCTTTAGAGAATCTAAAGATTCAAGGGTCGGACTCATCCAGCCGTAGAAATTAGCAAGCGTAAGCGGTTCCCTGTTAAACCACAATACCTGACCGGCGGCCAATCGCCTGGGCGCACTGCCGCAGAGATGGTAGCACTTTCTCGACAAAGGTTTCCGGGTTGCGAGAGAGGGCCGTTATAGTCAGGGCGGCTCGAATGCTGGAAGTCTCGCTGCCCAGCAGGACCGCTAAATCGTGTACTCCCGAGTTGGTTTCGTCATAAACATATTCGTACCCCTGCTTTTTAATCTGCTTAAGGCGGTTGGACAGGGCATCCTTCTGGGCCGGGGTCCACGTTTTATATTCCGAAATATTTTGCAGGGTTTCGGTAAGTTGGTCAGCCGGGAGATGGGCCATAAGCAGGCGGCCGGAAGCGGTATGGAGCAGGGGAAAGACCCCGCCAATCGCAATGGACATCCGCACCAGGGCCGCGCTCTCCTCCTGGGCCAGTACCAGCAAATTACCATTATTTATCACACTCATATGGCACGACTCGCGGACCAGGTTCACCAGCTCTCGCATGGGAGGGGCGGCCGCCCGGAGCAGTTCTTCATAAGGCGAATGGGTATGGCTGACCTCGTAAAGGCGCAAAGTCAAGCTGTAGGCTCCCGACTCTAACTCGCGTTGAATATAACCGCGCCGCTCCAGGGTCATAAGGGTCCGGAAAATCTCACTTGGCCCGCGTTCAAGCTGGCGCGCCAACTGCGATTGGGTCATCGGCCCTCCCTGGGTTGCCAGGCATTCCAATACATCAAGCCCTTTTTCAAGGGCCGGGACACGATAATTTGGCCCACTTTCAATTCCGGCCTCTAATTCCTCCGAGTTACCTGTTGACATGTTATTTACCTGTACATATAATGTTTACCAACGAACGAACATTATTTCATCTAAGTTACCCGCCAAACAACAATCTACCCGGCAATGTTTTTCGTTGGCCTTCTATCGATTGGACTAATTATACAGGGGATTTATTATTTATGTTAAAAGTTTTGGAGGCGCGCGATGCGGCAAGCCAGTTCCGGCTGGCACTATCAGAAAGGACCTGCTAATGGCGGCAGTCAAGAAACTAACGGGTATAACCTGGAACCATACCCGGGGTCTGCTGCCGCTGATTGCTACGGCCCAGCGCTTTGGTGAAATGTACCCTGACATTGAAATAACCTGGGAAAAACGCTCTTTGCAGGCTTTTGCAGATTTCCCGATTGAACGCCTGGCCGAAAAATTCGACCTGATAATCATTGACCATCCCTTTGCGGGTCATGCCGCAACCCACCCTACTTTACTTCCCCTGGATGAATATTTACCGGCCAATTACCTGGCGGACCAGGCTGCTAACAGCGTGGGCGTTTCCCATCCCAGCTATAACTTCGGTGGCCACCAATGGGCGCTGGCGGTAGACGCGGCTACCCCGGTCAGCGCTTACCGGCCTGACCTGCTGGCCCGTTACGAGGCGGCGGTACCTGAAACCTGGGAAGATTTGCTTGGCCTGGCCCGGCGCGGTCTGGTGGCGGTCCCGGCCATCCCGATAGACAGCCTGATGAACTTTTACATGCTTTGCCTGGCCCTGGGTGAAGAACCTTTCCTGGATTCTGAGCAGGTAGTTAGCCATGCGGTCGGAGCCGCCGCCCTGGAAGCCCTGCGCGAACTGGTCAGCCTGTGCGACCCGGCCTGCCTTCGCCGCAACCCGATTGCCACCTACGAGGCCCTGGTGGACGGTGACAGCCTTGTTTACTCCACCTTTGCTTACGGTTATTCGAACTATGCCCGCCCTGACTATACCGCCAATACTTTGCGCTTCGCCGGGTTGGTTAAATTTAACGGCCAACCGCTCCGCTCCACCCTGGGCGGCACCGGCCTGGCTATTTCCAACCGCTGTGAGAATGTTGAAGAGGCGGTGGCCTATACCCGCTTTGTCGGCTCAAGTGAGTGCCAGCGCGGCATGTACTTTACCAGCGGCGGCCAGCCCGGCCACCGGGGCGCCTGGCTTGACCAGACAGTTAACCGGGCCAGCAATAACTTCTTCCTTGACACCCTGCCGACCCTGGACCAGGCCTACCTGCGGCCCCGCTATCCCGGTTATATAAAGTTCCAGGACCATGCCGGGCCGGTAGTCCATCGCTATTTAATTGAAGGCGGTAACCCGGAAATTACCCTGGCCGGAATAAATGCCCTGTATCGCGAAAGTGTAGAAAAATGATAAGTGATGAAATCCTTCCAATTTCTTCAAACACCGGTCGACCGCTGGATGGGCTGCTGGTAGTTGACTTCAGCCAGTTTCTGGCCGGGCCTTATTGCGCCTTGCGCCTGGCCGACCTGGGCGCCCGGGTTATAAAAATCGAAAGGCCCAACGGCGGCGACCTCTGCCGCCAGCTCTATATCTCAAACCTGGAACTGGACGGCGACAGTACCCTTTTTCACTCGATAAACCGCAACAAGCAAAGCTTCTCGGCCGACCTGAAAGAGCCGGCCGAACTGGAACGGGTCAAGAAGCTTATCGCCAAAGCGGACGTATTCATCCAGAATTTCCGGCCCGGCATCATCGAGCGTATCGGTTTGGGCTATGAGGCGGTAAAAGGCCTTAACCCTCGCATTGTTTATGCGACTGTTTCGGGCTACGGCAATGAAGGGCCATGGCGGGACAAGCCGGGTCAGGATTTGCTGGTGCAATCCCTGTCCGGGGTGGCCTGGTTAAGCGGCAATGGGGATCAGGGGCCGGTGCCGATGGGCCTTTCGGTGGCCGATATGTTTACCGGGATGCACCTGGCTCAGGGTATCCTGGCCTGCCTGGTGCGGCGCGGGATTACCGGCCAGGGTGGGCTGGTAGAGGCCAGCCTGCTTGAGTCAATGCTGGACCTCCAATTTGAGGTTCTGACTACCCATCTCAATGACGGGCGTCAATTGCCCCGGCGCAGCCAGGTTAATAACGCCAACGCTTACCTGGGAGCGCCCTACGGCATCTACCAGACCCTTGATGGTTATATGGCCCTGGCGATGGGATCGGTACCGCGTCTGGGTGAATTGCTGGGCTGCGCGGAACTGCTTGAATTCACCGATTCTAAACGCTGGTTCAGCGAACGGGATGCGATAAAGGCTATCCTGGCCGACCACATGGCGACCCGGCCTACCGACCACTGGTTAAGCATCCTGGAACCGGCCGATGTCTGGTGCGCCGATGTGCTGACATGGCCCAGGCTGCTTGAACACGAGGGGTTCAAGGTGCTGAATATGACTCAGACGGTCCGGCGGGCCAATGGCGCGGAACTGGTTACCACGCGCTGCCCCATCCGGATTGACGGCACTATTTTAACCTCACCTACTGCCGCCCCGAAAATCGGGGAGCATAACCGGTCCATTAGCCAGGAATTCGGGCTGTAATTTATTTAGCCGTCTTATAAAGACATTTGAACTATGGGAGTTCACCCGCTAATGAGTAACGAAGCTGTTTTACGCATTGCCATCCGCAAGTTCGGCCCCTTTGAGAGCGCCATTCAGAAACAGTACGCCGCCTTTCAGGCCGCTACCGGCTGTCCTATGCAACTGGAATTCGAGTCGCTGGACTTGAACCCGCTTTATGAAACGTTATTTACCAGCCAGGGACTGAAAAATGGCAGCTGGGATGTCGCATTCATCAATACGGATTGGCTGCCGGAAGGGGTTGCCAGCGGCGCCCTGGTCGACCTGACCCCGCAGATGCAAGCCGACCCGGTGCAGGATTATCCCCAGGGTTGGGCCCCGGCCCTGACCCGGTTGCAACAATTCGATGCCTCGGTCTATGGTATTCCCTATCATGACGGCCCTGAATGTTTTATCTACCGGCGGGATTTGTTCGAGGACCCCACCGAAAAGGCCAACTTTGCGGCCCAATACGGTTACGAACTGGCTGTGCCCAAAACCTGGGACCAGTTCAAAGATATGGCGCACTTCTTTACTCGCCCCGGACAGGATCTTTTCGGTACCGTCTTTGCCGCTTATCCCGATGGTCACAATACCGTTTATGATTTTTGTATCCAACTCTGGAGTCGCGGCGGTGACTTAACCGGGCCGGACGGCCACATAAACCTCAATACGCCCCAGGCCTCCGCCGCTCTTGATTTCTACCGGCAAATGCTAGGTGACCGGGGAGCAACCCCGCCCGGACTGCAAGAAATCGATTCAGTTAAAAGCGGCGAGCTTTTCGCGGCCGGTAAAGTCGCCATGATGATTAATTGGTTCGGGTTTGCGGCGGTCTGCGAGCTGCCCGGTAGTCCCACCAAAGGGAAAGTAGATGTCGCGCCTCTGCCGGTGGGCGGCGAGGACAACCGGGCGGCGCTGAATGTTTACTGGGTGCTGGCAGTCGGCTCAGGCAGCCGCTATAAAAAAGAAGCTTATGCATTCCTGTGCTATCTTGCCATGCCTGAAATGGACCGGATTACTACCCTGGAAGGCGGTATCGGCTGCCGGTTTTCCACCTGGAACGACCCCGAGGTTAACCGGGCTATCCCGTTCTATTACCGGCTGGCGGAACTGCACCAGTCCATGCGCGAACTGCCACGTTCGCCCCAGTTTCCACGGCTGGCCCACGTTATTGATCAGGCGGTCCAGCGCGCTATCACTACCGGCGATTCAACTGAACTTATTCTGAATGAAGCCCAGGCCGAAGCGGCGTCCATCCGGCTTTAGAAAAGGATATTTATATGTTAGTTGGTGGATTTGAAGTTTACGAACAAATACCCCTGCCGCCAAAAACCGATTACGGCATTGGTATCGTGGGCTGTGGTGGAATTGTCAATTACGCGCATCTACCGGCCTACCGGGCGAACGGCCTCAACATTGTATCCTGCTATGACCTTGATCCTGAAACCGCCGCCAGGACCGCCGCCGAACACAATATTCCAGGGGTGGCCGGGTCGCTGGTCGAGCTCCTGGCCGATGAACGAGTGCAGATAGTAGATATTGCCGTTCCGGCCCAGCACCAGTTAGCGGTAGTCGAACAGGTAGCGGCGGCCGGGAAGCACATGCTCTGCCAGAAACCGCTATCAACCAATTATCCTGACGCGGTGCGGATTGTTGAACTGGCCCGTTCGGCCGGGGTAAAGCTGGCGGTTAACCAGCAAATGCGCTGGGATGCGGGTATAAGAGTGGCCCGCCAGTTACTGGACGCCGGGGCCCTGGGCGAGCCGACCGATGCCCGGATTCAGGTCAGCGTAAAAACACCCTGGGACATGTGGCCCTGGTTAGCGGCCAGCCCCCAATTAGAGGTGATGTACCATAGTATTCACTACATTGACTGCTTGCGTTACCTGTTTGGCGACCCGGCCCGTGTTTCCTCGTTTCATACTAAGTATCCCGGCCAGAAAGCCCTTGGAGAAACCAAGACCATTACTGTGCTGGAATATTCTTCCGGCCTGCAAATCCTGGTTGATGTAAATCATTCGAACTGGAGCGACGATATTTCGGCGGTATTCCGTTTTATGGGAACGGCCGGCAACATAAAAGGCACCATTGGTCTGCTTTATGACTATCCAAAAGGCCGCCCCGATACCCTGGAATTTCAGACCCGCCAGGACCTGCCCGACCGCTGGCATAAAGTCCCACTAAGTAAAATGTGGATACCGGACGCTTTTATCGGGCCGATGTCGTCCCTGATGGAGGCCATTCAGACCGGGGGAGAGCCTCTAACCAGCGGTGCGGATAACCTGAAGACTTTACAGGTCGCCCAGCTTACTTACCGTTCCGCCGCCGAAAAACGGGCTTTTGAGTTTGGGGAACTTGATAAATAAGCAGTTTTGACCCCGGTTAACCTGTCCCTGGTACCATTTGCATAGGAATTGTCATTCCGAGCGTATTTGAGGAATCAGGGTACCCCTGGGTGCCGTTGGCGAATACCACCCAATAAAGGGAAAGCTGCAAGGCCCGTTCTTTCCTGCCAGGGACTCGGTAGGCCATAACGGGCATATGTCAATATATTCTAGATTAACCGAAGATTGGTAGGAAACAGGTATGATTCAAGAACAGTTCTTTGAGGACTATACTATAGGCTTTAGCCGCCACACCTTTGGGCGCACTATAACCGAAGCCGACATTATAATTCACGCCGGGCAGACCGGCGACTTCTTTCCGCACCATATGGATGCCGAGTGGTGCAAGACCCAGGATTTCGGGCAGCGCATGGCTCATGGCACCCTGATTTTCAGTGTGGCGGTCGGCATGACGGCCGGTGCGATCAATCCGCACGCGATGTCATACGGTTACGACCGGCTTCGTTTTATCCGGCCGGTTTTCATCGGGGATACCATTATTGTTTCAGCCACCATCAAAGAAAAGCGCGACCACCCAAAACGGGCGGATCACGGCTTTGTGGTGGAACTGGTAGAAGTGGTCAACCAGCATAAAGAAACGGTCCTGGTCTGCGAACATATTTATTTAGTTAAACGACATATCCCCTTAAAAAGTGAGTAATCTAGACAAAATAGTTATAACCAAACTAAAATCGTCATTTTTGTCATTCTGAGTACTCTGTAAAGTAAATTTTGTCGTTAAACCTGTTTTCCAGGAAAGGCATCAATCTGGCATTGTCAACCTGAGCCACAGCGAAGGCTCAGGTTGAAATGCTCTGGTGATTAGCCATTTTAGTTACCGGAAAATTGTCAAAATTATAGTTTACAGAGTACTCAGAATGACAGACTTGCAAGTTGCTTTTCCTGTCATTTGGGTAAACTATAAAGTATTGCTTAACCGGGTACGGAGTGGGACGTGTCCTGTATTCACTTTCACGCATTCTGTCCAAATATAAATAAAGAAAGAGTTAAATTTCCCATGCACAATATTGATGAATACAACATAAAGTGGGACTCACAAAGCCGCCATTCCGGTGAAAGCATGCCGGTTGGGGGCCATGATATTGGCCTGAATGTGTGGGTAGAGAAGGGCGATTTGCTCTTCCTGGTGGACCGCAGCGGCAGCTTTGACGAAAATAACCAGATGCTTAAGTTAGGCCGGGTCCGGGTCCGGCTTGAGCCAAATCCCTTTGTGGATGGAGCCGCATTCAGCCAGGAATTAAAGCTTAAAGAAGGCTACCAGGAAATTACCGGGATAACTGCCGGTGGCCTTGAAGTACGGATTCTCTTGTGGGTTGAAGTGTTCAGTCCGGTGGTGCATATTGAAATTAACAGTAACCGGCCAATCAAAACCGAACTGCACTATGAGAACTGGCGGCAAGTGGAGCGGGAAGTGCCGGACGGCCGGGACTCGCGCATGCCTATGATGAGCATGGTGACTTATCCCGGTAAGGTTATTACCCGGACCGATGAGGTTAACTTTTCCGGTGACGATGTAGTTTTTTACCACCGCAACCGCAGTGACGACCTGGCTTTTGACAAGGTGGTGGAGCTGGAAAACCTGAAACCATATCAGGACCAGATGTGGAACCCACAGCTTAATACAACCTTTGGCGGTCTATTACGCGGCGAAGGCATGACCACCGCCGGGACAGGTGAGGGTATTTATATCCAGACTGGGCATAAATCCTGGAAACTGGTCAGTACTCAGCCCAGAGAGTTCCAGCACGCCGCGCTTTACCTGCACACCGGCCAGACCGAAACGGTTGAGAATTGGTTGGAACAGTTAAACGGGCTGGTAAGCCAGGCTTCCCTGGACATTGAAAGCTCAAAAGACCGCACCAGGCAGTGGTGGCGGCAATTCTGGGAGCGCAGCCATATTATAGTAGACGGAAATAAGCGCCTTGAAGACGCCAGACCCTGGCAGGTCGGGCGAAACTACAATTTGTTCCGCTACATGCTTGGCTGCAACGCTTTTGGTGAATATCCCACCAAATTTAACGGTGGCTTATTCACCAGCGACCCCAGTTTTGTGATACCCGGCCCGGCCTGGGAAGCGCGCACGCCTGACTTCCGGCGCTGGGGCGGCGGCAGTTTTACAGCCCAGAACCAGCGCCTGGTCTACTGGCCTATGTTGAAAAGCGGCGATTTCGAGATGATGAAACCGCAATTCGAGTTTTACCGCCGGGCCCTGGGAAATGCCGAATTGCGGACAAAGGTCTACTGGGGCCATGAAGGAGCTTCTTTCACCGAACAAATTGAAAACTTCGGCCTGCCGTTGGGCTGGGCCTGGGGCTGGTACGATAGCGACAGCAAGCATTCGCGCACCCGGTTCGATGACCCGACCGAGCAGACCGAACCCTATGTGAAATATTTGTACCTGAACCAGCTGGATTTCTCCTTTATGATTATGAAGTACCACCTTTACAGCGGAGCGGATATTTCAGCGTACCTGCCCTTTATAGAGAGTTCCATCAGGTTCTTTGATGAGCATTACCAGTACATTCACTTCAACGAGACCGACCGGCGGCTGGATGTAAATGGGAAACTGGTGCTTTTCCCTTCTACCGCCTGCGAAACCTACAAAATGGCCCTGAATCCGACCGACCTGGTGGCTGCCCTTGATGCCACGGTCCGCGCTATTCTTGAACTGCCGGAAAATTACCTCAACGAGGACCGGAAAGCCTATTACCGGGAGTTATTAAACCGACTGCCCGCTTTTACGTTCCGGGAAAAGGCCGGTAAAACAACTATTGCCCCGGCCGAAAGTTGGAAAGAGATTATAAACGTAGAAATTCCCCAGCTTTACCCCGTATTCCCCTATGAGCAGTACGGCCTGGGCCGGCCCGGTTTACAGGTGGCGATTGATACATGGCACTATGGCACCGATATTCCGGAACAGAAGAGCCATGCGAGCTGGCACCAGGATAATATTTTCTGCGCCCGGTTGGGTCTGGCCGACGAGGCGGCTGCATTAACTATCCAAAAGCTGGCCGACGGTAATTTTCGCTTTCCCGCCTTCTGGGGGCCGGGTCACGACTGGCTGCCGGACCATAACTGGGGCGGTACGGGTATGATTGGGCTACAGGAAATGCTGCTGCAAACGAACGGCGAGCAAATTTATTTACTCCCGGCCTGGCCTCGCGATTGGGAGGTGGATTTCAAGTTGCAGGCACCCCATCAAACGGTAGTTGAAGGTTCTGTCCGTAACGGTAAGCTAGTGGAACTGGTGGTAACTCCTGAAAAGCGCCGGGCCGATATCATTAACCTTTGGGAGTCAAAGCTTGATGACTAGAGGCTGAAACAAGCCTTTAATGCTGGGGCAAAGTAAAAGTATTGGATATGGGGTCATTTCTGGAATAAGACCGGGTTGGCGGTCTTATTCCAGGGAGCTTTCAGGGTTCCGGAAGCATTTATACTGCCGGCACCCGGTAGAATTACCTCGCGATTTTACCCATCCGGATTACGTTCCAGGATAAAAGCGGCAGGTTGGCAGTCAGACGGCCATTGGACAGTTCGGCGTCACCACCCGAATGCGGGAGGACGTTGCTTGAATTATCCATGGTATTACGGGCCATCGGGTCGGGATTTTCCATAATTATATGTTCAATCACCCGGTAGTCACCCACTCCACGCAAATCGCCTTCCAGGAGCAGGGCTTCCTCCTGGCTGCGGTTGACCGCAAAAATCGTCAGTTCCTCGGCATCTTCGTTAAGGACGGCGACACCATCCAGTACCGGCACGGCGTCAAACAGGCGGTTTGAATACATTGGCGAATGGATCTGTAGATTAAGGACTTTTCCCTGACCGAAGCGGGCGGTATGCATAAAGGGGTAATAGATGGTCTGCCGCCAGAACCCGCCGCCGGTTACGGTGCTGATAGGGGCGATAGTATTCACCAGTTGCGCCATACAGGCTATTTTCACCCGGTCGGCGTTACGCAGGAGGGTAATTAGCATCAAGCCTACAACCAGAGCGTCTTCCATTGTATAAGGGGCTTCGTATAAAGGCGGGGCTACCTGCCATGGGGTTTCCCTCATAATGGTTTTATCAAAATCGTTCTGGTACCAGACGTTCCACTCATCAAAGGATAGGTAAAGCTTTTTGCTGACCTTCTTCTTGGCCCGAACATAATCGCAAATGGAAACCACCGATTGGATAAAGTTGTCCATCAACATAGTCTGAGCCAGGAAGGAACCAAGGTCATTGGCCTCTTTATTGTAATACTGGTGCAGGGACAAATAATCAACGTACTGGTAAACGTGGTCGAGCACCGTTGCTTCCCAACTTCCAAAGGTGGGCATTTTCGCATTCGAGCTGCCGCAGGCCACCAGTTCGATAGAAGGGTCAACCCACTTCATGGCGATAGCCGTTTCGGCCGCCAGGCGGCCGTATTCGTCGGCGGTCTTGTGTCCTAGCTGCCAGGGGCCGTCCATTTCATTTCCCAGGCACCAGGTCTTGATTTTATGGGTATCCGGGTAGCCGTTGGCAATACGCATATCGCTGTAATAACTACCGCTCGGGTGATTGCAGTACTCGACCAGGTTGCGCGCTTCGTCAATGCCAGCCGTACCCAGGTTAACGGCCATATTAACTTCGGTCCCGGCCCGGCGGCTCCACTCGCAGAATTCATCGGTGCCGACCTGGTTGGTTTCCAGGGATTTCCAGGCCAGGTCAAGCCGTTTAGGGCGGCGCTCTTTTGGTCCTACGCCATCCAACCAGTTATAGCCTGAAACAAAATTGCCGCCGGGATAGCGGACAATCGTTACACCCATCTCACGCACCACCTCAATAATATCCTGCCGGAAACCTTTTTCATCTGCGGTTGGGTGTCCGGGGTCATAAATACCACCATAAACGGCCCGGCCAAGATGCTCAATAAAAGAGCCGTATAACCGGGGATCAACCTGGCCTATTATGAAATCGGGGTCTGCTATAATTTTCGCTTTTTGCATATTTCCTCTTTGAAAACTAAGAATGCTTTTAAGGTGAAACTTCCCCCGCCGGGCCGGATATTTCTTAAAACCTTTCCGACAGGTAGAAAATTATTGAGTTGAAGTGCGATAAAATGCCGTGTATTTTCCTGAAAATTACAGGAATTTAAGCTAAATTGGTAATTCATTCCTGCTTTAGAAAAAGCAGGTGAGATAGGTTATAATAAATACTCAAATATCTCGCTGGCTAGTGTTGCGCTTTTATTATATTCTAAACAAAACCATACAGGAAATTGGTTTAAAAGAAAATCCTGCCTTTTTAACAACCACTTTGTTACCAATTTTACCAATTTGTTTAATTGGTATTATAGGAATATACTAACAACATGTCAATAGTTTTAGAAGAAAAAATATTCGAGATGCGACTCTTAGTTGACCGCTATGCCGGGAAAAGGCTGCCCAGCGAGAGGGAACTGGCGGGACAACTTGAGATCTCCCGGCCTGCGGTCCGGTCTATCCTGGCGGTCCTGGAATCGGAAGGCTTAATTCACCGGCGGCATGGCAGCGGTACTTATCCGACCAGGCTAAAGCCGGACCGCTTGCAGACCGTAATATTACTGGTGGACCAGGAAATCAAGCTGGGAAACGACCCTTTTTTCACCTTGCTGGTAGAACAAATCCAGAACTCTTTGCAGCGCCAGGGTATCCGAAGTGTCCTTCAAAGGATTGGTAAAAATGCGCCTTTGCCATTTTTGGAGCAGGGTGTGATTACCTTTGGCCTGGCCGGAGAGAATATTTTAAGCAGTTTAGGGGAGGACGCCCCTCCCGTGGTGGGCCTGTTATTAGAAAAGAACGTCCATCCCAGGGTGCGGGCCAGCATCTTTCAACTGGCTGACGAAAATGCCGGTGAAGAGGCCGTCCAGTTTTTAAGTGAGGCGGGATACCAGTCTATCAAGTTCATAGGTAATCCAAAATTACCCGGTACATTCAAGCGCCTGACCGGTGTAAAAAAAGGGGCTGCCCGGTTGGGACTGAATTTGGAAATTATCGAATGCCCCCAAAATTTCATTGCCGGGATAAAGTTAGGCAAGCAACTCGACCTGGAATCCTGCGCGGTCATGCCTGGCCTTATCGTTTCCAACGATTGGCTGGCCCTGGGACTGCGGACCGGTTTAGCCGAAAAGCCGGAGAAGGTTTCAGGCATTCCAATAGTAAGTTTTGACGGGCTATCTATTACCAACGACCCGTCATTGAATATTCATTCACTGGCCGTGCCATTTGAAACAATCGCGGAAGACGTGGTAATCGAACTTTTACGGTTGGGACAATCCAGGTCGGCGGTAGGCCGCAGCGTCAGCTATGATTTCTATTGGCCCGATAGGCCCCGAACTCTATAGAATCAGCCAGACCAAAAGAAAGTAAAGTTATGATCCAGGTTAAAAAGTATGCGGTTGTGGGTCTTGGGCACCGTTCCCAGATGTATACCGACGCGCTTAACAACCGGTTTAAGGATTACGGTAAACTGGTGGGTTTTTGTGATACTAACCAGTCGCGGATGAATTACTACAACCGGCTTTACCAGGAACAGTACAACGCCACCCCGGTCCCTACTTACAAACCGGAAGACTTTGACCGCATGCTAAAAGAGCAGCAGGTAGAGGTAGTAATCGTAGCCTCGATTGACCGGACCCACCATGAATATATTATCAGGGCCATGCAGCAGGGCTGTGATGTCATAACTGAAAAGCCCATGACGGTTGATGCCGAAAAATGCCAGGCGATATTGAATGTCCAGCAGCAGACCGGCCGGAAGCTAATTGTTACCTTTAATTACCGCTACGCTCCCCTTAATTCTAAAATCAAAGAACTTTTGCAATCCGGGGCTATCGGAAAGGTCGTTTCGGTCCATTTCGAGTGGTTATTGGATACCAGCCATGGGGCCGATTACTTCCGCCGCTGGCACCGGGATAAGGCTAATTCGGGCGGCCTGATGGTCCATAAAGCCACCCACCACTTTGACCTGGTGAACTGGTGGCTGGACAGCACCCCCGAAACGGTCTTTGGGTTTGGCAAGCTGGCTTTCTACGGGCGGGAAAATGGCCTCCAGCGGGGTGAAGCGGTTAATTATAACCGCGCACACGGCAGCGAAGAAGCTAAAAGTGATCCCTTCGCGCTGGATATGACCCAGGACGAGCGCCTGAACAGCCTCTACCTGGAAGCCGAACACGAAGATAATTACTTCCGTGATAAAAATGTTTTCGCTGAAGATATAAATATTGAAGATGATATGGCGCTGGTGGTCCGTTACAAAAACAAGGCCACTTTGAGTTATCACCTGACCGCTTATTCGCCCTGGGAAGGCTACCGGATAGCTTTTAACGGGACCGGGGGCCGCCTGGAAGTCCACCTTGAAGAAAATTCCTACCGCCTGCCGAAAACCGGCTACAGTATCGAAGCGACTGAAAAAGGACAGACCAGGCCGCCGCAAATTTTGTTGAGGCCCCTATGGGCACTTCCGGTCGAGATTGACCTGCCGGTTGAAACGGAAGGCGGTCACGGTGGCGGCGACATTCGCCTGCTGCATGATATTTTTGTGGGGACGGCTAATGACCCCCTGGGCCGGGCCGCCGGACACCTGGATGGCGCTACCTCTATTATGACCGGTATCGCGGCGAACCAGGCTTTTAAAACCGGTGAAGTGGTCAGGGTAGCCGACCTGGTAACATTCCCCGGCTAATTAAAGCGGCGGCCGGTTTTTACCACCCGACCTATACGGGGGGTTGCGGGGGCATATCTCTGACCATCCTTTGTAACCACATGAGGCATTCGGCAGTCCAGTAAGGGTGCAAGCCAAGGCCGTGCGCCCCAAATTTCCCTCGCACGTATTTATACGGTATCCCGGCGGTCTCTAAAGCGGCGGCATAGCTATCCGAATTCCCCACATCTACAGCTAAGTCCTCGGTCGAATGAAACAGGAAAGCGGGTGGCGTTTGAGGCGTTATCCGGTTTTCGTTGCTAAGTAATTCGATCAAATCAGGAGTTGGGTTGCTTCCGAGCAAGTTTATACGGGAGTTTTCATGACCGCCCGGTTTCATTGTAATAACCGGGTATATCAAAATCTGAAAGTCCGGCCTGGCTGAAAAGTTGTCCACCGGGTCTGAAGTTGAAGGGCTGGCCTGGGTAAAATGATTGGCAGCGGTGCTGGCAAGGTGGCCCCCGGCTGAAAACCCCAGTACCCCGATTTTGGCCGGTTCCAACTGCCATTCAGCGGCGTGAGCCCTCACCCACCGGATGGCCCTCCGGGCATCCATCATTGGAATAGGATGGAGATAGTCAGGGCCGCGCCGGTAGGACAGTACAAAAGCGGTATACCCGGCCCCGGCCAGCCATTCCGCAACCGGTTTTCCCTCGTGAGGAGCCAGGTTAATATAACTGCCGCCCGGAAATACAATTACAGCCGCTCCGTTAGCTTTCTCAGGCGCCGGTAGTACGGCATGAAGGGTGGGAATATCTTGCACCTGGGTCTTATCGGCAAAAGGCAGTTGATTATCAGCCCAAAGCTTAATATCTTCATAATTATTCAAGCTCAAGTGATTTCTCCTCAAGTTTTATTACCGGGTAGATTGTTGGAAAAGGAAACAAGGCCTTTACGTTGCTATTTAAGTTTTATTCTTTTAGTATAGATTTTAAGAAGTAAGTGTCAAACTAAATGGCAAATTCATAATCAAGAAAAGGATGGGCGCCTGAAAGTGAATCCAGTCAATTCCTCCCTGCAGCCGGGTTTTGCTTACGTAGGCTGCTTCACTTCGCCCGGTCGGAAGGGGCACGGTAAGGGCATTAACGTTTTCCGGACGGACCCGGCTAACGGTACCTTGCGCCATGTTCAACTCCTGCCTGAATTTGTAGACCCTTCGTTCCTGGTCCTGGACCATTCCGGAAAGTATCTTTACAGCGTCAGCGCCAGCGAAGGCAAAATCAGCGCTTTTTCGGTGGATAGCCGGAGCGGGCAACTGACCTGGCTAAATACTCGGTCCAGCGGCGGCGTAAACCCGGTGGCCCTGTGCCTGGACCCTTCCAACCGCTTTCTATTAACCGTAAATTATTCCAGCGGGTCGGTCGTGGTCCTGCCGGTCGCGCCCGACGGCAGCCTTGAACCACAGTGCGATTTTATTCAACTGCAAGGGGAACCCGGCCCTGATAAGAAGGAGCAGGACGTTTCACACCCACACCATATCAGCTTTGACAACCAGGGCCCATATGTCTTTGTGCCGGATAAAGGCTACGATAAAATCTTCGTGTTCAGTTTTGACGCCCGAACCGGTAAACTCGCTTTGAACGATACCTTATCGGTGGAGGCCGCGCCGGGCGCCGGGCCGCGTCATATCGCCTTCCACCCTGGAGGGGCTTACGGTTACGTTATTAATGAACTTGATTCCACTATATCTACTTTTAGTTATGCGCCGGACCGGGAGGTTTTTGAGCAAATCCAGGTAATATCGGCCCTGCCCGCCGGTTTTAGCGGTGAAACTACCGGGGCTGAAATACAGGTCGCCCCATCTGGGAAGTTTGTGTATGCATCAAACCGGGGCCACGATAGCATCGTGGTTTGCGCGGTGGACGAGCTTACCGGATACCTTAACGCGGTCCAATGGGAGTCAACCCAGGGCGCTACTCCCCGCTACTTTACGCTCGACCCATCCGGGAATTTTCTCTATGCTTTGAACCAGGATAGCGATAGCCTGGTCATGTTTAAAGTTGACCAGGCCACCGGCACTTTAACCCCTGGAGACCAGACAATCTCCATCGGAAGCCCGGTCTGTATGGTCTTTACTCGTTAAAAGCGGATCAACCGGCCTGCCAATTTTGACTGGTCCAATTAAGTGGCAGTTTAAAACAACCGGGCACAGCCGGAGTGCGGTCTTATGGTGTCCGGTGAAGTATTAAAATCTGTATGGACCAGGCCGGTATAAGTAATTTCAAAAATTCCTGGTTGAATTTCGCACCATTCCATTATGGTTTTGGAATGGCGAGATGGCCGAAGATGTAATAGGTGGTCAGGTAGATATTTTGATTATGCTGGGCATCGCCTGGTAAGTGGTGAGCCGGAGTAGCTTCAAAAGCTTTAACTGGACAGGTCTAAAATTGGTAGACTTGAAGTATCTTTAATCTTGACAAAAGCTGCCAACCTGGATAAAGTATAAACGATTAAGCAATTGTTTAATCGTTTATACTAAACGGGAGTCATGATAATGAGCGCCAAGTTGTCGCTGGCTACGGTAGATTGCTGTGAGACCTTCGAACCGCTGTCTTTTGAGGCAAAAAGGGGTTTGCGGGGTCGGTTGATTGAAGTAGCGGGCCTTTCGGAAATATTTAAGGTTTTAAGTGATGAAACCCGCACTGAACTGCTCTATTTGCTTTCGTTACAGGAAATGTGCGTGTGCGATTTAGCCGAGGTTATGGAAATGAGTATGCCCGCTATTTCACATCACCTGCGCCTGCTTAAAGCGCTGCGCCTGGTCAAGTACCGCAAAGCAGGCAAGCAGGTCTATTATTCCCTGGCGGATGACCATATCGTAAGCCTGATTAACCGGGCCCAGGAACATTACGAGGAAGAGCGTTAATAACAGCTGTCCCAGTGGTAGCATGTTCAGGGGTCCTGGTTCCCACCAGGCAGTTTTAAAGGTTAACTTGAAGTGCCTCATACCTACTCGGGCAAGAGGTTTAACCTGGCAAAAGGAAAAGGTTCACACGACCGCCTGTACTGGCTAATTAAAGTTGAAGGGTGCACACGATGGCGCGAGAAGTCTCAAATAAAACCAGCAATTCAACCGAGGCTGCACAAAATAATACTTCCCTAAATGAACATCTTCACTCTCATGCGGCCCATGACCATGATGAGCAGGAGGGCCATAGCCACAAACACGGCGGCGGCCATGCACATGCTCACGCCCCGGTGAACCTGGGCACTGCTTTTATTTTTGGATTAGTATTAACCGGTGGCTTTGTCATACTGGAATTTGGGGCAGGCATCTGGGCTAACAGTATTGCCCTGATTTCCGATGCCGGGCATAACCTGACCGATGCCCTGGCCCTTGGCCTGAGCGGGTGGGCCTTGCATATGGCAAGGCGGGCCCCTAACAACAATAAAACTTTCGGGTATCACAGGACTGGAATCCTGGCAGCTATTCTAAACGCGGCCAGCCTGGTCCTGATTTCCTTTTACATTCTTTTTGAAAGTGTGCAGCGTATATTTAACCCGCCCGAAGTTGAAGGGGTGGCGGTTATTATAGTGGCAAGTGTGGCCCTGGTGGTCAATTTAGCGGTTGCCTGGATGCTGTTTGCCTGGTCGAAAGATGACCTCAACACTCGCAGCGCTTTCCTGCATATTATTGCCGATGCCGCTGCTTCCCTGGGCGTAATAGTCGCCGGTATCCTGATTGTCTTTACCGGCTGGGAAATAGTTGATCCGCTTATATCAATATTGATTGCCCTGTTAATCCTGTGGTCAAGCTGGCGAATTCTAAAAGAAGCTATCAACATTCTGCTGGAGGGTATCCCGGAAGGTTTTGATATGGTAAGTCTTATGCGGGACTTGTTGAAACAACCGAATGTTAAAGATGTACATGACCTGCATGTCTGGACAATCGGGAGCGGAATTAGGGCGCTCTCCTGTCACCTGGTTTTGAGCGAGAATTACCAGATTCAGGATGCTAATAGTATCGCGCAGGGCGTCCACCAGTTGTTGGAAAAGAAATACCGGATCAAACATGCCACCATGCAGTTGGAATATAAGGACTGTATTGTAAACGATACCTTCTGTAATACGTCTTCCCTCAAAACTTAGCGGTTTTTGGTTAAATTTTATAGGGCCGCAATGAGCGGGCCAGGATTTCTGGCCTGGTTTTTATAATGGGAAAATTGCAAAGTAGGGTTAAAAATGTCGTCAGACCAGTTTTAGGGAGTTTTGATTTAGGGCCTTAAATAGCCACTTAAAAATGTGAATTTTGTTGTAAGCAAGGTTATAATGGGTTAAGAAGCTTGCCAAATCGTTGCTACATTGGAACTTCTGGCAATTGTAATAAGACAGTAATATTAGATTAATATGAACAGCCTATAATTAGGTATCAAGGCAAAATTATGCCAAGTTAGGTACATTTGCAGCAGGAACTGTAGCCAAGTATATTAACCCTTATACCAGGAGCTCGGTTCAAAAGGATTACCAGGTAAGAAATGTGACATATTCTAATAATAACCGGGAGCAAGTTTACAAGGGATTACTTAGATTATCGATTCAGCTCAATTCCGAAACTGATCTGGATAGTTTGTTAGATTTAGTTGTTAGTGAAAGCAGTAAATTAGTAAACGCCGACCGTTCTACCTTATTTCTGGTAGATGATGAGCGGCGTGAAGTATACAGCAAAACCACCCCTGGCCAGGAAGGCCGTGAAGTAAGGTTGCCGCTAGGTCGCGGTATCGCCGGAACGGTCGCTTTTACCGGCGAACCAATCAACATACCTGATGCAAGTGTTGACCCTCGCCATGCGGGCGATCAGTTTGGCTACGTAACTAATTCCATCCTGGCAGTCCCCCTCAAAAACAATACCGGCTCGGTTATCGGAGTTATTCAAAGTTTAAATAAACAATCCGGCCCTTTTGTCCAGCATGACGAAGAAATTTTAACGGCTCTTTGCGATTTAGTGGCCCTGGCGATAGAACGTGTGACCATTTCAAAGGAACAAAAGCGTTTAAGCGACCAGTTGGTATACCAGGCACATCACGATGCTTTGACGGGCCTGCCAAATCGCCTGCTGCTTGAAGAAAGCCTGGCCCAGGCTTTAGCTGAGGCCAACCGCAAGAAACATCAGGTGGCGGTCCTTTTTATTGACCTTGACCGCTTCAAAATGATCAATGACTCACTCGGCCATACGATTGGCGACGTCCTGTTGCAGCAAGTAGCCCACCGGCTTCAGGCGGGACTGCGTTACAGTGACATGGTTGCTCGCCAGGGTGGCGATGAGTTTGTGGTCGTGCTTACGGTGGTCAAAAGTTTGCAAAGTGTTACTCGGATAGCTGAAAATTTACTAAAAACGCTGCGGGAGCCTTTTATCGTCTGCGGCCAGGAATTGTATGTCAGCGCCAGTATCGGTATCAGTTTGTTTCCCACCCATGGTTCGGTAGTTTCGGAGATTTTGCGCCACGCCGATACTGCCATGTATAAGGTAAAGGACCAGGGTAAAAACAACTTCCAGTATTTCATGCACGAAATGAACGAGTCTGAACAGCGGCGTCTGTGGCTGGTCACTCAATTACATAAAGCCCTGGAACTTGGCGAGTTGCTGCTTTTTTACCAGCCGCAGGTCAGCATGAAAGAGGAGCAGATTATCGGCCTGGAAGCTTTAATCCGCTGGGACCACCGCGAATTGGGCCTGGTTTCGCCGGGAGAGTTTATTCCTCTGGCCGAAGAAACCGGCCTGATTATTCCCATCGGCACCTGGGTTATAGAAGAAGCCTGCCGCCAGGCTAAAGAATGGCAAAACCGGGGCTTACCGCCCGTAAGAGTATCGGTCAATGTTTCAGCCCTGCAATTTAACCGAGATGATTTTGTAAATGTCGTTACAAATGCGCTTGAAAAGAGCGGTTTGGACCCGGAATGGCTTGAATTAGAGCTTACAGAAGGGTTATTATTAGGTGATACTTATTTGATAGCCTCCAAATTACACAACTTGAAGGAAATTGGGGTTTACCTGGCAATTGATGACTTTGGTACCGGTTACTCATCGCTGCGGTATTTACAGCAGTTACCAATTGATACCCTCAAGATTGACCAGTCATTTGTACGTATCCTTGGCTCGGTACATGAAACCCCCAAGGCAAAGGCTCTGCTCAAAGCCATAGCAATGTTAGGTTTGAACCTGGGGATGCGGGTTATCGCGGAAGGTGTCGAAACTTCCCAGCAAATGGATTATCTGACAGAAATTGGTTGTCACGAAATCCAGGGTTTCCTGGTAAGCCGTCCTCTTCCGGTCGCTGATTATGACGGATTTGCCCGGAAAGCCGAAAGCCGGTTAGCCAGCCTTAACCAATCCGGACTTAACCAGCCAAAAATTGACCGGGTTGCTTGAATGACAAGCCCAGGAAACAAGGTTCTTCAAAATAGCCCTTCCGGCAAGGGTAGCTGTCCGGTCAGGCCAGAAGGATTGTAATAGAAGACAAGGCACTAATGGCAATCGCACTGAGGAAAGGCTTACATAAAACATTCCTTTTTACCTCTATTGAAAACACAGCCTACTGGTGGAAGCAAGATCCCACCGGTATGCAAGCAGCCATCAGCCAGCATGATAATCTTACCCAGACGATTGTCCGGGGAAATGGTGGGCGAGTTTTCAAGATTACCGGTGATAATTTTTTTTGCGTTTTTGATAACGTTACTGCCGCATTGACCTGTGCCCTGACTATCCAGCGCACTATAATTGAACAGCTTTGGAACCACGCCACAATCTCCCTTAAGGTTGGTATGGTCATTCATACCGGGCCGGTCGAAGAATGGGAAGGTGATTACCGGGGCGAAGTCCTTGACCGGACGATTGCCCTGCTGGCGGCGGCTAACGGCGGACAAATCTTGCTGTCACAGGCCGCCTCTACAATTGCCAGGCAAACCTTTTCCGGCGATGTCGTATTTGAAGACATGGGTAAGCACTATCTAAATGACCTCCTGGAACCTGAATTACTTACCCAGGTTAGCTGGCCTACCCCTGCCACTACTTTCCCACCCCTTAAGAGTCTTAATAATTACCTGAACAACCTGCCCTCCCAGGATGCTCCTCTGCTTGGCCGGGAAACCGAGGTGGCCCAGGCTTGCCGGTTACTCCTGAATAGCCAGGGCCGGTTATTGACCCTTTTTGGGCCGGGCGGCACCGGCAAGACCCGGCTTGGCCTTCAGATTGCGGCCCGGTTATTGGCCGATTTCCCCGATGGCGTTTTTTTCGTGGACCTGAGCCCCTTACATTCGGTGCTGCAGGTGGCCCAGGCTCTTATACAGGTATTGGAGCTTAAAGAAGGGATTGGTAATGCCCGGGGCCAGTATTTGCGCCTGGAAGAGAACCTTAAAACTTATTTAAAGACCCGCCAGGTCTTATTGCTGCTCGACAATTTTGAACATGTCCTGGATGCGACATCGCTGGTAAACCAGCTTTTAGGTGCGGCGCCCAACCTGCGGATAATTGTCACTACCCGGAGTGTTTTAAAAATTTATGGGGAGCAGGAATTCCCGGTCCTACCTTTGAAACTGCCTGATGCCAGCCGGTTACCTTCTATTGATGATTTAGCCGGGTATTCGGCGGTAGCGCTATTTATCCGGCGGGCCAAACAGGCCCAACCGGCTTTTCAATTAACTGAGGAAAACGCAGGCGCGGTTGTCAACCTTTGCCGGGCCCTGGATGGGTTACCCCTGGCAATCGAACTGGCCGCGGCCAGGGCAAGCTCGCTAACGCCTCACCAGATGTTGGACCAGTTAAGCAACCGCCTGGCCTGGCTAGAAGAAACCGGCCGGGGTTCTAACCGGCCCCTTCGCCAGCAATCTCTGCATGAGGCGATAGCCTGGGGCTATGATTTGCTGGAGGAAAACGAGCAGGTTATTTTTACCCGCCTGGCCGTTTTTTCGGGTGGGTGCGTGCTGGAGGCGGCCGAAGCGGTCTGCGACCCTGATTTCACGGGCGATATTGATGTACTGGATGGCATAACCATTCTATTAAACAGCAGCCTGTTACGCCGGGTTGAAGGGGTAGGCGGTGAGCCCCGGTTTATTATGCTGCAAACCATCCACCAATATGCGCTGGATAAGTTAGTAGAGCAGGGTGAAGAAGAAGCCGTCCGCAGTTGGCATGCCCGGTACTATGGCTCAGTGGTCCAGGATGCCGGTCCCAAGTTGACCGGGCCGGACCAGGCCGAGTGGTTCCGGCGGTTAGAGCAGGAATATGACAACCTGCGGTCTTTAATGGAATGGGCTTTAAGTGGCTCTGACCAGGCCAAGATCGAACAGGTGCTGGAAATAAGTTGTGTGCTATGGCGTTTCTGGGCCGCCCAGGGCTACCAGAGTGACGGACTTAGCTGGCTGGAACAGGCTTTCAGTAAAAGCAGTGGTATCGCGGTTGAACTTCTGGCAAAAACTTACAATGTTGCCGGGATAATGTGCCGGGACCAATTTGACTATCCCAAGGCGATTGAATTTTTCCAGGCGGGGCTGGCTTTACAGCGGAAGCTGGGCGATAAAGCGGGCATTGCCGCCGGGCTACACTCGCTTGGCACCGTCGCGGCTTATATGGGCAATTACGACCAGGCCGTTACCTATCACGAAGAAGCGATGGCGTTGCGCCGCGCACTGGACGACCAGCGCGGCCTGGCCTTATCCTTAAGTTTTCTAGGAGCCTTAAAGACCAGCCAGGGCGAGTTTGTACCGGCCAGCCAGTTTTACGAGGAAGGTTTGCGGCTGTTGCGCAAGCTGGGTGATTTAAGGACCACGGCCTTGCTGCTCAATAACCTGGGCTATTTACGGCTTTCCCAGGGCCTACCGGCCCTGGCCCGGCCATTTTTTGAAGAAAGTCTGGCGTTGCGCCGAGAACTGCACGACCGGTCGGGCACGGCCGGTTCCATCCTGGGCCTGGCCGATGCTTACTCGACTGAAAACAATTCCAAACAGGCATTTAAGCTTTATTGTGAAAGTTTCCAACTCTCTAAAGAGACTGGCGAGAGTTTGAACCTGGTTTTCTGCCTGGAGGGGATTGCTCGGATTTTGAGCCAGGAAGGCCTGGATAGGCTTGCCTGTTTTGCCTTTGGCACGGCGGAGGCTTTCCGCGAATCGATAAACACTCCTATCCAACCGACCGATCTGCCCGGTTATAACCAATCGGTCGAAAAGGTACGCACTCAATTGCACCCGGCAACCTTTGAGAACACCTGGTTATCCGGGCGGTTGGTGTCGCCGGAAGAAGCGCTCAAAGTCGTCCTGGATGAAGTGCCTTTAACCGCTTTTGAACCGGTCCAGGCTTGAACCAAACGCCTCAATGGCCCAGGTAGGAATGTTTAACCTCTTCATTCTGGCGCAAACTATCACCTGTCCCCGCCAGTACCACTTTTCCGGTTTCAAGTACGTAGCCGTAAGACGCAATATTAAGGGCCAGGTAAGCGTTTTGCTCCACCAGGAGGACGGTAACCCCTGACCGGTTGATCTCCTGAATAATTTGAAAGATTTCTTTTACCAGGATCGGGGCCAGACCGAGGGACGGCTCATCCAGCAGCAATAACTTTGGTTGGCTCATCAGGGCGCGGCCAATTGCCAGCATTTGCTGTTCTCCACCGCTAAGAGTCCCGGCAAGCTGGTTGGACCGCTGCCGCAGCCGGGGAAAATGTTCAAAGACCTGCTCCAGGTCGGTCTTTACCTTTGCTTTATCTCGCCTGGTATATGCTCCCAGTTTCAAGTTTTCCAGCACAGTACAATCCGTGAAAACCTGGCGGCCTTCCGGCGATTGAGAAATTCCGATTTTTACTATATGGTCGGCCGGGACTTTTTCAATGGGCTTGCCCATATACTCAATCGTGCCCCTGGAGGCCGGAACAATGCCGGAAATTGTGCGCAGGAGGGTGGTTTTACCGGCCCCGTTAGCCCCAAGTAGGGCCACTATGGCCCCTTCCGGTACTTCCAGGCTGACCCCTTTCAGAGCGCTAATCCGGCCGTAGTAGGTCCATACATCATTTAAACGCAGCATACCGCTTATTCTCCCCCAGCCGGTTGTTCGCCCAGGTAAGCTTCAATTACCGCCGGGTTGTTTTGTATTTCGGCGGGCGCTCCATCAGCAATTTTCTTACCGAAATCCAGGACGTATATTCGCTGGCAGATATCCATTACCAGCGACATATCGTGCTCCACCAGCAAAATTGAAACCCCATAAGTATCCCGGACAGTCCGGATTAAGTTAGCCAGTTTTTTGGTTTCATTGGTATTGGAACCGGCGGCTGGTTCGTCAAGTAATAGAAGCGTTGGTTTTGACACCAGCGCCCGGCCAAGCTCAACCATCTTTTGTATCCCGAAGGGTAGAAACTGGACCACTGAGTTTGCCACGCGTTCCAATCCGAGAAATTGTAGAACTTCGGTTGCCCGTTCCCGGGCGGCTTTTTCCAACCGGGCCTTTTGCGGCAAATTGAGCATTGCCATAAAAAAATCTTCTTTAATAATATGATGTTGTCCGATCAGTAAGTTATCCATAGTGGTTAAATTCTTGAAAAGCTCGACATTTTGAAAGGTCCGGGCAATTCCGTAATTTATTACCTGACTGGCCGGGACATTGTTTAGCAACTTGCCTTCGAAAACAATTTTCCCTTCATTTGGATTGTAAAAACGGCTTACACAGTTAAATACGGTGGTTTTCCCGGCGCCGTTTGGCCCAATTAAACCAACAATTTCACCCTTTTTCAGGTTCATACTGAAGTCGTTAACCGCTTTTAGCCCGCCAAAGCTTATTCCCAGGTTAGCAATTTCCAGTTGGTATTCCGCAGTTGTCATTAACGGCCTTTCTAATGGGTTGGTTGACAGTAGCCAGTAGCCAGAGGTCCGTATCCAGTGGCTACAGGCCCGTGAACGGGAGATAGTAATAGTTAGACGGGTAGCAGTTAGCTATTCCGAATTTTAACTGACCGGTAAATCGGTGGCGGCTGGTTCCGCCGGGGTGGCCGGGCCTTTGGAAGGGTCAGAAGAATAGCGCATTCTCAGCCGTTGAAATGCTCCGGACAGCCCGTTTGGCATGAAGTAGATAAAAATCAATATCAAAAGCCCGTAGAATATACTTTCGAAGTTCTCTATCGAACTGCCAAAGGCGGCTTTGATGGTGTCGTTTACGGCACTTATAAATGGCGGCAAAATTGTTATCACCGCCGACCCCAGGACCGAACCCCAGACCGAACCCAAACCGCCGATAATAATGGCGGTCAGGAACAGGATTGAGGCAAGCACGCTAAAACTGGTACTGTTGGCATCCAGTTGGCCGACCTGGAAGGCAAAAAGACTCCCGGCTACCCCGGCGTACACGGCGCTAACTATAAAAGCGAGCAATTTGTATTTCCCCAGGGCCACCCCCATGGCGGTAGCAGCGGTTTCGCTGTCCCGGATAGCGTAGAAAGCCCGGCCATGACGGCTCCTGTTTATATTGAGTGCTAGCACAAGCATTATCAGAAAGACCAGCAGGAACATAAAATAGCGCCCCAGGTCATCATCGGCTTTTAAACCGGGCAGGTTTTGTTTTGGTACGGTTAGCACCCCAATCTTAGTTGCCAGCTCATTCGGGTCGCTGTAAAGCTCGGCTATATCCTGGCTACCTGCCAGCAATTGGGGGATTGCCACGCTAAACCCAAAGGTGGCGACCGCCAGGTACGGCCCGCTCAACCGCAGGGCTGGCAGGCCCAGAATTAAACCGGCTATTCCGGTGCCCAGGCCCGCCACGATAATAACCAGCCAGACCGGCCAGCCTTGCCGGGCCACAAAATAACCGCCGATATAGGCTCCAATTTGAAATAACGCAGCATGTCCCAGCGAGATTTGACCGGCTACCCCGGTCAGCAGGTTTAGACCTAAACAAACGATAGCCAGGATAAGCCAGAGGTTTAGCTGCGAGTATGTGTAATTATTGGCTCCGAAGAAGGGCAATACCGTAATTATCCAGGGTAAAGCGGTAAACCCGGCAATAATTAACACCCAGCGGGTGTATTTACCGGAGGCGGTCTGCTGGATCTTTTGCCATTTCATATTATTTACCCTATACCTTCTTCCGGATGGTCTTGCCCAGCAAGCCGTTAGGTCTGATTACCAGTACCAGGATAATAATTAAAAAGGCAATGCTGGCCTGTAAGCCGTTGCCCAGGTAGTAACCGGCCAGGTTGTCAATGATGCCGATAACCAGGCCGCCAAGCAGGGCTCCCGGCAGGCTGGTCATACCGCCCAGGACCGCCGCCGCGAAGGCTTTTACCCCGACATCCGTCATCATATTGGGTTCAAGTTGGAGCCTGGGCCCGGCCAGTACCCCGGCAATGGCCGACAACATTAATGAGAGCGCCCAGGCTAAGCCGTTCAGACGCCCGACATTTATGCCCATCAGGCGGGCGGCAAAAGCATTCTGGGCCATGGCCCGCAGGGCGGTGCCAACCATTGTGAAGCGGAAGAACAGGTAAAGTAAAAAGGAAAGAATCAGGCCGACTACCAGAAAATTTATGGCCTCAAGGGTAATAATAATGCTGTCTGGCGGAGTACCCAGCTGCACAGGTCTTCCTGCGACCGCCTCAAAGCGGGGGAAAGGCCGGATTTCCGCTTTCCAGATCCAGCTTACCAGGCCGTAGAGCAGAGTTCCGGCCCCAATGGTAGCCAGCACCTGGCTCAAGACCGAGGACCTGGCAAGCGGGCGCAGCATGAATTTCTCAATTGCCATACCCATTAAGGCTGCTACCACCAGGGACAGCGCAATGGCTCCCAGGAAGACTCCCCATCCCACCCGGGCCGGTAAGTCGGCATGCGGCTGCAGGAAATTAATACCCAGTATCAGGCCCATTCCACTGTAAGCAATATAGGTCAGGAACATTGCCATCTGGCCCTGGGCAAAATTAACCACATCAGAAGACTTATAAATCAGGACAATTCCCATCGCCAGCAGGGCGTAAATACTGCCGAAGCTAATGCCATTTATCACACTTTGCAAAAAAATCGTCCAGCTAAAAGGTTGCCCGGTGGCCTGTGAGACTACCGAAAGCGGTGGTTGGGTAGTGGTGGCCCATATCGCCAAAGCGGTCATTGCTTTGTAAACCTTTCCAATTCCATGTGAAGCTAAACTACATTTAAACAGACGGGACTACCAAACAGCCGCCCAATACAGACCCGGCCCGGATTTTATTAGTTAAAATTCAAATTTAACCGGGCAGTTTGATGGCAGGGAGTTTACATCCCTGCCAACAGGTGATTCAGCAGGCTAATAACCCAGGTTGGGTTATTAACCCCAAAATTAAAGCGGTGAAGTTAAAGTAAAGCTTTAAACTTGAAATCAGGGTTTGAACTCAATAAAGTCGCTCTTTTTAATAAAGCGGTTGTCTTTTGCGCTGGCCTGCATGAAGTAGACCGAGTTTTGACCCTGGTGGTTGGTCGGACTAAAGCTTACCGAGAAAGCCAGGCCCTCTTTCCAGTTATCCATTGTTTCAAGCGCTTTGACAAAGCTTTCGCGGGTTAAATCCTTGCCTGCACGTTTCAGCCCTTCGACCATTATCTGGGCTTCGGCGTAACCGCTGGCAGCGAAACCGCCGGGGGTTTCCTTGGGAGCAAACTTAGCTATAAAGTCCCGGAAGGCCACGACTTTAGGGTCCGTATTGGTGGGGTCGGTGACGTCCGGCAGCCAGGAAGAGGTCCAGGCACCATCAATCGTGTTGGCCGAGAGCTTAAACAGGCTGGGATCATTGGCAATAGCGCTAAGTAGGATGGTTGGCTTGTAGTTAATATCGCTGATGGCCTGGAGGATGGCCCCGGTTGGTCCGGGCACCGACCAGAATATTACCGTGTCAGCGCCGCTCTGTTGCAGCTTGAGAGCATGGCTGCTGAAATCTTTGTCGGTCGCCTGGTAGGAGACCTGGGCAACGATTTCTTTACCCTTGGCTTTGGCTACACCCACGATTGCATCCAGGCCCTCTTTACCAAAAGGGTCATCCTGATAAAAGACAGCAATTTTTTTAGCTCCCAGGCTGTCGGCGGCGTAGCGCGAGACCAGGGTGGCTTCCACCAGGTAGTTGGTCTGCAGGGCGAAGATCGGCCGCTTGAGCGGGTTGGCAATAAAGCTGGTGCCGGTAGCCGGGGCCACGTGAGGCACCCCATTTTGGACCAGGTAATCCATTACGGCCAGGTTGTTAGCCGTGCCGAGTCCGGCTACAAAAGCGAATACTTTATCCTGCTCGACCATTTTCTTAACCACCGTCTGGGTCATGGAAGCCTGGTAGCCGTCATCCTGGAACACGAATTTAATCTGACGACCGTTGATGCCGCCTTCGGAGTTTACCTTTTTGAAATAGGCATCAATTACGCGGTCAATCGTGCCGTAAGCGGCGGCTGGGCCGCTCTGCGGTCCCCAGCTTCCAATTACGATTTGAGTATCAGTAACCCCATTGGTATTGCCTGTAGTATTCAGGGTCGGCGCGGCCCCGGCTACGGTAGTAGCACCGGTACTTGCGGCAGTCGTAGTGGCAGCCGCCAGGGTAGTAGCAGCCGCAGGGGCCGCAGCGGTAGTGGCAGCCGCGGCAGTAGCGGCAGGTGCAACGGTTGTGGCGGGAGCCGCTGTAGTAGCCACCGCTGCGGCGGTGGTAGCAGCCGGGACGGTTGTAGCAGCCGGGACGGTTGTAGCGGTATTATCGCCGCAAGCCGCCAAGAGGGTAGCTAGAAACAGGCAAAGCAAAAAAACAGAACACCTCTTGAGCGTGCTTAGTTTAGTTAAGCGTAACATCATCCGATTCTCCTCCTTGAGATGGGTGTTAAAAGGTAATTAAATTTTGACTTTGGATAGTTATTCGCGGAGAGTATCCCGGTAAGTTTGCCCGGTTAGCCTGAAGCAAACTAATAGCTTGCCAGGTAGTTTGAAGAAACAGTAAGTGCCAGAACCATCCTCCCCTATAGTTTAACTTTATAGTTTTAATATTTCTCGCGGTGGATTGATTGGGCTAAATTTTCAGTTTTAGGAACCGGAAAGGAAGTTTGGTACGAGTTGGAAACGAAACCTGTATATATTTATAGTTTATACTATCATAGGTCATCATAATTGCAATAGTACGAATAATTAAACCATAAAAAAGTTCAAGGGATGACTAATCCAATAAAAATTTGGTTTCTAATTTTACCGGCAGGTTAAATATATTAGCGACCTTTGGCCCAGAAGTGGTAAATTGCGGGTTTCTTCCAAATTGCCCATTAATCTAAGATATAAGTATTGTGAAAGTGCAGGAACAAACCTGTACCATATCAGATAATGCCGGATTTTATAAAATTCTCTCAGGTAACATTAATCTAGGCTTAAATGCTTATTGACTTTAGATTTAGAATCAACTAAAATATTTTTATTATGTATCTATATCATCTTACTCCACTTATTCTTTACCAGAATAGTCAAAATAGCTGAGTATAGATATAAAACTTAGAAAATTATTTAAAATATGAGGGGTCAGACATGACAGCTTTTTTAGTTGTTGTTAACATTTTGGGATTGCTTGCGCTTATTGGCTTGATTGCATTTATGCAGATAAAGCATGTTTCTTTCACAAAAAGAGTCTTTACAGGGCTTGGGCTTGGTATTTTGTACGGTGCGCTTCTCCAGTACAGCTATGGTTCGTCTAATGTGATCATTAAAAACTCGATTGACTGGTTCAACCTGGTAGGCACCGGTTACGTAAGGTTGCTCCAGATGATCATCATTCCGTTGATCCTGGTTTCAATTATCTCAGGGATTATCAATCTGCAAAATGGCAAGTCGCTGGGTAAAATTAGCGGATTAACCATCGGTACTTTGCTGGTTACGGTCGGGATTGCGGCCTGCGTAGGTATCGCCGTGGCCCTGGCTTTTGGTCTGAATGCCAGCGAAATTATTGCAGGTAAAGCTGAGCAGACCCGGGGCGATCTGTTCAATACTCAACTGACCGACATGAGCAAGGTATCGCATTCCCAGCGGTTGCTGGACCTGCTGCCAGCTAACCCGTTCCTGGATATGACCGGGGCGCGGCCCAGTTCCACTATTGCGGTGGTGATTTTCGCGGCCTTTATTGGTATCGCCGCCCTGAAAAGCCGCAAGAAATACCCGGAACAAATCGAATCTTTCCAGAAGTTTGTAGGTGTAGCTTATGTAATCGTAATGCGGGTCGTTAAAATCGTCCTGCAGCTGACTCCTTATGGCGTCCTGGCGATTATGACCAGGGTTGTTGCTACGACCAGCGGTGATGCAATCCTCAAACTGATAAAGTTCGTGGGTGCTTCATATGTGGCCCTGGTGATCATGCTGGTAATTCACCTGCTAATCCTGGCCGCTTTCAAGTTAAACCCAATTACTTACCTGAAGAAAGCTTTCCCGGTCTTATCGTTCGCCTTTACCTCACGGTCAAGCGCGGCAACTTTACCTTTAACTATCGATACACAGACCAAAAAGTTTGGGGTTGATGTCGGGGTAGCTAACTTCGCCGGAACCTTTGGCACCTCGATCGGGCAAAACGGTTGTGCCGGTATTTATCCGGCGATGCTTGCGGTAATGATTGCGCCGACTGTCGGAATCAATCCGCTGGACCCGACCTTCCTGATAAGCCTGGTCGCAGTCATTATTCTAAGCTCGTTTGGTATTGCCGGGGTTGGCGGCGGCGCAACCTTCGCTTCGCTGGTAGTGTTATCGTCAATGGGCCTACCGGTAGCCCTGGCTGGCTTGCTGGTTTCGGTCGAACCTTTGATTGATATGGGCCGAACCGCCCTTAATGTCAGCGACTCGATGGTTTCCGGCCTGGTAACCGGCCGGGTCTTGAAGAAGATCGACACCAAGGTTTACAACAGCTTTGATGAAGACACCGGTAACGACAACGAACTTCCTGAAAGGGAAAACGAACCGGCCAAAGGATCTACCCCGAGCCCGGTTTATGCCTAGCACGGAGTTTCACCCTTAATTTTAAAAACTCCTGGATTGCAGCTTTTAATAAGTAGCAATCCAGGAGTTTTTAGTTCCTAAATTTTCTCCAAAAACTCCGGTAACAGGGTTTAAGTATCCCTGGATTTTAGTTGTGGCAAATACTATAGAAACGATTGTGCTTACAAATCCGGTCTTAAATTCCTTGACTAGTATACCGTCCGGACGGTATACTACTTTTATGAAAAAAGAAGGTGTTCCGGCTAATACGCGCCAGGATTTGTTGCTGGCGGCGAACCAGATAGTCCTTTCGGAGGGAGTAACCCACCTGACCCTGGAAGCAGTGGCTAAAAAAGCCGGGGTAAGTAAGGGAGGGTTGCTTTATCATTTTCCAAGTAAAGAAGCCCTCATAAAGGGGCTAATTGAGCACCTGAACGCTCAATTTGATGCTAAGGTAGCTCGCCATATAGCCCTTGAGACCGGCGAAGCACCTGTGGGTGATGTAAAAAAGGAGCAGGGTAACTGGTTGCGGGCCTATGTCCGGGCCACTTTTGAAGCCCGCAAGCTTGAAAATGACTGGTTGGGCAGCAGCGCGGCCATTTTGACTGCTATTTCTACCAACCCCCTGCTTTTAGAACCTTTCAGGCAAAGTTTCGCCGGTTACCAGCAGCAAGCCGAACAGGACGGCATTGATCCGGCCCTGGCGACAGTTATCCGGTTGGCCGCCGATGGGTTGTGGCTGGCCGAGTTGCTTGAACTCGCCCCACCCGGTGGCGACCTGCGAGAAAAGGTCGAGTTACTTTTGCTTGGCCTCACTAAAGGAAACCCCACTGCTCAAACTTAGACCGGCCCCTGGCTGGAAGTTTTGGGGTTAACAGGAAATTATATAATGCAAATTATTAAAACACATTGGAAGAAGGAAATTTTATGACCTGGGCAATGGTTATTGTGGCCGGTTTACTTGAAATAG
>JAQBPB010000044.1 GCA_028287745.1 Chloroflexota bacterium
CCGCCCAGGCCGCTGCGCCTTCGGCCGAATCCACTTTAAGTTTTCCGCACAAATCCGGGATTGCCCCACCGGACTTCTTCGGAGTGGTCGGCCGCGACCCCTGGTATGAATGGAATACCAATCCGCGTTACAACGGCTCAAACCTGGAATTCCTGGAAAATATGGCCCGGGACCTCAAATACATGGGAGCCCGCTACATACGGATTGAGTTCAAGGCCGACCCGCAACCGGGGAGGCGCGGTGGCGAGCTAAACTACGCCAAATACGACCCTTTTATCAATGACATCGCCCCGCGCTACGGCCTGAAAGTGCTGGGCCTGCTCGGTTACCCTATCATCAACTGGGACAATCCTGAGAATAAAGACCTTCATTACAAATTTTACAATAATAAGCCCGACCAGCCGGATGGAACCAACCCGGTCATGCGCCTCTATACGGCGCGGGCCAAAGAAATAATTGCTCATTACGGTGCCAAAGTCGCCACCTGGGAAATTCTAAACGAATTTAACTACTGGGAAGGGGTGAGCCTGCTGCCGGAGCGGATGGGAACCCTGATGGTAAACACCTACCGTGAGGGCAAAGCGGTTAACCCTAAAGCCCAAATTATTGTCGGGGCGCAACTGGCCCTGCAAAAACCGGCCGCGCCCATAAATGCCATGGATTACCTGAACGACTTATACCGCTCCGCCCCGGTCCAAAAATATTATAAGGGGCTCCACACAAACCCTGACCTATCGGGGACGTTCCCCTGGGACGGGTTGGCCTGGCATCCTTACTTCACCAATGTTTTTGATGCGGTAGGTAGCATTAATGAGGTGCTTAAGGCCATGCGTGGTTGGGGCGATACGAGCAGTAAGCTCTGGATTACCGAAATGGGTCTACAAGCCCCGGCCCGGCCGGATATCGAGTGCGGCACCAGTCCGGAGGAGCAAAACCAGGCGGCCCAATTAACCGATTTCTTTGTGCAGATGACTTCTACCCACCTGGATAACATTGCAGCTATCTTCTGGTTTAAGTACGAAGATTTTTATGACAGCCGGACCGGTAAGGTTGAACCCTACGGGCTGGTACGGCTACAAACCCGCAGCCCGGCTTATTACGCGCCTTCCGGCCTGCCTACCCGCTTCAAAACGGGGTATTATGCTTACCAGAAACTGGCCGGGCCGGACTTGCCGCTGGAAAGCGTCCCGGCGCCACCGGTAGTCCAGTCCGCCAGGAATCCCGGTGCCCCACTCTATTTCAAAGAAACCGGCCATACTTTAAGCGGCCCTTTCTTGAATTACTGGCAGAAAAATGGCGGCCTGCGCCTGTTTGGGCTCCCCTGGACCGAGCCGTTTGAGGAACTCAATCCCAATGATGGCAAGCGCTACCTGGTACAGTATTTCGAACGGGAACGCTTTGAGTATCACCCGGAGTTAGCAGGAACTCCCTATGAGGTGCAACTTGGCCTGTTAGGAACGGATACGCTCCGGTTTGCCTGCAAAAGCTATCCGGCCGCCCCGGCCCCAACCTCACCGCTGCCGCCGGATAAAGGCTATTTCCAGGAGACCGGCCATTATTTGTCGGCCGGTTTCAAAGAATACTGGGAAAAGCGCGGCGGCCTGGCAATCTTCGGTTACCCGCTCAGCGAGGAAATAACCGAAATCAGCCAGAATGACGGTAAGCCCTACACCGTCCAGTACTTTGAGCGGGCCCGCTTCGAGTACCATCCCGAGGCCCCGGAAGAGTATAAAATTCAGTTAGCTTTGCTCGGCACCGAAAACCTGAAACTACGTGGCTGGTTCCAGTAATTTTATCTGGCTTATTTTCCGGCAATGAACCTGGAAAATAAGCTCGGAACCTTGAATCCTGCAATAACTTTCATTTTGCAAGGCTGGCTCTAAAGCCGCATGGTCTTATCTCCAGACCAAAATCGCAAATAAACGGGATACCGGCCAGATTTTTTATAGCTTATACCAGGCTTATTTGATATAATCTTTTTAATGTTCTTTTTTCTTTAAAGTTTTTACGGCGAAACCCGGTTTAAATTACTCTAAAAGGATATAAAAGCCTTTAAAGTTTGATTATGCCTTCCTGAGAGTTTCCAACAGGGCTTTTGCAGCCTCGAATTGGGCCGGGCGGACCGCCTTATCCATGTCCCGGTGTCCAACAAAAAAAGTTACCAGGGTCTAAGGAAATTCCGGCCGGGTTAAAATGTCCTGTGGGCGCAACCGGGATTCGACCGCCGGTACAATTTAGAATAGTTTCTGGTGAATATAGAAAAGCCGCTTAATTTATTTACAAACCCACTACCCTTCGGAGCAGGAGCCTTGCATGCCTAACCGGCTAACAGATGCCGTCAACCACGAACGGCGTAGGATTTCACCGACCGATATTTCCCAATATATTCGCCTGGAACAGTGCAAGCGCTACCTGGCGCTGCGGCTCAAAGAACGTTCGACCGGGCGCAGCTTGCTGACGCAGTATGGTGTGACACCCGAAGCGATGAGTCCCCTCTTGACCCGGGCCGGTGCTTCCTTTGAAAATATTGTGGAAGCCGGGATAGCCAATCATTATGCTACCTCCAAATTTACCCGCCTGCCCGGTAAGAACTTTACCCACAACCAGGAGGTCGTTGAACTGGCCCGGCAACTCCAACCGGGTAGGACGGCTGTATTGTTCCAACTCCGTTTGGAAGTTGAGGTCAGCGGCTGGGAAATGCGAGGCGACCTGGACATCTTGCGGCTGCAACGCGACTCATCCGGCAATCTAAGCTTTATCATTGCCGATATGAAAAGTTCGGCCGGGCCAAAGGTCGAACACCGCCTGCAAGTGGCTTTCTACCACGTTATGGTCGAAACCCTCTTCGAGCAGTCCGGTCTGGACCTCTGCCAGAAACAGACCGCCATCCTCTACCGGGGACCGATGGGAGCCGCCGTGGAAAAGTTAAGCCCGGAAGATGCCCAGTTACGCGAAGCTCACCGGGCAGCGGCCCAGGCTATTTTCGGGCTGGGCGAGCATTACCTGGAAGTAATCACCGACCCGGCGGCCTACCTGGCCGAGGTTGAAAACCTGGTTACCGGGCCGGATTCGGAAGCCTTCCGGCTCTGGCTCGCTCCCCTGGAGGCCAGCCCCTTTCACCTGTCCATCAAATGCGATTCGTGCATTTACAACCCCTTTTGTATGAAGTGGACCGCCGAACACGACGACCTCTCGCTGCTCCCGCACCTTACCAGGGTTGATAAAGAAGCCTTACGCCGCAACGGTATCCAGACCGTCCAGGAACTGGCCCACCTCAAAGAATTACCCCAGGCCAGCAAGGAACTGGTAGTTGCTGCGGGCAAGGAAGAAGCCAACCGCCGCCTGGCTACCACCTGGCCGGTCGGACCGCGCGTAGACGAACTGATTCACCGGGCCAGGCTGTACCGCAAATGGAAAGGCGAACCGCTGGAAGCCCTGCGCTACATTCCCAGTGTCGGACATGGCTCGCTGCCCTACTCGGACGAAAACCAAAACCCCAATTTAATCCGGGTGTACCTGGACGCCCAGCAGGATTACCTGGAAAACCGGGTCTTTTTGCTGGGTGCCCTGGTGGTCGCTTCAGAAGGCGGCCAGGAACCACCGGCCCGGCGGCGCAGCATTGTCCGATTGACTGCCACCCCACCGGACACATCGGAGAAGGAAGCGGCCCTGTTTCTGGACTGGATTGAACAGACCATGCAGGCGCTGGTAGAAGTAGCCGCCCCGGACTCCAACGGCGAAGCCAAAGCCCCGATCCACCTGATTTTCTATGATAAATGGTCCCAGCAGGTGCTGTTGGAAGGGTTATCGCGGCACCTGCCAAAAATCCTGGGGGCGACTCCGCTGTACGACTTTCTGACGCAACTGGCGGCTTTCGATTCGCCGGTAGCATCCTACCTGGAAAATGAAATCCGCGAACTGAAGAATTTCCCGATGGTCTGCCAGTCCTTACAGGCAGTGTCGGCATACTTGGGATTTAATTGGCGGGAAGAAATTAACTACCGCGAGATTTTCAAGGAAAGGATCTTTGATTTCTGGGGCAAGCTACCTGAAGAAAACCTGGAAGCCGGGCAATCCCCCTGGTACACTTTCAAAGCCCGCTTTAACAGCCAGATTCCGCTGGAATACGCTTACGCGGCCTGGAACGAACTGGCCGCGCCCCTGCCCGGCCAGCCGGATACCTTTACGCCCTACCGGACTGCAACCCTCTCTTTGCTGACCGGCTTTGAGGCGCGCCGCATGGAAGCCCTGGAATGGATTGTCAAAGATTTCAGGGGCAATAACCTGACCGAAAAGACCACCTTTAACCTGCCCGACCTGGCGACCTTTCAGCAAAAAGCCCGGACCCTGGCCCACGCCCTGCAAGAGTTTGTGACTATCGAGCGGCACGTAGAACTGGGCGCCTGGAAAGCCACCCGCAACCTGTCGCCGGAACGCCGCATGCTGATGGGCGAAACTTTGCTGGTGCGCTACCTGGAAACCGACCAGACCGCCGGGATTGCCGAGCGCAACCGGGATAACCAGCAACGCCAGGCCCTGTACCAGCAGTACAGGAATGAATACAAAGCGGCTAAACCTGATGCCAAAAAGGTCATGTTATCAAAGGAGCAAAAAGCAGCCTCGGACTGGTCGCACGAGAATATGCGCTTCCGGCTACGCCTCGAAACCGGCGGCGTCAGTTGCAGCGCCGAGGAAGCCCTGGCCCTGAGCAACCTGCGCGAGGGCGAAACCGCGATATTTTTCTCCCGGTGGACTTCGGACGAACGCCTGCCGCCGGAAGAACGTACCCCCAACACGCCTACGCCCAAGCAGATGCTTTACGGCATGCGCGTTACGATTGCCCGGATTTACAGCCAACCGGCCGGGCCGGGCCAGCCCGCAACCGCTTTTATCGAAATAGAGCCGCAAAAGTCTTTCGGGAAAGCCGAAGGCTATGTTTTCTCATCTATTGATAAGCCGCTCGAACCAGGCCAGGTCTATACGCTCGACCCGGACATTAACAACTGGTATACCTACTGGAACTTCCAGGTTGCCCAGGGTTTGAGCCAGTTGGAGGACCATGCCTCCACCGGGACCAACGCCCTGTACAGCCGCCTGGCCAGGCCTTCTAACCGGCCGCTGGACCGGCCCGAAGAAGCCCTGGCCGGACAGAGCCGCTTTATGGAGGGCCTCAAAGCCTTTGACCAGGCCGGTCTTTTGCACGATTTCGAGGATAGTAAGGAAAAATACATCGGGCAGCACGGCGCGGACCCGGTAATCCTGGTCCAGGGACCGCCCGGCACCGGCAAGAGTTACTCGACCGGCTTCGCAATCTTCGCCCGTTTGCAGGGCGCAATGGCAGCCGGGTTAGATTTCAGGGTAATGCTGGCCTGCAAGACCCACGCGGCTACAGATGTCTTGCTGGAAAACGTCCTGGTGGTCCGCAATAAGTTAGGCGAAATCCAGGCGCGCCACCCGGCCATGTTCGACCGCTATTTCGACCGGCGCTTGCTGGATGTGGCGCTCTACCGGGTGGCCGCTAAAAAAGAGAGCCAGCCCGGTATCGAAGCATTAGCCAAAGATGGCGAAAAAGCCAAAGGTGAACCCAGCAACCGCCAGGTTATCCTGGCGAATCCCTGGTGCGTGACGGCGGCGACCCCTGGCGGGATTTACGGCATGCGGGAAAAGAAGGGCGATATTTTCACCCAGCAGTTTGCCGACTGCCTGGTGCTGGATGAAGCCTCGCAAATGAACCTGCCCGAAGCGGCCATGGCCTCGCTGGCCCTTAAATCCAGCGGCCAGCTAATCGTGGTGGGCGACCACCGCCAGATGCCGCCGATTATCAAACACGACTGGGAGGGCGAGCCGCGCCGGACCTTCCAGGAATACAAGTCGTATCGTTCCCTGTTTGAAACTTTGATGGCCCTGGACCCGGCCCCACCCATGATAAAGTTCGCACGGTCTTTCCGGCTGCACGCCGCGATGGCCGAGTTTTTGCGCCGGGAAATCTATTCCAAAGACCTTATTAACTATCATTCCCTGAAACAGGACTTGTTGACCGGCCCCGTCCAGACTGGCGCTTTCCTGGCCGCCGTGCTGCACCCGGATTACCCGCTGGTGGTAATCACGCATACCGAGGACCAGAGCCAGACCCGCAACCTGTTTGAACAAAAATTGATCGGGCCAATCCTGGAAACGCTGGCGACCGAATACGGGCTGGATGCGCGAGATGGAATGGGAGTGGTGGTGCCGCACCGGGCCCAGCGCGCCGCCTTGCAACAAATCTTTGCCAGGCTCACGCCGGAAGGTGCTGAAACAACTTCACCGGCCGCATCGGCGGTTGATACGGTCGAACGCTTCCAGGGCGGCGAGCGACAGGTAATCCTTGTCAGCGCGACCGAAAGCGATAAAGATTACTTGCTACAGGCCGGTGAATTTTTGTATGACCCCCGGCGGTTGACGGTTGCCATCAGCCGGGCTAAGCGCAAGATGATCCTGGTTGCCGCTCAATCAATCTTTACCCTGTTTAGTCCGGCGGAAGAAGCTTTCGCTAACAGTCAGATATGGAAAAATTTATTGCGCCAGACCTGTACGGTCCCGCTCTGGAGTGGCGAACTGGACGGGCAACGCGTCGAAGTCTGGGGAAACAAAGCATAATAATCGAAAGGAAAAGGTAGCGTGAATACCGTCAGTGACCGTCAGGTTGTTAAACTGGGGCCAGGGAAAGTTAAAGCCTCCGCCCGGATCAATTTGAACGGTCAAACTCACGAAGTAAGTTTTATAATCCAGGGGGACTCGGTCTACGAAGGAATCGAGCCGTTTTTAACTCTGGCACTACTTCCGGCCATGGCTTCAAACCAGCCTATCGAATTGGACGAACCGGCTTCACCCCGCCTGTTAAAGGGTTTCAATATAGTCCAGGATGTTTTCACCAATTGGGATAAACAGTTTCACCGGATAGCGGTGAAGGTACCTGCTAAAACCCTACCGGCCCCGAAAAAGCCGGGAATTACCGGCAAGTTACCGGCCGGGATTTACCCCAATCTTAAAACATCGGCCAGGTTCCTGCGGCAAAACCTCAACAAAAAAACCCTCAAAAGGGCCTGGCAGGACCGGGCCAGCCTTTTAAAAGGCCAACCCGGCAGCGGGCCGCAAGATACCCGCAAGGTCGCCTGCTTCTTTTCCGGTGGGGTCGATTCTTTTTACACGCTGCTGAAAAATTCGGCAGAAATTGACACCCTGATATTTGTCAGCGGCGGGTTTGATGTCTACCCGCACCCGGATAACGGTGAATTACGCCGGATGATAACAGAGCGCTTGCGGCAGGTAGCCCGGGAAATGGGAAAGGAATTTATTGAGGTTGAAGCCGACCTGCAAAACTTCAGTGATAATTATGTAAACTGGTTTTATTATTACGGCTCGGCCATGGGTGCGCTGGCGCAACTGCTTTCAAACCGGTTTAAGAAAATTTACATAGCCTCATCCTACCCTTATAACAACTTGAAACCCTGCGGGTCGAACCCCATTAGCGACCCTTTATGGCGTACCGAAGCCCTGGAAATCATCCATGACGGCTGCGAGTCCTACCGGGCTAAAAAGGTGGTAACGATAGCAAAGTCTCCTATTGCGGTCAGTAACTTGCGGGTCTGCCAGAATTATGGTGAAAACCGGGAATACAACTGCGGCAAATGCGAAAAATGTCTCAGGACGATGGCAGTCCTGCAGGCCCAGGGGATATTGGAAAATTCGGCTTTCCCATCAACTATTAACCTGGAAGCAATTTCTACGGTGGATTTACCCGAACATCTCACCAGGTCGTGGAAAGATATTTTGGGCCTGTTGAATGAAACCGGCAAAGAACCTGAATTGGCCCGGGTCATCAGGGAGCGGATTACGAAGTTGCCCGGCACCGGTATTGAAGAAAAGATTGCAGCCCTGGAAGAAGAATTAGCGCGGCAGGAACGCCTTTATACAAAACAAAAAGCCTGGGCCAGGAGCCTGGAAGCCCATAACGTCTGGCTGACCGAGCAATATGAAACGGCTACCCGGTGGGGCCAGAGCCTGGAAAATGAAATTTTAGCCAGGCAAAAAAAACGGGCCTGATCAGGCCCCTATTGCTAAACCGGCCGGTCAAATCAGGCCGGTTGCAGCGCTGCCGGGCCGTGTATGCGGCAGCGTAACCGCTACCCTGGTACCTTCCCCAACCTGGCTGGTTATTTTAATAGTGCCTCTGTGCAGCTCTACACAGCGTTTCACAATATTCAATCCCAGGCCGGTCCCCGAAGTAGTGCCAACATTGGTACCTCGGTGAAAGACTTCGAATAAATAAGGCTGGTCATCGGCCGGGATGCCAATTCCCTGGTCCTGCACGATTATAGTGACCGCTACCGGGCTATATTTAATGCTCAGGTAAACCGGCTGGTCGGGCGAAGAATATTTTAGAGCGTTGTTCAAAACATTCGTCAGGATATGCCGTACCAGGTTTTCATCAAGATAGGTCACACCAGGGGCGGCGGCGGCCTCAACCATAACCTGGCGGTTACCTTCAAACGCCAGCGGCAAGGAGTAGGCCAGCTCAAAGCAAAGGGCTTCCAGTTGCAGCGGGGCCGGGTTAAAGGCCGTCTTGGCCGCATCCATCTTGCCTAGCAACAAGATATCTTCGAGCAATTGGGTCATATACTTGACTCCATGCTGAATGCGCTTGAGCAACTCGTGCTTTTTCCCATCGCTAAAGCGGTCGCTATAATGTTCCAACAACTCCGAGTTAGTCAGAATAGTACTCAAAGGGGTACGGAATTCGTGCGAGGTCATGGAAATAAAACGGGACTTTAGTTCGTGCAATTCGCGTTCTTTCGCCAGGGCCGTCCGCATGTCATCTTCAATTTGTTTGTGGCGGGATAGGTCGGTAAAAACGGCAATGTCCCGCACCAACCGGTTGTCGCGCCAGACCGGCATGCCGGTTACGCCTACAAAAATCCGGCGGCCGGTTTTACTTAAGAGGGTTGTTTCGTAGTAATTGCCTTTGCCCTGGCGCCGTAAAGCAATGGCTTCTTCTAAGACTCCTTGCTCTTCCGGTGGGACAAGCTGTTCCGGAGTTAAACCGATCAATTCTTCCTGGGTGTATTCTAATAGCCGGGCCAGTTCCGGGTTAACATACTGGTAATGGAAGGTGGCGTCCAGGACTGCCAGGCCCTGGCCGAGATTATTGGTAATCTGCAGGGCGTAATCCCGCTCAGCCTGGAGCGCTTTTTCGGCCTCTTTGCGGTCAATTGTTACCGCCAGCAGTTGGGCTACCCCTTCCACAAAACTAAGGTCGGAGCGGGTCACTTTCCGAGGGATTCTAGAATAAACCGTTACTACGCCGACCGGGGCTTTACCAGGCAGGGCGATAGGCACGCTGCCACTGGAAATAATAGCCGGGTCGGTCTGCCAGGCGTCAGGCCGGTAAGTCGTTTGGGACCAGTCGGGAACTAATAAAACCGCATGGTCCAGGTAAGCCTGGATGGTCAGGCCCGGACTTTCCTGGCTGAAAGCCTGCGGATTTTTTTTATTCAGTTCAGACTTCAGCCAGCCAACACTGGCCGCACAGTAGAGACCGGGACAATACTGCGGCTCACCCGGTGCCAGGTGTGCAATCACACAGTATTCAAATTCCAGGGTTTGCGCAATAAGCTGGGCGGCATTTTCAAAAATGGCGGTCAGGTCTGGCTCGCTCAAAGCAATCCGGCCGAACTCGGCCAGGGCCTGGCGCTGCCTGGCCCGTATAGTCAATTCTTCTTCGGCCCGGTAGCGGGCCCTTATATCCTGGCACATGCCGTTAACGGCATACACTTTCCCAGTGTGGTCCAGGAGCGGGGCATACCATATTTCAACAACGTAATCCGTGCCTACCAGGACGGAGCTAAAAGTTTCACCGGCCAGGGCGCGTTTGAAATCAGCCAGGATAGCGGGAAATTCCTCAAAAACATCAGTAATATTCTTACCAACCAGTTGACCCGGCACGAAGCCAAAGGTAGAAAGGGTTTTGCCTTCAAAAAAAGTGAAGACGCCGTCCGGATTGAGGTTGAAAAGGACCAGCGGAACGTTCGAAACAAATTCCTGCAAGCGTTCTTCCCGCTCTCGCAAAGCAGCGTAGAGGCGTGTCCGGTGAAGGGCCAGGTTTAGAAATTCGGCAATCGCGCACATCAATTGCAAATCGTCCGGGACAAGGACTTTACCGGCTTTACTTTCCAGGTTGAGGGCGCCAATCACTTTGCCATCATCACGCAAGGGCACGCAAACTTCCGATTTGACGCTGGTTCTATCGCCTAAAAAATCCGGGTCGGTGGCGACATCGACCACCAATTCAGCCTTATTATTGCGAATAACCCGCCCAATGACGCCCTGGTTAATCGAAGTAACCCGGACGAACACCTCAAACCCGGCGCTGTGCTGTAAAACTATCTGGTCGCCTTCCAGAAGACAGGCGGAAACCTGGGTATCCTTAAAGACCTTACAAATTTCTTCCACCACCGTCCGGAAGAGGGCGCCGGTTTCCAGTTGTTCGGCTAACCTGGACCTGACAAGGTTTAGTAAGGCCAATTCCTGGGCCTGGCGGGTATGGTCTTCCAGCAGGATGCTGTTTGTTACTTCGTGCTGGTAATGGGCGGTAATATCGCGCAGCAATACCACATAATTGTCATCCGGCAAGCGCTTAAACAGGCATTCCAGCCAGGCAGGACTACCGTCCGGCCGTTCAAGCTGGCCCTCAAGTTTAAGTTGTGCGCCCTGAGAAAGTAAAAGCAGGTCTGCCTTCCGGGAAGGGAAGGTGAGGACTGACAGGAAAGAGGTGATCCCTGGCTCCGCCGGGTGGATGCCCAACAAACCACAACCTTCGGCATTTATTGCCAGGATAGCCCAATCAGAGTTTATAATAACGGCTGCTCCCGGCAAAAATTCAAAGAGAGCCTGGTAAGAGGAGTGCAAGGAGGGAATAAGAACGCCAGGATCGGACTCCGCCGGGTTAGACTGACTGGGAACTGATTCGCCGGTGTTTTTTTTCAACCCAATTCTCCGGACTTAAGCCACAAAATCTACAAAACCTGTTAATTCAACCCGAACAACTTTTATTATAAAACCCCAGGATGGGCGACGAAAATCCAGGTTTGCTGGCAACAAAACTCTTAACTGTCCGGAAGATTTTACATTTTGTGGTAAAAATTACTCACTCTGGTAAAGTAAAGAAACCCTGCCGCGATAGCTTACCCAAATTTTGCGACAATTAAGCCTGAATAGACGCATCAGGGGGGAGTTGCTGAAACCGCATCGCTTGCTCAATAGCAGCCTGCTCTTCGGTAGAAACAGTTTGCGTAGACTGGCCGCGCTTGACCGTTTTAGCGTAAACCCGGGTAGCCGTCCGGCCGTGCAAACTGCTCAGCACAAAGCCATTACCATAGCTATCCACGATAGAGAGGGCAAAACTCTGGTCGCCGCCCATATCCGTAAAAGGATTGAAACGGACTAACCCCACCGATTGGAAAGATTGGTTCTGACGGAGTTCCAGCTCGCGCATGGCGGTCTGCAGAACATCTAACATCGCGGCATCTCGCTCCAGGCGGGTCAAGCGGGTGAGAAGTTTTTCCAGGCCGCCTTCGCCTCCATTGGAGCGCAAAAGCGCATCAAGTTGCTGGTAATCCTTACTGTAACGAGACTGGAACCGGTAGAACCAATAAGCCATGCCCGCAATCGCTAAAAGCAAAATCAGCCATAAATAAGGACCGAAATTCTGGAAAAATTCCTGAAATGGAGTCATGCCAATTATATTCTCCTGGTGGATACCTGCAATTAATTTTTATCAAGCGCAGGGCTGCTAAACCGGCACTGTATTACGGCTGATTTTACGCGAAGATAGCCCCGGTGTCAATTTGGTTTAGCCTGCCAGACTGCTAAAAATAATGAGGGATATGTAAAATTATAGGGATACATGCTAGACATCAAACCGAGCTTATGCTATCATGGAACAACGAGAGCCAGGTTATTATTACTTTTTTTCGAAGGAAAAAGGTTTTCAAAAGCTGTTTTACAGCCTCAAAGAAAGCAACATACGCTTGAAAATTATAATGCTCAAGGCCACCCGACAGCCAAAAAGCACTAAAGCTCTTGCTGCTCCGGTACATCCTGTAACAAAAACAAAAACCAGCCATATTATGGGAAGCCTCGCGCTTACGCTGGTGCTGGGGCTGCAATTACTTTTAGGTCTAAGCGCCTTCCAACCGGCCTCGGCCCGCGCTGAAGTTACCCCACCTCAAATTGCCGCTCCTGCGGCAATTTCTGTTGATGCGGGCAGCGGACGGATTATCTATAGTAAGAACATGCACCGCCGGGTTCCAATGGCCAGTACCACCAAGATTATGACGGTCCTGACCGCTATGTCTATTCCCGGGACCAGCCTCAGTGAAACCTATACCGTAATTAAAGACGACCTGGTCGGTGAAGCCAGCATCCCGCTACGCCTGGGTGAAGTAATTTCCTTTCAGGACTTGCTCTGGGGCACCATGTTAAATAGCGGTAACGATGGCGCAATGGCTATTGCCCGCTATGCCGGTAGCAAAATACCGGGGCCGGAAGCCCCCATGACTAAATTCCTGGCCCGGATGAACAGTTACGCGGTCAGTTTAGGCATGCGCAACAGCCACTATACTAACCCGCACGGCCTTGACGATGCCGACCACTATTCCAGCGCCTTTGACCTGGCGATAAGTGGCTGGTATTTGTTGAAAAACCCCCTGTTAAGCCGGATTGTCGCCACGCAGACTGCGACGGTTGCCGGGCACCCGCTGGCTAATCTAAATACCCTACTCAAACGTTATAATGGGGCAAACGGGATTAAACCGGGCTACACCGATAACGCCGGGTTATGCCTGGTGGCAAGCGCGACCAGGGACAATACTACCGTCATTTCGGTTGTCCTCGGTGAAGACGCGGTTGCGTACAATGCGGACCCGCCGCTTTTGTTCAATTACTCATTCGCTCAACTAAAAGACCCGACTTTTCTACAGTCCATCCAGCAAGGAGCGTCAGTCGCGACCTCTGCCGACTATATCGGCCGCCCGGACGGCAATAAGTTAGTCCTTTTAAACGCTCCCGGCGATAACGGCGCAATAAATGCCCAGATCAGTACGGCCGGGGCTACTCCCGGCCCGACTGTCACAACCCAGGCTGATGGTAGTTCGGCCAGCGTGACCGACCCGGCCGCTAAAAAAGAGGGTGGGTTTAACTTCTTCACGCTCCTTTTAGTCCTGTTAATCCTGCTGGGCCTGGTCTACGTGGTGCTGCGCTTTACCCCGCTGGGCGGTGAAAAAGGGCGCGACATGGCCTTTACCCTGGAAGATAGTGCCGCGAAAGGTTTGCAAGGCATCCGGCGGTTGTGGGGCTACATGAAGCCCGGCTCAAGTGAGGACGAATCGGCCATGAACCCTGGCGGTAAGCAGCCTAAAGCCTCCGCCGCGCTTAATAACGCACCGGACTACCGGGCCAGGTTATCCCGCGAGAGTACTGCACAGCCCGCCAACCGCAACCCGCAAGGTTCTTTTGACGCGAGCAGCCCGGGAGCCTACCGCCCGATCGAGGGTTATGATAACTCCGGCATGTCGCGCGGCAGCTTGAATTCGGACAGCCAGGGCGGCTCCAGTTCTTTTGACGATATGTTCAATGACGCACCGGCCTATAACTACGATGCCGAGAGCCTGGACATTAAAAGTGGTAGCGGCCTGGATACCGGGCAGGCACCGCAACCGCCGCGCCCATTATCGGGCCGGCCGGGAACGGACTTTGCCAGCAGGGTTAACCCTGAATTGGCCCAACCGCCCGGTTCAGCCTCGGCCAACCAGCAGACTCAGCCGTCAATGCGGCCACCGGCGCAGACTCAACCCACCAGGCCCAACCCGTCTACCGGAAGCTATGGCACAGCCAATACCGGCCGGGATAAATCCACTTCCGATAAAGCGCCTATCGCCAGCGCGCCCGGCAATTACCCGGCCCAGGGAACAACCGGCAACCGGATTCCGCCGAGCTATCCGGCTAACCAGCCCGGAACTGGGTCCAAAGCCAATGCCGGTGAGGGTCTTTCGGTGAATGCGCACGCCCGGCAAGCCATTGATTACGCCTACGCAGGCCGGATTGGCGCTAGTACCGAAGAATTCAGGCGAGTCATTGAGCAAGACCCGCTCTTTGACTTTGCCACGATTGACGAGTTCGAGCAAATGCCGGTGCTAGGCTACAAAGCCCTGGCCACCGCTTACCGGGATGCCGGGAAATTAAAGTTTGCCATCCTCCTTTTGGATATGGCGGTAGAGAATTTCCCGAACGAGCTGGAACTTCGCAACATGCTGCGGCATCTGCGGCGCGAGGCAGGCCAATAATTTAAAGCTTTAAGCTTTTGAGCAATAAATTTTCGAATGAAAAGCAAAAGCTTTGCCCTACCAGGGCTAATCCAGGTGTTACCGGTTTAGCCCCTGGTAGGGTATTGATAGTTTAACCGCCAATATTTATAATTGGTTTCAACCGGCAGTTTAAATTTTCCTACTCAATACAAAAAATATGATTAATGAAGGGACGCTTGCTGGGCGAGTTCTAATAATAGACAATAACGAGGATAACCTGGCAGTCCTAAGCCGGATTCTTAGGCGTGAAGGTTATCACGTAACTATCTCGTCTAACGGCCTGAACGGCCTTGAACAAATCCACCTTTCCAAGCCCGACCTGGTACTGGCCGATATTACGGCCACCGGCCTGAACGGTTTTCAATTAACGCAGCGCCTCAAAGCCGACCCGAATATCAGTTATATTCCAATCATCCTTATTACAACCCATATAGCCGATAAAATTCAGGGCTTAGAAGCAGGCGCTGACGATATTTTGATAAAACCGGTCCAGCACCTGGAAATCATTGCCCGCGCCCGGTCTCTCATCCGGCTCAAGAAAAGCACTGACGCCCTGCTGGCGGCCGCCGAAGAAAAAGCCCAGCTTTACCTTGAAACCGAAAGACGGGCTCACGAATTAAGCACCCTGCATGAAACGGCCCTGGCGGTCGGTTCGCAACTAACCCTGACCGAACTGCTAAACCTTATCACGGCCAAAAGCTGCCAGCTTGTTAAAGCCCGCGCAGCCTTTCTGTACCTGTGTTATGAGGACCAGCAAAACCTGACTGTCCTGGCCGAGTATAATAGCCCGCCGCATATCTCGTATATCGGGCGGACTTTGGACTATGGCGAAGGTGCCGCCGGGCTGGTAGCCCTGACCAACAAACCAATCCGCATCAATAATTATACCGAGTGGAGTGGCCGGGCTAAAGCTTTCGAGGATGACGGCAATATTACAGCTCTTTTATGCATACCGCTGTATACCGGCGGGCGAGTGGTCGGCGTCCTGGTTGTAACGGACGATTACAAGACGCGGACATTCACCGATGATGATGTCAGGCTGTTAAACCTGCTGGCTCCCCAGGCGGCCATTGCCATCAGCAACGCCCTGCTGTACGAACAGGTTATGCAGGAACGCGACCGGATTGAGGCGGTGTTAAATTCGGTCACGGACGGCATTTTGATGCTGGATAGCAACTACAAAGTGGTCCTATGCAATCCCCGGTTTTCCGAGCTTATGCTCCTGGAACAGGAACAGGTACTGGACCAATCCATCGGGGTGGTCGCCAATATGCTGGGTGACGCCTTTGAAAGCGAACCGCACTTTAGCGCCGAGCTGGTCAGCCATATTATGCGCGACTTCCGGCGCAAGCCCCAGGATTATGTCCAGCACAAAATAACCATTGATGACCCCAAACGGCGCTATGTCGATTGGGCAATTATTCCGGTGCGCGACCAGGCCGGGACCACCGTCGGCTGGCTTAACGTCTTTCACGATACCACCCAGCAACGCGAACTGGAACAACTCCGCGACGACTTTATCAGCATGCTGGTCCATGACCTGCGCAGCCCTTTGACCTCGATCATTGGTGGCATTGAACTGGTAAGCAGCCTGATGGACGAAGTCGCGCCGGACGAAAATATCGAGCGGCAGCACGAGTTTATGGAACAGGTTTCCCGGAACTGCTATAACCTGTTGGAATTGATAAATGCCCTGCTGGAAGTTAGCCGCCTGGAAGCGGGACGGATGCCGCTCCACCTGGAAACAACCAACCTGGAAGAACTTATCACGGGCAGCATTTCGCAAATTATTATTACCGCCAAGGATAAACAGGTTTCAATTAACGTAGATTTGCCGGTGCAGCCGATTCACATCCGGGTGGATAGCGAAAAAATGCGCCGGGTGATCGTCAACCTGCTGTCCAACGCTATCCGCTACAGCACCAGTGGGACCGAAATAGACATAGTGGCCCAGGTCGAAGAGGTCATCCGGCGGCGCGGCACCACTACCGCCCTGGACCCGAGCGTGTTGCGGCGCGGCTCTACCGCTTTCCTGCGGGACCAGAGCCGGGTGGCCGAAGCTTCCGGCGGCCAGTTAAAAGCGTTATTGTTGTCCATTCGCGACCAGGGACCGGGGATACCGGCGGCCAGCCTGGAGCGTATCTTTGAGAAATTCACCCAACTGCCCCAGGTTTCCAAGAACCGGAGCGGAACCGGGCTGGGCCTGGCCCTGTGCAAGCTAGTGGTGGAAACTCACGGCGGCCGGATCTGGGCCGAAAGCGAACCCGGACAGGGGAGCACATTTTATTTCTCAATTCCCTGCGTGCTTGACTCCGGCGATTTATAGGGAGCATTTACCAGAATGCGTAAATTAGACTTCCGGCTGGATATAGATAACCTGTACTTACGGCTTTTAGAAGAAAAGGATATTCCCGAACTTTTAAAGTTGTACCAGGACAACTGGGCTTTCCTGCAACCCTGGGAACCCTACCGCCCTGAGAGCTTTTTTACCTCTGACAATTTCCGGTACATGGTTCAGGCCGACCAGGCAGCCACCTGCGCCGACGAAGCCTATGCCTTTGGCCTTTTCCTGGCCGATAGCGACCGGTTAATCGGCCGCTACCGCCTTTCCTGGGTTATGCGTGGTTGCGCCGAAACCTGCAACCTGGGTTACTTTCTGGCCGAAGCCTATAACGGGCGAGGCTATTCAACCAGGGCGGTTAAACGGATTATCCGGTTCGCCTTTGAAGAACTGGGCCTCCACCGGGTCTTTGCCGCTACCATGATCAACAATATCGCTTCCCAGCGGGTCCTGGAAAAAGCCGGGTTCCGCCGCGAGGGTACCGCCCTGCGCTTCTTGAAGATAAATAACCGCTGGGAAGACCATTGCATGTTCGCTATCACTACAGAAGACCTACCTCAATAATTTTTCCTGTTTCTATACTCTTTTATACTATCCCGGCTATCCCAACCAAAAGCAAAGCAAGGTATAATAACCCCAGCCCTGGCCTGGTCAGGGGCAAGTGGAAAGGGATATTAGCCTGTGACGATAACCCGGCTAAACCGGATTTTTATGCTAACCGCGTTGGGGGTCTACCTGTGGATTTACCCTTCCTCGGTGATCCTGGTGATGTTCGACCGGGTGCCCGCCGGGACCGAATGGATGGCAAGTTTTATGCTCGTTGTAGAAGGGTTGGTCGCGGCAAGCTGGGTTACCTTGAACTACGGCCTCAAGCGCGGCTTGCTGGCATGTGGCACCCTTTTAGGGTTGGGTCTGGCGGTTGAGTCTACCGGTGTCGCAACCGGGTTTCCTTTCGGGCGCTACAGCTATTCCGAAGTGTTATCGCCCAAAATTATTGGGGTCCCGGTGGGTATTACTTTCGCCTGGCTGATGGTGGTATTATCGGCTTTTTTCACAACACATTATATAATCCGAAAACTCCGGCCCGCCTGGAACGTAGCGGCCTTACTGGTAATTTCAGCCGGGCTGGCCCTTATCAGCGACTTTTTAATGGAGCCGGTAGCTGTCTACATCCAGGGTTACTGGACCTGGCACGACCGGGGCTTTTATTACGGGGTACCGGAGGCGAACTTTATCGCCTGGGGCCTTATCAGCCTGGCAATGGTTTACCTGCTTAACCGCCTGACCGGGGCCAGCCAGGCCGGACCGGGCCAGGAAACCCGGCGCTTTATCTTTACCCCGCTGGCCCTTTACCTGATGAACCTGGCAATGTTTACCCTGGTAAATTTCAGCCACACCAATTACCTGGCCGGTTCTATCGGCCTGATTACCGGTTTATCCTGCCTTTACATGATCATTCAGGCCCGCAAGTCCGGCCGGACCAGGCCGGTCACGGTCGCCCTGGCCGGGACAAGACCACAGGATAAGGCCACAAACCAGGGGCTGCCGGGCAAAGACTGAATGAAATCTTGAATTTACCGGGGTTTTCAGCATTTAGAAGAAATATTTACCCATAAATACACACAAAAGCGGCAGATTTAAGCTAAAATAAGGCTGAGAAGTTAAAAGTTATAATTTTTGTTTTTAGGTGTTGGAAACGGAGCGGACAGCATGAATAAGAAAACGATAGAAGATATAGATGTTAAAAACAAGCGGGCGCTGGTACGGGTGGATTTTAACGTCCCGCTGGATAAAAAGACCGGCGAGATAACCGACGATACCAGGATCAAGGCAGCCCTGCCGACTATTCGCTATTTAATCAAGCACGGCGCGAAGGTTATTTTGATGAGCCACCTGGGCCGCCCTAAGGGACCGGATCCAAAGTTAAAAATGGATGTGGTCGCCGCGCGCCTGGAGAAACTGCTGGGTAAAAAGGTCCGCAAGATGGATGACTGCCAGGGACCGGCCCTCGAACAGGCCAGCCGCGACCTGAACCAGGGCGAGGTAATGCTCCTGGAAAACGTGCGGTTCCCGGCCAAGATGGACCCCGGTAACGAGAAATTTAAATCCGACGACGAGCGCAACGATTCGACCCTGGCTCAGAACCTGGGCCGCCTGGGCGACGTCTTTGTAAACGATGCATTTGGCACCGCGCACCGGGCAAATAGCTCCACCGAAGGCGTCACCAAGTACCTGCAACCGGCCGTAGCGGGCTACCTGATGCAAAAAGAGCTGGAATACATGGGTAAAGCCCTGGATAACCCGGACCGGCCCTTTATTGCCATCCTGGGCGGCGCGAAAGTCTCCGACAAAATCGGGGTCATCCAGAACCTGCTGAGTAAGACCGATAAGCTGCTGATTGGCGGCGGTATGGCAAACACTTTCTTCAAGGCCAAAGGTTACAACATCGGCGACTCGCTGGTGGAAGACGACAAGCTGGACGTCGCACGGGAGCTGCTCGAAAAGGCCGGGGAAGATAAGCTGGTGCTGCCGACCGATGTGCTGATTGCCGATGCTTTCTCGGCGGACGCGAAAACCCAGGTAGTTACCCCGGAAAATGTTCCGGCGGGCTGGCGCATCCTGGATATCGGCCCTAAAACGGTTGGGACTTACCAGGAAATCCTGAAAACCGCCAAAACGGTCGTCTGGAACGGCCCGATGGGCGTCTTTGAACTCGCGCCGTTCGCCAAAGGCACCCTGGGTGTGGCCCAGGCGATGGCTAAGGTAAAAGGCACCACAATCATTGGTGGCGGCGACAGCGTAGCCGCGATTGAACAAGCCGGCCTGGCCGACAAAATGGACCACATCAGCACCGGTGGCGGGGCCAGCCTGGAATTCCTGGAAGGTAAAACACTGCCAGGTGTATCCGCCCTTAACAACAAGTAGTTTTAGGCCAATCAAAAAGGGGATTTCCACTTTACCTGGAAATCCCTTTTGATTACGAAATTATTGATTTTGTTTGAGATAATTTTAGCCAGGAGATAAGCAGGAAGCAACTCAACTTTTAACAGGCATTTAGCTAATTAAACCTTCTGGCAAGTTTCTTACTTGAAAAGCTCGGCCACTTTCAGCCTGAAACCCGTTATTATATTCTCACCATCAAGTTCACCGTTTAAGTTTATTTCCATAACCGGTTCCGGTTGAGTAGGATGATAAACTTCTACTTTTTTCTCTCCAGGTTAACGGCCCAGATAATCGGCATACCAATATTTTGCCAGTGTATAATCTTCCTTCTGGCAGCGTCACGTTCCGCTTTACTTCTCAAATCACTGGACGAAAGAATTTCTACTTAAAGGGGATAATGCAGTTGCTCGATAACCTCGTCCGGGCTGACCGGGCGAGAGGTCGGGATGATAACAATATAGGGCAGGAAATCCTGGCGGGTATAGGTAACGCCTAGCTCTTTAAGGCGGCGTTCCAGCGGAGCGGCCCCATCTTCCAGGTTTAACAGCACAAAAGCCACCCGGCGGCCCGGCTCTTTAATCGCCCTGGTATAGTGAGCGAAGCGGTCCAGGCCGCCTACCGAGAGGTCGTGATAATCCACGCACTTGACCGCTTCGGCGGAGTCCAGGATTATGCGGTTGCCGACCCAGTGGTTGCAGGTAGCGTATTCGATGCCCTGGGATTTGAGGTAGTTGATCAAGGGAGCGTTATCAACGGGAGGGCGCAATTGGGGAAAGTAAGTTGTCTGGAAAGCCGCGACATAATCCATTCCCCGGTAGAGCAGCAGGTTAGCGCCGATTATCCCTGTCAACAGGACCAGTCCCAGGGCGTAAGCAGCGGTCTTGCGGCGAGTGTCACCGGCATTTTTAATAAAAGCAGGCCGGGCTGCTAAATACTCGCTCAGTTTAGCCAGCCCACCGCCGAGCAGCACCGGCAGGGTACACATCAGGGGTATTAAATAGCGTCCTGTTGTATCCAGCTCGGTGAAAGCAACGTTTCCAAAGCCCCACAGCAAGTACATCACCGGCACAAATAAAGACAGCAGTATAAGCAGGTCCACCGGCCGCGCGGGGCGGAAGGACAGCCGGAACCAGCCCAGAATCCCCTGGCGGCGGACGATTAGCCAGCCCAGCACCGCAAGAGTAGCGGCCAGGTTGAGGAAAATCCCGATTAAACCGGGGGTTACAAACCAGTAGTTAAAAGCTCCCGTGGTCAGCGGCCAGGAGAAATCGGAAAAGTGCTTTAACACGTCCAGGGCAGGCTTTTTATCAGGGTCGGAAGGTTTGAAATAATAGCCCAGGGTGTGCCAGTTGGTTAGAAGATTGTAGAGCCACCAGGGCAGGCTGCCCACTATAAAACCGAGAATGGTTGCCAGGGCAGTGGGCCGGACAAAAAAGAGCTTATCTTTTAGAAACAGGAAAAAAATCACCGGTACGAAATAAAACAAAGACAGGCCGTGTCCGTAGAAATTTACCCCGGCAACCAGACCCATCAGCGCCCACAACAGCCATTCCCGCCGGGTATAACCCCACTTCCGGGCAACTGTGACGCCATCCTTAACGGCAGGCCGCTTGCCCCAGAGAATCCCTCCGGCCACCAGCAGGAGCAGTTGCCCGCCCAGCATTGTTTCAGTCGAATGGTTATAGGCGCGCAGGCCGAGGACCGCGAAATAAACGGAGGGGAATGCGGTTAGAGCGGCGGCATACAGGCCGGCCAGGCGGCTATCCAGGAAGCGGTAGGCCAGCCAGTAATTGAGCCAGATAATAGCCAGCGAAGCCAGGAACGGGGCCACTTTCATGCCCCAGCTCTGGACGCCGGTAAATAAGTAGACCAGGGCGGTAAAGTAAGCTTCGGTTGCGGCCATATAGGGCTGGCCGTAGGTGAAGGCCGGTAACTCGCCTTTCAGGATATCAATAGCCATGACGCCGGTCAGGGCTTCGTCACCGTCGCCGATAAAGTGGGATTTGAACAGAATATAAAGGCGCAGGGCCGCCCCGGCCAGCAAAATCAGGCCAAGCGCGGCCCCTACCCAATACTTGCGCAAATAAAGCCAGCCGGGCCAATGCCGCACCCGGCTGGAGTCTAAATTTTTTGAAGGGGTGGTCGGAAAAGACTTCTGCTCTGTTTCCACATTAAACCGCTAACTTGATAACCGTGAAACCTAAAACACTGGACAGAGAATGTTAAAGTTAAACCAGTTACTACTAAAAATGCGGCCTGTCCGGCTGCTGCGGGGATTTCGCGGTGAAAGAGTCGCTGCGCCTTCACAGGTCCAACTTTGCAGGCTTGTTGCTGCCGGTCAGGAAGGCCGGATAGTTTTCACGCGCTGCCAGAGTTTGTACAGCGGGCGATTGTAAACGAGGTCAAACGCCCCGGCATAACGGACCGTTTCACCGCCAAAACCCTGTTTGAAGCGGTAGACACCCCACAAACCGTCGCGGACATTCTTTTGCGCAAGCTTATCGTTTTCAAGCTCTTCGGAATTATCGCCAACCTCGTCAGGGATACCCCAGAAGTCATAAAAGCGAGCGCCCTGCTCTTTGGCCCACTGCATAGCGCGCCATTGCAAGAGGTAGGTTGGCATTTCGCGGCGGTGTTCGTCGCTGCTGGCCCCGTACAAGTACGCCGATTCCTGCCCAAAAGCGAAAACCATCGCCCCGGCAATAACTTTGCCTTCGAACTCGGCCAGGACCAGGGCCGCGTTGCCTTGCGGCGATTCCCGGAAAATCTCCCAGGCATCCCGGTAGTAGGAAGCGGAATGGGTGCCGAACTGGTCGCGCTGGCCGGTGATGACCATTAACTGGTAGAAAGCCCCGAAGTCAGCCGGTTCAGCCAGGCGGCAGGTCACGCCCCGGCGTTCGGCTAGCTTGATATTGTAGCGGTGCTTGGGTTTCATGCGGGCCAGCCAGGTTTCCGGCCCACCGTCCAGGTTTACCCGGATCGTGCTGCGCGGCTGGATGGTTTCGGGAGAACTCTCGAAACCGTAGCGCTCTGCCAGCAAAGTTTCCAGGCCGGGAGCGGTCATTTCGTTTGGTTCGATTTTCAGGTACAGCGCCCGGTGCTGCCGGGTAGCCCGGCGGAGGGTCCGCATAAGTTCATCCGCTACCGGGCGGTCCTGCCAGTCAACAACCGGGCCTTTTGGGATATAGGCAATCGCCAAACCGGCCATTCCCCGGTAAAGGACCTGGGCCCCGGCCACCGGACGACCGGACGAATCGGAAACCAGCACGCGCTGGGCGGGCCAGCGGTGCTGCTGTTTGAACTCGCCCCAGGCATAACTTTGTAAAAGGTGGCCCTGGGGATGGTCTGACACAAAACTATCCCAGCGGTCCCGCTGCGCAGGGCCTGCCAGGATAGTTCCATTAAGTTTAAGGTCTGCTTGCACCAGGCTAGTTACCTACCCCGTGTGTAAGGCTGATAAAAGGGGCGTTCTGGTGCTGGCCGTTGCCCAACTGGCGGTCTATTTCCAGTCCCATGTTTGGTGTACCGCCCCGGCAGCCACCGTTGCGGAAGATATCAGGAATGGTCGCAATTTCGGTAAAGTGATCCACCAGGTTGATTAACTCGTTGGAAGTGCTAATACCAAAGCTGACCAGTTCAAAGCGCACGCCTTTATCCTGGACCGCGCGGACTAACCTGGCGAAATCGCCATCACCGCTGACCAATACCGCTACGTCCAGGTTCTGGGCCAGCAGCATCATATCCACGGCAATTTCGATATCCAGGTTGGCCTTGATGCGGCCGGTATCGTACTTATGGATATCCTTGCAGATAACCTTGTAACCGTTTGCGCTCAGGAAATCAATAAATTTTTTCTGGCTATTGTTATCGGGATCGATCCCAGTATAAGCGCAGGCCCGGATTAAATCCCGGCCCCTGGTAGCGTAATCCAGGAGGCGGCAGTAATTAACTTCCACCCCGGCGCTTTTAGCCGAATAAAACAAATTGGAAACGTCTACAAAGACGCCTACATTTTGTCCCATATACCACCTCGTTCTTACTATAAAGTAATCTTAAAATAATAGGTCTCGTGTAAAAGAATTTGTAAAATGGTCTGATTTTTAATGAATTTAACCCTAACGCTTCATTAAAAATTAGGCTCCGGCGGTTAAGTTCCGTTGGATAACCTCGCCCAGGATACGGAGGCCCGGCTCAATCTGTTCTACCGGTAAATGACTGAAAGCCAACCTTATTGTATTTTTCCCCTTTCGGCTGGCAAAACAGGCCGGACCAGGGGTATAATTGACGCCCGCCGTAATTGCATCTCTTAACATTTTAACAGTATCTAGCCTTTCAGGCAACTCCAACCATATAAAGAAACCACCCTGTGGGCTAGTCCAGCGGGCGCCATCCGGCATATAGCGCTCCAACCCGGCCAGCGTGCGGTCCCGTTTGCGGCGGTAGATTTCGCGCAATTTAAGAATATGCTTTTCCAATCGGCCATCCCGTGCATACTGGGCCGCGATGTTCCCGGCAAAAGGGCTGGTGCCGCCATCTACTTTTAAAGCGGCGATTTTGCTAATCAATTCGGGCGGGCCGCCAATCCAGCCCAGGCGCAGACCGGCCGCCAGTATCTTGGAAAAAGTGCCGCAGTGCAGCACCAGGTTATCCTGGTCCAGGGTCCAGAGCCAGGGCGGCACTTCCCCTTCGAAAATCAGCCCGGCATAGGCGTCATCTTCCAGCACCAGCACCTGGTGTTTTTTAGCCACCGCCAGTAAAGCCTTGCGGCGTTCCAGGCCCAGCGTAACCCCGGTCGGATTCTGAAAAGTCGGGATGGTATAGATAAACTTGACCCGCTTCCCGGCCGCTTTCAGGTCGGTAATAGTCTGGTCCAGTTCCTCGATAAGTATTCCTTCGTTATCCAGGGGCACTTCTACCACTTCGGCTTCGGCGTTGAGAAAGGTCCGCACGGCTCCCAGGAAAGTCGGTGCCTCTACGACCACATAATCGCCGGGGTCAACCAGCAACTGGCAGACCAGGCCTAAAGCCTGGCTGGAACCTACCGTAACAAGCAAGTTTTTGGTGGTCAGTTCCAGGCCCTGGTCCCGCCCGATAAAATCTACCAGGTAAGACAGCAGTGGGTCGGGCGCGCCGTACTGCAAAGCCGGGCCGGGCGCGTCACGCATTACTTCAGCGGTAGCCTGGGCCAGTTCGGCGGCCGGAAACGAAGCTTCGTCCGGCAAACCATAGCTAAAAGAAATTACGCCCGGCGCACCGGACATATTAAACGCAGCAGGTAGGTTGGCCGCCCGGTGGGACAGCAAATCCAGGGACCATTCCGAATTGTTGGTAGAAGCGGTAGGGTCGGTTTTCAAGAAGTACCTCATTGTTTTCTATTAAGCGGTTGGCCGGTTTCTGTAGTTAGCGGTTGTTGGTTGCATTGAGCGGATTGCTGGCAAAAGCGAGTTCGGTCAAAGCCTCGTTGGCGGCATTAGCCAGCACTTCATCCTCACCGTTAGATACGGCTTTGAGGGTACGGCTGGATTCTGACCCACCTATCTGACCCAAAGCCCAGATAGCGGCCAGTTGAACTTCACGGTCCTCGTCTTCAACCAGCCGGATAACCGGTTGGGTCAGCTCGTCGGCGCTCATCTCGCCCGCCGCCATCGCCGCTTCATAGCGCAGCGAAGGTTCCTCACTGCCCAGTTCTTTCCCAATTTCAGGCAACCAGCGTTTATTGATTGAGCGGCCCATGGCTTTGAGGGCGCTGGCCTTGATCAATTCGTCGTCGCTATTGTAGCCTTCCTGGACCGCCCGGATAACCTGGTCGTCATGGCCGAAATAGCCCAGGGCTTCCAGGGCGCGGCGGCTTATGTCGGAGTCGTCGGAATGTAAGCGGTCAAACAAACCCTGACGCACGCGGGTTGCCCAGCGTTCTTTCAGTTTGCCGGTTTCGGCCAGGTAAGCAAAGCGGCCCAGGCCCAGGGCCACCTTTTCCCGGACACCCGCATCGGGGTCTTTGGCGACCATTTCCAACAGGCGCGCCAGCAGTTCCCGGCTCTCATCTTCCCACAACCCTTCAATGGCCTTTCCGCGCACTTTGGGGTCCTGGTCCTTCAAAAGAAAAAAGTAAACGCTGGTAAATTCCAATTCAATATCATCTTCGGCCAACTCGACCAGGGACATTACGACCCGGCGGCGGCGTTCCACGTCTATACGGGGCCATGCGGCTTCAAACCGAGCCTGGTTCTCGGGTTCAAGGTTGGAAAAGGCGTAAAGCGCGCCGGTTGAAAAGGGTTGTTTGGTATCTATGATTTTTGCCAGGCTTTCCTGGAAATTGATTTTCTCTGCCACTACCTAACCTCTAAATAAATTTTCTAATTGACTTCCAAATATTTATGACCCTGGAGGGGTTTGAAATAAAGGGTGGATAAATTGGAACGTAATCCGGGTTAAAAAGTAGTATTTATTCTCAACTTAATAGCAGATTTGTTATGTGTTATAACAAAGTTCCAGATTTAGCGTTTCACGTTTAAGGTTTAACAGTCCACGCTTTTCCACCCTATTTTAACATGGCTGGCAAGTTTAACGGATAACGAAAAAGAAACGGCTGACTTGCTGGGCAGAACCTGCAACATCATACGTTTCTTTTTTACCGGCTACTAAAAGCTCTTTATCCGTAAACTTCAGCGCGTCCTTAATTTAGCTTTCTTCCTTTAGCGTCCCGGTTGATCATTCACCGGGTTTAGCGGTAGTTAAGGTCATCCGGCGTGTTAGGAATATTGGGAGCAGCCGGTCCCGCCCCGGTCGGAGCTTTAGGCTGGGCCTGGGCAGAAGCCGGGGCGGATGAAGGTTGAGCTGGAGAAGGCTGAGCCGGGGCCGGAGAATCTTCCGGGACGGCCCGGGTAACTTCGATGACGCAATCGGTCGCTACAGCCGCAATCGCGCCAACAGCCGCCAGGGGCGGAGCCAGCAAAGCTCCAAGGGCGGCCCAGGCCACCGGCAAGTCTAAAAGGACCCGGTCGCCCTGCCGGATGCGCAGCCGCCGGACTTCGCTTTCTTTAAGCAGGCGTTCGACTTCGCTAACCATGTTCTTGCTGTTTACTTTGATTTCTTCGACAAATTCTTTAGGAGAGCTGTTCCAGTTTTTGGTGTTAACCTTTTCGCTGGCATTTTTGGTCCACTCACCCGCGTTTTTTGTCCACGAACGCCAGTCCTTGAAATTCCCGCCCATAGTCCTTACTCCTTTTTACGAAACTACTTGCCTGTTTAATTTTTATTGTGTCTACTGGAATATTTACGTACCCGGCTGAAAATAGTTACAAGAAAGCTGATTTGCTTTCCACTCGAAACTCTTGCAAAATGGACCGAATAATTTCTACAGGCTAAGTCACCTTAGATTGTAGGCTTAAACATAAACCGGGTAAAAATACTGGACCCTAAAATTAGAAATGAACTATAAAGGAGTGAAGTTTGTATGCCAGATAACCGGATGCACATCGCCTTATTCGGACCGCCAGGGGCCGGGAAAAGCACTCAATCCAAGTTTCTACTCAGGCGGTGGCCCATCGTCTCGTTATCTACCGGGAAAATGCTGCGGGAAGAATCCGCCGCCGGAAGCGAACTTGGCCTGAAAGTTCGTGATTTGCTGGGGCGCGGCGAACTGGTTGATGATGAAACAATGATCGCGACTATCCGCAAGTGGCTGGAAAATCTGCCCGCCGACAAAGGCTTTCTGCTGGACGGCTTTCCGCGCACGATTCCCCAGGCTATCGCCCTGGACGAAATGTTGGAGGAATTAGGCCGCCCGCTGAATGGTGTTGTAAATCTGAAGTTGTCGGTTTCGGAAGCGGTCTACCGGTTGGGAGGCCGCCGGATCTGTTACGGGGTCGGCCCGGAAGAAATCATACATATTAACGATGAAGACGCGGTCAACCGCTGCCTGGCGCGGGGCGGCTTGCTGGTGCAGCGCTCGGATGATTTGCCAAACGTTATCGTCAAGCGCTTAAATGTCCATGAAGCCGAAACCGAACCCTTGCTCAATTACTACCGGCCCCGCAATATCGTGCATAGCGTAGAAGCTTCCGGTTCACAGGAAGAAGTAGCCCAACGTATTGTGGAAGGCTTTGAGCCGAAAGCTTCACATACCCCTAAACAATAAAGCTTCACAAACTCTTCACTCCCCGTATATATTGAATAAAAGCCCCTACTTCTTCCTATAGAAGTAGGGGCTTTTATAGCTTTTATAGCTTTCAGTACCGCCAGAAACAGGTTTAGTGAAACTCGGTTTCCAACTCCTGCTCAATTTGCAAAATGCGTTCGCGGCGGGCCCTGGCTTTTTGAATCTGGTTTTGTTCTTCCGGGGTGGTTGCTTTAAGCGGTGGGACCGGGGTCGGGCGGCGGTTTTCGTCCAGGGCCACGAAAACTACCTGGCTGGAACAAATTTGGCGGATTTCGCCGGTCCCCAGAGACTCGGCCAGCACTTCAACACCGACTTCCATACTGGTCCGCCCAACGTAATTCATGCGGCAGTGAATATGCACCACATCCCCGATATAAGCCGGGGCAATAAAAGTAAACTGGTCAATACGCTTGGTGACGACCGGACGGCGAGAGTGTTTTATCGCCACAATCGCCGCTGATTCGTCCACCATGCGCATTATCACACCGCCGTGGACATTGCCGTGACTGTTGCTGTCCAGCACTTCCATCAGGCGGCTGGTCACGGAGGCGGTTTCAGGGATGGTCTTGGGTACATTAATATCGGCCGGTACAACCGGCGCTTGTTGCACATTCCAGAAAGGTGATTGCATTTTACTCTCCCATTCAGCAGGGCGGTTTCTGCCATATATCAGGCCAGAAAACCGGGATTAAAGTTGCACTAAGTTTCCTACCTGATAAGTCCCAGGCTAAATATTAAAACTAAAATTCTACTTTTAAATGTTATAATACACCCGTTATTATAACGACTTACACGGTAGTGTCCAATAATTTATAGTTCATTTTATTATGGTCAGCTTAAAGCACGGTTAGTACTAAATGCACTCCCTCAAAATTATAAATTTACCGGTCCCCGAATGGAATAAAGCCGAATTAGCCGAGATGGACCGCCTGAACCTGGCGATGGATAGCTGCCAGCGCTGCCCGGAAAAAGGCTATGTAGCTTTCCCGCGCCCGATTGACCGGGGTAATGCCAGTAAAAGGCTCTGGTTGATCGGCCAGGCGCCCGGTTTTAGCGAGGGCGAGCGCAAGATAGCTTTTGCCGGGCAGGCCGGGCGAAAGTTAATGCAGTGGTTTGCTCAAACCGGCCTCACCGAAGAACAGGTCAGGGATTACTTTTACCTTTCGGCTATCAACAAGTGCTACCCCGGCCGGGCCACCGGCGGAGGCGGCGACCGCAACCCCGGCCCGGCCGAACGAGCGCTGTGCCGCCCTTTCCTGTTGCGAGAGTTGGAACTCATCCGGCCCAAACTGGTGATACTGGTCGGCAGTACCGCTATAAAAGAAGTATACGGCGAAAAAATTAAACTGGAAGAAATTATTGGCCGTCCCCAGGAAATGACGCTTGGTGAGCTAAAGACCAGGCTGGAAACCCGGCTGGTACGGGCCGGAGAAGCCCTTCCGGCCCCTGGCCTGGCGCCACATTACGGGTTTAACCCGGCCGCACCGGTCCATGTTTTCCAGCTGCCTCACCCCAGCGGGGCCAGCACCTGGCTGAACTATCCCAGGAACAAAGCTTTGCTCAACCAGGCGCTGGTTGACTTAAAAGGGCGGCTGGACGGTCTGGTATAACGGCATAAAAAAGCCTCTAAACCAGTGGAGTTTAGAGGCCCAGGCCATATACTTTACTTTTAGACCGGCAGCACATTGTTTAAGCTGGTTTCGGCCCCGCCGGTAGCGGCATAAGCTTTAACCAATTCCAGGAAAGCTTTGGCGGGCCGGGTCATCTCTTTATCCTTATGGTGAGCGTAGATAAAAGTTCGCCCGACATCCACGCCTTCGATATTCAAAGCGTGCAAGCGGCCTGCTTCCAGTTCGCGTTTCACCGACAGGGCCGGGACAATAGCCGCGCCCAGCCCGATTTCCACGCTACGTTTAATCGCTTCCAGGTTTGCCATGATCAAATACTGTTCGGGGTGGACATGCCCGGCATCCAGCATTCTTTCGACAAAAGCCTGGAGAGCCGAACCGCGTTCGCGAATAAGCAGCGGGCGGTTGCCAATTTCGCCCAGGCTAATCGAAGTGCGGTTCTCACCAGCCCAGGGGTCTTCGGAGGACACTACCAGGATTAGTTTATCTTCAAGGAACGGGTGCAGTTCAAGCAGGGGATGTGAGTCTATCGGGGAACCAAGCAGGCCCAGGTCAACCTCATTCTTAAGTAATTTATGGGCCAGGGTTTCGCTGTTACCCAGTGTAATATCAAACTTGACAGGCGAGAAATTATTACCGTGCGCGGTATTGGGACCGGCTGTATAAGTGGAATTAAAGCGGCGTAAAAGCTCCGGCAAGACGTAGGTAGCCAGGGTGACCCCGACACCTAAAGCCAGTTTCCCGGCGGAAATACCGGCCGCTTCCCGGACCGCCAGTTCCGCTTCCTGGGCCATATTCAGCAGGGCCGCCGCTTTATCATAGAGCACCTTACCCGACTCGGTCAGGTAAACTTCTTTTGCCAGCCGCTCGAACAGGCGAACCTTCATCTGGCGCTCAAGAGCTTGAATTTGCTGGCTGACAGTCGGTTGGGTCAGATAGAGAGCTTCGGCGGCTCGTGTAAAACTGCGCTGCCGTGCCACCTCACAAAATATTTGAAGTTTCTGGAGATCAAGACTTACCATGTAAAAGGGGCCTTCCGTAGCAGGAGATGTTAAATCATTATTTTTTTGATAACTTTAATTGGAATCAATTATAGCACGGCTAATTGTAAATTAAAAGATGACGGGTTTCCGGTGGGGTGGTACAGTTAATTACCGGTTCTGTTATAATTATCCAAACCAGGTGAAGCGGTGAGTAGCATTTAAATAAATAAAAATGGAGGACCCCAAAAGGTATGTCTAACGCCGAGAGCCAAAAAGTCAAAGTTGTCATCGATAGCACAGCCGATATGTCGTTGGATACTATCAAAAGTTTGGATCTGGAAATGGTCCCGTTAACCCTCATGATCGGCGACAAGGCTTATCGAGATGGCATAGATATCACCAGTGAAGAGTTTTACAGGCAGTTACCAACGCTGAGTAAACTTCCTACCACCTCCCAACCGTCGCCCGGCCTGTTCCTCAAAGCTTATGAAAAAGGCATTAAAGAGGGAATGTCGGTCCTTTCCATTCATCTATCGGCTAAATTGAGCGGCACGTATGCCAACGCGGTTGTAGCGGCCCGCAACTTCCCGGAAGGCCAGGTCAGGGTCTTTGACACCCAGATGGTTTCGGCCGGTATTGCCTTTTTCGTGCAGACCGCCGTGGAGATGGCGCGCAACGGCAAAACCATTGACGAAATTGAAGTGGAAATGGAGCGCATGCGCGGCCTGGTTAAAATTATCGCCACCGTAGACACCCTGGAATATTTGCACAAAGGGGGCCGGATTGGCGGGCTCAAGAGCTTTTTTGGTTCCCTGTTGAGCGTCAAACCAATTTTGCAGCTAAAGGATGGCGAAGTGCAGCCGCTTGAACAGGTCCGCACCCGCAGCAAGGCTTTGTTGCGCGTGGCCGAATTGGCTAAATCAATGGGGCCGCTGGACCGCCTGGCAATTATGCATGCTTCCGACCCTGAAAGCGCCAACGAACTGGTCAATATGCTTGCGCCGGTCTTTCCTAAAGAAAAGATGTACATTTCCCAACTGGGACCGGTCATTGGGGCGCACGTTGGACCGCGTACCCTGGGTATAGGTATCCAGAAAGCCGGTTAGAAATTTCGTCAGGAATGGCAGTAGACATTGAAAAACTAGAGAAAATTCTCCGGCTGGAAATGGCCGACAACTACCAGGACCGCAAGGTTTACCGGGGGTTGGCGGCCTTTATTAGCAACTGGACGCGGGAGGCTATTACCAAAAATCCTTCTCCGCAGGAAGCCGGGCTGGTTGAAAAAGTAGCCGATAATTTAATTGATTACGGCCAGATGAGCCCGGTCCAGCGTATTAGAGCAATTCAGCAAGTCCTTGACCTGACCGCCCGGCAGAGTTCCGGCCGGGCCAACCCGGCTAACGGCCATACGCAACCGGCGTTCACGCCGCCGCCAGCGGCCCCGGTAAAGACCGCCAAACCGGCCATATGGCCGGACCAGCCAGCAATTACCCGCCAGACCTCGCGGGTGGTAGCGCCTGCCCAGGCTACCCCGGCCCCTATCCGTAAGACCGCCAGCCAATCAACCAGCCCGGCCCCGCTTTTAGATTTGGGCGCACCCCTGACTTCGGTAAAAGGTATCGGTGAAACGTACGCCAAGCTGATGAGCTTTGTCGGCCTGCGCACGATTCATGACGTGCTGTATTATTTCCCGTTTCGCCACGAAGATTTCAGCTCCTTCAAGAAAATTAGCGCCCTGATGTTCGGTCAGACCGAAAGTGTGGTGGCCCAGGTCCTCGAAACCGTCACCAAAAGAACCTTTGGCGGTAAAGAAATGATTGAGGTTATAGTGGCCGATGAAACCGGCCGCCTCAGTTGTATTTTCTTCAACCGCCGCATGACTTACGGGCTAAAGACCGGCAGCCAGGTTGTCCTGAGCGGCCGGGTGGACGAGTGGAACGGCCGGATTTGTTTCAAAGCGCCTTCTTATGAACCGGCCGACCGCGACCTGACCAGCACCGGCCGCCTGGTGCCGGTCTACAGCACTACCGGCCCGCTGAAGCTGGCAACCCTGCGCAAACTGATCAAGACCTGCGTGGACCGCTACGCCGCCGCCCTGCCGGAGCACCTACCGGCCGCTATCCGCGAACGTCACGGCTTGCTGCCGCTGACCCAGGCGGTCAAAGATTATCACTTCCCGGCCTCGCTGGCCGCCCGCGAAAAAGCCCGCCAGCGGCTGGCCTTTGACGAATTCTTCCTGGTCCAACTGGGCGTGCTGCTCAAACGGCACGAGTGGCAGGAAGAGCGCCCCGGTATCCCTTTTGAGATAGATCAAACCCTGCTGGATGCCTGGTTCAACGCCCTGCAGTTTAAAGTAACCAGGATCAACCCGCTCACCACCGAGCTGGAAGAAGAAATGCTCAAGCTGCAACTGACCGGGGCGCAGCAAAAAGCGATTGCCGACATCCTGGGCGATATCCAGAAAGACCGGCCCATGAACCGGTTGTTGCAAGGTGACGTGGGCAGTGGTAAGACCGTGGTGGGCGCGACCGCACTTTTAATGGCCGTGGCTAACGGTTTTCAGGGAGCTTTAATGGCCCCGACTCAGATATTGGCCGAACAACATTACCAGGGACTGAGCCGCCTGTTTGAGCGGTTGGAAGAGTCGGAATATGCCAGGAGTCGCGGCCTGAAAATCCGGCTGGAATTGCTGACCGGCAACGTGCGCAAAAAAGAAGCTATCTACCGCCGGATTCGCGAGGGCGAAGTTAATATTATTATCGGGACCAGCGCCGTTATTGAAGAAGTAGTTGAATTCCAACGGCTGGGCCTGGTCATTATTGACGAACAGCACCGCTTCGGGGTGCGGCAGCGCAAGGCTTTGCGTGGTAAAGGAGCCGATTCCAGCGCCAATAGCGAGGGAGCTAACCCGCATTTGCTGGTCATGACGGCTACCCCGATACCCCGGACCTTAAACCTGACCGTCTATGGCGACCTGGACCTATCGCTCATGAACGAAATGCCGCCGGGCCGCGAGCCAATCCAGACCAAATGGGTCATGCCGGGGGAACGGCCCGGAGCCTACAAATTTATCCGCAGCCAGGTTAAAGCTGGGCGGCAGGCTTTTGTAATCTGCCCATTGGTGGAAGAGTCGGAGAAGATTGAAGCCAAAGCCGCGATCGAGGAACACGAACGCTTGCAAAGCGAGGTCTTTCCCGATTTGAAACTGGGCCTGTTGCACGGACGCATGAAACCGGCCGAAAAAGACCTGATGATGCGCCAGTTCCGGGACCGCGAGTACAATATCCTGGTCGCGACCTCGGTAATTGAGGTTGGTATAGATATTCCGAACGCCACGGTTATTATGATAGAAGGAGCCGACCGCTTCGGCCTATCCCAGTTACACCAGTTCCGGGGACGCGTCGGGCGCGGGCAGAGTAAAAGCTACTGCTTGCTGCTGGCCAGTGAAGAATTAAGCCAGGTCGGCGCGGAACGGCTTAAAGCTATTGAAAAGACTAACGACGGTTTTGAGTTGGCCGAAATTGACCTGCAAATGCGCGGGCCGGGCGAGTTCTTTGGCACCCGCCAGAGCGGGGTGCCCGACCTCAAGGTAGCCGGAGTGAATGATATAAACATCCTGGAAACCGCCCGGGCCGAAGCAATCAAGCTGTTTGAGCAAGACCCGGGGCTAAAACAGGTCCCCCATCAACTACTTTCCACTAAAGTTGCGCGCCTGTGGAGCCTGGAAGGCGATTTAAGTTAAGGGACATTATAAATTTTTCACTGGAATCCTTATTACAATTCATTAAGTGGCAAATGCCGGAACTTTATACTATAATAGTGTTATGTCAAAAAAGCCTATAGCTCCCAGCTTGCAGCTTACTTTGCCGTTGCCACCGGGTATTAACTCACAGTATGCCACAGTTAACGGGCGGCGGGTTTTGAGCGAAGATGCTCGGAAATGGAAACGAGAAGTAAGCCGAAGAGTAGAGTATTTGGAAGACCAGGGTCTGGTTTCCGACCAACTACGTCGCGACTTTGCACGAGTTTATCTGTCCGTTTTCCTGGATTTTTATTTTACTACTCCACACAAACGCGACCTTGATGGCGGGCTTAAAATTACCCTGGATGCCATCTGTGAGACTTTGAGTCTCAACGATAATAGAGTGGTTGACATTCACCTGATAAAGAAGATCGACCCGCTGCATCCCCGTTTGGAAGTTGTATTAGAAGGAGTTTTAGACTGGCAGTTTGATACGGAATATGCTTATATAGAATCGGATACTTCCGCTGAAGATAAGTAAAAGGTTAGGTTCCGGTCAATTGTTTTCAATTTGTGTTATATTTATCTTAATAAATATAACTCTATGTTTCAACTATACTGGCCTATAAGGTCTGACAAAGAAAGGTTTCACGGCTCAATTCCATGCCCACTGTAAGTAGTGAAGCAATCGTTATCCTGGATTTTGGTTCTCAATTTACCCGGCTCATCGCTCGCCGGTTGCGGGAGGCCAGAGTTTACTGTGAAATTCTACCCCATGATGCTAACTGGGAGAAAATTGCCGCGCTGAACCCGCGCGGTTTCGTACTATCAGGTGGTCCGGCCAGTGTCTATGAGCCGGGCGCGCCGCAGTTACCCGGCTACGTGCTAGAAAGCGGCCTGCCGGTCTTAGGGATTTGTTACGGAATGGGCCTGTTGGCCCGCGAATTAGGTGGCAAGGTTGAAGCGGCCGCCATGCGCGAATACGGCCAGGCCGATGTCCAGGTCGAATCCGGCTCCCGGCTGTTCCAGGGCTTGCCCTCAACCATCAGTGTCTGGATGAGCCACGGTGACAATATTGCCGCGCCGCCGCCGGGCTTCGCTATTAGCGCGACTACGCGCAATACTCCCGTAGCCGCCATGGAAGGTCAGAACCCGGCAACCGGCGCCCCTATTTTGGGCGTACAGTTCCACCCGGAAGTCAACCATACTCAGCACGGTGAAGGCATTTTACGCCACTTCCTTTACGAAGTCTGCCAGTGCAAAGGCGACTGGACAGCCGATAGTTTCATTACTACGGCGGTTAAAATGGTTCAGGACACGGTTGGACCGGACGATCACGCGATTTGCGCCCTGAGTGGCGGCGTAGATTCGGCCGTAGCCGCAAGCCTGGTTGGCCGGGCCCTGGGCGACCGCCTGACCTGTGTCTTTGTCAATAACGGCCTGTTGCGCCAGGGCGAAGCCGAAAGCGTCGTAAAGACCTTCCGGGATGAACTGGGCTTAAAGCTGATTTATATTGACGCGGTCCAGCGCTTTATGGACAAACTGGCCGGAGTAATTGACCCGGAAGAAAAGCGGAAAATTATCGGTAACGAATTTATTCGTATATTTGAAGACGAAGCCCGCAAGCTTGGTGATATTAAATGGCTGGTCCAGGGTACGTTATACCCGGATGTTATCGAAAGTGCTACCCCGGAAACCAAAGCGGCCAGCCGCATTAAGACTCATCATAATGTTGGTGGCCTGCCACTTGATATGGAACTTAAGCTAATAGAACCTTTGCGCTATCTGTTCAAGGACGAAGTGCGGCGCGTAGGGGCGGAACTGGGCCTGCCGGAAGAAGTCGTCTGGCGGCAGCCCTTCCCGGGACCGGGTCTGGCAGTTCGCGTACTTGGCGCTGTTAGCGAGGACCGGTTGGCGGTCTTACGTGCAGCCGATGCGGTAGTCCGGGAAGAAATTAAAAACGCCCGGTTGGATGGTGAAGGAGAAAACGCGGTCTGGCAATACTTTGCCGTGTTGACTCCCTTACAAAGTGTCGGAGTGATGGGAGATGGCCGGACATACAGTAACCTGGTAGCGGTAAGAGCCGTTTCAAGCAAAGATGGCATGACCGCCGATTGGGCCAGGTTGCCGCATGACCTGCTGGGCCGGATAAGCAGCCGGATTGTAAACGAAGTACCAGGCGTCAACCGGGTCGTTTACGATATAACCAGCAAACCCCCGGCTACAATTGAGTGGGAATAATCAAAGCAGGTGATTTTACATGAATCTACCCACTATCCTGATTGTCGATGATGACCCACATATCCTCAGGCTGGTCAGACAGAGTCTTGAGGTAGAGGGTTTTGAAGTCAGTACGGCCGTTACGGGACAGCAAGCGTTAAATAAATTAACTCGCGAGTTGCCCAACCTGGCAATCGTAGATTTGAAGCTGCCCGATATTGACGGGTTCGAGGTCTGCCGCCGGATTCAGCAATATGCAATCGTGCCGGTTATCATGCTTACGGGCATAGATAATACCGAAACGATTGTAGACGGCCTGGACCGCTACGCCGAAGATTATATTGTTAAACCTTTCAATGCGCGGGAACTGGCGGCAAGAGTGCGCCGGGTCCTGCGCCGGTTTGGCGATGTACAGACTACCAGTTCTTCGGCTGAAATAGTGGTTGATGATTCATTAAGAATAAACTTTGGGCAACACTGGGCCGATATACACGGCCATCACCAGGAACTAACCCCCACGGAGTCTAAACTCCTGCATATGCTGGTGCGCCACGCCGGGCAGGTCCTGACGACCGACTCGCTGCTGGCGAGAGTCTGGAGTCCTGAAGAAGAAGTCTATGTGGAAGGGCTAAGGGTCCATATCCGCCGCCTTCGCGAGAAAATTGAACCTGATCCTTCCAAACCAGTCTATATTTTAACCGAGCGGGGGGTTGGTTACCGCTTTAAACAGTTTTCACATGAAGCCCCGGCCGCTAATGGCCTCGTCACACCCAAATAATATGACCTTATTAATCTGCATCGTGTTAAGCTAACAAAGCTGGCTTTAAAACCTGGCTGAAGTGGGGATAGTGGGATTGAAGTTTAATGAATGAAATAAAATCTCCAACCAGTGGCAGTGGAAAAACTCCGGTCTCAAGATATAACAGTACGGAAGAAGAGCTTGGTTTTTTACGCCAGCAAGTAGCCGAACTGGAAGGTCAGAACCAGCAGCTTTACCAGAACTGGTTTCTTTTGCAACAGCGCCTTTCGACCAGTAACCTGAACGAAAGAGAACGACTGGAATTTATTTCCCACGTGGCTCACGAATTGCGCACACCGCTTACCTCCATTAAAGGTTATGTTGACCTGGTAATGGAAGGCGAAACCGGCCCGATTACTGAGTTACAGCGTGAATTTTTAAGCGTGGTCGGGTTAAACGCCGAAAAGCTGGCCCATATAATCTCCGACTTACTGGATATTTCCCGGTTAGAGGCGCGCCAGCTCAGTTTCAGGCCGGTCGTGGTTGATTTCCGCACCCTGATACTGAATATCTCAGCCCAGGTCCGCCCCCAGTTGGAAGCTAAAGGCACCAAATTAGAAGTTAACGCGCCAAATGGCGGGCCTCTGACTGCCAGCCTGGACCCGGAACGCTTCAGCCAGGCTATCCGGGCAATTATCGCACATGCCGGGCAGGTAACGCCCCAGGGCAAAACGGTCAAAGTGACCATTGAAGCCGACCCGACCGAGTCAAATGCTATCATCCGGGTAGAAGACCAGGGGCCGGGCATTGAGGCGGAGGACCTGGAGCGAGTCTTTACCAAGTTCTGGCGGCCCCAAAATCAAGCCTGGGGCGAAGGCGCCGGGGCCGGGTTGGGCCTGGCAATTGCCAAGAATATAATTGATGCCCACGAAGGACAGGCCAGGGTCGAAAACCAACCGCCTGAAATCGGCGGCAGCATCATAACGGTTACTATGCCCTTGCTCAGCCGGGCGTTAGGGCTGGATAGTATCCCCGAAGAAGAGCCGGAAGAAGCACCGCATTATGCCGCGCTGGTTATAACGCAAAATCCGGATTTTGGTAAAGTAATCGAACAAACTTTAGGAAAAGTCGGTTTTCAGGTTATTATTGCTTCCGACCGTTCCGAATTAATGGCCGAATCACCGGCCTGGCAGCCCGATTTAATTATCAATAACGGGGCCGAACCGGAGCTACTTAACGAGGAGGAAAGCCAGAAGGTCGGCTCAACCCTGCGGGGAGCGGCTACGCTGACCCTCAACCTTTCGCCGGTCGAGCAGCGGGTAATTGTAGCCGGGGCCAAAGCGGTCTTACCCTGGCCCGCCCCTGAGAAGTTAATTACCCAGCACCTGGGCCTGGTAATTACCCCTTCGGATAGTTCGGCCGACCCGGAAGAATTCCTGGCGCAGCAAACTATTTTGCTGGTCAGCCCGTCCAGTGATAACCTGCGCAGCCTGGACCGGTTGGTCCGGGAAGCGGGCTTTGTCAAAATCTACCGGGCCATGCGAGAAGCCGATGCTTTAACACTGGCCCGCCGCTACAAACCCGACTGGCTCTTGCTGGATGTGCCTGGCCCGGTCGAAGGCGGGAACGACGAGCCAACCCTTTTTGAGATGCTCCGCGAGGATCAGCTTTTAATAAAGACACCGACTATTGTATTTTTACATCCGGACCTTATTGCACCCGACCCGTCCCCGGATTACCGGCCAACTTTTACCGGTAAAGACCTGCGCCGTATCACTACCGATGAGCTAAAGGCGCGCCGCCGGGGCACCGGAGAGTTGCGCGGCAGGCCTCGCAGCAGCGGGGAAGAAGGCAGCCGGGGCGGCGGACTCCGGTCAAATGGGACAGATGAACTAAAAGGGCTATATTATAACGTCGTACCAAAACCTTTTATTCAGCAGCGTTTAGTAACGGTAGCTCGGCGGTTGTGTTCTTTGCGATAGCTTCAGAATTCCGTTGAAATTGTAACCTGTTCGATTTAAATGGTTCTTTGTAAATGGTTAATTCAAAAGGGGTCTCCATGAAGGTGCTTGTAGCGGAAGACGAGAAAGATATCCGGCGGCTGGTAGTTTTTACACTGGAACGCGCCGGGTATGAGATTATAGAGGCCTGTGACGGGCGTGAGGCATTGAAGTTAGCCACCGAGAACCAGCCGAACCTGATCCTGCTGGATGTGATGATGCCTTTTATGAGTGGTTATGAAGTTTGCCGGAAGTTGCGGGCCATACCCGAGTTAGAAAATACCCCGATTGTCCTGCTTTCGGCAAAAGCCCAAAATTATGAGATTGGTGAGGGCCTGCAAGCAGGTGCTACCGATTACCTTATAAAGCCATTTATCCCGCGTGAGTTGGCCGCAAAAGTTAAGCAAATGATTGGGTAAAGCTGGCCGCAAGCCGGTTACCCGGGGCGAAATAGTGCCAGGCCTGCCTGACACGCCTGTTTTTGCTAACTACCGAAATTTAAAAAATCTCGTTAAACGTTTCCGTTCAACGTTCTACGAAAAATCCTGACTATATAAAGAGGTAAGTCCTTGACTGTACGAACCAGCCTGAAGGCACAACAATTTTCCGAGTCGGTCATCCGGGAGATGACCCGCCTGTTCCTGGACCGCGAGAGCCGACCGGGTATCTTACCGGGCGTCAACCTGGCCCAGGGTTTTCCGGATTTCGCCGCCCCGGCCGAAATGAAGGCCGCAGCCTGCCAGGCCATAAACGAAGACATTAACCAGTACGCTATCACCTGGGGTTCGAAAACCCTGCGCAACGCCATCGCCACTAAAACCGAACACTTCCGGGGCTTCCGGCCAGACCCTGAGCGCGAAATAACCGTCGCCTGTGGCGCGACCGAGTCTATGATGGCGGCAGTGCTGGCGGTAGTCGACCCGGGCGATGAAGTGGTTATTTTTGAGCCTTTTTATGAAAATTATGGGCCGGACGCTATCCTGAGCGGCGCGGTCCCCCGCCACGTGACCCTTTACGAGCCGGATTGGCATTTTGACCAGGCCGAACTGGCGGCGGCTTTTAACTCTAAAACCCGCGCGATTATTATCAATACCCCCAACAACCCGACCGGCAAAGTTTTCAGCCGGGACGAGCTGGAATTTATTGCCGGACTTTGCCGTAAATGGGACGTTATCGCCATTACCGATGAAATTTACGAGCATATGGTCTACAGCGGTGAGCATATCAATCTGGCGACCCTGCCCGGTATGTACGAACGGACGATTACCATCAGTGGACTGTCCAAGACCTACTCGGCCACCGGCTGGCGGATTGGCTGGCTAATCGCCCCACCGGAAATTAGCAACGCCATTCGTAAGGTCCACGACTTTTTGACCGTCGGAGCCGCCGCCCCCTTGCAGGAAGGCGCCGCCTTCGCCCTGGGCTTTATGGACGAGTACTACGAAAACCTGGGCAACCTGTACCGGGTCAAACGCGACTATATGATGGAGTTCCTGCGCGAGGCCGGGTTCCACCCTTACGAGCCGCAAGGAGCCTATTACATCATGACCGATGCCGGTGACCTGCTGAAGCGGTTCAACCAGCCAGACGATGTGAGCTTCGCCCGCTTTATGATTGACGAGATTGGCCTGGCAACCGTGCCCGGTTCATCCTTCTACCGGGATAAAAACCAGGGCCGCACCAAAATCCGGTTCTGCTTCTGCAAGAAACCGGAAACTCTCGAACGCGCCCGCGACCTGCTTTTAAGCCTGGGTAAGTAAGATAGCCTTAGCAGGGCCGCTCAAGCATTTGTCATTCCGAATCTGATTGGGTAGGACGGTTGGGCTGAATAGGCACAGCACCACAACCAGGAGAATCTTAACCGGGTCCGGAATGACAAAATAGCCTCTCCCGCCGTACCCGGCGGATGCTAAACCATTTGCAAAGAGTAGCGCGGTTATACTGGCGCAGCCATTGACAGTGGCCTGCGCCGGTATTAGAATCGTTGTAGAGTGTTCAACCCCTAAAGTTATTAATATCCCGGCACCACCACCCGGCTAAATCAAATTACGTCCTTCTATGGAACCCCCTACCTGTCATAAGCTTGTAACCTTTAACGGCTCTCACCGGGCAAGACTTCACCTGCCTTGCCGGGGTATAAGCCTGACAGGCCGTGATCATCCGGTCCCACCAGCCAGAATACCCGCTGGGCAGTCAGACCCGGTCTACCACCTTACCAGCGTTACTTTTATTCACTCTTACCCTTAACTGCTAAAGCCTCTATTGCTTCAGCCTTAATTATAAATGTGCTTGAGACGAAGTAATCCAGTCTTTAACATCAACTCTTATCAGCCTGAATTGATTTAATTATGACCAAATCATTCAAGGAGGATTAAAGAAATGAAACGAAAATTAAGCTTGATTTCTCTGGCTTTGCTGCTGCTTGGCCTGTTCATGGCAGTAGGAGATGTCGCCCCGGCTAGCGCTCACGACGATAGGGAGGACAGAGCAGCAACTTACACTTTCCCCATCGGGGGCGTACATGCTGACCGGATGTGTGCTTTCTACTCTTTCAATGGGACATATACGCTGACCAATTTTGCCGTGCAGGACGGTAAACTTGTAAGCCTGGGTACTATTAGCGGCACAATTACCTACCCCTGCGGCCAACCGCCGGTTACGATTACGGACCAACCGCAGACCCTACCCGTTAGCAGTATCAATGCAACTTGCAGCCAGGTTATCATTCAATTCGGGCTTACCCAGTTACAGGCGAATACCGGGATAATCCTGCAAGGCGCGACCCTTAATATTAGTGCTCGAGGAGAGGAGCATAATTTTTGCTCCCTGGCTAGAGCCGTCAGCAAAGGAGCGCCACCCGACACCCTGGCGCATAAGTTAAATAAGAAGCTTGGCCTGGTTAGAGATTAACTTTTAACAATGTTCAGACCCAACTATAACCGGAATTTTCATGAACACCGGTTGTTTTAAGGCTTTTATGAGAGTTGTCAAAGCTTGTAAAAGCCTTTAAGTTATACCAAAATAGGCTAAACCCTTGAGCGGGTTTAGCCTTTTAATGTGGCCTAACCTTGTCTTTTTTGCACGCTGGCAAGGAGCCTTTTTACAATCTTAACCTTTCTCAACCTTCCATTTGCTGACAACTAAGAGGGTTACATCTATAATAGAAACAGGTTACGTAGATTTCGTTTGGTTTTTTGCAACTTTCCTTTCTTTCCGTAAAAAGTTAAAACGGGTATTTCCCTGGGGTTCTAAAACAGCGGTAGTTCAAACTTGCCCTTTGCCTGGTATTACGCCAACCGGGATACCCTTTTCAATTTAAGATTTCGCGCTTGTCAACCAGGCTTACAACGTCGTCTTTAGTCTAGGAGGAAGCGGGCATGAAAATGACCTTCGGCACTGTGCTGGCCGGGGCAGTCTTAATTGTAATCACGGTGGTGTTTATGACGTTAGGGGTTTCAACCCTGACCTTCCAACCACTACCTTCGGATTCGGCCAGGCCGCTTACCGAGCAGGAAGAGCGAGGCCGCCAGATCTACATGGGTAACGGCTGCGTCTATTGCCATACCCAGTATATCCGGCCCCAGGACTGGACCGCCGCCGGAGGTGGTAAAGCCTCACGGGTCGCCCAGGCCGGTGACTATGTCTTCCAGAAGACGATGCTGT
>JAQBPB010000052.1 GCA_028287745.1 Chloroflexota bacterium
TAATACCTTTTCCTGGTTTTTGGTCCTTGTTAATCAGAAAGCAACCGAATTAATGTTACGCAGTGAGACTATCCTTCAAAGTATTACTGATGCCATTTTTACCCTCGATCGGACCTGGCATTTTACCTACCTTAACCCGCAGGCGGAAAAATTATTACTCAAGTCCAGTGAAGAATTACTGGGCAAGCTAATCTGGGAGGAATTTCCCGAAGCCGCCGATAGTCCCTTTTATATAAATTACACTACGGCACTGGAGCAGCAAGTTCGGGTTAGCTTTGAGGAATATTTCGACCCACTTCAATCGTGGTACCAGGTAACGGCTTATCCTTATGCTGAGGGCCTTTCGGTATATTTCCAGGATATTACTAAACGCAAGCAAGTTGAGTTTGCTTTACAGGAACAATTGCGGCTGGCGCACCTGGTCGCCGAAGTCAGCCAGGTCCTGATCCTGGAGGATAGTCTCCAGTCGATTCTCCAGCAATGTGCCGAAGCTCTAGTAAAGCATTTGCAGGTGGTTTTTGCCCGGATTTGGACTTTTAACCCGGCTGAGAAAATGTTAGAACTGCATGCCAGCGCGGGCAAGTATACCCACCTGGATGGCCCGCACAGCCGGGTGCCATTAGGTTCTTTTAAAATTGGACAAATTGCCCTGGAACGCCAGCCCCATTTAACCAATGATGTAGCCAATGACAGCCGGGTGAGTGACCAGGAATGGGTTAAACGGGAAGGTTTGGTCGCGTTTGCCGGCTATCCTTTGCTAATAGATGACCACCTGGTGGGTGTCCTGGGTTTGTTTTCGCGCAGCCCTATTTCGGTCGCTTTCTACCAGACCCTTGAAACGCTGGTCAAGCAAGTGTCACTGGGTATAGAGCGCAAGCTTAATGAAAGCGAATTGCGAGAGCAGCGCGAACAATACGCGGTTACGCTTTCCAGTATCGGTGACGCCGTTATCACGACCGATAACCAGGGCCGGGTGACTTATCTTAACCCGGTGGCGGAAAACCTGACCGCCTGGCCCAACGCCGAGGCCCTGGGTCAGCCCCTGACCAGTATCTTTAATATAATAAATATGGAAAGCCGGTTGCCGGTAGAGAACCCTGTCATTAAAGTACTGGAACAGGGTATTATCATCGGGATGGCGAATCATACCAGCTTGCTCGCCCGCGATGGCCGGGAAATTCCCATTGAGGATAGCGCCGCCCCTATAAAGGCGGCTTCCGGTAAAATCATCGGGGTTGTACTGGTTTTCCGGGACGCGACGGAAAGGTTGCATAGCGAAGAAGAACGCCACCAGTTACTGCTTCGCGAGCAAAGCGCCCGCCAGGCCGCCGAAAAAGCGCTCAAGGAGCGAGAAACCTTTTTGTCAGTGGCGGCCCATGAACTAAAAACTCCGTTAACCGGCCTGAAAGGTTTCACTCAGGTACTTACACGCCAGGTAGAACGCAGTGAAAGCCAGCCGCTGGACCTTGCCAGGTTGAAACGGAATTTAGGAATTATCAATAAGCAGTCCGATAAGTTGACCTACCTGATTGACCAGTTGTTGGATGTTTCGCGGATTGAGGCCGGGAAATTGCAACTGGACCAGCGAGCAACCGAGGTTTTAAGCATGGTTAGAGAAGTGATGGAGCAGGTACAAAGCCGGACCGACCGGCATACTTTTATCTTAAAGGCGGCTGAGGAAAAGCTGGTGGCGCGGGTGGACCCGTTCCGGTACGAGCAGGTCATTAGTAACCTGTTGGATAATGCCCTCAAGTACAGCCCGGCGGGTGGGACAATTGAACTAATTTTGGGTAAGACCCCGGCGGATGATGGAAGTTTCACCCTGAGCATAACCGACCAGGGCCTTGGCATCCCGGTGGAGCGGCGGGCCCATATCTTCGAGCGGTTTTACCAGGCCCACGACACCAATATGGTTAATGGCCTGGGCCTGGGCCTTTTCATCTGCCGGGAGATAATTCAATTACACGGCGGGGAAATACGCGTTGAGTTTCCACCGGAAGGCGGCACGCGCTTTATCGTTACCGTACCGCTGGGAAGTTAGCGGCCTGGCCTTACCGGCACTTCTAAGTCCGGTGTGTTGGCGCTGACCAACGGCGCGGCCTGAAAGTCAGGGTAACGGTTCGTAGGTATACCAGACATCGGTGAATTTTCGGAAATAGTTTGCCTTCAGGGCTTCCACTAACTGGGGTGTCCAGACATCCGGCCTGGCCTGGCCGTTAAACAGGTCGCCCTCGGCCAGCACCACGGCAAACTTTTTGGCCCGAATACTATTCAATAACCCTTCTTCGCTGTATAGGCCCTGCTTATCCAGGGCGGCCAGGGTAAATAAATCGTTGTAATAAGGCCCGTCCTGGGGTGTCTTTCCGGCCAGGATATAGAAGCCGGACTCGCTGCTTAAAATTGGGCCGGGCTTGCTGGCGGCATAACTGATAATCCGCCACAGCTGGCGCTGGTAATCGGCGTCACGGGTCCGCAACTCAATTTCGTAACGGGAAGGCGGCACCGAGAAAATCGCCAGTTGGGCCCAGTAAACGGCCAACCCGGCCAGGAACAGCCAGCGCCAACGCCCGCAATAGAGCAGCCAGGCCGCGCAAACGCCGCCTGCCAGGGCTGTAGCGGCTTCTGCCGGTAGAAAGTGGTTGTGGTCGGCCCCGGACACTCCCAGGCCCCCTAGCAGCGCCAGCGACCCCGCAAAATACCAGACGGCCAGAGGTACCTGGCGGCCGATTTCGATTAAACTATCCAGGCGGTCCGAGGTGGATTTGAACCGCGCCACCCGCATCCGGACCACTATAGCCGCCAGCAGCAGCCCCACTAAACCTGTCCCCAACAGCAGCAGTCCCAGGTTTTCTTGCAGGAAGAGTTGGGCGTAATTACTAAAATTGGCGCTCAACCAGGGCAAGTTGTGGTACTTGAAAAGGCGGCGGTAAAGTTCACCGTCCGTGGTTAGATTTAATATTATAAATGGCAACCCGGTCGCCAGCACCTGCACTCCCAGCCAGCCCAGGATTTTGCGCCAGTCCCGGCCATAATAAAAGGCCAGGAAAATAAAAGCCGCCGCCGGACCGGCCAGGGCGGTTTGCTTGGTATAAATAGCTAAACTGAAGGGGATAGCCGAAGCCAGCACCAGCCAGTAACGCTGGCGGCGGGCGCCTTCCGCAACCAGGGCCAGCCCGGCCAGTTGCAGCATGGTCATTAACATATCGGGCCGCACCCGCATTGACCAGACCATTACGGCCGGTAGAGTCATAAAGGCCAGCCCGGCCAGGGTGGCGATTAAACCTTTGAGTATAAACCGGGAGCGGCCCGGCGCAACGGATTTGACGGGTGGTCTAAAAAAGAAAACCTGCCAGGCGATGAGCAGGCCGCTGGCTACGGCCGATACAAGCGAAATTATGCGCCCGGGCACAAAGCTGGTGTCAGGGGTATTAAACAGGCCGGAAACCCAGGCTGTCAGGTAGTAATAGGCCGGGGGATAGGGCGCTGACACAAATAAATCGCCCCGGAAAGAGTTATAGATCGAACTTCCCGACCGGATAAGCCCCACTTCACTCAGGATAAGCCCTTCCGAACTGCCCTGGAAAAAAGGGTAAGTTAACCGGCGACCAAGCTGCGTCCCGTAAAAATCCAGCCGGGCCAGCAAGGGCCAGGCGATCAGCAGCAGTAGCAGGGCTGCCAGTACCGTAAAAATTTTAGAGGACGGGCCGGATAAAAAACGTTTCTCTTGAAATTTAATCAGGGTTTTGCCGTTTTCTATATACAAAGGGATAATCTACAAAAACCCATACCCGGTCTACAATACGGTTCAGGTCAGGCTTGGGCCAGCACCACCGCCTGGCCGGGTAAATTATAGACATATTCTTATAAATGCGCAAAAATCTTTATAATCTTTGTAAAACGTGAGACAATGACTGTTAATCCATTTATTATGATCAAATTTGATATTTTGTTACACAAGAGTTATGTTTTTGATAGATGAATCTTAATGTTAAAATGTTATGATAAGACTTCTGGGTATGAGAAAATCTAAGGATTAAAAGTTCTGCTTGTTTTGACGTCGTTATAGAAAGTTATTATATAAATGAGTAGTCCCGATAGTTATCTAATCCATAATGGTAATTCTACTTTTAGACCCGACAATGGACAGGCCATTGAAATAGAACATTCTCCCGAAAATGGGACGTTTAATGGTTCAAAAGTGGTAACCCGGCTACTTGAAATTGATGAGGCCAGCCAGAAATATGAACAACCGGTTACGGATGGAACCGGGGATCTATTGCATGCAAACCGCCAGCTACAGGCGGAATTAGCTGAATATAAAAGATCGGAAACCCGCCAGCGCCAGGAAAACCAGTATAAGTCCGCCTATAATCAAATAATCCTTGGGCTGATGAAACGCCAGGATTTTGGTGAATTGCTGAAATTGATCGTAAACAAAGCCGCTGAATTGGTGGGTACTTCCCTGGGCTTTGTTTACCTGCTAGATGGCGAAGAAACTTCCCTGGAACTAAAAGTAAAATTCCACTATATCGAAGACTTAAATATTTATTCCGAGAAGGTTAAAAAAGGCCAGGGGATTGCCGGTAGCGTCTGGGAACGCAACAGCCCGGTGCTGGTAAATAATTACTCTGGTTGGTCCAACCGTCTGTCTAATAAAGCCTATGACAAAATTTATTCGATAGTCGGGCTGCCGCTCCAGAACAACTCGCAGTTCATGGGCGTGCTGGGTCTGGCCCATCAAGAAGAAGGCCGCACCTTTAGCGAAGCCGAAATTGACATGCTTACCCGGTTCTCGGAGCTGGCCTCGCTGGCCCTGGATAACGCCCGGCTGTATTGGAAGGCCCAGCAGGAAATCGCGGGACGTAAACAGGTGGAAGAAGCGCTCAACGCGAGCGAGCAGCGCCAGCACGAGTTGCTAAAAGCCTCTCAACGCCAGAGCCAGGAACAACAGTTAATCAACCAGGTCCGTAACGCGGTTGCCCGCGAGGTCCACCTCCAAACTATTATCCGCAAGACCGTTGAAGGCGTCAGGGAAACTTTTAATTACGAGTTAGTCAGCCTGTATCTTTTACCCCAGGATGGCAACAGTACCGATTTAATCTTGCAGCACCAGGTCGGTTATTCAGAACCCATCAAGCGGTTATCTACCGATAGAGGGATTATGGGGCTAGTCGCCCGCACCGGGCAGCCGGTCCTACTGGAAGACGTAAATACCAGCCCGGTTTTTATTGGCGCGGTCGAGGATATCGTTTCGGAAGTATGTGTGCCCCTGGTTGTTCAAAACTACACCGTAGGCGTCTTTAATGTGGAAACAACCAACGGTATTAGTTTAACTGAAGCCGATTTGCACCTCATGAAAGTCCTGGCGGCTCATATTAATATTGCTATCGAACGGGGCAAGCTTTATACCGAGGTCCAGCAAAGAGAAAAGCAATACCGCTCGCTCTTCAATAGCCTGAAGGAAGTTGTTTTCCAGACCGATGAGCAAGGCCGCTGGACCTTCCTGAACCCGGCCTGGACTGAAATTACCGGTTATAAACTGGATGAAAGCCGGGGTGTTTGTTTCCTGGATTACATTCATCCGGATGACCGCCAGTACAACGCCGAATTATTCACCCCGTTATTGGAAGGCCAGAAAGAATTTTGCCGCCACGAGGTCCGCTGGATGACCAAAGACGGAAGCTGGCGCTGGATTCAATTTAACGCTCACATTACCCTTGACCAGGAAGACGGTGTGGCCGGGATTTCCGGTACGCTGGACGATATAACCGAACGCAAACTGGCCGAAGAAGCGCTCGAAAGTGAAAAATTACGCTTTTTGCAACTGGCCGAAAATATCAAAGATGTTTTCTGGATGATTGACCCCCGGCAGCGGCACGTGCTTTATGTCAGCCCGGCTTACGAAGAGGTGTGGGGCCGCAGTTGTGAAAGCCTTTATGCCCGTTACGAATCCTTTTTAGAGGCGGTCCACCCGGCGGATTACGAAAAGGTTTTAGAGAAACAGACTACTAAACTGGCCGGTGACTACGAAATTGAATACCGGGTAATTCAGCCGGATGGCGCTATCCGCTGGGTCTGGGATAAAGCCTTTCCGGTCCGCAACAAGGCCGGGGAAATCTACCGGGTAGCCGGTATCTCTAAAGATATTACCGAACGCAAGTTGGCCGAAGAAAAGTTGCGCCATTATGCTTTGCACGATGCCCTGACCGGGCTGGCTAACCGCACCCTTTTCATGGACCGGCTGGAACAAGCTATCGTCCGGAGCAAGCGCCGCCAGGATAATTCTTTCGCGGTACTTTTTATGGACCTCGACCGGTTCAAAGTAATAAATGACAGCCTCGGCCATGTCACGGGTGACCAGTTGCTGATCGCCATTGCACAGCGCCTGAAAGGTTGTTTGAGGCCGGAGGATACGGTCGCCCGCTTTGGCGGCGATGAGTTTACTATCCTGCTGGAAGATATCAACGGCCCAAATGATGCCACTCAAATCGCCGACCGCATTCAGGATGCGATCACCCGGCCTTTTGACCTTAACGGGCAAGAGGTCTTTACCTCGACCAGTATTGGAATTACCCTGAATGAGGGTAATGTCGAAAAGCCCCAGGACTTATTGCGTAACGCCGATACCGCTCTATACAAGGCAAAAGCCAGGGGCCGGTCTCGCTACGCCTTATTCGACCGGGGAATGCACGATAGCGCGGTCAAACTGCTACAGCTTGAAACCGATTTGCGCAAAGCTTTGGAAAAAGATGAGTTCTATGTCTTTTACCAGCCCATAATTGAAATCAGCACGGGCAAGGTCAAGGGCTTTGAGGCACTCATTCGCTGGCAGCATCCCGAAAGGGGCCTGGTGCCGCCCGCTGACTTTATTCCAGTGGCTGAAGAAACGGGCCTGATTGTACCGATTGGGTGGCGAATGCTTTATGAAAGCTGCCGCCAGTTGCGCGAATGGCAGCTTGAGAACCCCGACCTGGGCGCCTCAATGATTAGCGTCAACCTGTCCAGCCGCCAATTCTTGCAACCGAACCTGGTTGAGCAAATAAAAACCGCTTTGGCTGGTACCGGCCTTTCCCCGACCAACCTGACGCTTGAAATTACCGAAAGCGTCCTGATGGAAAATGCTGAGATAATTACCACTAACCTGTTACAATTGCGGGCAATGGGTATTCGGTTGGCCCTGGACGATTTTGGGACCGGCTATTCATCTCTGAGTTACCTCCACCGCTTCCCGGTAGACTCGCTTAAAATCGACCGGTCCTTTGTCAGCCGGATTAACAGCCAGGGTGAAAATACCGAGCTGGTAAGAACGATTATTACAATGGCCCACAACCTGGGTATCGAAGTTACCGCCGAAGGGGTTGAAACCCTTGACCAGTTACGGCATTTGCGGGCGCTGGGCTGTGAGGCTGCCCAGGGTTACCTGATTGCCCGCCCGGCCCCGGCCGCCATCGCCAGTCAATGGCTAAGGACAAGCTTTACCGAAATATGACAGCAGCACCAAAGTCAAAACCGGTTTACCTGCTTCTGGTCAGTTTATTACTGGCTTCGTTATGCCTGGTCGGGTGCGTTGAGCAACCAACGGCCCCGCCTACCTCTACCAGTCCGGCAAGCGGTTTGCCCGCGCCCTCCACACCGGGGGTCCAGGTCATTAACGCTACCCCCGAAGCTATCCTGTCTGAAATAGACCAGGCCAACCAGGCTCAACCCCTGGCCCCACCACCCACTCCGACGCCAACTCGCCCGCCCGGGGCCGGGCCGCGCCTGTCGGCCCCTTTACCTGCCCTGGATACTCTACCCAATCCCACCGCCGGTCCAACCACCGCCCGCCTTCTGGCAACCCTTACCGGCCAGAACCTTACGCCGGAGGGCAAACCCGAACCGCTCAGGGCGCTGGCTTTCTCACCTGACCGCAAGTTGATGGTGCTGGCCGACCGGCTGGATACCTGGCTGGTTGAAACCGAAACCGGCAAGCTAATCCAGACTCTGCGAGGTGGGGCAAGCAGCCTGGACTGGTCACCGGACGGGCTGTTACTGGCGGCCGGGGGCTTTAATGGGGTGATACTGGTCTGGCGCTGGGATAAACCGACTGCTAAATTTCGCACTGGGCCCAACCGGCTGGCCGCTTCAAGCGCCGCCGAGGCTTTTGGCGATACGGTAGAAGTTGCTTTCTCCGCCGATAGCAAGCGGCTGGCCGGGTTCACCTCGGATGGCAACCTTTCGATTTATAACACCGATACCGGCCAGTTACACCAGGCTTTCGTCTCAGACTTTGCCGGTTATTTAAGCTGGTCGCCGGACGGCTCGCGTCTGGCCGACGAATTTCTGAATATCCATGCGCTGAGTTCGGGCAAAACGGCTTTACCTTCGGATGAAATCGGGATTGGCGGGGATGGGCCGCAGGGCGTTGCCTGGTCGCCGGATGGGGCGCGGCTGGCGGTCAGCGGCAATAGTTTTGAACTATTAGTGGTGGAAGTCCCACCTAAACCTGCCAGCGGTCAGGCCGACCCCGGTGTAACCATTGTCCAGACGCGGGTAACTCCAAGAGTAAATAATCTGACCGGCAAAAGTATAACCATAATGCCGCACCTGAAAGAGGGCCGGCCGGTGGCCTGGTCGCCCAACAGCCAGTTGGTCGCGGTCGGCAACGTGCCGGAAGCCGGAAAGATTTCGGTATGGGATAACCGGGGGAAGTTGTTGCAGACTATAGCGGCGGGCCAGGAACCGCTGCGGGTGCTGGAATGGCCCAGGGATGGTTTAGTGGTTTGCGCCGGGAGTGACGGGGCCGCCCGCTTCTGGCAACTGGACCACTAAACCTTATTAAGTAAAGAATAACCAGGTGGGCCTGATTAGGCTTTCTTGTCCTCAAAATCGTCGCTGTAAGGCTTACCCTGGATTTCGTTTAAAATCCCGACAATCTGGGCTAAGCCTTGCTCGACCTGTTTGAAAAGCTTCTCGCGGTCTTCAGGCGAGAGTGAAAGTAAATACAACGCGCCGCCTACCAGGGCTCCTAACAACAGGCCGGGCCGCAAAAAGCCCTTTTTGTTCTTGCGGCGGATATCCGCCGCCGAGCGTCCCGCTTTAAAGTCCTCGGCACTAATCAAACCGGCCGCTAACTCTTTGCGCAAGCGCTTGCGGGCCTGCCGCTGGGCAAATCCCTTCAAGACCTGCTGCCCGGCTATCCCGGCCATTCCCAGGGCCAGTTTCTGTGGGTCCACCGCCAGCCCGGCCTTGCCGTCTTTGTCGGGTTGTTTGGTCTTGGTGCTGTTTAGTACAACTCCCGCGACTTCAAAAAGGGTGCTGAAACTTATTCCGCCTGAATTTGCCATTATTTTCTCCTTGGTTAACCTTTTACGTTCTCTACTAATTTACCGCTTTGCGCATCTATTCGCAAGCGCAAAACATCGTCCCCGGTATAAAATAAGAGGTCGAAAACTAAAGGGTCGCTTTCTTTGGCCGGGGTCACCAGGCGAATGCCTATGGGTTGGTCACTCTTCGTCCCGCCGTTTTCGCGGGCCACTTGCATCAAGCGGTCGGTATCAATCAAAGTACTGAGGAGCGGCAGCTTGCGGCTTTCCAGCAAATCCGCCCGGTCTTTTGGTAAAACGTCCTCAATGCTTTTCTCGCCGCTGCTCTTGCCACCCGGCAGGGCTTTTACCAGCCAGGTGCTGTGCTGGGCCGATATCGGGTCAAAGACCTCAAAAAACCACTGGCTGGCCCGTCCGTTACTGTCCAGGCCGATTTCGCTATCGGGCGGCGTAAAGACGGCAACCAGGCTGGCTTTGCTATTCCAGGCGGTAATCATTGGCGAAACGACCGCATAGGCTGCCTTCATGGTCAAACCGTCCCCCTGGGCTTCCTGAGGAGCCGCGATGGTGGGCATGCTGATACCTGCGGTGGCCGGGGTAAGGGCAGTGGCGCTGGTAGCGGCCTTAGAAGGTGTGGCTGCGGGCGTTGGTCCGGTGGTAGTCTGGGACTGGGGAGAAGGGGTAGCCTCATTGCCGCAGGCTGCCAGCAATAGGACCAGTGGTATTAAAAATAAGACTAACTTTTTAAGCTTCAAACTGCTAATTTCTCCTTCATTCAAAGGATTACTTCAAGATTCAAGTTCACCAGAGCCAAATTGTAAACAACCTTACAAGCTGCCACAATAGGACCTATAGTATCATAATACCGCCCAAAATTGTTACGGTGCTGCTTAATCCACTGATTTTTAATGTGGTATAAGCGGCTAAGCCGGGGGTTCAAAGGCGGCCGCCTGCGGCTGTACCAGCCCCGGAGCGGCCTGTTTGGCCGGGGAAGCGGGCATTTTTCTAACAAGGCGGCCGGGGCTGCTTTCCGGCCCGGCCAGGGCCTGGTTGATTTGATCTGAAAACGAAGAAATAATCAGCAGATTGCGGGTTTCACTTAAACCTTCGAAACCCGCTTGCCCTTCATTACCGGGAGCGGTTTTAACTACCACCCTGTAACAGGAGCCCTTTCTCTCGGTCCCTTTTGTAATGGCCGCGATGGTTTCGTCCAGGGTTTCAAACTCCCGCTGGACCCTTACAAAGACCAGCCGCCCGTTTAGTTCCTTCTTGAGAATGGCATCTATTCCCTTGTTCCTCGGTATCACCGTATAGTCAAGGCCCGCCAGGTGTTTAAGGGCGTCAGCGGCTTTGTGCAAATAACTGCCCCGGCCTATATTCAGCACCACTGATTCTGTTTTAACCGGGTTTTCCAGCCTGGTAGCGGCCAGGTTACAGGCGGATTCGGAAATATCGATGCCTATACTACGCCTGCCAAGCAAACTGGCCGCTACCAGCGTAGTGCCGCTGCCGCAAAAAGGGTCGAGGACAAGGTCACCGGGGTCCGAGGCCAGGCTGATTATGCGCTCAAGTAAGGTGATGGGCTTCTGGGTCGGATAGCCTACCCGTTCCTTTGCTTTTGGATTTAGAAAGGGAATTTCCCACACGTCACTCAACGGGACACCCCTTTTGGCCCCGTTGATAATATAATCACCATCTTCATCAATTGCATAAGCCGATTTCCCGCGCCAATCTCTTTCACGCCTGTGCAGGATCTGGTCAACATTGGTGGTTTCCGAATAGTCGCTAAATGCCGGGTTAAACTTGAAATCAGCGGACCTGGAATAAAAGAAAATCGTCTGGTGGGCCGGAATAAGATTCTTTTGCGAGTTGGTCCACCTTTTGTAATGCCAGATTATTTCCGACCGGAAGTTTTCTTCCCCGAAAACCTCATCTAGAATGAGATGCGCGATATGTGAAGAAGTGCTGTCACAATGGAAAAATAGACTGCCAGTAGGTTTTAGAATCTGTTTGAAAAGGCTTATTCGGCTGCGTATGAATTGGGAATACTCATTTTTAGAATCCCATCTATCGGAATAGGAGAAGAGAGTGTTTCCGTCCCTGGTAGAAAGGGAGTGGTCCTTTTGCGTGCCAAAAGGCGGGTCCAGGTAGATTAAATCAACCCCCTGGATGTTTCTTTCGCGGATAACTTCCAGGCAATCCCCGTTATATACCGCTGCCACCTGGGGAACCCTTAGATGGGTTATATCTCCATATTTTTTCGCCACTGCTACAATTTTTCTTCTACGGCTGTATCCATATTGGTATGCCTTCGCGGGTTGTTGATTGTGGAATTTACGGCCCTTTACTGTACCGGGCCTATTATAACTTACTGCCAGGACGCTAACAATCCGGGGAACGGCCCGGCCAGGCCCTTAACTTGCCAGCAAGACCCGAACGTTATAACATAGGTTTGTCCTGGAGTAAATAGACTTTAACCAGTCTGAATTTGGGCCTGGAAAATAGATTTACACGGAATAGAAAAGGTTAATTCTATGAATTTATACCCTTTAAGATTGGAGCCCCAGGTCAAAGAAATAGTCTGGGGTGGTAGCTGGTTGGCCGGAGAATTGGGGCGGTCCACCGACCTGGCCGCAAAGCTCGGTGAGAGTTGGGAAGCGTTTTCAGCCACTAAAGTCACCAACGGTGACCTGGCCGGGCGCAAATTGAGTGACCTGTTTGAACAAGACCCCGTAAAATACTTTGGTGAGAAAAGCAGTTCCTACCCCAAATTTCCCTTGCTGGTAAAATTTATTGACGCGCGGGAAAATCTGTCGGTCCAGGTCCACCCGGATAACGCCCTGGCCCAGCAACTTGAAAATTATCCCTACGGCAAGACCGAATTCTGGTACGTCATACAGGCTCAGGCCGGGGCGGAAATTTGCTATGGGCTAAACGAAACGGCCCGAAACCTGGACCAGCTAAAAGAAGCTTTAAGCCAGCAAGACCTTTTACGCTACCTGCAAAAAGTGCCGGTCCGTGAGGGTGACGTGGTTTATCTTCCGGCCGGGACGGTCCACGCCCTGACCAAAGGCATCGTAGTCTACGAGTTGCAGCAGGATACCGATATAACCTACCGCCTGTATGACTGGGGCCGCACCGGACGCGAGATTCACATCGAAAAGGGTCTGAAAGCCATCAAACTTGATAATCCTAATCCCAAAGTGACCCACCCGGAACTTGAACCGCTGGGCGGATACGCCCACGCCCGGCTGGTCGAAAGCGAGTATTTCACCGCCGAACTCTACAGCGTAGAGGACCGGGCCGGACTGGCCGCCAAACCGGACAGCTTTAACCTGCTCACGGTCCTGGAAGGCACCGGGAAGCTTGCGCCGGAAGGCCGCCAGTTTGCGGACGAGCCGCTTAAAAAGGGCGATACGCTGCTTATACCACCCGGCCTGGCGGCCCGGCTAATTTCAGATGGCACCGAAAAGCCTTTGAAAGTTATCAGCGGTACTATCCGGTAAAGTTTTCTGGTCATAGCGCCGGTCTGCTTTTAGCCGTGCGGCGGTCTTTAGAAACCAGATGTAATACAAAATAGGGAGCGGTTGCATGAACTTGAGCGTAAGGAAGATTCAAAGTCGAATTGCTGAAATTGGAAAGAAGCGTTACGCGGCCAGCCAACCAATAGGAAAAGTGCGGGCCGAACGGCTTGAAGTTTCCGACGCCGAAGCAGTCTGGTTAGCCGAAGGCGACCGCTGGGGCAAGCGCGATAGTAATTACCTGGTCAGTTTTGACCTTGAAATCCCGGCCGAGTGGCGCGGCCAGACCCTGGCCCTGCACTTGAATCTTTCGGAAGTGCCGAATACCTGGCTGATAAACACGGTAGAAGGGCTGCTCTGCCTGGATGGCGAACCCTTCCACGCCCTGGACCGCTTTCACCGCGAGATTTTGCTGCCGCCCGAAAAGACCCGCCAGGCCGGGTTGGCCGTAACGGTTAAACTCTGGACCGGTATCGCGGCCGACTATCACGTGGTTGGCAAAATGGAACTGGCCTTGCCCAACCTTGCCGCCGACCAACTGCACCTGTTGATGAGCCTGGTCCTTGACGGCCTGACCACTCTGCCCGAAGAGTCTCCCACCCATCAGGCCCTGTTGACGGCCCTGGAAGAAGCCTGCGCGGTGCTGGACTTCCGCCAGCCCGACCGCTCGGAAGTGTTTTACGCTTCCTGCGAAGCGGCCCTAGACGGGCTTAACCGCCGGTTGAAGGGCCTGGAACGGGCCAGCAGCGACTGGCAGCCGCACGTGGTTTCCACCGGCCACGCCCATATCGATGTGGCCTGGCTGTGGCAGTTGAAGCATACCCGGCTGAAAGCGGCCAACACCTTCAGTACGGCCCTGTACCACATGGACCGCTACCCCCATTTTATCTTTACCCAGAGCCAGCCCCAGCTTTACCAGTATGTTAAAGAGGACCAACCGGCCCTGTACGAACGCATCAAGCAAAAAGTCGCCAGCGGCCAGTGGGAGCCGGAGGGCGCGATGTGGGTCGAGGCTGATACTAACCTTACCGGTGGCGAAAGCCTGGTCCGGCAGTTCCTGTTCGGGCAGCGCTTCTTCCGCGAGGAGTTTGGCCGGACTTCCAAAGTTCTGTGGTTGCCGGACGTCTTTGGTTACAGCGCCGCACTGCCCCAGTTGATTAAAGGGGCCGGGGCCGACTACTTTATTACGACCAAAATTAGCTGGAACGAAACCAACCGGGTGCCGATGGATACCTTCTGGTGGGAGGGCCTGGACGGCAGCCGGGTGCTGGCCCATTTCATCACGGCCCAGAATGACGACCATTCCCAGACCTATTACACCTATAACGGCGAGATGCGGCCAGAAGTGCTGGCCCTTTCCTGGAAGAACTACCGCCATAAAGAGATTAACCGGGAACTGCTGCTGGCCTACGGCTATGGCGATGGCGGGGGCGGCCCGACCCGCCCGATGGTCGAAGCGGCCGGACTACTGCAGCACTCGCTCAGCCCGGAACTGCCGACCGCCGCAACCGGAAAAATTGCCGACTTTATGGATAAGCTGGCCGGACGGGCCGGCCAGGACCCACGGCTGCCCGAATGGGTCGGCGAACTTTACCTGGAATTTCACCGGGGCACCTACACCAGCCAGGCCCGGGTCAAACGCGCCAACCGGTTGGCCGAACGCGACCTGCATAATGCCGAGTTTCTAGCCAGCAGCGCCCTGGCCATGACCGGGAAGGCTTATCCACAGCAAGATCTCAGCGAAGCCTGGAAGATTGTCCTGACCCACCAGTTCCACGATATTCTGCCGGGTTCGTCAATTGGCGAGGTTTACTCGGACGCAGTTGAGAATTACGCCCAGGTTTCCGGGATTACCGGCCGCCTGATTGCGGAAGCCGGGCAAAGCCTGGTCGAAAACCTGGCCGCGCCGGACGGAGCCCTGGTGGTTTTTAACCCGGTATCCTGGGACCGCAGCGAGCCGGTTGAAATCGACCAATCCCAGGCTGAAAAGCTGGGACTGCCCTATCAAAACCTGGCGGACGGTCAGGCCCTGGTCCAGGCCGGGACCGTTCCATCATTTGGTTATCGCTCCTTCGCGCCACCGGCCAACCCTACCACCGGCCAGGCAAACGGGCTTTCGGTTTCTTCTGACTGGTTAGAGAATAAATATTACCGCCTGGAACTGGACAGCCAGGGCCAGATTACCCGCTTGTTGGACAAAGCCGGGTACGGCGGTGCGGGCCGCGAGGTGTTGCAGCCGGGCCAGCCGGGCAACGTCTTGCAGTTCTTCGAGGATAAGCCGGTCGAGTATGACGCCTGGAACATTGACGCCTACTACGAGCAGAAAAGCTACCGCCCGGACCAGGCTCCAACCATTACGGTAGTTGAGCAGGGACCGCTGCGGGGCGGCCTAAAACTGGAATGGCTCTACCAGGGCCGTACCCGGATTACCCAGCACCTATATATCTATGCCGAATCGCGCCGGATTGATTTCGTGACCGAGGTGGATTGGCAGGAACGCCAGACCTTGCTGAAAGTGGCTTTCCCGGTGGAAGTCCGGAACGGCCGGGCGACCGCCGAAATCCAGTTTGGTAACCTGGAACGGTCCACCCACCGCAACACCGGTTGGGACAAGGCCCGGTTCGAAACCTGCGCCCATAAGTGGGTTGACCTTTCCGAAGGCGACTACGGGGTAGCCCTTTTGAATGATTGTAAATACGGCTACGATATCCATGACTCAACTATGCGCCTGACCCTCCTGCGCGGCCCGATTTCGCCGGACCCGCTAGGCGACCTGGGCCTGCACCGGTTCACCTACAGCCTGCTGCCCCACGCCGGGGGCTGGTTTGAAGGTGGAGTTCACCGGGCGGCTTACGAGTTGAATAACCCGCTGCTGCCTGTGTTTAAAGCCGGTACTGCTACTGCCGGTCAAAACAAGGCCCCAGGCGAGCCGGAATTTTCGCTGGTGCAGGTCGAACCCTCAAACGTGGTGGTGGAAACCGTCAAGCGGGCCGAGGATAGCAACGGCCTGGTTGTGCGCCTGTACGAATGTGCCAACCGGCGCGGCCCGTTCAGCCTGAGATTCCCCTGGCCGATCGCTTCCGCTTCCGAAGTCAACCTTCTGGAAGAGGAAAAGGCGGCGGTCCAGGTTAGCGGCAACGGTCAGACCATTAAAGGATTCTTGAAACCGTTTGAAATCAAGACTTTCCTGGTCAACTTCTAAGCGCCTGGGCCGGTGTAAACCGTTCGAAAGCCTTGTGGTATAATCCGGGCTTAAATGCGGTCTTTTGGTCCCGGCTTTTAACATAGTATTTGGAGATATCCGGCTTGCAAACTCGCCCTCGTCCCCCGGCTCAACCTGAAGAAAATTCCGAAGTTGGGCCGGAAACTACCACTACCCGGGTTTCCGGCCGCGGCTGGCTGACCGGCGACCGTTTAAAACACGCCTTGAATGTGGGCCTGACCCTGACCGGGCTGGCCCTGGCTTTCCTTTATGTCAGTAAAGGTTGGTCGGGTTATGGGCGAATACCGGGCGGGCGCAAGCTGGTGCTTGGAGTTCTTCTTTTGGCCGGGGCCGGGCTTTTGGCCGGGCGAGTCCTACCCTATACCCGCTGGCAGGCGGTCCGGCAGAGCCTTACCGAAAAGCTGACCGGCCGAATGGTCCGCGAGTGGTCGCCGGTCGGGTTACTGCTGGCGGTCGCTTTTGCCCTGCGGCTGTGGGGCACCAATTTCGGGTTGCCCTATCTGGAACACGTTGATGAATGGAACGTTGCCGAACGGGCCTTGCACATGGCCCAGACCGGCAACTTCGACCCCCTGAGTTACCGCCATCCCGGCCTGGCCGATAACGACCGGCAGGCTTTTACCTACCCAACTTTTACGACTTACCTTGAAACCGGCGTGTTTGTCGTCCGGTTCTTGCAGGGGGTCGCGGCCGGCAAATACGATGGCACCAACGCCATGGGCTCGTTCTATAACAAACCCGATTTCTACCTGTGGGGCCGGGCGCTAATCGCGCTTATGGGCGCCGGGACGGTTTTGCTGGTCTTTTTACTTGGCAAGCGGGTCTACAACTACCGGGTGGGCCTGGTCGCCGCGACTTTCCTGACCTTCTTCTATCTTCACGCCCTTAACTCGCACTGGCTGACCACCGACGTACCGAGCGGTTTTATGGCCCTGCTGCCTTTCTTCTGGATTCTGCCAATCCTGCACGGGCGCGAGGAACGCCGTAATTACCTGCTGGCCGGGTTTCTGGCCGGTCTGGCGGTGGCGACCAAGTATAATAATGCCCTGATTTTGCTGCCGCTGGTGCTGGCCCATTTGTTTGGCCGTCCGCCCCGGCAGTGGGTCAGTTTCAAACTGCCCCTGGCTTTCCTGGCGGCGGGCGCCGGTTTCTTTGTGGGAGCGCCTTTTGTCGTCTTTCACCTGCCCCAGTTCTTTACCGACCTGGCCGCGATTATCAACCATTACCAGAATATCGGCCATCCGGGTTATGAAAGCAACAATAACTGGCTGCAATATATCAGCTTTATCCTGGCCGACAACCTTGTAGTTACCTGGTTGGGCCTGGCGGGCGTCTTGCTGGCCCTGGTCCGGCACACCCGGTGCGACCTGGTGCTGCTATCCTTCCCGCTGCTAACCTACCTGCAACTTTCTTCTTACAAAGTGAATTTCAGCCGGAACCTGATGCCCGTCATCCCGTTCCTGGTGATTTTCGCGGCCCTGGCCCTGGTAGTCGGGCTTGGTTGGCTGTGGCAGAAATTAGGCCCGAAGCTGGCAAGCCTGCCCATGTCTAAACATGCTCACCACCTGGCCCTGGGCCTGGTGGTGCTGGTAGCGGTCGCCGGTCCGGCCCTGACAATCTGGCAGTACAACAGTTATAACGCCCAGCCGACCAACCGGGCCCGGGCCACCAGCTGGATTGAGGCCAACTTGCCGCACGGCGCGAAGTTATGGCTGGAACCTTTTTCAACCCACCTGGTGCCCCGGACAGATTTCCGCCTGGAAGGCGGCAAGGGCGTGCTGTCTAACCCGCTGGAATGGTACGCCGCTAACGGCTTTCACTATGTGGTGCTGTCGGAAGCCTACTATAAAGAAGCGCTTGAAAGTGGTAACGCCAATGTGCGGGCCAGCTACAGTGCCCTGACCGGGGGGCCATACCCGGCCGGGTTCAGCCTGGTCCAGGACTTTAAGCAGAATGAAACCGACCGGCCCGGTGCCCGGATTGTTATTCTAAAGACGTCTTTGCCGCTCCTTTTAAGCGAGGCTGAACTGGCCCGGCAGGCCCGCCCGCTTGCCCTCGACTTTAGCGGCCAGATAAAGCTGGCCGGGTACCAGGCCCCCGATACGGCCCGGCCCGGGCAAACCCTGAATATCGGCCTGTACTGGCAGACTGTCAAAACTCCCGCCCTGAACTATACGACTTTCTTGCACTTGCTTAATTCGGAGGGTACAAAGGTCGCCCAGGTGGACCTGCCGCCTTTCGCGGGCACCCGGCCTACTACAAGCTGGCAGCCCGGCGAATTAGTCCGGGACGAATATCCGTTGAGCTTGCCGGACGGCCTGCCCGCCGGGAAGTACCGCCTGGTGGTTGGTCTGTACCAGCCGGACGGCCCGCGTTTGAACCTGGCGGACGGCCGGATCGAAGCCGAGATTTTCTCGCTGGAAGTATCGGCAGCAAAGTAACTTAAAACCTTGATTACTGAGTCAACCCGGCACCCGAATAAGTTACCGTCCTGGCTGGCCGGTTCCGGCCGAAGGCTGCCACAGCCGCGCCGAGACCTGGCCGTGCTGGCTTTTTATGCCGTGGTGGCCGTAATTTTCACCTGGCCGCTGGTGCTGCATTTTGCGCAAGCGGCCCCCGGCGAGCAGGTCGGTGACACCTGGCAGATGGTCTGGAACCTTTGGTGGGTGCGCCAGGCCCTGGAAAACTTCCAGAATCCCTTTCAGACCCAATTAATATTTTACCCGCAGGGGACCGGGCTTTTTCTGCATGCCCTTAACCCGCTTAACGGCCTGGTCAGTTGGCCGGTCCAGGCCCTGGTGGGCCTTTTCAGTACCAGGGCGGCCGGGGCGATAGCCGGTTACAACTTCATTGTCCTTTTGAGTTTTACCCTGGCCGCCTACGGAGCCTTTTGCCTGGCCCGTTACCTGTGGCACTCCGAGAAAGCGGCCCTGCTGGCCGGGCTGGCCTACGGTTTCAGCACCTACGGGTTCGCGCACTTGCTGGGCCATCTGAACCTTATTTCGTATGAGCTGATCCCTATTTATATCCTGTTTCTCCTGAAAGCTTTACATGTAAATAGCGAGCCGCCGGTTTTTTCGCGGCAAACCGCCCGGCTGGTCTTTCCGGCGGTGCTTGTACTGCTGGGTTTAACCCTGCTGGAATTGCAGTACGTCCTTTACATGGGTTTTTTCAGCCTGTTTTACCTGGTCTACCTGACCGGGCTGTATTTATTTAAAAAGGCCCGCAAAGAAACCCTGCCTTACCGGCTGGACCGGGTCTTACTACGGGCGGTTTTTATTGGGTTGGGTTTTGTAATCCTAAGCCTGCCGCTGACCATACCCATGCTGCGGGAAGCCCTGAATAATCCCAACACGGTGCCTTTGCGCCAGGAAAATACCTATTCAGCCGACTTGCTGGCTTATTTCTATCCCAGCCCGTTTCACCCGCTGTGGGGCGAAGCTCTACAGAAAGCCATCAAGCCCTTTACAGCAACCCTGATCGAAAAAGTGGTCTTTCCGGGTTTCACGGTCTATGCTTTAATTTTAGCCGGGTTTGGCCTTTGGCTGGCCCGGCGGTTTAACCCTGGCCGCAAGCAGCCGTTACAGCCGGTAGCCGGTCCGGCTCCTGAAACCGTAGAAGGCGACCAGAATTTCCGGCCCGGCCCGCTATTCTGGTCGGCCATCGCGGCTGTTTTCGCGGTGCTGTCCCTGGGGCCGCGCTTGCATATAAACGGGGTCGAATATGGGCCGAAACTGCCGGGGGCGCTCATCTATGAGATACCGATTTTAAACATAACCCGCGTCCCGGCTCGCTTTGGAATTGTCGCTATCCTGGCCCTGGCCCTGGTGGCGGCCTGGGGATTGAGTCGCCTGGTAATGCTCTGGCCGGGCAAGCGCCTGGCCTATAACCTTTTAACCGGCGCGGCCCTGCTGTTGCTGGCTTTTGAACTGCTGCCTGCGCCCTATCCTCTGACCGAGTACAAAGTTTCGCCTTTCTACCAGGTTCTAGCCCAACAACCGGCCGGGGATTACGCGGTGATGGAAGTGCCGCTGAACGCCGGGAAATACCAGTACCGTTCCGATTACCTGCAATCCCAGATGACTCACGGCAAACCTTCGCTCAACGGCTATATCTCGCGCAATCCGGTTTTCCCACCTTACTACGGCGTGCCGGTCTTTCTGGAGTACCGGGACTTTCTCAACCGCCCCAGGCCGGATATTCTGCCCGACCAGAAGCCGGACGCCGCAATTCTGCGCTACTTCGGGGTGCGTTATATTGTTATCCGCAAAGATATTATCCAGGGTAAAGAATTAGCCAGCGCCTTTGATTTAACCGGCCAGTTACTTCCCGGCCAGAAGCCGGTTTACGACAGCCCGGATTTGGCCGCTTATGAGGTGCCGCCCGGCCCAAAAGCCAGTTTCTTTTATAACCTGGTCCTGCCTTCCTGGTATGAGGCCGAAAAGGACGCAGAAGGCCGCTACCAGCGCTGGGTCCAGGGTAACCGGGCCCAACTGGATTTCTGGTCCGCTACGCCGCGCCAGGTCGAAATTTCTTTCCCGGCCTGGAGCTTTCAACAGGGCCACGCGGTCGAATTTCGCCTGAACAACCGGGCCATCGGGCAGGCCCAGGTCACGCCCGACCCGCAGACTATCCGGCTCAAACTGGCCCTGCAGCCCGGCCAGAACCGCCTGGAGTTTAAAATCAGCGGCCCGGGAATCCGCCCGGCTGATGTTTCCGGCGGTCAGGATACCCGTTTGCTGACCATTAACGTTGGCAGTATTACAGTTGGTTCTCAGGAGGAGTAAGTAGCTAAATGCGAGTTGTTATCCAGCGAGTCAGGCAGGGTAGTGTCCGGGTAGCGGGCGAACTTATCGGGCAGTGCGGCAAGGGTTTTGTAATCCTGGTCGGGGTTGGTCACGGCGATACCCGCAAAGAGGCCGATTACCTGGCCGGTAAGATTGCCAACCTGCGGGTGTTTGAAGATGCCCAGGGCAAAATGAACCTTTCGGCCCTGGATTTAGAACCAAAGGGGGAAATCCTGGTTATCTCCCAGTTTACGCTTTACGCCGATACCCGTAAGGGTCGCCGTCCCAGTTTCCTGGAGTCAGCCGCGCCGGACGTCGCGGCCCCGCTGGTGGAATATTTTGCTGGCTTGTTACGTGAGAACGGGCTAAAGGTCGAAACCGGCCGGTTTGGCGCCGAAATGCTGGTTGATATCCAGAATGACGGGCCGGTAACAATAATCATGGATACGGCGGACCTGTTATGAACCTACCGGATGCGCCAGCCCCGGGTGAAACAGAGTTGGAGTGGGAACGCTGGTCCCTTAAAGAAGACAGCCGGGGTTTCGCCCGGCTGTTGCTTGTGATGTTATTAGTGCTGCTAGTGGGGGTGGTGCTGGTGGTTAGCTTGCCACCGGCGGCGGCCATTGCGCTTGGCCTGGCCCTGGTAACCGCTTTACTGCCTTACTTGCTGCCGCGCCGGTTCCGGGTAGGACCGGATGGGCTTTCCATCAGGCATGGATTTTATAATACCCACCGGGCCTGGTCCGGTATTGAGGGTATTCAGCCGGTAAAGGGAGGCTACCTGCTTTACCTTTGCCAGGCTACCTCGCTTAAACCTGCTCGCCTGAGCTTGCTTTCACAAGATCCCACCAAACTATTATTACCCCTGCCTCTCGAACCCGGCAAAGCTGCGGCCCTGGCAAAACTACTGCAAAACCATATTAACCTTGAAACGGTGTAAATATGTGGTTATTTTAGCCATATAACCAAGTTTTAATCTGGATAATTGGGGAATTCCAGCTTCATTTTCTTACCTTCTTCAAATCTCTTCAAATCTCTTCAAATTTCAGCTAATTTTATTTCCCGGGCCATTTATTTGTTAAAGAATTATTAAAATCGAATAAGTTCTTAATCTTAACTGTAATGTTCAAGTGTCATAATAAATATATATAAATTATCCTGAATAATAATCACATAAGAATATAACTATACTTGTATTGGAATTATTGGAATTAATGGATGGTTATCTTGGCTTGTATTGTACCCGCTAGTGTGACCGCCGCTCCTCTACTTGAAAGGAGCAGTTTAGCAGCATGACTTCCTCTCAGGACAAGATTTCCTCAGACCGGCATTGGTGGGACCGGCTTCAAAGCTGGAAAATTTTTATGCTAGTTAGCCTGGTGGCTATGGCCGGTTATTTTATGATTCCCTCTTCCAGTAAGGCTCTTCTCAATATTTACTTTGCTACTTTCACCCTGCTGCCGGTTGCGGTAATCCTGGTGACAATCTCTCGCCATTCTTCGCGCCAGAGGTTTGCCTGGTATCTGATTGCGGGTGGACTTTCATTTTGGGCGGTGGGCGAATACGTCTGGGCATTCTATAACATCATATCCAATACCGAAGCGCCTTATCCATCGGTAGCCGACCTTTTATTTGAGGGTTACTACCCCCTTATAATCGCCGGGTTGTGGATTCTGGCCCGGTTCCGGTTAAACACCTGGAACCTGGCGGCCCTGCTTGATTCCGCTATTGTGACGTGCAGCATCGGGAGCCTGATATGGAGTTTCTTTATCACACCCAGGATTCAAAACACGAGTTTAAGCCTGCCCCAGGTTATAATCTCCGTATCGCTCCCGCTGTTTGATTTATTACTGCTTTCGGTCGGGGTCTTTTACCTGTTGCTACCTGGCAAGCGCTGCGCGGCCTATTATTTCCTGGTCCTTAGCCTGGTTATTACCCTGGTTGCTGATGTCATCTACGGTTTCGCCATGTTGTCTCAGACTTACTATACCGGCCACCCCGTTACGGCAGGTTGGTTACTGGCTAATATCTTCTGGGGGGTTACGGTCCTGCATCCCACCAGGGAGTCACTGGGTGAAGTGGGCACTATACAGCCCATGAAGTTGGGCCGGCTCCGTTTTATTTTTCTGGGCACCATTTCAATGATTGGGCCGGGCCTGTTTATCACTCAGCAAATTATGCAGGTTGCCGTCAATATTCCGTTGATGGTATTTACTTCAATTTTACTTTTCTCGTTGGTGGTGGCCCGGCTGGCCGTAATTGTGCAGCGCAATGAAGCTGTGGCAAATGAATTAAGCATCCAGGCCCAACGCCATGCCGAACTGGCCCTTTATAGCCAGGCCGCCCTGGCGGCAACCAGCCTGCCTAACCTGTTCAAAGATACCATTGATATGATTTGCCGGGTTTTGAAAATAGAAGCGGGCGCTCTCCTGGAAATACACTTTCCCGGCAAGAACTTGGTCTTCAGGCAGGTAACGGGCGAAAGCACGAACCGCTGGGCTAATCTACCTCCTTCCACCGGGCCACGCTCCTTTATGGACAAAATCCTGTGTGAAAAATTTGAAGGGGTGGTTACCGATTGGAGTAAACAGACCGAGTTTACGCCAACGGAATTTATCACTGCGAATGCTATCCGGAGCAGCGTGGGAGTGGTTATTTTAGGGCGTCAAGGAACCTGCTATGGCGCTCTATATGCTCATTCAAAAAAGCCCAACCGGTTTACCGCCAACGACATTAGCTTTCTCAGGACCGTTGCCAGTATTGTCGCCACGGCGATTGAACGCAAACGGGTAGACGATGCCCTTCAGCAAGAACGCGATTTTGCTCTACAGGTAATGAATAACATGGGCCAGGGCCTGGTGGTGGAAGATGCTAACCGGAAAATACAATTTGTAAACCCGGCCCTGGCCCGGATGCTCGGTTACGAAACCCAGGAATTATTCGGTTCTCCGACCGATGTATTTTTGTCACCGGCGGCCATTGAACTGCTTTCCGGAATTATCGAAGCCGGTAAAACGGGCGTCACCAGTCCCATTGAACTGACCATCGCCCGGAAGGATGGTCAAACTTTCTTTGCTTCTATTACGGGCGTGCCTGTTTTTAAGGACACCATCCTTGAAAGAGTTATTTTAGTAATAACCGATGTTACCGAACGTAAACTGGCCGAGGAAGAAATGCAAAAGGCCCTGGCTAAAGAAAAAGAACTGGGCGAATTAAAGTCACGTTTTGTCACAGGTACTTCCCACGAGTTCCGGACCCCGCTGACCGCTATTATGACTTCGGCCGAACTGCTTGAACATTACAGCATGCGGTTCAGTGAAGAGAAAAAGCAGGAAATTTTGCACCGCATCCAGACTTCGGTCAAGTACATGAGCAACTTGCTGGACGATATTCTAATTATCGGAAAGGCCGATGCCGGGAAGTTGGCCTTTAATCCGGTCCCGGTAGACCTGGTGGCCGAATGCCGCAAGGCGATCGAAGAAGTCAATGTCAGCTTAACTCCCGGACATCAGCTCAACTTTCAGGTCATAGGAACGCCGGTCGAGGGCAAATGGGACCCGGTGTTACTTAAACATATCCTGGTCAATCTGCTTTCTAACGCGATTAAATACTCTCCCAACGGCGGCCCGATTTTACTGGAACTGAATTACCAACCTGACCAGGCTCTGGTGGAAGTCAGGGTAACCGACCAGGGCATCGGGATTTTACCGGAGGACTATGAACGCCTGTATGATGTCTTTCACCGGGGCAAGAATGTCGGCACCCTGGCGGGTACCGGGTTGGGTCTAAGTATTCTAAAACATAGTGTTGATTTACAGAATGGGACAATAGAGGTAGTGAGCGAGCCCGACTCGGGCACCACCTTCACGGTCAGGCTGCCCCTGGCCCTACCTGCGAACCCGGACCAGCCTGACCCGGCGGCGCCGGGCAAATAGTGTTTTTACTTTTGCTGGTTTAGCCAGTTTATAAAGCTTTCCGGGGCGCTCATAGTGGACAGGCGGCTCTGGCGGACCAGGCTCCAATCGTTGAACAGGCCGCTTTCCTTTATTTCTTTAAGAGTTACCGGTCGGGCCAGCTTCCCCTTGAATTCAAAGTCAACCACCCATATTTTTGGTTCTTTAGGGTCAGGGCGCGGTTCGGAAATTACCTCAGCCTGGCCTACCACGGCCGCGCTGCCCATACTGTGGTAAATAACCACCTGGTCGCCGGGCCGCATTGCTTTGATCGCCTGCAGGGCCTGGGGGTTGCGCACGCCATCCCAGGTTGTCCGGCCTTCCTGGGCCAAATTGTCAATTGAGTAGGTTTCAGGATCGGTCTTTGCCAGGAAATAAGCCATAAAGGTAACAATTCCTCCTGATAGTATTTTCAAAAATTTCTATTAAACTTAAAAAGCCCGCCTCGTTCCGGGCCAGGACAAGGTCAGGCCGGACGGTGCCTGGCGCGAAACTCGTCGGCCAGGATGCTCATCAGAATCTGATCGTGGTACTGGAAATCGTAGTAAAGGCTGTCCCGCAGGATGCCCTCTTGCTTGAAGCCTAATTTCTCATAGACATGGCGGGCCCGGTCGTTGAAGGCGAAAACCCCCAGTCCCACCCGGTGCAGGTTTAAGCCGCCAAAGGCATGCGTGAGCAGCAGGATTAAGGCTTCGCTGCCATAGCCCTGGCTGTAATCCTTCTCGTAAAATATGCCAATCCGGATATTGGCGCTCCGGTTGATAAAGTCGATGTCATTTAAGACGACTTCCCCGACAGGCTGGTTGCCCTGGCGGGCGCAGATGACCATATCTACCCTGGAATTATCCCCGCCTATTTTTTCGATAAAATCCGCCGTAGTTTGCCGGGTAAAAATTTGCTGCGTCCCGGTTAACCGGCGGCCTTCGGCGGAATAGAGCGAGCGGTACAACAGGTCCAGGTCTTCCGGCTCGTAAGGGCGCAGGTAGACCTTTTCGCCTTCCAAAAACTTTACCGCTTTATCACTCATACAATGCTCTTATCTATTCTCCTGACCACCTTTTTGGCCGGGCGGTTCTCCTGACGGGTACCAGCGGCACCGGTTGTTTACCCTTAATAAGCTGGTGGCGGGTAAATTTTAAGAGTCTTCACCGTCTTCGGTGGCCCCGCTTCTATCTTTACCCCCTTTGATGAGCCGCAAGCCCTTAGCCTGGGCTTCTGCCCGGACTGCCGCTCGCCGGGAACCGGGGCGTTTGTTCTGGGCGGGTTCACTGGCCGGAGCAGCCTCAGTTTCGGACCGGTCCGGCTGTTCCGGCAGGCTTTCCGGGTTTGGCTTGCGCGCCCGGGCCGGGGCGGGGGCGGGCCGGGGCGCTTCCGGCTGGCTGCGCCGGGGCGGTTGGGCCGGGGCGGCGGCCAGTGGAGCCAGGGCCGGGAAGAAATCCAGGTCTTCGATCAGTGGCACCAGGCCCAGCGCGGCCGAGCGGCGGTAGAACTCTAACAAGCCGCGCAGATGCGACTCGTTTAATTCATAACGCTGCAAGCGGTAATGGTCCTCCAGGGCATCGGTGGGCAATCCGGTCCGGTCAGCGGTCCGGGTTAGCAGGGTCGGGCGCTGTTCCTGGCTGTGTTGAAGGGCGCGGCGAAAGGACAGCATCAGGGAACGGGTCAGGTTGTGGGCTTCCGGCTCGGTCCTGGTCCATTCTTTACGGACGGCCATCAGGTAAGTCGGCAGGGGCAGCCCGGTCATAATCCACCAGGCTTTCGTCAGGTCTTCCACGAAGTAGCCTTTAGATTTGGCCCACCCGGCCGCCCGCATGGCGGCTTCCCCGCTGATTACGCAGGAATCGGCATCGCCTTGCAGCGCTTCCAGGGCGGCGGCTTCGGTCGGTACCGAAAAAGCTTTGGGGCTGAGGCCGTAGTATTTGCTGGCAATAATCTTTAACAGCGCTTCCCCGGTCTGGCTGCTAGGCGAAATGGCGACTCGCGCCTGTTCCAACTGGTCAGGCCGTTTGGTGCTGATCAGGAAAATACTATCGGCCGACAGGTCAAAGGCCCTGACCGGATAGGGTAACAGGCTCAGGCTGGCGCTGTGAGTGGCGTACAGGATCGGGTTGACCGGGGCAATATCAAGCTGTCCGGCCAGGAGGGCTTTTTCCAGTTTAGCCGGTTCATCGGTCTGGGCAGTTGTGCCCGCAGGCAGTCCGGCCCACCCGGCTTCTAACGGGAAAAATAGCGGTGCAAAGTCCGCATCATTGGTAATACCCAGTCTTAAAGTCATTATTCCTCTATTTCCACCTGGTTAAAATAGTTTCGCGTTGGAAAAGGCCCAACGCTACCCGGAAGGCTACCACACACAGGGCCAGCAGGCCCAGCAAACCCAGACCCAGCAAACCCCAGGTCATATTCAAAAATCCCATGGCAATCCCGACAACAATTCCCACCACCGGTAAGGCCAGCAAGCTGCCGTATTGTTGGGCCGCGCGCGCGTCCCGGACTCGTGCCGAGATAGCCATGCCCACCATTGTATTAAAGAATGCCAGCAGCGGGGTCCACAGACCGATGGTTAGCACCCAGAGCAGCAGATCAATCCTGAACAGGATCAGGGGCGGTAAGAGCAGCCAGAGCAGCAGCACCAGCGCCCCGAAGCTGAACCAGCACAGAAAAGTCGCCGGGATGATCGCCGACAGGCTTTTGCCCAATAATAGTTCCGGGGTGCGAATAGGAGTAGCCAGTAACGGCTCCAGGCTGCGCCGTTCTTTTTCTCCCACCACACTGTAAGCAGCGATGGTCATAGGCAATACCGCCGGAACCGGCAGGAAAAAGCTAAAGCAGATACTCATCAGGGAGGCCACAATCCCGGCTTTATCGCAGGCTTTAAGGCCGCCCAGTTGTTCGCAGTCTCCAACCAGCGTTGGAGAGTTGGCTACCGAGAAGTCCGTAATTACTACATTGAAAAAAAGAATCGTTGCGGTCGGCAATAGCACCATCAGGACCGGAAAAACGGCCATAGTCTGAAAAAAGGTGCGGTTGCGGCGCAGTTCGTTTAATTCGCGCCGCAGGATTAGCCAGGTCCGGTTCATTGGTTAATTTTTTGTTCGCAAGGCCGGGTTTGGCCAATTAAAAAAGCTGTAGATGTCTTTACCCACAACGAGTAAATTCATCTACAGCATTATCGCTTTTCAGAGGCGCAGCGTCAAGGAAAATTGACGTGCAGTTAAAAAGTTAACCCCTGGAGCGCTTTACTTCATACAGGTAGGGCTGGCTAATCAACCAGGAGAAGTGTTTCCACAGGTCCTGGGCGGTCTGGCCCTGCGGGACTTCGCTGATAATCGGGCCGCTGAACCCGAAATCCTGGTTGCCGGGGACCAGCCAGGGTACGCCATAGGTCTTATATTTATCAACAGCGGCCTGGTGTTCGGCTTTAAGGTCATCCAGCGTGGAAGGGTCGGCCTGGGCCGCCTCAAACAGGTCCGGGCTTAACCCGGCTTCCGCCAGGGCTTTGGGGAAAACTGATTTCCAGACATCGCCTTCCCAGGGTTTGATACCCTGTTCATGGGTGGCCTGCCCCAGGGCGGCGTACAGGCTGTGGACTGCCTGGTTGCCGCCAATGCGCCGGGCCAGGACGCAAGTCCGCAGGTGGGCCAGGGTTTCTTCGGGAGCGTTGTTGTTCAGGCCCAGGCTGAAAAATTTCCACTCGACTTCTAGCGGCTGCTGGCGCTGGACTTCCCGGATCCATGCCGAGGTCCGCCAGGTCCAGGGACATAACGGGTCAAAGTAAAAGGTTAAGTCACTCACTTTATTAAGCTCCTGTTTTTATTAAATGGTCAATCCCGTGCCGGGTCTGGTAGGTATTACCCGCATTCCGGCCGGGATTATATTTAAGAAAAGGTTATTAAATACAGGTGCAATACACTACCACACCGCTCTGGATTGTCAAGAATGGTCGCCAGGCTACTAAAGGCTATTTTTCTATTCCAGTTCCAGGCGTACACCGAATTCGCGCAGGTGGGAAATATCGTTGAAAGAAACCAGCGAAACCTGGTTGTCCTTGCAGCGCACAATTGTAACGGCGGTATTGTGGAGCGGGAAGAGCAGGTCGCGCTCCTGGTTTAAAATAGCCGCCAGAAAGACATTTATCACCCCGGCGTGGGCAAAGACCGCGACTCTGCCGCCGGGATGCCGCCCGGCGATTTTCCCGAAAGCGCGGGTTACCCGTTCGCGGAAGGCTTCGCTTTTCTCGCTGCCCGGCAAGGCCGACCAGCGTCCTTCCAGGGAAACTTTGCGGATAGCTTCATCATAAAGGCGGCGCATTTCGGGCATAGAAATTTCCGGGCCAGGCTGTTCTCCCAACGGCCTGCCGTCAATCCGGAACTGAATTTCGCGCAGGTCTTCTTCCAGGATAACCTCCATGGCCCGGATTTCCGCGAAAGGCGCGGCTGTCTCGCGGGTACGGTGGAGCGGACTGCTGTAAAGGGCGTCAAAGCGCTTATCGGCCCACCAGCGGCTCAGGGCGGCCGCCTGGCGCTTTCCCAGGGGAGTTAAGGGCGGCGATTCCAGGCCGCTGTCCGGGATAACAAATTCCGGGCCGGGTAGGGCGTCACCATGCCGGATGAGATACAGTTCGGCGGCGCCGTTTTTACGACTGAGCAAGGGGTTAAGGTTAAATTCGGCGGTCATTGTAGGGTTACTCCGCATCTGTAATAAGTTTTAACGCTCGACGGCCCAGGGCCGGAACCCCTTTATCCAGCAGCGCATAAAAGGGATCATCGGTCGTACCGGCCAGGTAACGGACGTAATTACCTTCCAATAAAATAGCCAGTTTCCAGATTGCCAGCACTTCGTAGAATTTTAGATTCTCCACCGCCCGGCCGCTCAGTTCAGCGTAGCGGGCGGCTACTTCGGCCCTGGAAGGGAAGCCCGTTTCCTCGGTTATGTGTCCCAGGTCTTGCTCAAAAATCGGCGGCGGGTCGCCCTTTTCTCGCCAGTTGGAGAGTAAATAGCCCAGGTCGGCCAGCGGGTCGCCCAGGGTCGCCATTTCCCAGTCAACCACGGCCAGGATACGGGCCGGGGGCCGGGGCGCGTACATTACGTTATCAATCCGGAAGTCGCCATGGACAATCGTGGCCGGGGGCGACACCGGTAAATTCTTTTTGAGCCATTCGCTGACGGTATCCAGTTCCGGTAGCGGGCGGTGGCGCGATTTATCAAGCTGGCCGGTCCAGCGTTTAAGCTGGCGTTCCAGGTAGCCTTCGGGTTTGCCCAGGGTTTCCAGCCCGGCGGCCTTCCAATCGACCGCGTGCAGCCTGACCAGGATTTGAATTAATTCTTCGGCCATTTCCGCCCGGCCCGCCGGGTTAGCGAACGCTTCCGGCACCGATGACCTGACTACAATTCCGGGAATTTTTTCCATTAAATAAAAAGGCGCGCCCAGGACGCTTTCGTCAGCGCAAAAGAGGATGGGACGTGGGACGGGCAGGCTGGTGTTAATCAGCCCGCTTATCAGGCGGTATTCCCGGCCCACATCGTGGGCGGTCGGCAAGAGCGGCCCGCGAGGCGGCCGACGCAAAATCCATTCTTCGGCCTGGCCTCCCTCCGTTTTTCTTTCAATGACAAAGGTTTCGTTAGAGTGGCCCAGACCAACTTTAGTAGCGGTCAGACTGGTGGTAGGTAGGGGAGAGGGCAATTGTCCAGCAAGATAACGGGCCAGCCTGGCTTCATCGACCAGGGGTGGGAGGTTTGTCATGTTACAAACGGACCTTTCATATTTTATTGAGATAGCTTGCCAGAGACCTTTTGACATGGTTATTTTGAGCTACGGCCCTGGAAAAGTCAAACCTTTTTCCTGACTTAAGCCGCAAAGGCACCAATTTGCAAATTGGCCTAAATAGTAGTATAAGTAACATACGTAACTGTACAAAAAGCCTTTGATATTTGTATATTATCTCTCAAAGCCTTCTGGCAAAAGCTCACCCCAGGCTTTGCTGTTTGTACCTCTATGACAACCGGTTTGCTTAATTGTTTTTGACTCTCCACCAGGACAAGAAGCAGCTTGTACGTGTTGTCTACGGCCTTGCTTTCGGAAGCCGGGTTACCCAATTATCATTTGCTGTTTGAAATACTTTCCAGCCTGTTGAACCTTGCGATTTTAAAACCATACTTCTATCAAATCAATTTGGTCTGGTCTATCTAGCCTTTCAGGTATGAAAGTGAGAATATTTAATGAGTACGAATAAACAATTTCTAGGCCCGAACGCTCACTTGAACGAGGCGGTTGCCATTTTAAGAGCCTGCCTGCCGCTCATAAAGCGTCTTTCAACCGAATATGTCACTTTGGACCTTAGCTCCCAGGAAAAAGCCTGCCTGCTTAATTATAAAAAACTGGTCGAAGCCGATTACAAAGATAGCGAATGGAGCTATTTGCGGGTTGCCGCCGGAGTCCAGATTAGCAGCCTGACGGCTTTGAACAGTTTATTGAACCGGTTTCAAGCCTCCCAGGCCTAGCCGATTCCATTAAACCGGCTTATGCGCCTGACCGGTATTTTAGGTAGGCCCGGTGTTCGTGACCGGCTGAATTAGATTCTAACCCGGGTATTAAGACTAATTTGCGGTACACACCCGGGAATTACACGGCGCAAAAGGGGTGAAATTGTGGCTGACCATTTTGCGGGAGATTTAAGCCGGGTAGAAGCGATTGTGAAATTAACAGCCTGCCGGGAGTTAGCCGCCCGGCTCGGCACCGAAGGTCTTGGCATGACCCTGACCATGGAAGAACTGGCCGCTTTAGATGGTTTCAAGCAAGTCTGGTTGGCCGGTTTCCTCGAGGGTAACAGCCATATTTACCGCCAGGCTGGACTTTCGCGGGGAGATATTGCGGCCTTAAACCGGCTTTTAACTCTCAGCCAGGGACAAAATATGCGGCGTTTGCATCAGTCTGGTGACGATTAAAAGCTTTAGCAGCGATGAAGGATCTAGATCTAAATGAAGACAAAAAAACTGCCCCAGATAGCTGCCCCGTTGGTTGTACATACCGATCTGCGCGAAGCCCTTGAAAGCCTGGCCGAACGAACTTATAGCAGCGAAAAACTGCTATTGGAAGTCATCGAGCAGTTGGGCTTAAAGGCCGAAATCCTGGGTAAAGATGCCCGGCGCGTCTGCTACATTCTACGACCATATAAGGTTAACGACCCGGAGGGGCAGTATTATCCCTGTTACGAAATGAACCTAACCGGCGAAGGCCGGGGTAAAGTCAATACCGGAATTGGCTGGTGGTGGTAATAATTTCTCAGAGAAGGTTATAAACATGCGACACAAAAGTACTTATTATTTTACCTATAAACTGCGCGAGTTAGGCGACCTGGAAGCCCGGCGCGGTGGATTTGTCTTTAAATCCGGCACGGTCCACCCGGAGCGGTTCACCCGTACCGTCCTGTGGCCGGAAGTCTTGAAGGTAGAACCCGGTTACCTGGACGTTAAATATCGCAGTCATGAAATTCACGACTGGCCCTATGAGGATGTAACCTACCAGCCTCTTGAAGTAGAGGATGTCGAAAGCGACAGGTAAGTCAACTAAAAAATCAAGCATCGTATTTTATCCCGGCCAGTCCTGAAAAGATGGCCGGAATATTTTTCATAAGGCGTTTTATGTTGACGGTAGTCTTTAAAATGGCCTAATATGGTACGTTGTAGGAATGGCTTTACAGCCTCGCATTAAAGAAAGGAAAATCCTTTGTCTAACGGGTTAAATTTGGAACCGGTAAAAACGAATGGAAACGGAAAAGGAAGCGAAAACGGTAATGGGCTATTAACAGTAGGCCATAGTGTGCCGCGGGTAGACGGGCCGGATAAAGTTAGCGGTATGGCGCGTTACGCGGCCGACCTTAATTTGCCCGGCCTTTTACATGCTCGCCCGGTCTTAAGCCTGTACGCCCACGCGAAAATCAAAAATATTAACATCTCCGCCGCATTAAAGGTCCCGGGAGTTATCCGGGTGGTTACCGCTAAAGATTTGCCAATTAAAAGCGGCGCCTCCGAGTCCCGCAAGCGCGATCCCCTGGCAAAAGATGAAGTTTTCTTTTACGGCCAGCCGGTAGTTATTGTGCTGGGCGAAACCGAAGCCGCCGCCCGTGACGGTGCGGAGCTGGTTGAAATAGAATATGAACCGCTGCCCAGCGCTGTAGACTTTTTAAAGGCTATGGAACATGACGCGCCCCTGGTTAAGAATAAACCTTCTTCCGGGGCCGATGCCGAGGCTTCAATGCACAATGCCTCCGCTGGCGGAGCCAAAGAAGAAGAAAAAGTCGACCTGCCGCCCAATGTTACCAACCATTCGCATATGAAACGGGGCGACGTGGAAGCCGGGTTTAAGGAAGCGGCGGTTATTTCCGAACATACCTACCGGGTTCCCGGGGTCCACCAGAGCTATATTGAAACCCAGGCTGTGACCGCCGCGCCGGACCCGCTGGGCGGCATGGTAATCTACACCAGCACCCAGGCCGGGTTTTACTGCCGGGACGAAGTAGCCGGGGCATTGGGTATTCCTGCCAATAAAGTTCGGGTTGTGACTATGACCGTTGGCGGCGCGTTTGGCGCAAAATTTGTATTGATCGAACCCCTGGCGGCGGCCCTGGCAAAACTGGCCGCTCGTCCGGTCCGGCTCACCTTTTACCGGATGGAAGATTTGCTGGCCGCTAACCCGGTCCAGGCCGGTATTGTCGAATTTAAAATGGGTGCGCGGGCTGACGGAACTATCTGCGCCATCAAAGCCAAAATGTACCTGGATAGCGGTTTTTATCCGGGTGCCGGTACCTGGGCGATAGGCATGATCGGGATGTGCTACCGGGTGCCGAATTTTGATATGGAAGCCTTTGAAGTCCTGACTCACAAGGTCAGTGTCGGGGCGTACCGCGCTCCCGGCGCGCCCCAGGTCACTTTTGTGACCGAAACGGCCGTTGACGAATTGGCCCATAAGTTAAATATGGACCCGCTGGAATTCCGTTTGAAAAACTGCGTGGTTGAAGGCGACAAGAATAACAGCGATCAGACCTGGCCCCGGATTGGCTTGAAGGAGTGCCTGGAAACTTTAGGCCAGCACCCAATCTGGAAAAACCGCCACCAGAAAGGCCCCGACGAAGGCATCGGGCTGGCTTGCGGCGGTTGGGGCGGCGGTCTTGAACCGGCCTCGGCCCTTTGCCGGATGGATTCGGATGGCAACTTTACCTTGCAGGTAGGCGTTAGTGACATATCAGGTGTTAGCACCAGCCTGCAAATGATCGCCGCCGAAGTGCTGGGCCTGACCGCCGATAAAGTCACAATTGTCTTGCTGGATACCAGCGCGGCTCCTTACGCCGGTGGTAGCGGCGGCAGTAAAACCCTCTATACTGTCGGGGCGGCTGTCCAGAAAGCGGCCGAAGACGCCGCCGAGCAAATCAAGAAAATTGCGGCGACCGAACTTGAAGCGGCTCCCCAGGATATTGAATTGAAAGGCGGCAAGGCTTCGGTCAAAGGTCTGCCCTCCCGTTCGGTGGATTTTGTAAAAATCGCCAAACGGTCCATGAGCAAGACGACCCCGGTCCTGGGCAATGGGGCCAGCGCCCAGCACAACCAGGCTCCCGGTTTTGCGGCCCACCTGGCAAAAGTTAAGGTTGACCGGGAGACCGGCGAAGTTAAAATCCTGGAGTACGTGGCGGCGCAAGATGTCGGCAAGGCCATCAACCCCAGGGAGGTTGAAGGTCAGGTTCATGGTGGGGTAACCCAGGGCCTGGGCTGGGCGCTCTACGAGGAAATGATCTACGATGACAGCGGCACGCTCTTGAGCGGCAGTTTGATGGACTACACGGTCCTGAACGCGCCCCAGGTGCCGAGCATGGAAACCATTCTAGTTGAAGTACCTTCGCCGGACGGGCCTTTTGGGGCCCGGGGCGTGGGAGAACCGCCGGTCATTCCGGGCGGTGGTACCCTCAACAGCGCCATCTTTAACGCGGTGGGTATCCACATGACTGAAATGCCGATGACACCCCAGCGTGTTATCAAAGCCCTGCACGATAAGTAAGCGTTAATTAAAAACCGCTGCCTTTGATTTTTCAAAAGCAGCGGTTTTTTTTATTGCTGAAGTTTAGTCGGTAATAGTGAAGTACAGGGTAGCATAGCGGGTTTGTTCCTGGGTAGCTACCGCTTAGGCGCTTACCGTGAAGTGGGCAACGCCCTGGACTTCACTACGTGCCCCATACAATACAATTGAGTAATCGCCGGGGTCCAGACCTTCCAGGTTGTATACAGCCTTCACCAGACCAAAAGTGCTGGCGTTTCCCAGACCCCCGGTAATAGCTTTAACGGTGCCGCCCGGTAAGTTAATCCAGCCGGTAATCTTTTCATTTGGTATAAAGATATCCCCGGTTATTATGACGCTTTTTGTGGCCGGGTCAATGGTAGCTGACACGTGTTGAATCGCGTCACCGGTATTATCGGTCTGGTTTTGCGGCCCCAGTTTATAGCTAATTGAGTTGCTTTTGGTCGTCAGGTTTGGGCCGCCACTCCAGGCGGCGTAGCCGCGGGCGCGGGTATTTATAGCGGTATCTGAAGGAGCCTCCAGTTTAACACCCAGGCGAATAGTAGCAGTGATTGTGTGTGAGATTGCATTATTAAAACCGGGAAATGCGCCCATTTGCAGCTTAATACTATCGGTTGTGACTTCCGTAACCCAGCTGGCGGGGTTTCCGGCCGGTTCGAAGGCCACGCTTAACACTTCCAGGTTGGGGTCAACCGGGAAATCCACTTTGAAACTATCGGCTTTCCCCGGTCCTAAATTTTTTACCGCCAGGGTGTGGGTGACTACCGACCGGTTATCGGGTGTACTCAGGGGTGCGGCGATGTTAGGCTCGGTCCTTAGTTGCATAACCATATCCGGCTGGGATACTTCCACCGGGGCTTTCGCGGTTACTAAACCGTTAACACAATATTCTGAAGGAGCGAGATGGGCCACCAGGCTGTCAATGAAAACCGCCGAGTCAAAATCTGTATCTACCTGGTCAAAAATGGACAGGTAAAGTGAGTGGACACCAGGGGTAACCTGGGTAGAGGCCCGTAATAACGGTGTAGCGCTATCATAGGTGGTTCCCAGGGCATTTGCGGCCGACACGCTGCTGTACCCGGTTGCGTTAATACTAATCACGTTGCCTTGTTGATCAAAGGCGTAGTTGTCTGGTGCAATAATAGTTGTTTTGGTTTGTTCATCGATGGTCTCACTGGTAGTAGTCCAGGTTGAAGTATCGAGTTCGGCAATAAACGCATCATTGAACTGAGTGCCTACCCATTCAGGGTACTCCTCGGAGAAAAATTGAAAGTTAAAACTCAAACAGTTCGCCCCGGCCGGAATCTTAAGGTCTATTTTGAGAATAACTACATCCATGTCGGTGGCCCCTCGTACCGGGCCCCCATGGTTGTTACCGGTAGTTTCACCGTCACTATTAGGATTAGGGGCAAATGTAGCGTTACCTGTACTAAGAATTGTATAGGTTGGACCGGCGGTAGGGAAGCGAGTGAGCGGAGTGTTGGAAACGGCGGTTGGCGTACCAAACGGCGGTTTTGAGATAAAGGATGCGCCGGTCACCAGGGACTTCTCAGTCGCCATAGCCCTGGCTAATTCCAGGGCCGAGGAGTCAGTATTAATTTCCGCCTTTACCTGGATAACCTGTAATAAGAAAATGTTAAAAAGGAGGGCTATAGATATAGCCGCTATACCAGGTTTCATATGGCGCCCGCCATTCAAACCGGGTTTTGTCTGGGTTACCCTGGTTAGTAAAAAATTCATTGATACCCCTTTGATTTTAATAAAAGTATGTATGGGGAAACTTGAAACCTGACCGGAACCATTGAAAACACAGGCATAATTAAACCAGGGCTAGAGATGAATTTAGCCCTAACAGGGTTATAGGAGGTATTGTTTTTAAGCGGCCTGAGTCCTTTTTAACATTGGTATTTTTTACAACCGGGTTTTTTGGTCGCAGCTAAAACAATCCATATTATAGGGTCCAGCTAAATTCTTTTACTTCCCAGCTATAAGCTTGTTTGTGTATAATACAATTTAACTTTATAGTTTAAGTCTTGTCAATAGCAAAAATGTAAAATAATTGTCAAGGAAAGTTCAATTATTTCAGGACAGTTATAATTGGCCCATTTATAAAATTTTACCGGGAGTAAAACCAAAAGCCGGGTTGTGAATTAAAATTACTTCCCCGGTATAGAATAATTTCATCATGGTTAGACGCCCCGGCCAGGTTTCGATTTATTTTGACAAAATACCGCCGGTTATGGTCTTATTCGAAACGTTGCGCTATAGGATTTTGCCAATACAAGCCGGACACCGGAATAGAAAGTGATGCTAAAAATGGCTTATTTCGACCTACCGCTAGAACAGTTGCAGACCTATCAACCTGCCCGCCAGGAACCGGACGATTTTGACGCTTTCTGGCAGGAAACCCTTGAGCAAACCAGACGGTATCCCCTGGAAGCCCGTTTTGAACCGGTGGACTTTGGCTTGCGCACAGTAGAAGCCTTCGATGTGACTTTTAACGGGTACGGCGGCCAGCCAGTCAAGGGCTGGTTGCTTTTGCCCAGGCAGCGCAGCGGGCCGGTGCCAGTGGTGGTCGAATACATCGGCTATGGCGGCGGCCGCGGTTTCCCGACCGATTGGTTGCTGTGGAGCAGCGCCGGGTACGCTCACCTGGTAATGGATACGCGCGGCCAGGGCAGCAACTGGCGCAAGGGCGATACGCCTGACCTGGAACCGGACGGCTCCAACCCGCAATCGCCCGGCTTTATGACCCGGGGCGTTTTGAACCCCAAGACTTACTATTACCGGCGCGTGTTTATGGATGCAGTCAGGGCGGTCGAGGTAGCTTTAACCCACCCGGCCATCGACCCCGAACGTATCGCGGTCAGCGGAGCCAGCCAGGGCGGCGGCATCTCGCTGGCAGTCAGCGGGCTGGAACCGCGCGTGAAAGTGGCTATGCCGGACGTGCCATTTTTGTGCCACTTTGGCCGGGCCACCCAGATTACCGACAGCCAGCCTTACCAGGAAATTGTGGTTTTCTGCAAAATCCACCGGGATAAAATCGAGACGGTCTTTAACACCCTGGCCTATTTCGATGGAATGCATTTCGCGACCAGGGCGGGGGCGCGGGCCTTCTTTTCGGTCAGCCTGATGGACGATATATGCCCGCCTTCGACCGTTTTCGCGGCCTATAATTATTACGCCGGGCCAAAGCAAATAAAAGTCTGGCCTTTTAACAAGCACGAAGGCGGCGAGGGCTACCAGGCGGTTGAGAAAGTAAAATTCCTGGGCGAAGTCTGGCCGGTTTAACACAAACAGGAGAAGGCTAAAAGCTTCTCCTTTTAATTTTCACCCGGCTTTTTCATTTGACCTGGCCTTCCGAACAGGTCTATATTAACCAGGCTCAAAATAATTAACAGGTGGTTGCCTCCTACTAGAGGCTTAATTGGTATTCGGTTGGACGCGGACCAGGGAAGGTTTTTTCGATGGCGAAGGCAGGCGGTTCGGTAGTAAAGAAAAAGGAAAACTGGCAAGTTGTACTCTACGCTTCATTTATCGCTCAGACCCTGAGCATTGCCGGGTTTAGCGCTTCTCTCCCCTTCATTCCTCTTTTTCTTATCAAAGACCTGCATATGACCGACATGGGCGAGGTCGCTCTCTGGTCGGGCGCAATGGCTGCCGCCAGTTCTATTACCATGGGCGTCATGGCACCCATCTGGGGTTCGCTGGCCGACCGCTACGGCCGTAAAAGCATGGTCTTGCGGGCCATGATCGGCGGCTGCGTCTTGATTGCCCTCATGTCGGTTACTTACGATGTCTGGGTGCTTTTTGCCCTGCGGATATTACAGGGAGCACTGACCGGGACCGTCCCGGCAAATATTGCCCTGGTAGCCTCGGTTACACCTAAAGAACGGACCGGGTACGCCCTGGGAATTATCCAGACGGCCGTCTTTGCCGGTTCGAGTATCGGGCCGTTCATAGGCGGCACCCTGGCCGACCTGACCGATTACCGCTTCACCTTCCTGATTACCTCTATGGCCCTGGGTGTGGCGGCCATTATCGTCTTTTTCTTTGTCAATGAAGACTTTAAGCCGGTGCCGCCCGACCCTACCGCCGTAAAGATAACTATGGTCCAGCGCTACAAGATCATGTTCAGCCAGAAAGAATTCGTGGCAATGCTGCTAATTCTTTCACTGGTCCAGTTCGCCAACAGTGTCATCATGCCGGTCCTGGCCCTGTTCATCCAGGTCTTAAACGGCCACTCGGAAGGGGCCGCGACAATGGCCGGGCTGGAACTGGGTATAACCGGCATCGCCAGCGCCTGTTCGGCGGCTTTCGCGGGGCGCATGAGTGACAAATACGGCCATAGGCGGGTCCTGTTTATCAGCGCTTTGGCCTCAGCCTTTCTCTATTTCCCCCAGGCGGCCGTAACTAACGTCTGGCAACTTCTGATTTTGCGCGGCCTGATGGGCCTCTTTTTCGGCGGGATAATTCCTTCGGCCAACGCCCTGATTTCACAGCTAATCCCCGAAGGCCGCAAAGGGGTGGCTTACGGTCTGGTCAGCAGTATTTCTTCGTTGGGCTTCGCAGCCGGGCCAATTGTAGGGGCGCTTATCGCGGCTTTACTTAGCACCAGGGCCGTTTTTCTGGTCACTGGCCTGATCTTGCTGGTGGCGGCTTTCTATATCCGGCGGGTGCTTGCGGTAACCCCCCAACCGGCCAATGAAACGGCAACCGCGCCGGACCCTTCATCCAGGCCGGGCTAATTGACCCGTTTTATGCCTAAACCGAACTGATTGTTAATTTAAAGCGCCTCCTGAAGTGCTAAAATATGTAGGATTAAAGTAAGCAAAAAAGAGGCGCTGTCTATGAAATCAATTAAAACCACCAGTTTCGTACTTTCCAGCCTGTTAGTAATGGTTTTACTGCTGGCGGCATGCGGCGATAACCCGGCGGCCAGGGAAGCTTTCCCGGCTCCTTCGCCTAATCCCCAGGCCGGGCAAATCCAGGCCGAATTGCCGGGGCCGGTAGCCGGGGCGACCGTCAATTTCCCCCAGGACGAGGCTCCCCACGATAACCTCATGGAGTGGTGGTACTACACCGGCCACCTGAATACCACCGACGGTTCGAAATACGGCTTTGAATATGTTATATTCCAGGGGAACCGTTCTAATTTCCCGACCGGCTATGTCAGCCACTTCGCCGTTACCGACCTGACCAAACAATCCTTCAAATACGACCAGCAACTGGCCGCTTCGAATAAAAAGATTGTCCCTGGCAGTACGGAGGGTTTCAAAGTGTCTACGGGAAGCTGGACCATGCAGGGGTTGGGCGGCACTGACCTGATTAAAGCCAAAATGCAGGATAACAGCTATGGTATTGACCTGACCCTAAAAGACCTGAAAGGGCCGGTACTGCACGGCACCGGGAAATTCTCTTACGGTCCGGCCGGGTTCTCCTATTATTACTCGCGGCCGCGCATGCAGGTTACGGGTAATCTCCAGGTAGGCGCGGAAACCAAAACTATCAAGGATGGCGTGGCCTGGTTTGACCACCAGTGGGGCGATTTTATCCCGATGGCCGGGGGCTGGGATTGGTTCAGCCTGCATCTTTCTGATAATACCGAATTAATGGTATATTACCTGAGAGATGACCGGAACCAGTTAGCCGATGTGTTTGGTACTTATGTGCCCGCTTGCGCGGCGCCATGTGAAACCGCAACCGGTAGACCGGTTAAAGTGGTCGAATTGTACCGGCAGGACTTTAATATCACCCAGACCAGCCAGTGGACCAGCCCGGTTTCCGGTGGCGTTTATCCGAGCGGCTGGAATATCAAGGTCAAGGCCCAGGGCATGCCCGCCCTTGACCTGAACGTAAAACCCTCCCTGGCTAACCAGGAACTGGATACTACCCGTACGACCGGGGTAGTTTACTGGGAAGGGGCCTGTACAGTTACCGGCACTAAAGAAAATCAACCGCTAACCGGCCAGGCTTATGTGGAACTTACCGGTTACGCCAAGTCAAAGAATACACCCTCACAGACTGGGAGTTAAACGCTTATGTACAGGCTGGAAGACCTGCGCCGGATTGGTTGGACGCAGCTATATGGTGGGATGGCAACCCTGGTCGCGGGTATCCTGGCCCAGTACGCCATCGGGTTTCAACTCGACCGGGTTATTGTCAATAATTTTATCTATTACGTGCTTTTCGCGATGGGTTGGTTTTTGTTCAACCAGATTGTGATGGCCGGGATATATAAAAAGCTGCTGCCGGAGCAAAAGCGGGCCAAACTCAGCCGGTTAACCGCCCCGGTTACCACGCCGCCCATCGGCCGATTTAAAATGTTGTACTGGCAGACCGAGCTATTCTATGTGGCGTTGTGGATCATTTCGGTGGTGGTCGTTCAGTTTTTGCTGGGTACAAACCTGACTATGCCTATCGGCGGGTTCGCCGGGGGCTGGCTGGTCGGCGGTGGCCTGGGACGGCTGCGCTTTGCCGGAAAAGTAAAAGTGGAAGAAGTCGAACAGGGCGTCCGGTTTTATTTCAGTGACTCGGTGCTGGGGCCTTCCACGGCGGTAGCCTTCTACAGTGATAAGCCGGAGGACCGGCCGGTAGCCGCAGCCCCTGAAGAACTGGCCGTGGCCGCTAAAGAAAGCCTGCCGCCCGGTGTCAAGCGCCGGGCCGTGCCGGGTTCGCCGGCTAACCGCTCCAGCAAGTAATAAATCTAGGGCACTAACTTCAAGCTTACTTTCTGGCCCAGCCAGGCGCTCGCGGGGAGTTTATCGTTAGCTCCCCGCAGGTCATCGGCTCGCCCGTCCACCCGGGCGATTTCCAGGAACCCGCTGCTGCCAAACAGGGCTATCAACTCACTTTTATCGCTTCCCCCATAGGTTTTACGAATACCCTGCACCTGAAATTGCCCTGCAATCAACAGCCGGGCTTTTTCGAGCGCCCCGGCCTGGACACCTTCAAATGAATGGCGGGGCAGGTTCGTCACCAGGCTGCCAAAGTGGTCAACATGGATAATTTCGCCGGTAATGCTGCTGCCTTCACCGGGCTGTCCGGCCCACTGCGGCCAGAGGTCCGGCAGGACGGATAGCGACCAGTTTTCCAGGGGCGGCCCGCATTCTTCCCAGGGAGTGCCCCCGGCTATTATGGCGGCCGCAGGGGCGAAAATATCCCGGCCGTGAAAAGTGGCGCTAACTTCGGCCCTCTGGAACCGGGGGTTAGTAATTTCCCGGGCGGCTGCATGGGGGTACTTGTCCAGGATATAAGAAAATAGGCCGTTATCAGGGCCGACAAAATAGCCCGTTCCCGGCACATGGATACTTATACCTTTGCGGGCGGTCCCCACGCCGGGGTCCACTACCACAATGTGGACAGTATCCGCCGGAAAATAGGGGTAGGCATTTTGAAGCAAGAAAGCGCCTTCCCGGACCGCCTGGGGCATCACCTGGTGCGTCAGGTCTATAACCCGGGCGGCCGGGTTCAGGCCGTAGATTACGCCTTTCATTATTCCCACGTAAGGGTCTTTGTCGCCGAAATCGGTTAAAAGGGTGATTAGCATATAGCCTGCGAATCTTTAATTTTTAGGCAAGTTACTAAGAAGTAATCTGGTCCAGAAAACCTTTGATCTTGTGGAGTTCGGCCATGGTGATTTCGTGCTGGCCGGGGAATTCATAATATTCGACCGGGGCACCGGCCTGTTTGAGAAGCTGGGCCGCGCCGCGCCCGGCTATCACCGGCACTACCTGGTCGTAGGTGCCGTGCCCGATAAAGACCGGCAGTCGGTCGGCGGCGGCCTTTGCCAGCACATCTTTGAGGTCGCCTTTGTCCCCGGCGTAGTAGGTGGCCGGGTCGGGTGGGTTCATAAAGTTAAAAGGAGCCTCGGCCAGTAAAAGGGCGCTCAGGACCACTAGCCCGGCCAGTTTCTCAGGGTAGCGCAACCCCACTTCATAGGTCATCATGCCGCCCTGGCTGAAACCGCCTAAAACTGTCCGGCTGGCCGGGGTTTGAAAGCGTTCCAACAGTTCTTTAACCAGGTTTGAAACGGTTGTGCGGGTCACCCGCGCCCCTTTAGTGATGTCGGCGCTATCGAGCCGGAACCATTCAAAGTAGGCCCCGGGCAGGGCCAGCGGAGCGGTCGGGAAAATATAGCGGTAGCCGGTCTCGCTGATGGCCTGGGCCAGGCCCACATAGCTTTCACCCCAGTCGCCCCGGCCGTGCAGGCAGATGAACATGGGCAGGTCGCGCCCGGCGGCATTAGCGGGAGCTACTTCAATGCATTTTAGCCCTGCCGCTTCAAACCGGTTTATCTTCATCCGAAACAGTCTCACTTTCTAAGTTGGGGTCAGTGTCGGGTACCGCCTGCGGTTGGGATTGGGTATTGGTGGTAGAAGTTGCGGTATTATTAGAGGGCATTTCGGCAATCCAGGCTTGCAGGACCGGCAGGGCGGCTCTGGCGGCGGCCTGTTGGGCAATTAGCTTGGTCAGGCCGTGGCCCCGCCCGAGTGGGCGGCCCTCCAACCGGGCCTCTATTTCAAAGACCCGCTCGTGTTCGAGGCCGGTTTCGTTGACTACATGATAGGTTGGGGTAATGTGAAAAGTTTTCTGGGCGGTCTTTTGAAAAAGCCCTTTATAGTCATAATGGCGGCCCTCGTTGAGTATCGAAACCAGTTCCGTTTCGACCAGGGGCCGCAGCCAGGCGGCGGTCTGTTCCATGCCCCGTTCCAGGAAAATAGCTCCCAGCACCGCTTCGAAAGCGCTGGCAAGGGTTAGGGCCCGGTTGCGACCGCCGGTCTGCGCTTCGCCCTTGCCCAGGTAAAGAAACTGCCCGATTTCCAGCCGGGAAGCCCACTTAGCCAGGGTTTCGCGGCGGACCAACGCGCTGCGCAGGTCGGTCAATTCACCTTCGGGCCGGTCCGGGTACTGCCGGAACAGATAGTCGGCCACTACCAGGCTTAGAACGGCGTCTCCCAGGAATTCCAGCCGTTCGTTAGACTCGGTGGTGTTGTTGCGCTCGTTGAGATATGAACGGTGGACCAGGGCCAGGTGTAGCATGTCCCGGTTTTCGAAAGTCAGGCCGAGTTGCCTTTCAAGGTCGGATAAATGCGGGTGATTTGGCCGCTGCTGAGTCATAGGCATTATTATAGTTTCTGCAAGTTTGCAAAACTTGCCATTAACCGCTTGATACCCTGCCCATCGAACGCGACCGTTACTTCTTCGTCGGTTCCGCTGGGTTTGCTGCTTACTACCATCCCTTTGCCGAACTTGGCGTGCATTACTTTCTCGCCCGCCTTGTACTTAACGCCGCCAGCCGCCGGGGTGGCGCTACCCTTGCCGCTGTTGCTTGCCGGAGTACCGGGCCGGGAAGCGCCCAGGCCCAGGCGGTTAGGGCTACGTCCGCTGGAGGTCAGACCGCTGCTTTTGCTGCCGCCCGTTGGCGTGCCCCATTTGGTGGCGCTGGTACCGAACATCCCGGTCTGGCCGGTGGCGCTGACGCTGGCTGTCTTTTGCTCCTTGCCCTTGATCAGGTTGGGCGGTATTTCCCCCAGGAAGCGCGAAGGTTTACTGGTAGTAGGGTTGCCAAAGACGGTCCGCCGGAAGGCATAGACCAGGTAGAGCTTGCGCATGGCCCGGGTGATGCCTACATAGAGCAGGCGGCGTTCTTCTTCCAGCTCGCTTTCGCTTTCTAGTGACCGGCTGTGAGGCAGGATATTTTCTTCCAGCCCGACAATAAAGACTACGGGGAATTCCAGACCTTTGGCGGCATGGAGCGTAATCAGGGTTACCGCGTCGGCCTGGGGGTCGTACTTATCCACGTCTGCCACCAGCGCGACATCTTCCAGGAAAGCCGCCAGGGCTTCCGCCAGCGGCAAATGAGCGAATTCGGCCGTAACGTTGCGCAATTCCTTGACGTTCTCCCAGCGTTCGTCGCCCTCCTGGCTGCCGTCGCGGAGCATATCTTCGTAGCCGGACTTCTTTAGCACGTAATCCAGGAAAGGCGGCAGGCTCATTTCGTTATTGTCTTTGGCCGTGATGAAGCCTTCCAGCATATTTACGAAGTCGAAAAGGGCGTTCTTAACTTTGGGCGGCAGGCTGATTGGTGGCAGGATGCTATCTTCCGGCGTCAGGTCGCCCGTGCGGCGGCGTTCAAGGGCGTCCGCTTCGGCGCTCTGGAGCAGTTGCAGCCCGACATAGACCGGCAATTCTATACCGGCGGCCCAGCCCGTCAGGTCGGTTATAGATTTCGGCCCGATGCCCTTACCACTGGTGGTGTTGACCATCAACCGGTTGAAACTCATGCCGTCATAGGGGTTGTTAACCAGCCGCAGATAGGCCAGGGTATCTTTAATTTCCTTGCGTTCATAGAAGCGCGTGCCGCCAATTAACTGGTATGGAATGCCCCGGCGCACGAACATATCTTCAAGGGCGCGGCTCTGGGCGTTGGTGCGGTAGAGCAGGGCCGCTTCGTTGTATTTCTTTATCTCGTTGCGTGACAGCAAGCGTTCCAGCTCATTAGCGACAAAGTTAGCTTCTTCGACCTCGTTATAGGCTTCAAAGACCTGGATAGCCTTGCCGACCCCGTTATCGGTCCAGAGTTTTTTCTCCTTGCGCTGGCGGTTGGCCTGAATCAGGCCGGTCGCGGCGTCCAGGATAACCTGGGTGCTGCGGTAGTTTTGTTCCAGGGCAATAACTTTAGCCTCGGGGTAGTCGCTTTCGAATTCCAGGATATTGCGAATATCGGCCGAGCGCCAGCCGTAAATTGACTGGTTCTCGTCGCCCACCACACACAAATTTTTATATTTGGAGGCCAGCAAGCTGATTAACTTGTACTGGACCATATTAGTATCCTGGTACTCGTCTACCATAATATAGCGGTAGCGTTCCTGGTAGCGTTCCAGCACGTCCGGGCGTTCCGTGAAAAGTTGGACCGTCATGTTAATCAGGTCATCGAAATCGAGGGCCCGGTTCATGCGCAAAAGTTCCTGGTAGCGGGGATATACCCGGGCCACCACTTCTTCAAAGTAAGAATGGGAGGCCGACTGCAAGTCAGCCGGGGTGCGCAGGTTGCTTTTGGCGCTGCTGATAAGGCTTAAAATCGCCCGGGGGCTGTACTGCTTGTCGTTCAGGCCGACCGCCGCCATAGCCGCTTTAACAATCGACAACTGGTCGCCATCATCGTAAATCGCGAAATTACGGTCCAGGCCGATATTAGTAGCTTCGGTGCGCAGGATACGGACGCAGACCGAGTGGAAAGTGCCGACCGTCAGGTACTTGGCAACTTCGCTGCCCTCGCCGAACTGGGTCTTAATCAGTTTCTCCAGGCGATCGCGCATTTCGCGGGCGGCTTTATTGGTAAAAGTGACCGCCAGCAGCCGGTGCGGGTCAATACGGGGCCGCGCTTCACTAATCATGTAGGCAATCCGGTGGGTCAGTACCCGGGTTTTGCCGCTGCCGGGTCCGGCCAGGATTAGTACCGGTCCGGCGATTGTACCGGCGGCTTCACGTTGGGCCGGGTTAAGTCCCTCTAAAATGGATTTCTCGACCGGCCGGTCGTTTTCATAATCTGGCTCGTACTCGGGTTCGTATTCGGGTTCGTAATCGTACTCAGACAATCTAAATTCCTCTAGTTTACGGCAACGTTAGCCGTTTAACGTTCCAGGGTTTAATTTCCAGGCACCAGGGCGAAAGTTTCAACTTTGAAAGCCTCCTCATTTTAGCATTTATAGACCTCCCCTGCCATAAAATCCCATATTTTCACGAATGGCTAATTGTATCCGCCCTCAATGGTGTATAATATCGGGTGACAGTATAGGATAGATTGTTCGAAAGGCGGTATAAATGGCGACACAGGTTTCCGATGAAGAAATCATAACTACGCTTAAAACTGTAACTGACCCGGAATTAGGGGTTAATATTATAGATTTGGGCCTGGTTTACCGGGTTGATATTGATGATAGCGGCGATATTCAACTTTTTATGACTTTGACTTCCCCCGGTTGCCCGGCCGGACCCGAAATAAAAAATGATGTAAAAGAAGCTCTTACTTCGCTGGATGGAGTATCTAACGTAAATATTCAGTTTGTATTCAATCCGCCCTGGACCCCGGCCATGATGACCAACGAAGCGAAAGACGAGTTAGGCATGGATTATGATGAAGAAGATTACGATTAAGGGCTAAACAAATAATGCTATAGGGTAGATTTTTACCTTATTTAGATAATAAAAATTGTAAATTTAGCGGTTATATAACCTGAACTAACATTTGGAGGAGAAGATTATGTCGGCGGTTTCAACTCTACCGTCCGAAGAGGATTTAAGAGAAGCTCTTAAGACGGTCTATGACCCTGAAATTGGAATAAACATTGTAGACCTGGGACTGATCTACGATATCCTGGTCGAAGATGACGGTGAGGTAGGCATTTCCATGACCCTGACTTCCCCCGGCTGCCCGCTGTCGCACGTGATTGGCGAGCAGGTCCGCGAAGCCCTGGACGGCCTGCCCGGTATCACCAATGTCAAGCTGGACCTGGTCTGGACGCCACCCTGGAGCCCGGCCATGATGAGTGAGGATGCCAAGATGGAACTCGGCATGGACCAGTGGTAACGCTTAACCAATAATCACTTCAGGCTTAAAAAATTGATAGTACAAAGAGAGCGGTTAACTGCATGCGCAGGCAACCGCTCTCTTTGTACTTTACATAACTTTAAAAGTGTGCTAATGCGGGTCGGGAGTCTGGGCCCGGTCGTTATACTGGTTTTCTTCCGGGCCGCCTTCCGGGCTGCCGCCCAGTTTGCCGCTGCCCAGGCCGCTGCTCTGATGGGTCCGGACATCCGACATGCCGGAGGTACTCGAAGGCGTTGCTTCGTTACCGCGCGCTTGCAGGCCGCCCTCGCGGTAGACCGGGTCCTGGCTGTCCTGGCGGTTGGATTCTAGCCCCTGTTTCTCGCCACCGTAGCCGGTGGTGCCTTCCTTCAAATCACTCATTCGCTCGCCGGGCTGATTCTGGCCCTGGTTTTGGTTGCTCATCGTAGTTGCACCTCCCGTTTGCACAATTTGCGGGCTGCCACCTTCATTACCGGAAGTAGCCGCAATTGAGTTGTTGGATTGGACAGTACTGCTCTGGTTTGACGCGCTGCGCACCTGGACCCGGCGGTTGCGCGACTGGCTCAGTTTTGGCAGCTGGACGGTTAAAATGCCGTGGTCCAGCGTTGCTTCTACTTTGTCGGCGTCCACCGGTTCCGGCAGCCGAACCGTGCGGAAGAAAGTTCCGGAACGGCGCTCGCGGTAAATATAAGTTTGGCTTTCACGGCTTTGCTCCGCCTTACTTTCTCCGCGTAAAGTAACCATTTCCCGGTCGACCTGGATATCTAAATCGTCCGGTTTGACACCCGGCACCGAAGCTTGCAGCTCGTAGCCGGTTTCCGTTTCTCGAATATCCAGGGCGACACTTAACGGACTGGACTGGGACTGGTTTAGCCAGTTGTTAGGCAACCGGTCGTCCATCCAGCGGTCCATAGCCTGGCGCATATTGTCAAAGTCACGGAATGGGTTCCAGCGTTCCATAGGATTTACCTCCTTACAGGCTCAGTTTACATCCGGAAATCGGATTGTGGTGTAGGCGGCAAATCGGGGTTCTGAAAGCCTTGCTGGCCCTGCTGGTTAAATTGATCTTGCTGGTTGAACTGGCCCTGGTTGTTCTGACCTGAGAAGCCCTGGCCGCCTTGGTTCTGCTGATTGTTATTATTATTAAAAGCCTTGCTGGCCGCGAAAGAAACCAGCCCGCCCAGGGCCGCCTGGGCAATCGGGTTACTCAAAAGTCCACCAAGCCCACCCAGCGGGCCGGAGTTCTGGTTGTTATTGTTACCAGGGTTCTGCTGCTGGTTGCCGCCGAACATACCGCCCAGGGCATCGCCTAATCCCGACTGGCCCTGGTTGGACTGGCCGCCGCCAAATAGACCACCCAGCACACCACCCAGGCCGGATTGACCCTGGTTGGACTGGTTTCCGCCACCGAGCAGGCCGCCTAACGCGCCACCCAGGCCGGATTGGCCTTGATTGGATTGGCCGCCGCCTAACACTCCATTTAATAAACCCGAATTTCGGGCCAGGTTAAACAGGTTGCCCAGGTCCATCGGGGAAGCCTGGCGCGGGTCGGTAGTATTAATTCCGGCCTGGCGCGGGTCAATCCCGTTCTGCTGGGCCGCGTCAACCAGGCTGCTAAACAATCCCATTTGTTGTACTTTAGGCATCTGGTTAAAATATTCCTGTTGGACCTGCTGGACTTCTTCTTCCGGGCCGCGGTCTACAAAACCCTTATAGGTTTCAGCCACTTGCTGCGGTTCAAACTGATTAAAATTGCCATTGTTGAACGCATCGGCAAACTGGCGGTGTTGCGGATTATTAGTATCAAAAAAACCCATTTTTATTGTTCCCTTTCTTTCTCCAATGCTGTCAATTCAGCCGAATTTCGTTTCTCAGGAAAGAATAGTGCAAATTAGAGGCCACAACTTTGTTGACCCTGGCTTTGCCTTGTTGGAGCCATGGCTTTATGTTAGAATGCCCCTGGTCAAGCCCGGTGCTAACTGGAAAGAGTTAAAAATGCTTAAAACGGTAACTGTTACGCGCTACGTTACGCCCTTGCGCGAGGGTGGGTCGCTCCCGGCGATTGTCGAAGCCGCTGATGATGGGCTGTATGTGCTTAAATTCAGGGGAGCGGGCCAGGGTCCGAAAGCCCTGATTGCGGAACTGGTGGCCGGTGAAATCGGGCGCACCCTCGGCTTGCGCGTGCCGGAAATCATCTTTATGGAACTGGATGCCGCCCTGGGCCTAAACGAAATGGACCCCGAAATACAGTCTTTAATCAAAGCCAGCGCCGGTCTGAACCTGGGCCTGGACTTTCTGCCCGGTTCGCTGGCCTTTGACCCGGCCGCCGCGCCGGAAGTTGACCCCGACCTGGCCTCCGAGATTGTCTGGTTTGACGCTTTCGTGACCAATGTGGACCGCACGCCCCGCAACACCAATATGCTGGTCTGGCACAAAAACCTCTGGCTGATCGACCACGGGGCCGCCCTTTATTTCCAGCACACCTGGAGCGATTACCTTAACCGCAGCCGCACTCCTTTTGGCCCTATCAAGGACCACGTGCTGTTGCCCTATGCCAGCGCCCTACCCGCCGCCGATGCTCGCCTGCGCGCTTTGCTGACGCCTGCTAAGTTGCAAGCCATCCTGGCCGGGGTACCGGACGAGTGGTTAGCACCCGAACCGGGTTTTAACGGCCCGGACGAAATGCGGGACGCCTTTTTAACTTTTCTGATCACGCGCCTGGAAGCTTCGGGTATTTTTGTAGAGGAGGCGGTCAATGCCCGGGCAAAATTCTTATAATTATGGCATTGTGCGGGTAGTACCCCGGGTGGAACGGGACGAGTTTATTAACGTGGGCGTAATTCTGATTTGCCGTACCCGCCGCTACCTGGCCGCTAAAATCGAACTGGACGAGGCCCGCTTGCTGGCTCTGTACCCGCAGGCCGACCTGCCGGAGATTAACAAGCACCTGGCAGTCATCCCCAGAATTTGCGCGGGGGGGCCGGACAGCGGCCCGATTGGACAACTATCTTTGCAGGAGCGCTTTCACTGGCTGGTCGCGCCCCGCAGCACCATTATCCAGGTCTCGCCGGTCCACTCCGGCTTCTGCTCCGAACCGGACGCCACCATGGAACACCTCTTAAATACCCAGGTCAGGTAATAAAAAGGCCAGCAAGCTTAATGCAGGTGTTAACAGATAGCCTGAATCTGCATAATTAAAGAAACTTGCAAAGTACTTTGGAAACCAGGCCTTGCCACTATATACGTCCACCAGGAAAGGCAATTTCCCAGCCATGTTATCCTTAGCGAAGGATGACAATGCAGGAATGATGCCTTTCCTGGTAGTTGGGTAATGGGGCAAATCTTGCCTTACAGATTACTAATTAGATGTGAGGCTGAATTACTTCTGCTTCATACTAAGGCTAATCCGGCCCCGTTTCCCGTCAATTTGCAGCACCTTTACCTCGACAATGTCGCCCACGCTGACCAGTTCCAGCGGGTGTTTGACGTAGCGGTCGCTCATCTCGGTAATATGGACCAGGCCGTCCTGTTTCACCCCGATATCCACGAAAACCCCAAAATCTATTACGTTCCGGACGGTCCCTTTAAGGATCATTCCCGGGGCAAGGTCTTCCATCTTTAAGACGTCCTGGCGTAAAATCGGGGCCGGGAGGCTTTCGCGCGGGTCGCGGCCTGGTTTTTCCAGATTATCCAGGATGTCTTTAAGGGTTGGTGTCCCGACCCCCAACTGTCCGGCCAGGTCTTCCAGCTTTTTAGCGTCCGCCGCCGCTGTCTGGCGGAACTCCTTTATCTTTGCGACCGCTGCCGGGCCGGACGACAAATCTAACGCCAGCGAATTTAAAAGCTTCTTGGTGGCCGGGTAACTTTCCGGGTGAATAGCCGTGTTGTCCAGCGGCTCCTTACCGCCCCGGATTTTAAGGAACCCGGCGGCCTGTTCAAAGGTCTTATCGCCCAGGCCCGGCACCTTGCGCAGTTCAACCCGGCTGCGGAAGGCCCCATTTTTCTCCCGGTAAGACACTACCGACTCGGCCACTTTACGGTTAATGCCCGAAACGTGGCGCAAGAGAGCCACCGAGGCCGTATTGAGGTCCACTCCAACATAATTTACACAGGACTCAATTACTTCGCCCAGGGCTTCTTCCAGAGCTTTCTGGTCAACGTCGTGCTGGTAAAGCCCGACCCCGATACTTTTAGGATCAATCTTGACCAGTTCGGCCAGCGGGTCTTGCAAGCGGCGGGCAATCGAAATATTGCCGCGCTGGGTGGCGTCCAGGTCGGGAAATTCCTGGCGGGCCAACTCGCTGGCCGAGTAGACCGACGCGCCCGCCTCGCTGACCATTACATAGGCTGGGCGCGGAGCCTGGGAGGCCGCGATTACTTCAGCGGCCAGGTTTTCCGTTTCGCGGCTGGCCGTACCGTTGCCAACGGCCAGGATTTCGACTTTGTAACGGGCGATCAAATCCAGCAGCAGTTTCTTTGACCCGGCCCAGTCGTTGCGGGGTTCGTGGGGGTAGATGGTCAGGTTGACAGCCACCGGCTTGCCGGTCGGGTCTATCACCGCGACTTTACAGCCCGTCCGGAAGCCGGGGTCAATTCCCAGCACGACCTTGCCCTGGATGGGTGGCTGCAAAAGCAACTGGCGCAGGTTGGCCGCGAAAATCCGGGTGGCGTGTTTCTCGGCTGTTTCGGTTAGCTCGGTACGAACTTCGTTTTCAATCGAGGGCATTACCAGGCGCTTGAGGCTGTCCTCGATAGCGGCTTGCAGTTCGTCCTTGAATATCGAACGGCTGTCCGGCGGATAAAGCCGAGTCGCTATTTGCTCGGCATGGCCGTTTACCAGGCTCAGTTTGACGCTCAGGACGCCTTCTTTGTCGCCCCGGTTGAGGGCCAGCACCCGGTGGGGCGGCAGGCGGTTCAGGGGTTCTTTGTAGTCGTAATACTGCTCATATTTGCGGGCGTCATCTTTGGCCCCTTTTGCCAGTCCGGCCTGGACCACCCCCTGGCGGCGTAACTGTTCGCGTACCCGGCGGCGTAGCTCGGCATTCTCGGAGATTACTTCGGCGGCAATATCGCGGGCCCCGGCCAGGGCTTCTTCCGGCGTGGCAACTCCCTTGTCGGGGTTAACAAAGCGCCGGGCATAGTCGTCCGGCTTGCCCTGGAAAGTTTTCTGGGCCAGCAGCAGTTGGGCCAGCGGTTCTAGCCCTTTCTCACGGGCAATCGAGGCCCGGGTGCGGCGTTTTGGGCGGTAGGGCAGGTATAAATCTTCGACCTCTTGCAGGGATGCGGCCCGGTCCAATCCGGCGGCTAATTCGGCGGTCAGCTTGCCCTGGCCCTGGATTACCTCCAAAACTTCAGCTTTGCGTTCGGCCAACTGGCGCTCGTAAGTGACCAGTTTTTGAAGCTGGCGCAACTGTTCCTCGTCCATATTGCCGGTGACTTCTTTTCGGTAGCGGGCGATAAAAGGAATGGTAGCGCCGCCATCAAGAAGTTCCAGCGCCCGGAGAGCCGAGGCCGGGTTCAGGTTCAAACTGGCGGCGGCCCGGCGGGTAATCTGGACTTCGTCTACCGGGGAAGGGGGATTCTGGGAATTTTCTGCTTTTTTGGTCTGGGCCATTTTTACCTGTAACAATCCTTTTTAAGTTTGCCGTGTTTCATTTTAGAAGGAGGTTTATTGTAAAGAATAGCGGGCCTTTTGGCAATAACCCGGCAGGGTTAGACATTAAGACGTCCCACCCCGCCGGGACTACAAATTAGAAATTTCACATAAACTTCCAATATGGCCTAAATAATAGCCGCCTATAATTACTCATGTAAAAGAAAAAGACAGACCCGGAAACAAAATGGCGGGGTCTGGACTAAAGAATTAAAGCAATGATTATTTTTATCCATCTGGAGGTTTACTATGTCTGACAATACTACCAGGAACGACCCGGCGCGGAATGAGCCGATTGAAGAAAATATTGATAGCCTGAATAACCGCTATCTCGAAGAAGTCAACGGGTATTATCCGGCCCAGATTAGCGGCCGGTACGCCGGGGTTAACGAAAATAAACCTGCTACTGCCTATACCGGGCCGGTTTATGCTCACAATACGCCCTCCTCGCCACCGAAAAATGAAAGCAAAGTCAGGGGGGTACTGACCGCGACCGGGACGGCCATGTTACTTACTCTCCTGGGCCTGATGTCCTTTATGTTTGTTTCGATGGCCGGGAACACGGCGACCGGGGCGGCCACCGTCCCGGCCAGCAGTTCCGCCAGTGCGTTTTTACTCAGTTCCGGCAGCACCACCACCACAAATAGCACGGTCCAGTTGCCGGTTTTGAGCGTGGCGCAGGTTGCGCAGTCCGTTACCCCGGCGGTGGTCCAGGTTACTAACGAGCAAGCGGTGACTGCCAGCCGCACAGGCCGCACAGGCTCCACTTCTTCCCAGGGTAGCGGCACGACCCAGGCGGTGGGAGTGGGCACCGGGATAATTTATGATAAGGCGGGTTATATCCTGACCAATAATCACGTGATTGAGGGTGCTACTTCTTTGTTGGTCACGCTAACTGATGGCAGTTCCTATAAGGGAACCCTGGTTGGTGCCGACCCCCAAACTGACCTGGCGGTCATAAAAATTGAAGCGAGTGGCACTCTGCCGGTCGCGACTCTGGGTAACTCGTCCGAACTTCAAGTGGGTGACGGACTGGTCGCTATCGGTAACGCCCTGGACCTGCCCGGCGGCCCGACCGTTACAGCCGGTGTCGTCAGCGCCCTGGACCGGAGCGTGGCCGAACCGTCCTCAACCGGCGGTAACAACCCGTTTGCCGCCTCAACCAGCACCGGGCCGCAGCTTTACGGCCTGATTCAGACCGACGCGGCTATTAACCCCGGTAACAGCGGCGGCCCTTTAATCAATATGGCGGGCCAGGTAGTGGGTATTAACACCCTGGGTGCCGGGACCGATAGCTCAGGTGTCCAAATCCAGGGCATCGGGTTCGCGATTTCGATCAACCAGGCCAAAGATATTGCCCAGCAGCTTGTCACCAAAGGCTCCGTAACTCACGCTTACCTGGGGATTGGGTCCGAGCCGCTGACGGCGGCCATCGCCACAAGCCTGGGCGTACCTGCTACACAGGGCGCAGTCATTGACCAGGTCCAATCCGGTTCGGCGGCGGCCCAGGCCGGGCTGCAGCAGTCCGATGTAATTACCGCGATAGACGGTACAAGGTTAACCGGCGAGTCGACCCTGGGCCAGATTATCAACCAGCACCAGCCGGGCGATAAAGTAAGCCTGACCGTGATAACCCCCGCTTCAAGCGGCGGAACCGGGGTCGCCCGGACGGTGGAAGTTACCCTCGGGACGCAAAGCGCAAACTAATCGCTTCGCAAAGTTTTGCGGTGAAGCAATTCATAAATAAAACAATCACCTGCAATCCTCTTAAATCCTCACCAATCCTCTCATTCTCAGGCCGCGCCGGTTCAGGCGCGGCCCTCATTTTTACCTCGTTATCCCGGTATTTACCCGGTCTGTTTAATCGAATTGCTTTTAACAGGCCCCTCAGACCTGCCACATTCCGGGACTGGGTTGTGTCAGGAAATTACTTGCCCATCCAGGTTAAAAGTAAGTACCTGACCACTCTTTGTTTGCAAGTTTACGCCTCGCTTGATGGGGCCAAGCCCTTTATCGCCGTGGGCGGCCGGGTCTATGCTCACTTCCAGGTAGGCCGGTTGGTTTGAATTGAGCTGGAAATTCGGGCCTGTTAAGGCGGGGTCGCGCCCGGCCATTCCAAACCACTCGGTACTTTTGTCCGCCTGGACCAGGCGGGCACGGGTGCAGCTTCAGGTGGTGCCGAGACTCTGGACTACCACCGAACCGGCTTCAACCGTCAGGGGGAAGCGCGTTGTGATCAATCCACCATTTATTTTTACCGGGCCAAAGTTGTGCGTGTTAAGTGAGGCGCTGAGGCGGCCCTCAGCGGTGGTATTGGACGGCGTTAATAATAATAACGCGCTGGAGGCAAGCACCACTAAAGCAAGCAGCAGGGCAAACGGCCACCATCTGAACTTTTGGGGTCTTTTATGGGTTAAGGGCAAAGAAGATTGCGAAGTATTCTGGGAACTTTTATTTTGAAGGGTAGAGGGCATACTATTTCTCCCTGAACTAAATTTTAACAAAATGCCGGACAGTTAGGGATATTATACCCGCTGAGAATGTAGAGCAGGGTAAAACTAAGTTAACAGCCGGTAAAAATTTTATAGAAATTTTCAAATTATCTGGTACAAATTGAGGGCAGAGCTGAGCAGATATGTAATGGTGCCTTTCCTTCACGGAAAGGTAAGAAGGCAAATGATGCCCAGGCAGGCAGTAAAGCGGTTCCGCCGTTAACCGGGCTGGTCCTTCAGCCGGACGCCGCTGAACTTGAACAGGCGGGCGCGTTTGGCTAAGTCTATCAGGCTGGAACTGGCCGCCTCATAGACTAAACCTTCCGGCCGGACATTCGAAATGCAATTGCGTTCCGACTCCAGACGGCCTATGTAAGGGTTATAGGTCAGGTAAATGCCCAGGCTGTCGGCGGCAGACAGGCCGGGCCGCTCACCAATCAGGATAGCGACCTGCTCGGCGCCCAGAACCTGGCCGATTTCATCTCCCAGGCCCACTCGCGCCTGGCTGGCAATCACTACCGGGCCGGTTTCCCAGCCTTCCGCTTTCAGGGCCAGAGCCGTCTGGTCCAGCACGGCCACGGCATGGCGGTGAATGGCCTGGGCCGAAAGGCCGTCACCCAGGACGAATAACAGGCCGGGCGGCGGATTACCCTGGGCGGCATATTTCTGGAGAAGTTGGCGGGACTCAGGGGCCAGACGCCGCCCCATGTCAGGCCGCAGCAGGAAAGTTTTGCGGTCGCCCGCCTGGCTGTGGACCTGCAGGACCGGGTAGCCTCTTTCCTGTAACTGGCGGCTTAAAAGGGCCGGGTCGTACTCGGCATACACGGCGTCCCGGGCCTGGGCGTGGGCCAATTGGAATTCCAGCAGTTCGCGGGTCGGCAAGCTGTGGCCGGTGCGGCCCAGCGCAATCCGGGCCGGGGTAAACCGGCGGAGGGCCTGCCAGGGATTTTCAATTACCGCCGGGTCCAGACCGGGTCCGGTTAAAGGCACAATCGGACCGGCCGGGCCGGGGTTCTGGTCTATCTCATTGTCTTCATATGGCATAACAGCGGCTTTCTCAGGCGGTAAATTCCGGCAGGCTGCGGATAAGCGGGTTCTGGAAATCTATTTTGTTCAGTTCCCCGGCTTCGTTGGTAATGCCCAGGCGCAGCAGCCATTCCTCAAATTCCGGGGCGGGCCGCAGGTTCAAGACCGACCGCAGGTAGCGCATGTCGTGGAAAGAGGTGCTCTGGTAACTGAGCATTATATCATCCGCCCCTGGCACGCCCATAAAATAGGTACACCCGGCCACGCCCAACAGGGTCAGCAGGGTGTCCATATCATCCTGGTCAGCTTCGGCGTGGTTGGTATAGCAAACATCGCAACCCATCGGCAGGCCCAGCAGTTTGCCGCAGAAATGGTCTTCCAGGCCTGCCCGGATAATCTGTTTGCCATTGAAAAGGTACTCGGGACCAATGAAGCCCACGACCGTATTGACCAGGAGGGGTTTGAAGTGGCGGGCCACCGCATAGGCCCGGGCCTCACAGGTTTGCTGGTCCAGGCCGTGATGCGCTTCCGCCGAAAGGGCGCTGCCCTGCCCGGTTTCGAAATACATCACATTGTGGCCCAGGGTCCCCCGGCCCAACGCCAGGGCCGCGCCGCGCGCTTCCTGTAAGAGCCGCAAGTTAATTCCAAAGCTGCGGTTGGCCGCTTCGGTCCCGGCGATGCTCTGGAAGATCAGGTCAACCGGCGCGCCGAGCTTGAGCGCTTCAAGTTGGGTGGTGACATGGCCCAGCACACAGGACTGAGTTGGAATATCAAAGCGCTGGCGCAGCTCGTCCACCATTTTCAAAATATCGGTCATAACCTGGGGATTGTCGGTAACGGGGTTGATACCGATTACGGCGTCACCGCAGCCGTAGAGCAGCCCGTCCAGCAGCGAAGCGGCCACCCCTTTGAGGTCGTCCGTCGGGTGGTTCGGCTGGAGCCTGGTCGCCAAACGGCCGGACAGCCCAATCGTATTGCGGAATTGTGTGATTACCTGGCATTTGCGCGCGACTGTAATCAGGTCCTGGTTGCGCATGAGTTTGGAAACCGCCGCGACCATCTCTGGTATCAGGCCGGGCGCGAGGTCCAGCAGCTCCTGGCTGCTTCGTTCGTCCGAAAGCAGCCAGTTGCGAAATTCACCCACATTTAGATGACTGACCTTGTCAAAAGCCTCCCGGTCGTGCGTATCGAAGATCAGCCGGGTGACTTCATCTTCTTCGTAGGGGACCAGTGGCTCTTCCAGGAAAGCCTGTAAAGGCACTTCGGCCAGGCACAGTTGGGCGGCGATTCTTTCTTCGGCATTTTCCGCCGCGACCCCCGCTAACTGGTCCCCCGAGCGTTCGGGCGTGGCTTTAGCCAGCAGCACCTTTAAGTTCTTAAAGCTGAATGAATTTCGCCCAAGCATCTGGTGATACATTTTTTTACCTGCCAGGTACTCCGGCCTGCTCTACCTTGCTAAGAAATTGCCGGACCACCGCGAAATACTCTTCCGGTTCTTCCACATGGGCCAGGTGGGAACTGTTTTCAAACACTACCCATTCTGACCCTTCAATGCCCTTTTGCATTATTTCGTTGATAGTCGGGGTGGACTCATCGTAGCGGCCTGAGACAATCAGGGTCGGCAGCTTTATTTCGCCCAGGCGGTCGGTCCGGTCCCAATCTTTGATTACCCCGATTACATGAAACTCGCTTGGGCCGTTCATATATTTGTAGACCGGGCCGTCCAGGATATGCCCAAAAGAATAGGCGACATCCTCGGTCCAGGGTACCCGGCAGACGTGTCGGTCGTAAAATGGTATCAGAGCAGCCTGGTATTCTTCGCTTTCGGTGGTCCCGGCGGCTTCGTGCTTGAGCAGAGTCGCCTGGACTTCAGGCGGCAAATCGTTGCGCAGCCGGTTGGCTTCGGCGACCCACAGCGGCATGCTGGAAAGCGTGTTTGCCAGGATTAAGCTTTCGATGGTGCCGGGTTGGGTCAGGGCATATTCTATGGCAAGCATTCCACCCCAGGACTGGCCCAGCAGGTGAACTTTCTCCAGGCCCAGACCTTTGATGACCAGGCCGAGTTCTTCCACAAACCGCTCGACCCGCCAGAGCGAATCATCATCCGGGATATCGGAGTTGCCGCAGCCTAACTGGTCGTAAAAAATAACCTGGCGGTCTTCCGAGGCCAGTTCCTTCAGGTTTAACAGGTAATTATGCAAGGCCCCTGGTCCACCGTGCAGTAACAAAAGCGGAGGCTGTTTGGGCTGGTCGCCGCCAATCCGGCGGTACCAGACTTTGTAATCGCCAACCGGGATAAAGCCTTGCTGATCTATTATCATTTCCTTTTCCTTAACCTGGCTAAATTTATTTACCGGACGGTTACGCCCAGTTCAAGATAGTTCGCACGCTCCGGCCCAAAATCCATTCTTTGTCGCTCTCGGAAAACTCCTGGGTGTCGCGGATGTAAAACAGCGACTCGGCCCATGAATGGTGCAATTTGCTCTGGCTGTGGTCGCTGGCCCACATTACCCGTTGCGGCCCGAACGCTTCAACTACTTTCACTAATACTTGAAGCAGGTCCGGGTAGGGATAAGGTTTTGACGACAGGCGCGGAGCGTGGCACCATTTCAGGGCCACGTTGGGGTATTTCGCCATCGAGATTACCTGCTCAAAGCCGTTAAATACGTCATCAGGCGCGGCCTCAATCGACATTGGCACGCCGCAGTGGTCAATAATGACCTGGACATCGGGGAACTTTTTAAGGTAAGGTTCTAAAAGGTGGGTCCGGCCCGGTATCAGGACAAAAATCGGCACATTATATTTCTGGGCGGCGGCAAAGATTGGCTCATCCGCACCCTGGCCGAATTGTTCGAAGCCTTCCGGCGTCCAGGGCACCACGCGCAGGGCTAGCCGCTGCGGCATGGTTTTAACCGTCCCAATCAGGTAATCCAGCTCCGGGTCGTCCCGGTCGAACCGGACCAGGTAGCCAAAGCGGTCAGGGTGTTTCAGGGCGGCGGCTTCGGCCAGTGGGAAAGTGTAGCGGAAGGCTCCGCCGGGCAGTTCGTAGCCGGGTAAGATGCGCGACTTGTCATCAAAACCCCAGAATTCATCGTACAGCAGGGCCTTTACCCCGACTGCGTCCATGGCGGCCATCCCGGCCTCTAAGTCACCAAGCAGGTTAAAATGTACTTGAGCGTCAACAATATCCATTTTCCTGGTTCCTTTTGCTATGTAGCTGATCCGGCAAGATGGGGCGGCTTTTCTTAATGCGAAGGCGCCCCATAAGCCTGGCGAATGACAAGAAATTTTTACTGCTTATTGATACAGCGCCCTGGAGTTTAGCTGCAAAATGTTCAGGGCGGCCTGGCGGGCTTCCCGCTCGTCCAGCCAGCCCTGGCCTATCCATTTTTCAAACACCTGCGTCAAAACCTTCCGGGAGTGGAGCGAACCCAGGTAGATGATGTCCGGCACACCCCAGGCATCGCTGGCGTAAAGCACTTTGGTGGTCGGGGCCAGGCCGAGGGCTTCTTCTATCGCCCGGCCGCCGCCGTAAGCTACCAGCGGAGAGGACAGCGAGAAGTCCAGGTAAACTTGCGGGTACATTGCGGCCAGGTAGGAAGCTTCCTGAATGTATGGATAGCAGTGCAGCAGGACCACCGGGGCTTTTTGCAGGGCCGAGTTTTCGAAAATGGGCTTTAGATAAGCCGGGTTGGCCTTAACCAAATCCACGTCCGTATCGCCAAAGCCGGTGTGGAACTGGACCGGCAATTCCTGTTTGGCGGCTTCTTCCAGGGCTACCAGGACGATGTAATCAAGCAGGGTTTTATCCGCGACTCGCACGAAGGTGCCGGTGCGGTCAGCCTCAGCTTTCAACACCTGGAAAGATTTGCTTGCCAGGCTCCGGGAAGTATTGGCCGGCTCAATGTCCAGGCCGCAGCGGTATGCGATAATACTTTTCAGCCCCACCGCTCCCTGGCCGCGCGCCTCCCGGATAATCTGCCGGAAAGCCTCTTCGCACTGGTCGAAGCTGGCGGATTCGGTTATCAGGTCTTCCAGGATGCGTTCGATACGCAAAATCGAGTGGATGGCCGGGGCCGGGTTAAGGGTCTTTACAACGTCCAGGGCTTTTTCGACCGACCAGCCACCGCTGCGCGGGTAACCCATATCGGTGTACAGGGCCGCCAGGTTGGCCTTTTCGATCATCAGCCGGAACCAATCACCGGCCTCATATTCGGCCCGTTTTGCCAGGACCGCTTCAATCTGCAAGTTACCTGATTGGTCCTCTATGTCGGACCCTTCCAGGCCCATTACAGCCGCCAGGTCGCGAATCGCTCGCCGGAAAAAGAGGCTGTGGGGCGTCTGTTCGGCCAGAACCCTGGGATGACCGGCCTCGGTGAAAAAGCGGGCCAGCCCGGCCGCCTGGCGAGGCGGCGGCTCGTCCAGGGGCAGGTGACAATGGTTATCTATCGCCGCAATATCTGTTAGGTCTAACATATTAGTATTTGTAAAAATGCTGGTTGAGTTCATAGTCGGTCGTGCGGGCGGAATAGCTTTTTTCTTCCGAGCGTTTGACCGCGATGTAGGTTTTAGCCAGTTGCGGGCCTAAAGCGTCCATCAGAACTTTGTCTTTTTCTAGTTCGTCCACTGCCTGTCCCAGGCTGGTCGGTAGGGCCTTGATGCCTCGCGCCTGGCGTTCTTCTTCCGACAGGCTGGACGGGTCAACCAGGAGCAGCAAATTATCGCTCGGGTATAGCTTGCGCCTTACCCCGTCCATACCGGCGGCGATGATGCCACCCAGGGCCAGGTAGGGGTTGTTGGTGTTGTCCGAAGCCTTGATTTCCAGGTTGATCGAACTGCTTTCTTTGCCTTTGAGGGTGGAAGCGATGCGCACTCCCGCTTCCCGGTTGTCCGGGCCGTAGCAGGTGAAGGCGGAGGACCACGACTGCGGCTGCAACCGGCGGTAGCTATTGACCGAGGGGCAGGTCAGCGCGACCAGGGCCGGGAGATGTTCCAGGATGCCGCCAATGAAGTAATATCCGATTTCGCTCAGGCTAAAGCGGTCCGCCGGGTCGTAAAACAGGTTTCTATCGCCCCGGTCACCCGCCCAGGCGCTCAGGTGCAGGTGGCAACCGTTACCGGCCTGGTTGAGAAAGGGTTTGGGCGCGAAAGAGGCGATCAACCCATGATTCCAGGCTACCGACCGGACCGTTTCGCGGTAGAGTATCTGGTTATCGGCCGCTTCGAGGGCGCGGGCCGGGCTGATACTCATTTCTTGCTGGCCGTGGGCCAGTTCGGGATGGTAGAGTTCGACTTTCAGGTTCTGGGCTTCCATCGCCCCCAGCAAGTCATCAATCATCGCGGCCGGTGTCATCATACCGATGGTGCTGAAGCAGAGGCTGTCGTCTATAGCGGTGTAGGCTCCATCCAGGCCGCGCCGGGCCAGCGACCATTCCGGCTCAAAAGCGGCAATTATGGTCTGTCCAAATTCAGACTGGGCCTGTTCGACCTGCTGGCGCAAAAATGAGCGCGGGCAGACTTCCCAGGGACGGCCTTCCAGGGTCATCATGTCGCAGAGCATGACCGCCGCCCGTGGAGTATAGGGCAAAATCCGGAATGTGCGCGGGTCCGGGACCAGCCGCACCTCGCCTACCGCGCCGATACCCTCAACAGGCATCAATTCATCCAGCGAGTTCATGGCCTGCATTGCTACGGTCAGGCCAATACCGCCGTGCATTCGTTCGGACAGCGTCTGGGAGCTACAGGCTTTGCCCCGGATTATGCCGCCGTTATCACAATAGAGGAAGCGGATTTGTTTCACGCCACCCTCTTTTGTCAACCTCAAAACATCGTTTTTTACATCGACTGGAAGACTCATGTTGACTACGCTTTCTACGCTAAAAAGTATGTTTCGCCAGGTTGGTTAATTGCCAAATATAGCGTTAGGTAAAAAGGCGCTAACCGTATAATTGGGACCATCTACAATCTGGCTTATCTTCAAGTCAACCACCACACTGCATAAGATATAAGCCTGTTCCGCCGTTAGCCGGTATGTGTCCACCAGGTGTTCGATCATATAGCGGACGGCCTGCTGGCTGGCGAAGAACAGGTCCGGGGAGTGCGAGGTGGTCGCAAAGTAGCCTTTTTGCTCCAACTGGCTGTTTACGCTCCGGGTGGTCCAAAACTGGGGTTCTTTAATACTTTTATCACGCCGCAGATTAAACCGGATGGACACTTCCCCGTTGGTTTCAATCGCGGTGACACAAACTTCGCCATCGCCCTGGGCGGCGTGACAATCTCCTATGGAGAAAAGCCCTCCCTCAACCTGGACCGGTAATAAGACCTTGCTTCCGGTGTGCAATTGCCGGATATCCATATTACCACCAACCGCGCGCGGTGGCGTTGTGCTAAAGGCGCCGGGTTCCTGCAGGGCCATACCCATCACGCCGCAGAAAGGGTCAAGCGGTATTTTGATATTTTCCATGAACTCGGCCCAGTTGCCATTGGTGCGAGAGTTCTTCAAGTCCCAGATATGGAAAAACGGCTTGCTAAAGTCTTTTGGCAACAACCCCGCCCCCGGCCTGAAGCCGGTCCAGCCGTAATTGGCCGTATTTACGTTAAGGATTTCCAGCTCTAGTACATCACCGGGTTTGGCTCCTTTGATAAAGACCGGCCCGGTCAGCGGGTGGCCCTTGGAGGTCCGGGTGCTGTACTCTTCAATGGTTAAACCGGGTTTAACAAAACCGTCACTGGCATCCTGTGTTTCAAAAAGGACGGTGTCCCCGGACTCTATTTCCAGGCGCGGTGTGATTGAGTTGTCCCAGCAGTAATGTAATTCTTCGGCTGAAAGCTGATGGTTAGCCATTTTTATCTCCCAGATAAAAGTTAATATTACAAATAAGCGGTTTTTGAGGCCATTCTTTATGGGTCTTTTGGTTAGCAGCAACTTTCAGAGTACTGAAACCGAATGGAAAGTTTATTATAAAATAAGTTTACAATAAATTATTTGAACAAACCAACAGGTTCTATCAGGTCACTTATAGGTCAGGTTAAGGCTTTTACTCATAGGCTCACGCCGTCTGAACCGCTTCTTTATATTCAAATGTGCCCCGGGCGGGAATTACAAATCAAAGCCCGGTGTTCGCTGGGCTACACTTTTAGCGGCAATCTCTAATTAAATCTGAAAATTAACCAGCTGTACAAGCAGAATATAAGAAGAGGTGCGAGGACCACCGGCAGCGCAAAGTCTGCCGGTAGGTTTAGCTATTGGTGTAACCTGGCTTTAGCGTTCTAAGACCCATTTTTTGAGAAACTCTTGAATGTGCCTGTGATGGTCGAGCAGCGTCGAAACCTTGCGCCAGCCGTGCCCTTCACCCGCATAACTCACGTATTCAAAATCGGTCTTACCGGCCTTTTTAAGCGCCTCAATCATTTCTTCGCCCTGGGCGGCGGGTACCCGCCGGTCTTCGGCCCCCATAATAACCATTAAAGGCGCTTTGACGTGCTGGGCGAAAGAAACAGGGGAGCGCTCGCTGTAAAGGTCGAAGTTTTCATGGCGCGGGCCAAGCAGGTCTTCAATCAGCGGGCGGGCAATCCGGTCGGTCTGTTCCGGGAAGCTAACGAAGTTGCTGACACCCACCAGCGAAACTCCTGCTTTGAAGCGTTCCGGCCATTTGCCTAACAGCAGGTTGGTGGCGTAACCGCCGCCGCTGCCACCCCAGGCGACCACTTTGGTCGGGTCAATCAGGCCGCGCTGCTGGACATAGTCAATGGCGCCCATGTTGTCCAACATATCTTCGTGGCCCCAGGTGCCGCGCAGTTTGTCCCGGAAGTCCCGGCCATAGCCGGTGCTTCCCCGGAAGTTCGGTTCCACCACAACCCAGCCTCGGCTAACCCAATGCTGGACGCTGGGGTCCCAGCGGCGCGTATACTGGGCAATCGGCCCGCCATGAATATGGAGCAAAAAGGGATGCTTGCCCGGTTGGACCTGTTTGGGTACGTACAACAGTCCTTCAATTTCCAGCCCGTCCGGTGAGGTCCAATGGATCGTTTCGGCTTGAACTAGCCCGGCATCGTCCAGGCCGCCGACCGTTATATGGGTCAACCGGCTGGAACGCCGCGTCGCGAAATCGTAGGCGAAAACATTGGCAGGCGCAACGTCGCTTTGCTTCAAGTAGGCCAGTTGCTTGCCGTCAGGGGTAAAGCAAGGGCCTTCACTGGTTCCGTTACCTTCCTCAATCGTGAAAGTCTCGCCTTCCAGGCTGGTAAAGCTAAGGCCAACATTACAATGCCGGTTGACGGTATAGACCAGACCTTTGCCGTCGGGACTCCAGGCTGGGTCACCCTGTTCAACTTCACCGGGGGCCAGCGGCCCGACATCGCCACTTTCGATATTTAGAACATAGACATTGTTCCAACCACTTTCGTTGGAGACATAGGCCAGCAAGCGGCCATCCGGAGAGGGGCGCGGGGCGGAAACGGAAGTATTTTTGCCCGTACCATCGGCCAGGATTTTAAATTCGCCGCTTTTCAAATCGGCCATAACCAGCCGGGTTTCGAAATAAGGCATCCGGCGGTTATCGTGCTCGCCGTAGACCAGGCGCTGCCCATCCGAGAACCAGTGGGGGTCGAAAACAAAGTTATCGCCTTTACTGATGCGGCGCGGCCAGCCTTCGCCATCGCTGCTGACTACCGCGACTTCCTGGTTTTCGCCATACGCGGCAATGTAGGCAACCTGGCTGCCGTCCGGCGAGAAGACCGCGCTGTGCTGAGTGCCTTCTACGGGCGGGGTCAGCAAGCGGGCCGCGCCACCGGCGGCCGGTATCAGCCACAGTTTACCGTCTTTGGCACTCAGGTAAACCAGTTGCTTGCCGTCCGGTGAAATATCCCGGCCGGACAGGGCGATCTTGATCAGGCCCCCGGCTTCCACATCGGTGGTAACCTGGAGGATTTGGCCTGTTTCCAGGTCGAGGCGCATTATATCGGTTCGAGCATCAAAATCCTGGGGGTAATACAAATAGCGGCCGTCAGGTGACCAGAAAGGTTCACCAATGCGGCGGAGTTGAGCTAACATACCAGCCGTAAAGCCGGGTGTGTAATACCCTGGCCGGGCAGTCTGATTACTCATGGCATCTATCATGATTTAAAATCCTCTTTGATATTTTTGATTAAACTTCATCCCAGGCCTGGAGGACCTTTTCCTCCAGGCGACCTTGAGCAGAAATGTGAGCAGTGAGCAGCGGCAATGAAAATATCTGGTAAAGAAATTACCTTTTAAGCGCCGGGTCAAACGCGTCCCGTAAGCCATCGGCAATCAAATAAACTGAAAGAATGGTCAGAAATATCATGAAACCGGGACCGATAATTAAAAATGGATTCTGGTTCCCCTGGTATGTCAGGTAATTCGAAGAATTAGCCAGCAACTTACCCCAGCTAACGTCAGGGTCCCTGATACCAAATCCCAGGAAGCTCAGGGCGGCTTCGCCAAGCATCGCCATGGCGACATCCGACCCGATAAGGACGACCAGGATCGAGACAATATTGGGCAGCAGGTGTTGGGCCAGGATGCGCGGGTACCTGGCGCCAACGGCAATCGAAGCAATTACAAATTCCCGGTTACGCATTGTCAAAGCCAGGCCGCGTACCTGGCGAGCAGTTGGAGTCCAGCTTAGCAGGCCGAAGATTAGCGATAGGAAGATAATGTCCGGGCGGAAAATTCCGGCCAGGATGATAAAGAGGTACAGACCGGGAATATTATTGATAATCTGAATAACCGCGTTGAAGAAATCATCAACCCAGCCCCCGAAAAAGCCGCTAACGAGGCCGATGGGAACGCCCACTATAATGATAATGAAAGTTACCAGGAACCCGATCGAAAGCGAAGCACCCCCGGCGTGGAGCAGCCTTACCAGGGTATCGCGGCCCAGTTCATCCGTCCCCAACCAGTGTACGACATTGGTGCCGTTGCGCAGGGTTTCAAGGGTGCCTGGCGGCGCGTAAGACGGCGAAAAACTGGCCCGGAAGTAGTCGGGAGTTGTTTTGATAAAGGTGGTTGTCAGGATTGGCGCGACTGCGCTAACAATCGCGATTAACGCAAATACCACCAGGGCAAACACATTTAATTTGCGCTTGAAGAACCGGGAAAGGGCAATGCGAAAGAAACCGCGTGACTCTCTCCGGGTGTTATCCGGTAGCGACTTCTTTTGAGGCGCTACTGCCGGTTCAATAATTTCAGAGGGACTCCGTGTCATCAGTTTAACCTTCTAATAACGTACCCGAGGGTCTACCAGGGCATATAAAATGTCGCACATAAATAACGCAACCACCGAAATGGTTGAAACAAACATCAGCACCCCGATAGCAACCGGGAAATCGCTCCGGGTGAGTGATTCGATAGTCAGCTTACCAATACCGGGCAGGCTAAAGATCTGTTCAAAAATAATCGAACCGCCAATCAGGGCCGGTAGACTTGCCCCGAAGGTTGTGATGATAGGTATGAGCGCGTTACGTAAGATATGATGCCGGTTAATCTCCGACTGGCTTAAGCCTTTGGAATGGGCCGTCCTGACATAGTCCTGGCTTAAAATATCCAGTACCTGGGTGCGGGTTATGCGGCTGTAAGTCAGCCAACCGGCCAGGGCAATCAGGATTGACGGCAACACCAGTTGCCAGACCTGGTAAAGCGGGTTATTGGCTTCCGCCCCGTTGTAGCCAGGCAAGGGTAAGATCTTTATACCGGTGCTGATAGCCAGGTTGCTGGTTACCAGCAGGATGAGCAAGCCGAACCACCAGTGAGGAATGGAACTGCCCGCGACCGTGAGCACCCTGACCATGTTATCCATAAAGCTACCCCGGCGCAGGGCGATATAAATCCCCAGCGGAATTCCCAGGAGTCCTAAGAGCATGCCGGTGGTAATGAGCAGCAGGGTGTTGGGCAGGGCCCGAATAATTTCGTTGGTGACCGGGTAGAGCGACTCGTAAGAAACTCCCAGGTCCCCGCGTACCGCGTTAATTAGCCATTTGCCGTACTGGATCGGTAACGGGTCGGTTAGCCCGTAATGGGCCCGGATGGCCTGGATATCGGCCGGGGTCATGCGCGGGTCCATCATGAATTTTACTTCTGGGCCGCCCGGCGCGAGATGGATAATTGTAAAACCAATTGCACTGATCGCCAGTAACAGTCCTACCGACTGGATTGCGCGGCGTAATATAAAACGCCTCAAGACTTTGCCTCCTCACTCTTTTCAAACCAACTGCCAGGTTATTTATAAACCCGGCAGTTGGTTTCGAGCAATACTTAAACTACTTGATGTACCAGTCGGTCGCGTAGCTGTAAGCTACGTTATTGATACCGATACCCAGCGTAGTCGGCACTACTCCACCAATCCGGTTGTTGACAACAGCAAAGGCGGTTTGTGCAATGGTGTAAATGTACGGGCCGTCTCTCGACTCGATAGCCTGGATCTGGCTCATAATGGCCTTGCGTTTGGTGTTATCAAACTCTTTCAAGGCGGAAGCGTACAGGTCGTTGACTTCTTTGTTAACCCAGTTGCCGAAGTTCAGGCTGGGGATGGTTACCCAAACGCTGCCGAAGGTTTCAGGGTTAATGTTGGCGCTCCAACCCAGGACGAGGGTATCGAAGTCGAACGGCTCTTGCTGAATGGTTTTCAACACGGTATTGAAGTCCTGAGCGATCAGGTCTACTTCAATGCCCAGGTCTTTCCATTCCTGCTGAGCAATGGCGGCCACTTTGGGCGGTTCAGGAGAGTTGTTAGGATAGACCAGCTTGAGCTTCGGAATGGCTACGCCTTTAGGATCGATCAGTTTGCCGTCCTTAAGGGTGTAACCGGCGCTCTGCAGGATTTGTTTGGCTTTAGCCGGGTCGTAGGTGTACTTCTGGACGGCTTTCTCGTCAAACTTGTCGCTGGAGGGCGGCACGTCAGAGTACATCGGGACGCCCAGGCCGTAGTAAACCTTGTCGATAATGGCCTTGCGGTCAATTACCCAGTTCATAGCGGTGCGGATGTTAACATCCTGCAGGTAAGGGCGGCGGAAGTTGAAAGCAATTTCCTGCCAGGAAGCGTTGGCCGGTACCCACTTGTAAACCTTGGCGTTGTTCAGCTTTTCGGCTTCGGCAACATCCTGGGCAGAGAAGCCCATCATATTTTCGAAAGCGTCGGCTTCACCACTCTTGATTTTCTGGAAACCAATCGAGGCATTGTCCACGGTTACAACGGTCATTGAGTCCAGGTAAGGGGGCTGGATAGCGGTCGAAAGGTCGTTGCGGACGACGGTCCAGCTTTTACCTTTTTCCCAGGATTTCATTTTCCAGGGGCCGCTGGTAACGGTCGGGTTGTCGATTTGGGTGTTCTTGGTCGGGTCACTCCAGTCTTTGCCTTCCCAGACTTTGCGAGGCAGCGGGGTAATAATATCGCCGCGTTCGACAATGTCGAAGGTCAGAGTATTCAGGACTACTTTAAGGGTCTTCGGGTCTGGCGCCTGGTAGTCAACCACACCGGGGGAGTTCGGGTTGGTTTTATCAGCAATGGCGGTGCCATAGCGGACCCAGTTGTTTTCCTTTTTGATGGCCTGCTGGTAGGTCCAGGCGAAGTCATCGCTGGTAATCGCGGAACCGTCACTCCATTTGAGGTCATCTTTCAGAGTGTAGGTAACGGTCTTGGTGGCCTGGTCGACCGTCCAACTTTTGGCAAACAAAGGAACTACTTCCAGAGTTTTAGGGTCGCGGGTGACTAAAAAGCCGCCGGTATTGGCGAAACCACCGTAAACGCGGGCCACGTAAGCCACGCAATAAACATCCGTGCAGTTATAAGGATGTAAAGTTTTGGCTTCCAGGGTAGTAACCAGGGTTACATTCCCGCCCTTTTTAGGAGTTCCGGCGGCCGTGCTGGCAGCGGTCGTCGCGCTGGCGGCAGTTGTTACCGTAGTAGCGGCGGCGGAAGTTGCGGCCGGGGAAGCTACAGCGGTAGTCGCGCTGGCGGCAGCAGTGGTAGCTCCGGCCGCTGTTGTCGCGCTGTTAAATGCGGCAGTCGGAATCGAAGCGGGTGCGGTAGCGGCAGGTGCAGCAGTACTCTGAGTGCTGGCGGTAGTAGCGGTGTTATCACCGCAGGCCGCCAACAGAGTACTTAACACGAGTAGTAATGTCGCCAAAACGGGAACCGTTGAACGACGAATCTTCTCCATTAATCTTCTCCTCACGTGAAATCTTTATATGTCAAGACAACCTATGCCAGGTGGGAAATGTATTACTGCTAAATTTGAATTAAATCTAGGCTCGAAGTAAAGCTAGTTGTATTCTTTTATGTCGCTTGAATTACTGTGCTTGAGTCACCCGCGCTGCAATAGAAAATAAACTGAAACTTATATTAGTTCCCCAGCAGCAAAAATTGATTTGACTTAGTCTACCAATTTTTATTCTAACTTACTATGGGATTTCTCACAAAAATTGTCTGCTTAATTTGTGAATTCCCACAAATTAAGCACTTTAGTATTAACAAAATTATTATTAATCCCCTAAAAGGGCCAATTATTACAAAATCGATCTATTATTTATTGTAATTTACAAAATTCTACGGTAATATTAGTTATTATAAACAAAGCGAAATAAAGACAAAACCATTAAAATAGGAGCATAAGAACCGTTCAACCGGAATCAGGGGTTTTATGAGGAAAAGCACCGTACCCAAATCCTATCAAATTCAACTTGAAAATGACCGCCTGCTTAAAATGACAGAGGTGGCACGTCTTTTAACTGCGTCTCTGGAAAGTTCGACAGTAATCCAGACAATCCTGGAAACCATACCTCAGGTTATCCCGGCGGTTGATGCCTGCGTCCTAATGCTCTATGACCCGGTGAAAGATTTGCTGGTTTCTAAAGCCTGGGTTGGCTTTATTGACAAAAATATAGAACGGCTCCAGCTCAGACCGGGCGAGTCTATGTCCGGTTACGCTTTTAGCAATAATAAAGCGGTCCTGTTTTCAGGCGATAAAATCTTCCAGGAAGGCATCGAAAACATGTCGCCGGTCAACAAATCGCTGCAGGCCGGGCTAACTCCTTCGATTGCCAAGAGCGTAATGTGCGCCCCGCTTAACTTCAAGGGCCAGGTTTTCGGGGTGATTACCGTCAACAGCTTTTCGGGCCAGGACTCTTTTACCGAGTTTGACCTCCAGTTGCTTCAATCACTCGCCAGCCAGGCCACGATTTCAATTGAAAATTCCCGGCTCTACGAGAAGCAGCGCGAGTCGCTCCAGGAACTGGCCGACCTCAACCGGATTATCCGGCAGCAAGCTCGCCAGCTCGAACATGCCCTGAATATCCATAAGACCCTGGCTAGCCTGGCCCTCCAGAACCGGGGCCTGAGCGCGATTACTCAGGCTTTAAGCGATATTTTAAAGCAGCCGGTAGTCCTGCTCGATATGGTCTACAACCCGATAGCGGTAGCCAACCTGCCGGGCGTTGAACCTTTGCCGAGTGGCTGGTGGCGGCAGTTTGATAACCTCCTGGCGCTCAGTAATAACCGGCCCTTTCACCAGGATAAGGACCGGGACGGCGAGTTTATCCCACTTATTATTGATCCGAAAGTGGTTCCCATCCAGGCCGGTAACGAAAAGTTAGGCTTTATCTGTACAGGACGGCTGCGTAACAACAACGGGGTTGATTTTGCTAACGTGGCAATTGAACAGGCCGCCACCGTTATCGCACTGGAAATGGTTAAAGAACAATCAATTTTCGAGGTGGAGCGCCGCTTGCGGGGCGAACTGCTGGAAGAAATCCTGGCCGGTAACAACGACGAACATATTCTCAACCGGGCCAGCCTCCTGGGCTATGACACCAATTGCCGCTACTGGATTATCCTGGCCGATATAGACGATTTCCGGGGCTACATTCAGAAGTACCAGCTCGAAGAAAGCGCCATTCTTGCCATCAAGAACCAGTTGCTCAAGTTTGGGTCACAACTGGTCACCAAGCACCACCCCAAAAGTATCGTGACCTTCCGCAGCGATATGCTGGTCATTATGCTGGGGATTCCGAATAATATGAACCTGGATCAATCTCGGCTGCGGGCTAAAAATATTGCCCAGGAAATAAAAAATCAACTTTCAAATAAATTCGGCCAGATGAGCTTCTCGCTGGTGCTGGGACGGCCCTGTGCCGACCTGGGCCAGTTCAAAGCGCGTTACCAGGAAGCTACCCTGGCTTTACAGATTGTTGGCGGTACGAGCAACCAGATAGTAGACTGCTCTCTGCTGGGTTCGGCCCTGCTGCTTATGAAACTGGACAACCGGGCCGAACTGGCCGAATTTGTTAATTCGGTGCTTGGCGAGCTTATGAAGTACGACAAGCAACACCACAGCGATCTGCTAACTACCCTGACTACTTACAGTCGCTTTAATTGTAATAATGTCAGGGTGGCCGCTGAACTGCATATTCACGCCAATACCCTGAGTTACCGGTTAAGCCGGATAGAAGAAATAACTGCTCGCACGTTAGGCCGGACGGATGACTGGCTGGACTTCCAGTTAGCCATCCGGTTGTTGCAGATTTATCCCGAACTGAGTGACGCGGCCTAGTAGCCTTTACCTGGCCCGCTCACCCCAGGACCTGGCAGCCTTCCGCCCGGAAGGCTGCCAGGCCCGGGATAGCTCTGGCAATTTCATTTACAAAACCTATTGATAATAATATTTAACCGGTGAAGCGCCTGGCCGTTTAACCCGTAGGGTACGTCCGGCGTTCCACGCTGAAAAGAAAGCAGAGAAAAGAAGTGAGCCAAACTGAGCAACCGGGGTTCCCCGGTGACGATTTACGCGAAGTTACGATTGCGGAGTTACAGGCAGCGCTCGAAAAAGGTGAAGTATCCTCTGTGGACCTGGTACGGACTTACAAGGCGCGGATTGAGGCGGTCGACTGGTCCGGTCCCAGCCTTCATTCGGTGATTGAGTTAAACCCGGAAGCCGAAGACCTGGCCCGGGCCCTGGACGAAGAACGAAAGACCAAAGGGCCGCGCGGCCCGCTCCACGGCTTGCCTCTTTTAATCAAGGACAATATTGATACCGACGATAAAATGCACACTACCGCCGGGTCGCTGGCTCTGCTGGGTTCCAGGCCCCAGCAAGACGCCTTTGTGGTCACGAAGCTGCGTGAAGCCGGGGTTATCATCCTGGGCAAGACCAACCTGAGCGAGTGGGCCAATTTCCGCTCGACCCATTCCAGTAGCGGCTGGAGCGGACGGGGCGGCCAGACCCGCAACCCCTACGTGGTGACCCACAACCCCTGCGGTTCCAGTTCCGGTTCCGGCGTGGCGGTTTCGGCCAACCTTTGTGTAGCCGCCCTGGCTACCGAAACCGACGGCTCGATTGTCTGCCCGGCCCACATGAACGGTGTTGTCGGTATCAAACCTACGGTCGGCTTGCTCAGCCGCGCAGGGGTAATTCCCATTTCCCACAGCCAGGACACCGTTGGCGTTCACGCCCGGAATGTCCGTGATGCCGCCCTGGTGCTGGGAGCGATGACCGGAGTTGATGACCGTGACGAGGTGACTTCGAACAGCGAGGGCAAATCTTATACCGATTACACCCAGTTCCTTGGCACGGAAGCCCTCAAAGGTACCCGGATAGGAGTACTTCGCAAGTACTATTCCGGCTACAACTCCCATGCTGACAAGATTTTTGAAAAATCTATTGAAACTCTCCGGAACCTGGGCGCGGAAATCGTGGACCCGGCCGACCTGCCTACCGCCGATGAGATGAAGGCCAGCCAGGATGAGACGACTGTCCTGACCTACGAATTTAAGGCCGATCTCAACGCCTATCTTAGCACCCGCGTTGCCGACCCGAATTACCCTGACGGCAAGGTTTTACGCACCATGGAAGAAGTAATGGCCTTTAACAAGGAAAATGCCGACCGCGAATTAAGCTATTTCGGCCAGGAACTGCTGGAGATTTCCCAGGCCAGGGGCCCCTTGACCGAAGAAGCCTACCTGACTGCGCTGGCGAATAACCGCCGCCGGGGTGGTAAAGAAGGCATTGACGCGGTGTTAGCCGAGCATAACCTTGATGCCCTGATCGCGCCGACCGGCCAGCCTTCCTGGCCGATTGACCTGTTGAACGGGGACCATTTTGGTGGTGCCAGTTCCAGCCCGGCCGCCCTGGCCGGTTACCCGCTAGTCACCGTCCCGGCCGGAGACGTCTTTGGCCTGCCGGTGGGCCTGACTTTTATGGGCACCGCCTACAGTGAACCGACCCTGATCAAGCTGGCATATGCTTTCGAACAGGCCACCGGGGCCCGCAAAAGCCCTGAATTCTTACCGGCCTTTAATTTCCCGAAACCTGCTGCAAAGTAGATTGAGTTCACGGTAAGCTTTCATAAAAAAGAGCGGCCCTATCTCCAACCGGGATAGGGCCGCTCTTTTTTATAGTCTAAATAGCCCCCACCGCCCGCAGCCAGGACTGGGCAATCAGGCCGTGACCGGCCGGGGTGGGATGGACACCGTCACTGGCCCAGTAGGCGGCCGGTTGCCGGGTCAGGGCCTGGTTGAAAATTGTATCCAGCGGCAGCAAGATAGCCTCAAATTCTTTAGCAAGCTGGCGGGTTACTTCTATTTTAGGGTCCAGGTCCTCGCGCCAGCCTTTTTGTTCCTCGCGTACCGGCAATAAGAACGGCGTGGCGATAATTAACCGGCTGTCGAGGCTGGTTTTAACCCGGCTAAGGATGTCCCGGTAATTACTTTCAAAGGTTTCAATGCTGGTGGGCTGGCCGCTGTCGTAACGCCGCCACATATCGTTGACGCCAATCAGGATTGAAACCCAATCGGGTTGAAGGGCCAGGCAATCGGCCTGCCAGCGCTCTCTCAGGTCGGCGGCCCGGTTCCCGCCCATGCCCCGGTTGATAAATTTTACATTCTTTTCGGGATACAGTGCGCCAAACCAGGCGCTTGCCAGCAAGGCATAGCCCCGGCCCAGGTTGGTGGGCTCCTGCCGGTCCCGGCCCGCATCGGTAATACTGTCTCCCTGGAAAAGGACGGTTGCATTAGCTTGTATTAGGTCTGGCATATTTTCTCCGAATTTTTGGCTTAATATTAAAAGTTCGTTGCCGCACATAAAGCAGTCTAGCTCGACCGGGCAGGCCGCCTTGCTGGTGGCCGGGATTTCTGATTATATAGTATCATTTAACAGGCGGGGTTACACCTCAAAAGGTGGTCCGGTTACCGGTTGGTTTGCGGTGGTTTGCATTTGGCAGGTTTAAGTTAAAATTTATCATTTTAAGGGCTATATTATTAGAAGGGGATGCGCGGGCTTGTGAAAATTTGTAAACAGGTAAAGAGGTAAAAGCGTGGCGGGAAGTCTGTTATTAGGCATTGATATAGGTACTTATAGTTCCAAGGGGGTGCTTTGTACGCCGGACGGCACGGTGCTGGCCGAACACCAGTTGGAACACGGCCTGTCGCTGCCCCGGCCCGGCTGGGCCGAACAGGACGCCGACGCCATCTGGTGGAACGATTGCGTTAAACTTTGCCAGGTCCTGCCGCAACTGGCCGGGCGCGCCGCCAGCGAAATTGCCGCTGTAGCCGTATCGGGACTGGGTCCGGACCTGCTGCCGCTCGACGACCAGGGACGCCCCTTGCGCCCGGCCATTCTCTACGGCATTGACACGCGAGCCCAGGCTCAGATAGAGGAGTTGAACGCCACTTTTGGGCCGGAAAACCTCTATGAGGTGGGCGGCATGAACCTGACCTCCCAGGCGATTGGCCCCAAGTTGCTGTGGCTGCGCCAGAATGAACCCGACATCTACCGCCGGACGCGCTATATCACGACTTGCAGCAGTTACCTGGTCTACCGGCTGACCGGCGAATATGTGCTGGACTATCATTCGGCCTCGCACTTCAACCCTCTATTTGATATCAAAGCGCTGGCCTGGACTGGCCGCTTCAGTGAACCTATCTGGGATGTAAAAAAGCTGCCCCGGCTGGCCTGGCCGACAGAAATTGCCGGGCAAATATCCCCGGCCGCTGCCCTGGAAACCGGCTTGACAGCCGGTACGCCGGTTACTTGCGGTACGATTGACGCCATTTCGGAAGGTATAAGTGTTGGGGTGACCCGGCCCGGCGACCTGATGCTGATGTATGGGACGACCTTCTTTTTTATCCTGGCCCTGGATAAACTGGTTTCCGACCCGCGCATGTGGCTGACCGCCTTCGCTCTGCCGGGGCGTTACTGTGTCGCGGGCGGTATGTCGACCACCGGGGCTTTAACCCGCTGGTTTCGCGACCAGTTCGCGGCCGATTTAGTAGCGGCGGAGCAAAATGGCGGCCAATCGGCTTATACTGTATTAAGCGGACAGGCAGCCAGCGTCCCGGCTGGTTCCAGGGGCCTGCTTGTTTTGCCGTACTGGCAGGGCGAGCGGACGCCCATACACGACCCGCAGGCCCGTGGGATTTTTGCCGGGTTAACTCTTAATCATACTCGCGCCGATATGTTCCGGGCCGTCCTGGAAGGCAGCGCTTACGGGGTGCGCCAGAATGTCGAGGTCATGCGCGAGATGGGCGCCAACCCAACCCGGCTGGTCGCGGTGGGCGGCGGCACCAAAAGCCGGACCTGGCTGCAAATCGTCAGTGACGTGACCGGCTTGCCCCAGGATTTACCGGCTCAAACGATTGGCGCGTCTTACGGGAACGCTTTCCTGGCCGGTTATGCCAGCGGCTTGATTGCCGGTTTCGAAGCGCTTGACACGCAATGGGTACGCGATGTCACCCAGATTGTACCGGATGGGGCCGCCCATGCCCGCTACCAGGAGTATTACGGCCTTTACACCGGGCTGTACAACCAGACCAAAGACATCGTCCATCAACTGGGCGCGCTGAGTGAAAAAGATTAACGGCGAAAGGTAAATTTAAACTTTCAGGACCGGAATATGCAAGGCTAGACTGCGGGCCGCGCTGGAACCGCGCACGATGAGTTCGCCGTCCAGGATTACTTTCCGGGTGGGCCGGCCTGGCTCGGCGATGCGCTGGAGCAGCAATTGAGTAGCGGTCTTGCCAATTTCATCGGTCGGTTGGGCAATGACCGTGATCGCTGGTTGGACCAGGCTGGCCCAGGCGGTATCATCAAAAGTGACCAGGGCCAGGTCATCCGGCATATTGAATTTCATTTCCCGGATTGCCATCAGCACCCCGGCCCCCAGCATGCTGTTGCTGGTGAAAATTGCTTCGGGTGGGGTACCGGACTTTAACATTTCAAGCGCGCTCTCGTAGCCGTTTTCAATTTTGGGTGGGGCGGTTTTCAGCAGACCGGGCAGGCTGGTCAGGTTATGATCTTTGAGAGCTTCCAGGAAGCCATGCCTCCGTTCGGCCCCGGTGGTGCTGGCTTCGCCAAAGATGGCTCCTATCCGCTGGTAGCCGTTCTCGATAAGGTGGTTGGTGAGCCGGTAGGCTGCCGCGACGTTATCCAGCAGGACCGAATCAACGTTAATGTTTTTAATCGAGCGGTCAACTACTACAGTGGGGAAATTAAGGTCCAGGGCGCTGAAATTCGCCAGGGTCTGGCGGGTGGGCGAGAAGATTATCCCGGCCACGTTCTCATCGCGCATAAGATTAAGGTAAAGGGTTTCTTTTTCAGCATCTTCGTCGGTGTTGCACAGGATTACCCGGAAGCCTTGCTGGTAGGCGGTATCCTCAACCGCCCGGCTGATCGCGGTAAAAAAAGGGTTGCGGATATCCGATACGATCAGGCCAATTGTGTTCGATTGCTGAGAACGGAGGCTGCGGGCCACCAGGTTAGGGCGGTAGTTTAGCTGCTTGACCGCGGCCATGACTTTCTCGCGTAATTCCGGGGTAACATTTGGCTGGTTGGTCAGAACCCGCGATACCGAGGCAGTTGAAACTCCGGCGGCTTCTGCTACGTCTTTGATACCTACCATAAAATCTTCCCATCCTTTGCTGTTTCGAACTAAGGATTATTGTAAACGTATACAATGAGTCTGGTTTTTCCGGTTTTGCTACCGGTCTGAAGGATAAGACTGTAAATAACCGTCTTAAGGAAAATAACTTCTCATAAACCAGTTTACAGGATTATAAGGCTCCAACCCTGGAACAATCCCGGCTCAATTCTGCCTACTACTACAAACGCCCCGAACAAACTTCTACAATTGCATCAGGATATTTACAATTTCTTACTTTTATCTTAGCATTATAATTGAAACTTGTCTATATTAAGATGTAAACGATTTAAACAATTTTTAACGAAAAATACAGTAAAAACTCTTATTTTAGCCTCGAAAACCCTGGTGGTACATGGTTTATACCGTTGACAAAAAAGGTATTGACAAAAGAAATGTAATCGTTTACAATGAAAATGTCCCTGGACAAACGAATAACCCTATCTCACGTAGATTAAAGGAGAACTATGTTAGAGATAAATCAATGAATGATTAGCTTACTTCGTTACTCGCCTGTATCTGCCCTTAACTTTCATAAGTCTTAGAATAAACCGAATTAGCCCTATTTAAGACCTTCGCCAATTTACCTGGCTGCTTTGGTTTATCTTTTTTCAGGACGTGGGTGGCGGTAGTGCGGTATTTGCCGAAAGAAAGGAAGTTTTTCCATGTTCAAACTTGAACCTCAGACTGTAAGTTTAGGTGCCTCCCCCAGGGACAAAGAAAGCGCTATCCGGCAGGCCGGTAGCTTGCTGGTTAACGCCGGTTATATTGAACCTCAATATGTTGAAAGTATGATGTTGCGGGAACTGGAAGCCAATACTTACCTGGGAAACGGCATCGCCATACCACACGGGGTATTAAAGGATAAAGACCGCATTCTTAAGACCGGGATTTCGGTCCTTCAAATTCCGGGGGGCGTGGAGTGGAACAACAACGAAAAAGTTCACCTGGTTGTCGGCATTGCCGCCCGTTCGGACGAGCATTTAACCGTACTGGCTAACCTGACCGATATTTTAAGCCAGCCTGAACTCGTCCAGCGGCTCTCCACTACTTCAAATGTACAGGATATTGTAAGCAGCCTCAACGGCACTGCTCCTGGTGACGCGGAAACCCCCGCGCCTTTCCCGGCACAATCCATGAACGCCAGCAGCGTCACCGCCCTGGTCCCCGGCACTGCCGGGTTACACGCCCGGCCCGCGACCGCTTTAGCCAACCTGGCCCGCCAGTTCCAATCTGAAATCATCGTCCAATCAGGCCAGAAAACCGCCGACGGCAAAAGTTTAATATCCCTTTTGAAACTGGGCGCTAAAGGCGGCGCGACCCTCCAGATTTTCGCCAGCGGGAATGATGCCTCCGCCGCCCTGGCTGCCCTGAAAGCGGCGGTAGACAGCGGCCTGGGCGAAGATGAAGCCCACCAGGCCGACCAGAAACCGGCCGTAACTTTTACCTGGCAGCCCCAAACCAGACTCACCGGTATCCAGGGTATTTCGGCATCTCCCGGCCTGGTCATCGGGCCGGTTTACCAGCTAAAACGCCAGCACCTGTCTTTACAGGAACGGGCGAAAGACCCCACCGTGGAAACCCATCAATTCAATGCGGCCCTGGAAGGGGCCAGGGTGCAGTTGGAAGACCTATATAAGGAAGTAAGCCTCAAATTTGGCGAGGCTAAAGCGGCTATCTTCCGGGCGCACCAGGAATTCCTGGCTGACCCCGAACTGATCGCCCAGGTCCAGGTCCGGATTGAAGAAGGTTATACCGCCGCCTGGGCATGGAACAGCCTGATTGAACAGCGAGTAGACGAAATTAAAAAATTGGACGACCCGCTGCTGGCTAACCGGGCGGTCGACCTTAGCGATGTCGGGCTGCGGGTGCTCCGGTTTCTGGGTGTAATCCAGGACGAGCCGGGCCTGCAACTGCCCGCTACCCCGGTCATCCTCATCGCGGAAGACCTGACGCCTTCGGACACGGCGAACCTGGATGCCAGCCTGGTCCTGGGTTTTTGCACCGCCAGCGGCGGTCCGACCTCTCACAGCGCGATTATCGCCCGTTCGCTGGATATTCCGGCGATTGTCGGGGCCGGACCGGCCCTGCAAAACCTGCCAAACGGCACCCCGGCCATCCTGGATGGCGAGTCCGGTACGCTCTACCTGGACCCGACCGCCAGCGATATTGCTTCGGCCCGCCAGGTCCAAAAGGATATTGAAACCGTCCGGGAGGCC
>JAQBPB010000089.1 GCA_028287745.1 Chloroflexota bacterium
TTCTTTCGGCAGGGCTGGTAGTACTGACCCGGCAGATTGACCAGGCCACAGGCGCGGGCATGCGAAGCCCGGTTGGTACGGGACCGCTGCCCGGCCGCTTTCCGGCAGCCCCGGCCCGCACGCCGGTACAGGTTAATACACCGGTACAGCATAACGCGCCGGTCATGGCAACACCGGTACAGCACAACGCGCCGGTCGTGGCAACACCTGAACCGGTTACCAGCCCTATCCCTATCCCTGTCCCTATTCCGGAAGTCCCGGCCCCGGTCCCGGTGCAAGCTGCCCCGGTTATGCCCAGGCCCCGGATTTCGGCCAGCAGTTCGGGCATAGGCGTGTACGAGGCTAAACCGAAAAAAGGCGTAATTCAGCGGCTTATCGCTTATTTTGGCGGAAAGCGCTAGGTTTCAATAAAGTTTTATAATTCAACGGTTTTTAATCTTATGCTACAGGTATTCTAACGGAGGTTACGTTGCAAACGGTCAAAATGGTCATAACTGGCGCAGTCTCTTCGGGCAAAACCGAATTTATCAGGACCATAAGTGAAATTGATGTAATCTCAACGGAACGTAAAGCCACCGACGAAACCAGCCTGTTGAAAAAAGAAACCACTGTAGCCATGGATTTTGGCCGCATTGCCATCGCCGAAGATTTAGTGCTGCATCTATTTGGCACCCCCGGCCAGAAACGCTTTGACTTCATGTGGGAAATTCTCTCGGAAGGAATGCTGGGTTTAGTCGTGCTGGTGGACAGCACCCGGCCGGATACTTTCCGCGAAACCACCCGGATAATTGAGTTTTTCACGACTTATCGCAAAACGCCGTTTGTGGTGGCCTGCAACAAGCAAGATGTTGATAACGCCTGGACCCCCGAGGACATCCGCTACTCCTTGCGCCTGCCCGATAATATAAAAATCCTGCCCTGTGTGGCGAAAGACCGCGAGCCGGTGCGCAACGTTTTACTGGAACTGCTTTATACTATCCTCGAACAGACTGAGGAGGAATAAATCATGTTTTCCGGGTCCCAGTTACTTGAGTTGCAAGAGGAATTACACCGGCTCCAGAGTTCTTCGCCCGATATTGAAGCGACTGCGCTAATAACCATGGATGGCCTTATCCTGGCCTCGACGCTGCCAGACTCAACCGAAGAAGACCGGGTTTCGGCTATGAGCGCGGCCTTACTTTCGCTGGCCGAACGCATCAGCCTGGAACTTGGGCGCGGCTACCTGGAGCAGGTCTTTCTGCGCGGCGCCGAAGGAGATGTCCTGCTCATGGCAGTGGCCGACCAGGCCGTATTAACCGTAATGTCGCGCCGGGAAGCTAAACTGGGGATGTTGATTTACTACATGCGGCGGGCCGTCAAAGAACTGACCAATTTCTTAGATTAACAAAACCAGTAAATTGTGCTTGTAGGCAATATATAAAGTTGCTATAATCAATAAGACGCTCGAAAGTTATTTCCGGGGCGGTCTTAAGAAATTCAGATACAGGACCGATGAAAGCTTTAACTTTTAGTTTAATAGCCGGTTTTAGCGGTTTGCAGCAGTCCAGCCAGCCTTACAGGAGGTCTGGTTAGTTCCGTTTGCCGGTAAGTTAGTTTCTACTTGAAAGCAATCGCCAGACCTCATAGGGGTCCGGCGATTTTTGTTTTATAGTAAAACGGTCATAAAGAGGAAACCCAATGAACTTTGATTATTTTATCCGGGGCCTGTTAATCGGCCTTTCCATAGCCGCCCCGATCGGCCCAATGGGGGTGCTGGTAATCCGGCGTACCCTGGCCGAAGGCCGGTTGGCCGGGCTGATTACCGGGCTGGGTATCGCGGCCGGAGATACTATTTACGGGGCGCTGGGCGGTTTCGGCCTGACGTTAATTACCGGGTTCCTAATCAATGAGCAGTTCTGGCTGCGCCTGGCCGGGGGTTTCTTTCTGATTTACCTGGGTATTAAAACCCTGGTTTCTCGTCCGGCCGAAAAAGCCGCCGAAAGCCGGGATAAGGGCCGGGGTCTGGCGGGTTATTTTATTACCAGCCTGTTGCTCACGCTGACCAACCCGCTGACTATAATATCCTTCGCGGCGATAATGGCCGGGCTGGGCATCGGCAGTGCATCCGGCAACTACCTTTCGGCCACCATTCTAGTGCTGGGGGTAGCGGCCGGGTCAACCGGGTGGTGGCTCATTTTGACCACGGGTGTTAGCCTGCTTAAAAATAAATTTACGCCCGGGGGCATGGTCTGGGTCAACCGGCTTTCCGGTCTGGTTATCACACTTTTTGGCCTGCTGGCCCTGTGGAGCCTGGTCCGCTTATGATGAACCAGGCCCGCCTTAACGGCAACCGTCTAGGCGCTGTCGTCGCCGTTAACGACCGTACTATCGGTCAGTTGGCCTTCCCTGGCTCTCTCCCGCCGGGCATCAATAATCTGGTCCTTTCCCTGGCGCAGTTGTTCCAGCCGCTGCTGCTCCTGGCCGGAAAGCTGGCGCTGCGAGGCGGCGTATTCCAGTTCAGTCAGTTCCGTAGCCGCGTCCAGAGTCTGGTCGAAGTGGCCTTCCTGGGGTAAATTTGTCATTTCTTTACTCCTTTTCGTTGGTAAATGATTAATAAATTAAAGCAAAAAGCTTAATCAAACTCTCGGCCGATTGGCTGAGGCGGTGCCATTGACCCATCATACTGGTATTTCTGAACCAGGTGGTCAATGTAACGGCTGTACTCGTCGGCCAGCGGGCGAGATTCGATCATCAAGATATTTTCGGCATTGAGTTCGGCACTATGCGAGAAATTGTAGGACCCGGTGATAACAGTGTCGTCTACAACCAGCACTTTATTGTGCATGAAATCGTGGGGCTGGTCTGGCGCATAAGGAATCGACTTTTTCCCGGTCAGGTTAGCCTCTTCAACGATATTCTGGACCGCCTCAATCTTCCAGTGGTTGCGCCGGACGCTCTCCCACTGGTACAGGACGCCTTCCATCTGGGTCCGGTCGTAGATGCCGCTAACCGGGGCCTGGTCGGTCCGCAACAGGTCGTTCAGGGCCGATACCAGGGCACTGGAATTGAGCAGCATACTGCATATTCGGACCCGTTCCCTGGCCTGGGCCACGTGCTGGGCCACTTCATAATCAATCGCCGGACCCCGGCCCGGTGAAAAGAGCAACCGCACGCGGGCCGGTTCGCCCTGGTAAGTCAGCGTGACCGTCCGGGTATCAAACGAGCCACTGTTGCCGATGTTACTCTTAATCCACAATTGTTCAAAATCGCTCTGGTAGTACCCCGCTACCGCCGGAGAGTGTACCAGGACAATATTATTTTCCTGCAAGGTAAAGGCGTCGGTGGTCCAGTTAGCGGACCCGGTCCAGACGCTGGCCTGGGGCGAGTCGGCGTCCCGCACGATATATTTATGGTGCATGAGCTTCATCCCACCGATACGCCGCCAGGGATAACCCAGCGATTGGACGAAATAGCCGGTACCTGCCGGGGCAGGGTCCTGGCCGTTTTCAAGTAGGGGCTCTTCCGGCTTGTCAGCATCATAAGCAATCCGAATAGCCACTCCGGCGTCGGCTCTTTCACGCAGGGCATCAGCAAGAATCTTTTTCAACGAGTCGTTCAACCGCATATCAAAAACCGCGATGTCCAGGGTTCGATTGGCTCCGGCAATGAAGTTCGCCAGAAGTTGCACGACCGATTCACCGCTTTGCTCTCCCTGGGCCAGGAAAATTGCCGCCAGATCGTTATCCGGCTGGCGATTGGGCTGCTTCATTTTGTTTTCTCTTTTCTCGCCATACTAATTAGCGCAAACCAACCGGGCGACCTTGTCCGGTGGCTACCTGTTGCTGCCTGACGTAGCTTTAGTTAAGCATAAAGTTTGCCGGAAAACCAACCGGACGGCATTTTGCCGGATTAAATGTAGTTCAATAGGATTCTTAATTGATTATTCTCCTAATAATATTGCAAAGTTGGCTCATTCAATTTAAACTATATTGTAATGGGCTATCCATTAGTTATAAAAAGTGCTAAAATTAAAATGTTCATTTTCCGTTAGATAAAAATTGTAACTTTCCCTGGTGTGGAAGGCAGCACTTTATATTTAACCTCGCAATCAAACAATAATTTTAATCCTTTAAGTTTCCGATTATCATCGCAGTTTTCCAGCCTTGCCGTTTTGCAATGGAGGTTCTTTAGTGCCAACTACGTTCCTTGCCCCGCGTAAACTTATCTTCTTATTAGCCGGTTATTTTCTTTTAACCCTGGTAGCGGTCGTATTATTGTTAATAACAAGCGGCCCTCTTTCCTTATTGATGGTACTGGTATTACCGGTAACCTACGCGGCAATTTTTTATTCCAGGCCTATTTATTGGTCGATGTTACTTTTTGGGATCCTGGTATCGTTCATAGTTATCCAGGTTATTAACACCAAACCGGCTTACTCGCTGGGTACTTTATTATTAACCAGCGCTATCCTGGGTTTATTAACTGAATTTATTCACCGCTTAATCAGCGCCCGCAACCGCACGGCGCAGGCCCTGGCTTATTCCAAAGCTAACCTGCAAGCTATCCTGAACAACAGCTTGCAGGGCTTTATTCTGGTTGACCGGAACCGCCTGGTCCGCGAATATAATAAAAAAGCCTACGAAAATATCCTTCAAGTGCAGCAGCTTGAATTAGAAAAAGGGCAGCCGTTTGACCGTTATCTAGGACCTTTGCTCATAGAGGGTTTTAATAAAAACTTCGCCAGGGCGCTCCAGGGCGAAACAGTCGTGGTCGAACGAAACGTGCTGGGAGTGGACGGCACTGAAAATTGGTATGAGTTTAATTACGCGCCGGTATGGAAAAATGCCAGCGAAGTAAGCGGAGTTTGTGTGGGCATGGCTAGTATCAATGCCCGCAAAAAAGCCCAGGAGAGCGTTGAGCGGAGCGAAGCGCGCTTCCGGTCAATGGTCCAGAACTCACAGGACATTATTACCATCCTGAGTGAAGATGAAACGATTCGTTACGCCAGCCCGGCTATTGAGCGCTTGCTCGGCTATCCGACCGAAGCGATTACAGGCAAGCGCCTGAGCGACTACATCAGCACAGAGGACCTGGCGGTGGTCCAGGAAACCCTGGACCGGATCAAAGCGCAGCCTGAATCGGTAGCCATGATGGAGTTCCGCGCGAAAAATAGCGCGGGCAGCTGGATTTACATGGAAGCCGTTTGTGATAACCGGCTAGCCGACCCGGCGGTAGGCGGAATTGTTTTGAACATCCGGGACAACTCGCATCACCGCCAGTTTATGGAGGCTTTCCGGCAGCAAAACGAATATATGGCCGTCATGCACGAAACGGCCCTTTCGCTGATGAACCGGTTGGAAATTACCGAACTGCTCCAGACCATTATCAGCCGGGCAGCTACCCTGGGCGGTACTCCCCACGGGTTTATTTACCTGCGCGAGCCTGAAACCGATTATATGTTCATGAAGGTCGGGGTGGGTTGTTTTGATAATTTGCGGCCCGACCCGGTTAGAATGGGTGAATACTTTTCCGGCAAAATCTGGAGCACCGGCCAGCCGCTGGTAGTAAGCAACTACAATCTGTGGCCTGACCGGGCCATTAATGCCAATTACGATGTGGTAAAAGCCTGTGTCGGCGTATCTCTGAAATCGGGCCTGGAAGTTATCGGTGTTATCGGGCTGGCGACGCTGGAAGAAAACCACTTTTTTGGTCAGGAAGAAATTGACTTACTGAACCGGATTTCTCAGCTTGCTTCAATTGCTCTGGATAACGCCCGGCTGTATTCCGCCGCCCAACGCCGCCTGGTAGAACTGACCACCGTCCAGCAAATAGCCCAGGTGATTAATTCGAGCCTGCAACTTGAAGAAATCTTCCAGACCATTGTCAGCCAGATTAGCCGGGCCTTTGGCTATAAACTGATCAGCATCTATTTACGTAAAGAAAATAGCCTGGTATTGCAGGCGGTGGTCGGTTATGAGGAGTACCTGGAAAGTATCCCGCTGGACAAAGGAGTGTCAGGAAGGGTTGTCAGCACCGGCAAAGCTTCCTTTATCCGCAAGGCTAACGAGGACGAAGACTTTATTGAAGGAGTATTTGGGGCAAACCAGGGAATAATCATTCCCCTGAAAGACGGCGACAGCCAGGTGCTGGGTGTACTGGCCGTTGAATCAAGGGGCACCCCCCAACTAACCGACGATGACTTTACCCTCTTAACCCTGCTGGCAGACCAGGTCAGTATCGCTATCCGCAATGCCCGCCTTTTTGAAGATTTGAGCCAGAGCGAAGAAAAGTATCGCGAGGTTGTCGGCAGCGTCAAGGAAATAATTTTCCAGACCGATAAGAACGGCAACTGGATTTTCCTTAACCAGGCCTGGACCGATTTATTAGGCTATTCGGTAGAGGAAGCCCTGGGCAAGCCCCTGCTGACTTACATCTACAAGGAAGATTGGCAGCGCAGCTCCCAGGAGTTCTTAGGGCTTGCTAAAGGCGAAATTGAAGATTACAGGCTGGAAGTGCGGCTTATCGCCAAAGACGGCAGCCTGCGCTGGATGGAATTGGTCTGCCGCCGGGCTACCGGTGAAAAAGGCCAGCAGTCCGGTATTTCCGGCACCCTGGACGATATTACCGAGCGCAAAAAGACCGAATTTTTGGAACAAGACCGCAACCAGGTCCTGGAGATGGTCGCCCGCAACCGCCCGCTGACAGTAGTCCTGGAAAAAATCGCTTTAATGATTGAGCGGCAGCGCCCCGAAGTAGTCTGCACCATCATGCTGCTTGATGGCGACCGCTTATATACCGGGGCCGCGCCGAGCCTGCCCAAGTCCTTCAGTATGGCAATTAATGGCTTACAAATCGGGCCGGATGTTGGTTCGTGCGGTACGGCGGCTTACCTGCAAGAAGCTGTAATTGTCCATGATATTACCCGCTCTCCGCTCTGGCACAGTTTCCAGGAACTGGCCCTGGCCCACGAACTACAAGCTTGCTGGTCGGTGCCGATCATATCCAACAAACAGGAAGTGCTGGGAACCGTCGCGCTCTACTGGCGAGAACCTACCGCCGGAATCCTGGATGGTCTGGACTTATTAAGCACCATAAGCCGCCTGGCCGCCATTGCGATTGAACAGCGCCGCCTGAATGACCAGTTAAATTTCCAGGCCCACTTTGACTCGCTTACCGGCCTGCCTAACCGCATGCTTTTCGAGGACCGGTTGGACCAGGCGCTGGCGGCGTCCTACCGCAACAAGCAAAAACTGGCCGTCCTTTTCGTGGACCTCGACCGCTTCAAGCTAATCAATGACACGCTGGGGCACCATACCGGGGACCTGGTTTTGCAGGAAGTGGCGCGGCGCTTGCAAAGCTGTGTGCGCCAGAGTGATACCATCGCCCGCCTGGGCGGCGATGAATTTACCGTGCTGCTTACTGATTTAAAAGATATGTACAACGCCGAGCGGGTCGCCCAGAAGTTGATGGACGCGCTGGAACCGCCTTTAATTTTGTCCGGCCAGAAATTGCATATAACGTCCAGCATCGGGATTAGCCTCTACCCGAACGACGGCGAAACGGCCCAGGACCTGTTGTCGAATGCCGACCGGGCCATGTACCGGGCCAAGTTGCAGGGCAAAAATAACTACCAGTTCTTTACCCCGGAAATGAATATACAGACGCTGGAACGGCTGGAACTGGAAAATCAGTTGCGCCGGGTGCTGGAACGCGACGAGTTGAGACTCTTTTGTCAACCTCAGGTTGATCTTAAAAGTGGTAGAATAGTTGGGTTCGAAATCCTGCTACGGTGGGCCCACCCGGTTTTAGGGCTTGTGGCGCCCGGTTTATTCATACCCCTGGCGGAAGAAAGCGGCTTGATTGTGCCGATTGGCGCCTGGGTGATGGAGGAAGCCTGCCGCAAGGCCAAAGCCTGGCAAGACCAGGGCTACCAGCCGGTCAAGATGGCGGTCAATGTTTCGGCCTTGCAATTCAACCGGGCCGATTTTATCCAGACCGTTATTAAAGCCCTGGAAGCCAGCGGCCTGGAACCCAGGTGGTTGGAACTGGAGCTCACTGAAAGTGTACTGCTCAACAATACCAAAGAAAGTTTGCAAAAACTGATTGAGCTTAAAAAAATCGGCATCCAGCTCTCACTGGACGATTTTGGAACAGGGTATTCTTCGTTAAGTTATTTGCAACAACTGCCGATTGATACTCTGAAACTTGACCAGTCTTTTATTGGTGCAAACCCTCAGCAAGGACCACGGGTGGCCGCCATTATAACGGCTATTACAACCATGGCCCATTCGTTAGGAATGCGTATAATAGCCGAAGGGGTAGAAACCCAGGAACAATTGGATTTTCTGCGCGAAATCGGCTGTGATGGTATGCAGGGCTATATCTTCAGCCCGCCCATACCGGCAGACCAGCTTGAAGAACTGCTCAAACAGGCTGCGACTGCTCCGACGCTTTTACAAGCCTTTACTTAATTATAAGAAAGTAGCTTAATATGAAATTACTTGTGCTAGGTGGGACACTCTTTTTAGGGAAGCATCTGGTGGAGAGCGCCCTTTCACGAGGCCACGAAGTAACTCTTTTTAATCGCGGCCAGCATAACCCCGATATATTTCCTGAAGTAGAGAAACTGCAAGGCAACCGGGATGGAAACATGGTAGCCCTCCAAGGCCGCACATGGGACGCGGTGCTGGATACCAGTGGTTACGTGCCGCGTATAGTTGGTGCATCGGCTAACCTGCTGGCCGGGTCCGCCAATCTATACATGTTTATTTCAACCATTTCGGTCTATGCCGATTTTACCAGCCCGAATTTTGACGAAAATTATAAGCTGGGCACCATTGAAGATGAGACCATCGAAGAAATAACCGGCGAATCTTACGGCCCGCTCAAGGTTTTGTGTGAAAAGGCAGTCCAGGAAGCTTTTCCCGGCAAGACACTCATCGTACGGCCCGGCCTGATTGTCGGCCCGGATGACCCGACCGACCGCTTTACCTACTGGCCCCGGCGAGTGGCCCAGGGCGGCGAAGTATTAGCCCCCGGCGATGGTAACGACCCGGTCCAGGTTATAGATGTGCGCGACCTGGCCGATTGGACCATCCGGATGGTCGAAGCGAATCAGACCGGGATTTACCAGGCGACCGGGCCGGACTACACCCTGACCATGAAAAACATGGTAGAGCAATGTGTGGAAACTACCGGCAGCGGCGCGGACCTAACCTGGGTTAGCACCAAATTTTTGAACGAGAAAGGTATTAAGCCCTGGGCCGACATGCCGAGCTGGATTCCGGCGGACAGTAAAATGGCTTACATGCAGACCGCCGATTGCCGCAAGGCGATTGAGGCCGGTCTGACTTTCCGGCCCCTTTCGGAAACTATCCTGGATACGCTCTCCTGGCTGGTAACCCGGCCCGGCGGACCGGAACTCAAGGCCGGAATCAAACGCGACCGTGAAACCGAACTTTTGCAGGAGTGGCACAGCCAGGGTAATGCCCAGGCTTAAGCTACAAACGCGATGTCAACTTTCAATGGAAAGCGGATTGTCGTAATCGGGACCAGCGGGGCGGGGAAAACAACCCTGGCCCGCTGGTTGGCCGCAAAAACAGGCCTGCCCAACGTTGAAGTGGACTCCCTTAACTGGGGGTCGAACTGGACCGAGGCCACCACCGGACAGCTACAGGCGCGGGTCGAACAGGCCATCGCTGGTGATAGCTGGGTGTTAGACGGCAACTACAGCCGGGTACGCGCCTATGTATGGGCCAGGGCCACGACCCTTATCTGGCTGGATTACTCGCTCCCGGTCATAATGACTCGCCTGATAAAAAGGACGGCCCGCCGGGTCGTTTTGCGCGAAGAGTTATGGAGCGGCAACCGCGAAAACTTTAAAAGAACCTTCACCAAAGACTCGATTCTATGGTGGGCCCTGACCACCTACAAGCGCCGGCGCCGGGAATACCCGGTCCTGTTAGCCAGACCCGAAAACGCCCACTTACAGATTATCCACTTCAAGTCACCCCGGGCGGCCGAGCGCTGGCTGGCCCAATTAGAAACGCACGTCCTCGATAAAGTGTGAATGCAATTTTTGAGTTTTACTGCTTATTCTAAAGGCAATACAGAAAGGGATTTTAACCATGAATTACCACAAACTGGGGCGGACCGGACTAAAAGTTTCCGCGTTTTGCCTCGGAACCATGCAATGGGGCTGGACGGCTGACGAAAATGAAGCCTTTGAGGTAATGGACGCTTTTGTAAAGGCCGGGGGCAATTTTATTGATACGGCCGATATTTACTCTCGCTGGGTCGAAGGTAACCCGGGCGGTGTCTCCGAAGAAATTATCGGGCGCTGGATGAAGAAACGCGGCAACCGCCACGAAATTGTGCTGGCTACCAAATTGCGCGGCCCAATGGGTAAAAACCCCAATGATGAAGGCCTTTCGCGCAAACATATCCTGGAAGGGGTTGAGGCGTCTCTACGCCGCTTACAGACCGATTATATAGACCTTTACCAGACCCACTACCCGGACGAGGACACGCCAATCGAGGAAACTTTGCGGGCCATGGACGACCTGCAGCGGGCCGGGAAAGTGCGCTATATCGGCGCTTCCAACTACAACGCCTGGCAATTGGTCGAGTCGCTCTGGAAAGCCGAAAGTTATAACACTATCCGCTATGACACGCTCCAGCCCAAGTATAACCTGGTTACCCGCGCCGAGTTCGAACGCGATTTGCTTAAAGTTTGCGAAAAGTACCAGGTCGGCGTCATTCCGTACAGCCCGCTGGCCGCCGGGTTCCTGACCGGCAAATACGAACGCAATCAAACCAGCAGCAGTAAACGCTCCGAAGGGGTCCAGAAAAGTTTCGCGACCGAAACCGGCTGGCGGACCCTGGAGGCGGTCAAGGCGGTCGCCCAGGAGTTAGATACTACCCCCGGCGCAGTTTCGCTGGCCTGGCTGCTCAACCAACCGGTTATAACCGCTCCCATCATCGGGGCGAACTCGCCCGAACAACTGCACCAGAACCTGGTTGCGGTGGACATCAAGCTGTCCGAAGACCAGGTGCAGCGCCTGAACGAAGCTTCAAAATGGCATTAAAATAAACGCAAAAAAAAGCCCCTGACTCCTACTAAAAGAAGGAGTCAGGGGCTTTTTTTTGCCAAATCCGGTTTGCAGGCGATTTCTTTCCCGCTTTTATCGCGCTCAAGCAAGTATTCGGGGTTATCCCCTGAAGCCGCGATTTGGTGGCCCTTAACACCGACCGGTCTGGTCTGACGTTGCCTTTTGTCTTACCCAGGAGGTTTCCCAGCCGTCACTAACCCTTAGATTAGCCCCCACGCCTAATAGTAACCACTTGCACATCTCTTGCCGTGTCATTCCGGGCCGCTGTGAGGAATCCCCGCGCCAGTGGCGAACAGCAACCAGTAAAGGGAACGATTCAAGGCCCGTTCTTTATAACCGGAAAGCATTGTGGGCCTTTGGCTTTGCGGTAAGGCCACTGGCAGGGGGATCCCTCGGTCGGCTCCCCCCGCTGAATCCCTGTTTGATTGTACAGCCTCCTCGGGATGACTATGCTCGGGTGTGGGCTTATTCCGGACCTGCTTTGCGGCAGCAGGATTGACTAAACAGCACTTCAAATGCTGTGTGACAGGATAGTACCCTGAATTCTCTTCAATAATCCCGGACTTTATAAAGACCCAGGAAAGGTACATATTGTGCTAAGCCTATTTAAGTAAGGTAGGGCATATTAACGTTAAAAACGAAAGGAGTCTTTATGGCGGAGCGCATTGAAAAACGCGAAGATGTTAACCCCAAAGAAGGGTTGCGCGAATATGGCGACGTGGAATTTGCCGACCCCGTAAACAAAAAATACCCGGTTGATACGCCCGAACACGTCCGGGCTGCCTGGAGCTACATCAACCACAAAGATAACGCCGCCAGGTACGACCACGACGATGTAACTAGAATCAAGGACCGGATTAAAAAAGCGGCCAAAAAGAACGGTGTTGAAATTAATGATGATTAGGGTGTGGGGACGTGGCACGTGGCACGTTGAAGGTGGAATGTGGAATGTGCCAGGGCTGAGGTAAGGATACCCATTACAGCAATATCTGGAATGATTGAGCCGCTTTTGCAACAGCTTTGATGTTAAAATCGGCTCGAAACTAACGCACACCGCTTTAGGTGGTTTGTTAAGAACTGACTTTGTCAGCAGGGCCTGTAATCAAACAGGCCCTTTTACATTTTACGTGCTACATACAACATTTCCCGTTTAACGTGTTTAAGGTACTACGTTAACGTGCTACGATCCACCCAACGTTCCTAATATTCAAACTCAATCTGGGGCATTTTCCCGGTGGCCTGGATTACAACCCGCTCCAGTTGTTCGCGGTAAGCGGCAGCCCGGCGCTGGTCGAAAAGGTTGCGCATGATCACCCGTAAGTTACCGGCGGTATCCTCGTAGCCCAGGCTGGACCGGAAAAGGTCGGCGGCGTTCTGGGCGCCGGTAAACGACAACAGTTGCAGCAATTCGTTCCAGCGTTCCAGGGTCTGACCGGATAAGCCGTTGTCGGCGGCAAGTTTTGCGCGGATAAGGGCGTAATGGTCGGTTTCGTTGGCTTCGGCTTCTCCGGCCGCGTTTTCACCGGCCGGACTTAACTCGGCCTGGAAGTCTTCCGGTTCGGCTATGGTCTGGCCAAACATACTTTGCTGCTGCCAGCGGTCGCTTTTAGTCAGGCGTTCCTCGCCTCGTTCGATCAGGTAACGGGCCAGGCCCAGGGGATTCTGGCGGGCGTTCTCGCGAGCATATTGCAAAATTCCCTGGATGTAATGGCTGGTCTTTCCCAGGCTAAAAGCCTTCTCGGCCAGGTTGGCGGCGGTCTGAGGATCGAACCCGAACTGGCGTAAAAGGTCGGTTTCAGCCAGTCGCGTCGCGCTGGTCATTACCTGTTGAAGCTTACTACTTTCCAGATTCATATCAGCAATATCCACCACCAGCGCAGCCGGTTTAGGCTGAGTCGCTTTGCGTTTAGCTGGTTTATCAATCTCCATGGTGGTGGATTCTTCAGGTTGGATTCTTGTAGTTGGTTTATTAATACTGGTTTTGACTCTACTTGGAGTCGGAGGGTGTATTTCCTTAGATACGGTGTCCGACTCCGGTCTGAGTCGGTCTGTGACTCTATACTGAGTCGGTGACTGTATCTTCTTAGATTCACCGGCTGTATTTATATGAATACGGTCAGCTGTAACGAGCTCAATTTCAGGCGTAACAGCCGCTTTTTTGGTAATAACCTTGCGTCCCGCCGTCGGTACTGGCAGGGCTGCCGCCGGTTTTACACTGGGCGCAAAGCTATGGCCCGCCCGCCCCGGCGCTTTAAGATTTTTCTGGTTTTCCGAAAGCAGCGCCTGGGCGTCCCTGGCACCTTCGCAGTAGCGAAAGACTTTGCAGCCTTTGCAGAATTTCAAACGAGTCTGGAGGGCAAATTCACTTTTGGTGAAAGGGTCGGCGGTGCGGTAGAGCGTTCCGTCCACCTTCGGGTTAACGCCGTAGTCGGCCGCTCTTTCCCGGACTTCTTCAATGGTCGCGCCTATCGACTCGGCCAGTTCCTCGAAACCGGGCAGCACCAGCTGGAAAGTGACCAGACCGGCCCGGCGCAGTTCGTTCAGGAGATTAGGAAGATGGGTTATGCTGACACCCAGGGCCTCGGCCATATCGCGGCGACCAGGCCAGGAAATATCCGATACCGCGTTCCACTCGCGCCGTTCGTGTTCGTACTGGCGCAGGTAGGCCCACAAATAGACCGCGTTAGGGCTAACCCCGGCCAGGTGGTAGCAGCGGAAAAATTCGTTCCAGAGGGGCACAAAGCCAGCCAGCTGCTTGCGGCGGTAGTGCGTCTTTAACATCACTCCCCGGTCAGCCTCCGGAAGAGCCTGCTCGAATATATCGAAGCCCGGCTGTAATATATGGCTGGTATCTTTTTTCCTGGGCATTCCCTTCTCACTCCTCTTTCTACCCGGCTAGCCTATCCGCCAGCCTCAAAACTACCATAATAAGAAATCTATAGAACAGGCATGCTTAAAGGACTTGACGCCTGGCTGAAACCGGGTATAATTAAGGTAACAAAAACCTGTGTCGCGTACTCAGTACGGACCTTTAGAAAAATATAACTAAACCTTTTCGAACAACTCAGCGGCTACCAACCAGAGTTGTTCTTTTTTTTGCCTGAAATTAACTCAGGCTTTCAACCCGCCGGTCTGGCTCTTTTATTTGCTGCTCGCGCCAGTGGCGCAAGCGCTCCAGATCTTTCTCGTAACGGGTTATCAATTCATCAACCTCTAAAAGCTTCCAGTCCGTTTCCAGCGGCTTTGCCGCCGGTTCGGCCGGTTCGCGGGACCAGCGCACCACCGCCAGGTCCGCCAGGTCGAAACTCAACTGGCTGAAATCATCTTTTAGAGCCCCGGCCGCTTCTTTGCCTTTAAAGCGGGCTTTCTGGCTGGGTGCCAGGTCGCGCCGTTCCTTTAAATTGTTAATCAAGTCGGTCAGGTTGAGTAAAATATTCTGTTGTCGAGCCTCAATCAGGCTCTCGCGGACGGTCTTTACCTGGTCTTCCGGGCTAAGCGCCGATAATCGGCGAACCAGTTCAACGTTGTTCAGGAAAGCCGCCAGCCCTTCCGGGCATAGATTGTGATTTTCTTCACTTGGGGTTACAGCCGTAACCTCCAAAAAGGCTGATTCCGGGTTTTCTTCGCCCAGGGCCCGGCTGTCACCGGTCAGAAAAAATTCTTTGACGGCCGGGGCCAGGTTCTCGGCGGCCCGGATGCGCTGGGTAACATAGGGCCGGGACTTGCCGATGCTGCTGGCAATTTGTTTGTGGTCCCAGCCGAATTCGTTGGCTAACTGCCGGTAACTTTCGCCTTCTTCCCAGGGCGCCAGGTTTTCGCGCTGGACGTTTTCGATTATCGCGTCTATCAGCGGGTCGGCCCCTTCGTCGCGATTGTCCACCAGCACTACCGGCACCCGGGATAGTCCCAGTTCGCGGGCGGCCTGCCAGCGGCGGTGCCCGGCGATCAGGGTAACCCGTCCGCTCTCGCCGCGTACTCCGAGCAGGGCCTGTAAGATGCCACGGGCGGCGATACTGGCTTTAAGCTCTTCCAGACCGGAGCGGCTGATTTGCTGGCGCGGCTGGCGCGGATTCGGCTGAATCCGTTCGGGCGACAGGTAGACTAACGTCCCCCTGGGTACCTGGGCTTCAATTTCAAAAAGGTCGCGCCGGGTTGCCATTAAATCTCTTCCTCGTTCGGCTCAGTTTCAAGCCTTACTTCCGGTTCGGCGGTTTTACTGCCCTGGGCAAGTAAACTGGCTTCAACGACCGTAGCGGGCGTAATAATTTTCTCCTGGCGGCTGGCCCCCAGCAACAACGATTGATAGCCGACTTTACAGGCTTCACGGGGAATACCTTTGCTAAAGTCGGCCAGGGCCACCAGGGCTTCATCGCTAAAAATGTCGTATTCGGCGCCCGCCATCGAAAGGCGGTACTTGATCAGTTTGATGGTGTCTTCGCGGCCCAGCTTTTCCAGGCGCACCTGCGAAACAATCCGGCTCAGAAAATTGGGGCGGGCGGCTACCTTGCGGGATAGCTCTTCCTGCCCGAAAAGAATAATCTGGACCAGCTTTTCGCTGCCGGTTTCAAAGTTAAGCAACTGGCGCAGCAGTTCAAGGTTATATTTGGTGGCGGTCTGGGATTCATCGACCAGCAGGACCAGCGAATTTCCGGCTTTCTGGGTCTCTTCGACCAGCAAGCTTTTGAACTGGCGCTTGAGGGCTTCGACCTGGCGGGAAACCGGTTCCAGGCCGTATTCGTGCAGGATGTTAACCATTAACTGGGAAGGCGTGGCGGCCAGGTCGTCCAGGTAGGCCACCCGGTAATCGGCGCGGGTGGACAGGCGGCTGCGCATGATTGAGCAAATCGAACTTTTGCCGGTGCCGACCGCGCCCAGGACCATTGCCAGGCCCATGCGGTCGCGGACTACTTGCAGGCAGATCGAAATGACCTTTTTATATTGCTCACTCAAATAGACGAAGCGGGGATCGGTGCCGGTGACCTGAAAGGGCGGCTCGAATAGCTCGTAGAAGTTTACATAATATTCTTGCCCAAGCCGGTCCAAATGCGCAGATGCTTCAAACGGTCGGGCTGTTATGTCGGGATGTAATAGCTCGTTAATAATATTTGTCATGACAGGTCGGTTGCTTCTAGTCGGGTTAAAATCACCGGAAGCCTGTTTTTTAATAAGTCACTACAATTGATTATACGTCATGTATGGGAGCATGAGTCAAGATATTTATCCACAAATATTTACAAACCGGAAAATTTCACATGAAATTTTCCGGTTTATCCACATTTCCCCGGGGATAAAAAATTACTCTAATGGTCATTCTTTAAGTACTCAATAAATGAATAATTTGAGTTCTGATTGTACATATCCCCTATATGCTATGAATCCAACCTTTGTTCTAAACCATCTGGCAAACAACCGGCCTGGTCATTGTATAGAAGCCTCATACTTTCCGGCGATAGCTTTTACTATGCATGGACCAGTAGTTACCAACTCTTCACGCCTGGTTTCATGACCCACCTGAAGTTTAATAAATAGATCAAAATTACCCTGGTTCCGGTTTCAATTTACAAGTGCATTCAAAATTGGACCAGAAAGGGCTTGAAAAAATGATTTATAGTTGTTATCTTAATTATAGTATCCTGGGACTCCTTCGAAAATCAATCGGACTACTTGACAATAATTATAGAATAGATTAACGGCCAGGCAGAATTGCCGTTTGTTTCCATCCCTTTAGGTAAACCCTCCAGGAGGTTTGTTAGATGACCAACCCGACAGCATCCGATAAAGGCTCCAATCCGAACAATCAACCTACTCCTACCAGTGATGAGTACCAGAACCCTGATTACCAGGCTACTGATACCGCCGCTTCGGTTGGCGGAGGTTCTTTTAGCCCGTTCGGGGCGGCGGTCGCAGCCGCGACCAATTCACAAAAAATAGATATCAGCCGCATAGTCTGGAAAGGCAGCCCCAACCACTGGGTCGGCCGCGATAACCAGAAAGTCGTGGCAATTTGTAACCATATCATGCAAGGTACCATGGAATCGACCAACGGCTGGTTCAAAAACCGGCGCAGTGAGGTCAGCGCCCATTTCGGGGTGGCAAAAGATGGCCGGATCTGGCAGTGGGTCCGCGTACCGGATGCCGCCTGGGGTAATGGCATCCCCGAAAATCCGGATACCTCGCTGGACTGGCTGGTGGACGGGCTGAAAGGGCAAGTAAACCCTAATAACCTGACTGTTTCAATTGAACATGAAGGTAATACCGGCGAAGCCTTTACCGAGCAGCAGTTCCAGTCAACTCTATGGTTGCACAAATACTTGATTACAACCTATAAGATAGTGCCGGACCGCAAGCACATCATCGGCCACTACCAGGTTTCGGCCCGCTCCCGCGCCAATTGCCCCGGCAAGGGCTTCCCCTGGCAGCGGCTGATGAACGAACTGGCCGGTTACCAGTCACCGGCCCCCGAACCGGTCCCGGTGGCCGGGCCGGTATCCTCGAATACCAACCCGGTTAACAGCCTGGTGGACATGAAGTGGATTCAGGGTGTACCGGGGGTAATCATTAGTGACCTGGGTACACGGACAGTCAACACCAATAACGCTTACGTGCGGACGAAACCCTCGCTGTCCGGCACCGATGGCACTTTACTGCGGGTGCTGCCTAAAAGTAAAACCCTGCGGTTCACCGGGTATACCGAGGCTGGACCGGCTTTCCGGGGCAGTATGCGCTGGTTGCTAATATCCGATCTGGATGGCGGCGGGTGGATTCATGGTTCAATGGTAGGTTAAGTAGTTTTACATCTTTTGACCGGGGACGAGCTAGCTCATTAAAAGTCCCCGGTTTTTTTTTCTAAAAATCCAGGCAAAGTTTAGTTTTCAATAGTAATAACGGGTCAATAAGGACTCACCCCTAGATATTGTACGCATAAAAATCTTACGGATACAATTTACAAAACCTACTATATATAGTATAGTATTTGAGTACTGACTTAATTCATAAAAAGTAGTGGCAATGTTTAATAACGGTTCACTAAGGCAAGGTAATAAATCGAACTGAGCCTAGTTTGTACGAAAATATTAAACATATCCCTTCATAAATAACATATCCCTTGACAACTAAAAAATACTCTGATACTATGTAAACAATCCGTTATCGACCTCTTGTTTACTAATAGTCGCACTCAAGGGCAAAAAAAAACGGATTGCTCAAACCACAATCGGTCTCCTGCTTTACCGGGTCTCCTGCTTTACCGGGTCCTTGGGTCTAAACAGACTGTCCGGCTGCTCTATTAAGAGTTGTATGATGCGCACCGGCAGAGCTGTACAATGGGTCTCCTGGGTCAACAAATTGTTTTAGTAACAAGCGGCCAAAATAGGGTCAGGTTTTTTTTCGCTACCCTCCAGTTTGGTACTCTAACAAGCAATAGCAGTAAGCGGGTAATTATGCAATTAGTCAAAATCATTATGGGTTGTTCCCTGTTCCTGATAGGCGTCTGTATCGTAGCGAGCGGACTCTATATTATCCTGCGTAAAGAATACCAGGAAGCGCTGAAAACCCTCACCAAGCAAAGTCCCAAACTGGCCGGTAAATCACCAATCGAAGACGTAGTAAAACCGTTGGCGCAAACGTCGGTCCAGTTAATGGAAACTGTAAATAAACTTATCCAGACTGCCGTAGGTACCGGCGCGTTTTTGTGTATGCTCGGTTCGGCACTTTGTATTCTGGCTTACTGGATGGTTTCGAATTAACAGCCGCATTTTAAGCTAGTAATTACCTGGCTTGTTACTCTTAAGGATAAACTTTATGGCTGACACCAACAAAACGCCCGGCTCATATAATAATGGTTTGCGTTCCAAACCTTCGGCGCAGTCCTTAAGCTGGTTGAATAGCTACTTTTTAGCGGTTATCCGGCAGGAAGACTCGATTGCCGATTTTGCCCTTTCGGCCAACCTGAAGCCGCGTTTGGCTCGCCTGGAAATCGAAGCGGAAGGCGATTACGCCACCCAGATTGACCGGCTGTACGCCGAAGCGCCCGCCGGTGGTTCGCGCCTGAGCCTGGCCGATATTTCCGCTAACAACCGGGGCAATATCCTGCTGGGTAAGACCGGCAGCGGCAAGACCCGCCAGCTAAGGGACCTGACCTTGCGCCAGTCCCGCAGCAGCCTGGCCCAGGTCGAGCAGCTTCGCGCCCATGCCGACGCCACCCGGACCGCTGAAACCCCGCTCTTATTGCCGGTGTACTTGCAGTTACCGGCGGTTGCCGCCAGCATGGCCGAACTTGAGAAAGCCGGGAACAAGGCCAATCTGTTCCAGGCCGCCCTGGAAGCCCACCTGAGCCAGCTTGCCGGGAGCCCGGTGCCACCCACGCTCTTAAATGAAGTAGTGCCGGTCGTACTGGCCGATAACCTGGAATTGCTTGAACCGGCTTTAGCGCCAATTTTCCTCAGCCGGTTCAACATCTGGTTTACTTCCATCGCTCCTGAGGCGCGGGTAATTATCAGCTGCCAGCACTTGAGCTTTATGCTCTACCACCCCTGGTTCCGGCCGGAACAGCAGTGGCAATTCCACGGCCTGTGCGGGTTTGATTGGTCTGAAGTCCGCCCGGCCCTGTCCGGCCGCTATTCCGAAATTGAACTGAGCCAGCTTGAACTGACCGGGTTAACCGGCCTGTTCGTACACCCGGCCCTTTGCAAACTGTTTACTAGTACGGTGTCATCCAACCAGACCGGCCTGGCCGGGCTGTTGAATAGCTTTATCAACGGTATTTTGCAAAGCAAGACCGAAACCGCCTTGCAACTGGCCCGCTTTTCGCAGTTTCTGGGTGATGAATTCATTTCGGCCACGCCGGTTAACCCGGTCCAGCCTAAAGGTACCACCAACCAGCCGCAGGCTTCCGGCTACTGGGGCAGCCACTTTACCCTGCAAGCTAAAAGCCAGGTAGCGGCCAGCCACAGCCAACCCCAGGTTTTACCTAAAACAATTGAAACGGCCCCGGCCGCCGCTGACCCGGCGCTGATGGCCGCCCTGATCGAAAAGCACCCGGTTGCCGATTGGACCCGGTTGGTGAACCCGGCCCTGGACCGGCTGCTGGCAGGCTGGTACTGCCTGCAACTTGACCCCGCGATTTTGCCGGGTGTCCTGGACCGGGTGATTGGCGAAAGCAGCCAGCAGGGCGAAGGCCAGCTTAACTTCCTTAAACTGCTTTACCTGTTGACCGCCCCGGAAGCTCTCCCGGCCCTGTTCAGTGGCCTGTTGGGCCAGCCACCGACCATGGAACGGCTGCACAAGTTAATCACGGTGGTGCGGGTTGACCCGGCCGCCCAGGATACCTGGCACGTTTACCTGTCCGGGCTGGCTAACGGCTCCGACCAGACCTTTAGCCGCCAGGTGTTGGAACTGGTGGCGCAGGCGGGCAAGTATGAGCCAGACGGTGAGCAGCCGGTCAACCTGGAACTGGTCGGCCTGGCTGAAATCGCCCTCGAATTACTGTCCCAGGTTGGCCCGGCTGACGCGGCCCTCTACCTGGAACTTGGTCACGCCCAGGAACAACTGGCCCTGCTGGATAAAGCCCTGGTCAGCTACGATAAAGCCAACCAGAGTTCCAGCCTACCGGCCCTGGAAGGCACCCTGGGAGTCGCCCGCTTGCGGGCTGAACAGGGCAGCTATGATGAGGCTTCCACTACCCTGACCGGACTGGGCCAGAAACTGGTCTATTTCCAGAGTGAGATTGCCAATCAGCTATCCGTCATCAAACGCAAGCAGCACGAGTTCGAAACTTCATTAGAATACGCCCGGCAGGCGGTCCAGCTTGGCAAGCGCCCGGTTTACCGCCACAACCTGGCGCTGGCTTTGTCCGAGAAAGGCAGCCGGACCGAGGCGGAGCAAGAACTCCAGAAACTGACCCAGGATTTCCCGAATTTCGCCGATGGTTTCTACGACCTGGGGCGCATTCAGTCCGAAAGAGGGGCCAGCGAACAGGCCCTGGCAAACTTGCGCCGGGCGGTTGAACTTTCTTCGACCACCGCTCGCTACCTCTACGACCTTGGCCGGTCCTTGCTGGCCCAGGGACGCCTTGAGGAAGCCTGCACTTACCTTAAAGCCAGTGTTGCCCAGGGCAATAACCAGCCGGATTACCAGGTGGCGCTTGGTCTGGTTTCGCTCAAACTGGCCCGGTTGGACGAAGCCCGGACGGCTTTCGCCCGGTCAATCGAACTGGCGGGCGACAAGTTGCGCGCCGACCAGCTGGTTTACCTGGCCGCGGCGGATTTTGCCAGCGCCAACTATAACGAAGCCCAGCGCAGCCTGAACCGCGCCCTCAACCTGGAACCGCAAAGACCGGCCCTGTTGCTGCTGTCGGCCCTGGTCGCTGAAGCCGATAACCGCTTCGACCTGGCCCTGGCCCAGTACCGCAAGGCAACCGTCTACGGTGACGAACAATCCCAGGTACCCGCCGCCCTGCGCCTGGCCTGGAACCTGGGCCTGGCCCGGGACCTGCGCCTGAGCAACCGCCTGGAAGAAGCCGCTCGCCACAGCCAGGCCGCCAGCCGCTTGGAACCCGGTTCCCCGGAATCGCTCTTTGAAGAAGGCCAGGTCAGCCTGGCCCGCCGCAATACCCAGGAAGCGGCCGTGTTCTTTGGCCGGGGCGTAACTGCCCTGGGTATGCTCGAAAGCACTAAAGAAGACCTGACCGGCAGCCTCTATCCGAGCGACGCGGGCTGGCTGAACCTTTTCACCATACCCGGCAAGCTTCAGTTTGAGCTGCCTTACCACTACGCGGTTAGCCTGCGGGAATTGGGCCAGTTCGACCAGTCTCAAAAAGTGCTGCGCGAACAGCTTCAGAAGCTGGAACAGCTCCCGGTCCAGCCGCTTACCGAACTGGGCACCGCCCTGTTATCGGTCCGGCGCGCGGCCTTCAACTACGAGTTGGGCCTTTGCCTGATGGAAATTGGCAGCAACCAGGAAGGCCAGCAGCATCTTACCAGGGCGGTTACCGAAGCCCCGGCTACTGCGCTTTACCGGCTGGGATTGGCTAAAGCTTTACTCAAGAACGGCCAGACCGAACGGGCCATTTTCGAACTCAACCAGGCCCGCGAGCTGGACGCGACGCTGGCCGAGGTCTACGCCGAACTGGCCGAAATACCGCTGTCCGTCAAGTCCAAAGCGCCCGATAAGACCCTGATGCTGGGCAGCCTGACCCTTTACCTGAAGGCCCTGGATTACGCGCCAAACAACCAGACTTATCTATACCGGGCGGCCCTGCTGGCCTATCACCTGCGCCACCAGAACCACGCGACCGAGCTTATCCGGCGGCTGCTCCAACTGGCTCCCAACATGCCCGCCGCCCACCTGCTGCTGGCCTGTAACCTGGAGCGCAGCGGCAACCTGGCGAAGGCCCGGGAAGAAATCGCCCTGGCCCTGGCTAAAGGCGGCAAGACCCCTGATTACTACGCTGTGGCGGTCCGGTTGGCTCGCCGGGCGAACGCGCTGCAGGAGATGGAGCAACTACTGACCGTCCTGCGCGGCCAGCCTAACCTGCCGCTGTACCTGCAGGCCGCTATTAAGACCGAAGAAGGCCAACTGGCCCTGGCCCAGGAGAAATACTTCCCGGCCGGTGAAGCCTACCACGAGGCGATTGACGCCTTCGAGAAATTCACCGCTACCGACGAAGCAATTCCGCTGGAAGAGCTTTACTACGAGAGCGGCGCGGTTACCGGCGGCAGCGCTTACGGGCAAAGCTTGCTGGCAAACTACAAGGTAGCCTATGCCGGGGTGCTGCGCCACCTCAAACAGCACGATAAGGCTTTGATCGAGCTGGACGAAGCGCTGGTAATGCAGCCGCAACTGGCCCAGGGCCATATCCTGCGGGGCGACTTGCTGGTCCAGCAGGGCCAGTTGCGCGAGGCCCTGAAATCTCGCCAGCGGGCGGCCGAACTCGAGCCTACGCCGCTGCGGCTGTATGAGCTGGGCCAGGTCTACCTGAAACTGGACGAGATTGAACCGGCCATTGATGCTCTCAAGCAGGCTGAAACCAGCAAAGAGATTACCGGTAAGAGCGAATACTGGGCCTCGCTGGGCCTGGCCTATCAGAAGGCGGGCAATCATACCGGGGCGCGGGCCGCTTACAAGCGCGGGTTGCAGCTTAATCCTAACGATCCCGAGCTGCAGAAAGCCCTGGCCGAGTCTTATCTTACTGCCGGGGAACGCCTGGCGGCTGTCCAGCACTTGCAGGGCGCGGTGGTAAGCCAGCCCGGTAACCCGGAATACCGCCTTGAACTGGCCCAGCTTTACGAAGATTTAGGCTGGTATCAGGAAGCCAACAGCGAGTACGAAGAAACGACCAATCTTAACCCGACGGCGCCTAAAGCCTGGCTCCAACGCGGTAAAGCCCTTAACAAGACCGGCCAGTCCGAACAGGCCCGCTCCTCCCTGGAACAGGCCCTGCGGTTGGACGAAAACCTGGCCGAAGCGCATTACGAAATTGGATTGCTTTACCTGCGGGCTTACCAGGCCAAGCATGCCCAGACCGACAAGCTGCCGCCTGACCTGAGGGGGATGTTTACCTCTAGCCAGCCGGAAATGGCGGCCCGTTAGCAGGACCAAGGTGTTATTTTAGCGTAGGCAAACTTAAAGCAGGATATAAAAAGCGGACAGAACTCATGGCAATTAATCAAAGAAAATCGGTAAAACCGATTGAACCGCCCGTGGTCGAAACCTGTAATGAACTGGAAGTGGCGCGCGGGCATTTGCGCAAAGCAGCCAGCCTTTCAGGACAGGCCGCCCCCTATCTCTACGCACTGGCCCAGGTTGCCTTTTTAGCCGGGGATTACGAAGCCAGCGCAGAAGCCTGTGAGAAAAGCCTGCAAGCCGAACCGGGTAACTATGACGCCCTGTTGCTGCTGGCCGAAACTCTCCTGCGTCTGAAACGCTACGCTGAAACCTGGACTGCCGCGATGCTGGCTATCAAGCTGGATAAACACCGCGAAGATGCCTGGATGCTGGCCGCTCGTTCTGCCGCCGATGCCGGGGAAGGTGACAAGGCTATTCAGTGCCTTGAACTGTTCCTCAAGGTTAACAAAGACCAACTGGTCGGGCCGTTAGCTTATATCCTGCTGGCCCGGACCTACCTGGAAACCGGCCAGGCCCAGCTTGCCATGGAGCAGGTCGAGCAGGCCCAGGCCAAGATGCGGGCTTTCTACATCGCGCCGGGGCCGTACTTCCTGGCCTTGCGCGGTCAGGTCCTGCGCCACCTCAAACGCCCGGAAGAAGCCCTGGACCAGTACCGCCAGGCTCTCCAGATGACACCCCAGGACCCGGCCCTGCACAACGAACTGGGCGAAGCCTGGCTGGAACAGGAGAATTTTGCCGAAGCTTTGCGCTCCTTCCGGCAGGCGGTCGAGCTTAATCCCAACAGCGCCCTCTACCATTATAATGCCGGGGTTGCTGCTCGCCGGGCGGCCGGTTCACAGTCGTCCATGTTCAAGCACGCCGACTCGCTGCCGCAGCAGGCGGTGGAACTGCTGCTCCGGGCGACCGACCTTAACTCCGGGATTGCCAAATACTGGTACGAGCTGGCCCTGGCTCACAAGGGGGTCCACAACTACCGGGAAATGAAACAGGACCTGCAGGAAGCCCTGGCCAAGTCCAGCGCCCTGACCGACAGCGAGGCCCCGCAGGTTGGCTATATGCGCCTGTACGCCTGGGCCTGCCAGAAGTTGGGCGACTTCGATGCTGCCCGCGAGACCCTGAAATCAATCCTGTCTATCCTGCCCAACGACCATATCACGCTCAACGAAATGGGTGAGCTTTCATATAAACTGGGCAATTACAAAGCGGCCTTCAACTACTTCCGCAAGGCCGAAACTATCGCCAACGACAACCCGCGCTACCTGGCGAACCTGTCCCGGGCGATGGTTAAACTGGACCGGCCGGAAGAAGCCCGCGAACTGGTCGAAGAAGCCGCCCGGATTGATACCAACGATTACTACGTCCAGTTCCAGCTTGGCGCGGTGCTTTTGGACAACGGCCAGCCGGACCAGGCCCTGGAACACCTGCGCGAAGCGGCCGGTCAGGAACCTGACAACGCCGAGTTCCGCTACTACCTGGGCCGGGCCTATCTCCAGACCGGCCATGTGGGCGAGGCCATCCACCACTACCACGAAGCGGTCAACGGCGCGCCTCTCAAGCACCAGTGGCAGGCCGAACTTGGCGAAATCTACCTGCGGGAACATTCCTACCTGCCCGCCCTGGAACACTTGCGGCTGGCGGCCCAGCTTGAACCGAATGAGCCGGTCTACCGCTACAACCTGTCGATTGCCCTGGCTTCCAACGGCGACCTGCAGGCAGCCCTCTACACTTTAAAGGAAGCCCTGCACATCTTCGGTGATAACGCCGGGGCGGAATGGTACTTCCTGGAAGGCAAACTGCTGTTCGAAAATGGCCGGATGGACGAGGCTCTGGAAGCTTTTGTCCGGGCCAACCATATGGAGCCGCACAACGCCGACTACAAGGTGGACCTGGCAAAGACGCTCCGCCTCAAAGGCGCCCCGGTCGAAAAAGTCCGGCCGCTGCTGGACGAAGCGCTCCGGGAAGACCCGGATAGCTTGCGGGCTTACGAGGAATTGGCCTACACCCTGGAACAGAGTAACCAGGATGAAGCAGCCGTCCAGACCCTCGAAGAACGCATCAACGAAGTTCTGGAAAAGGTCGCCGTTAATTAAGTCTATTGTTTTAAGAGAGATGTACTACAATCGATTTCCGACTTAATTGGATTACATCTCTCTAAAATTTCTGGAATAAAGCCGCTGCCGCTCAACAGGGGCTTATCGAGTCAACAATTCCCTGAGGGGGTTTCTCGCCCGCCGGGCCTGGCCTGGTGTCGTCAAAGCACGAGGAGTACGCAATGTTTGATTACGCGCATCTGACTAAAAGTTATAAAGCGGATAACAGCACGAATGACCGGGCCGGGTTTGGCTGGTGGAACAGCGACCAGACGCCTGCCGGGGCCACTTCGCATTACAGCCCTGATTTTCTTAAAGGTTACTTGCTGCATTATTGCCGCCTGTGTGAAAGGACCAACCGCCAGGGAACTATCCCGGTCTTGCACGCCCTGCTGGATATTGAACCCGAAAACGGCGAAGTTCATTTTATGCTGGCCCGCCAGTATGAGATGGCCGGTGACCCGGAAGCGGCCATGCCCTGCTTCGAGCGGGCGGCGGCCCTCTGCCCGGAAAAACCCGAATATACCCTGGCGGCAGTCCGGGCGGCCGGGTACCTGGGCGACCGCATCAAAGCTATGTCGCTGGTCAACAGTGTAATCTCGGCCTACCCGATTATGGCCGAAGCCTGGTACGAACGGGCCATTATTTATGAAACAGACGAGAACTGGAACCGGGCTTTGCAGGACTTCGACCGCTGCCACCGCCTGGAACCCAACAATACCGATTACCTGTGCGATATTGCCCGCATGTACCGGATGCTCAAGCTGCTCAAGCTGGCGCGCCAGTTTGCCGAAAGAGCTTTGCGGATTGATCCGAAATGCGCCCGGGCCCACGCTGAATTGCGCGAGATTCCTTTTCGGAACCATATAATGGGTATGATGTTCCGTAACGAAGAACTCGACGGCTCTGACCAGACGAGGACCGGTCAGAGGCAGCCCTAAATCTTTGTCCGCCTTTTGTGAAGGCCCGGCTTACCTCCGGCCGGGCCTGAAATTGGGACTTCTACCATCAAGATGACTGGAATCGGTTAATTACATGGCAAAAATCCAGAGCAGCAAAAACACCTTAGATACTACTCTCTTTGATGGCATTACAATGGTAAGCGTCCTGCTGCGTACGGGATACCATACCGAGGCAGCCAGTCTTGCCAGCCAGCTATTGGTCCATTTTCCGCAGGCTCTGCCGCTGCACATCGGGGCGGGCCGCGCGCTTATGGCGTCTACCGGCCAGGGCGTGAGTACCCAGCGAGCCCTGGGCCACTTGCGGCGCGTGCTTGACTCGGACCCGGAAAACTGGCGTATCCGGCTGGAAACGGTCCTGCTCTATTTGCGCGGCGATAGAGCCCAGCGCCAGCGGGCCGGTGAGGAACTCTGGATAGCGGTCCAATCGGCCCCGGATAACCCCTGGCTGCGCGAGATGATCGACAGGCTGCCCGACCAGAGCATTTTCAAACGGACCCAGAAATGGAACTCCAGTGTAGCGCGGGGCTTTAATGTCAATTCGCTTAACGTAACCACCGAACAGCAAAACCAGGATGAAGGCGGGGTCGCCCGGCTCTATTTACGCCGTAAAATGCCCTGGATGGCGGTCGAATATTTCGAAAAAGCCGCTCGCCGCCTGCCGGAAAACGTCAGCGCCAGCCGGATTGACCTCCGCAGCGGCCTTTTGCTGGCCCTCTGGCAAAACGGCGAGGCCAAACGGGCCAGTGCCCTGGCCAGCGATATGCTCCTGGACCAACCGCAGCTCATCCTGCCCCGCCTGATATTGACCGCTCACCTGGCAAGTGCCGCCCTGAAAAATCATCCCGAAGCGTTAAAACGCCTGATTGAGCCGGTCTGGAAGCTGGACCCCTTTTTGGTGCGGGCTTCCGAAATCGCCTATAGCGCCGGGGTAGACTTGCCGCCTTCGCTCTGGCCGCGCCCGGTCCAGGGTTCGAACCTGCTGGGCGAGGGTAGGGGGGCGAGCAACTGGCAGAACCTGCCTTCGACCACGCTGGAACAGATTAGCTTGAAGCTGGGCGATATTGACCAGGACTGGCTGAATGACCTGCTGGAAGCCAGCCACAAGCAAGAGGTTGAGGCGGTGGCCCGGGGCGGAATGCAGCGGATGTGGCACCCCCATAGCGAAGTGAGCTTTAGCCTTTCCGAACTGGACGGTTTGCTGGTAGACGTTACTCCGGCGGCTATGGCCGATGCCCTATCCGGTTCCAGCCATTTGCCGGATACCGAACTGATTATGCCCAAAGGGCGGCCCTTCAGTCCGAGCGGCCCGCCGGATACCGAACTGGAAGGCATCGCCCAGAGTATCGCGGCGGTTGAAAACCTGCTGTACGGCACCGGACGTCCCAAAAGGCCCCGCGCTAACAGCAAGGCTCGCCGTCCCCAGGCCGGTTCCTACAAACGTAAGCCGGGACGCCGCGTGCGCAAAGGCGGCGAAGATATCGAGCTTGAGTCGCCCGAAAACGAGACAAACGAGGGTTTCCGCGAGGGCGTGTCGCTGGAATCTTATATCCCGGCCCCTACTCGCCTGCCGCAGGCTAACGCCGACGAAGACCGCAACTGGGCGGTCCGCCAGGCGACAGCCCTGATTGTCAGTAGCGAACAGGCCCTGACCTCCAAGTACGGTGCCGATGGTTTCAATCGGGTCCACGTGCTGCTGCAACAACTGCTGGAAGTTATGCGCGAACACGGCTCGGACGCCCGGCTGTTATTAGTAGATAGTACCGAAGCGCTCCGGCGTAACGGTTTCACCAAACTGGACCCGGTCCATGCCGACAACCCGGAGCAAATCCGCGACCTGATCAATACCGCTTTGCCGGGGGAAGTCCTCGACACCTCCGGCAGCTACCCGAATACGGTCTTTATTATCGGCGGGCCGGACATCATTCCTTTCTGGAAGCTGCCTAACCCCAGCTTTGACTCGGATAAGGAAGTTTTATCCGATAATCCCTACGGTTCCCGCGACCAGACCTACCTGCTGCCGGAGCGGATTGTGGGCCGCCTGCCTGACGACGGGAGTTCGGACGGGGCGCCGGATATCAATTTCCTGTTGTCCCGCCTGAACGAAGTTATCCAGCGCCAGCGCGCCCGCAACCTGCCGCACAGCGGTATCTCGAATTTCCCCATGCGCATCTTCGAGTCGATTATGCCGCAAAGCATGCGCTTTAGAGCGGGTGCGGCGGATGGTATCCAGTTCGAACAGGAATGGCTGCGTTCGACCCTGGCCAGCGGGGAAGTGTTTTTAGACAAATCGCACGCGGTCCAGTTGGCTCCCTTCTTCTACAGCGCCGAAGCCTGGAAACTGAGTACCGAAACCCTGCGTACCTGTATGAGCGGCAATTCAAATATTGTCTTTTCACCGCCGACCCGCTCCGAAAACTTTGATGCCAGCTGGTTGCAAAAGCCCCGGCTGCTACATTTTAACCTGCACGGCTTCCGCGACACCGGCAACTGGTACGGCCAGAGCAGCTACAGTAAGATTGTCGCCAACCCGACGCTCTCCTCGCTCCCGATGGCTTTCACCCCGGCCCAGGCCTCCCAGGTGCGGTCGCCCGGCACGGTGGTCTTTTCCGAAGCCTGTTACGGCGGCTATCTGCCCGGTAAAGGGGTAAACGAAAGCGTCGCGCTCAGTTTCCTGGAAAAAGGTACGGCGGCTTTTGTCGGTTCTACCGCGATCAGTTACGGCAGTGCCGGGCCGGAGCTATGCTGCGCCGGGCATCTTTCGTACTATTTCTGGAAAGAGATTCTGAAAAACGGCAGTTCGTTCGGCCGGGCGCTCCAGGCGGCCAAGTTAAATTACGCCCGCGAACGCCTGGCGGTCGGCCACAACCTGAGCGGTGATGATGCCAAGACGTTGCTTGAATTTATCCTGCTGGGCGACCCGACCATCGGCTTACGGTCGGTCAGTCCCCACTACTTTACCCCGGCGACGGATATGCTGGGTGTGGGCGGCCAGTTGACCGGTGGTCTGCAAAAAGGCGGCCTTTTCCGTAACGGCCAGACTTTCGAGCAGGAGTGGGAAGAAGACCGCAAGCTGCGCGGCGTTACCAAAGGGTTGTGGGGCCGTTTCGCCCAGCCAAAAGAACAGTACAAGTCGGTGCCTTACGAGAATCTACCCGACGAACTGACCGACAAGGTAGAAAAAATCCTGGAGTGGCTCTTGCCCGACTCGCCCGCGCCTGATGGTAAATACCTGCAAGCCCTGGTGGATATGGGTGCGGGTTACCAGGACAGCCGCCGGACCGAGAAGAAATATAAATTCCTGCGGCACCAGAAAGGCGGCGATCCCTCGCCGGAAGCCGGAAATGGGGCCGCCGGTCCCTTTGAGGGCGTCTTTGGCAACGAGGAAGGTCAGGCCCAGGTGGTGCTTTCCGGCCACCGCACCATCCAGACCGATGACGGCCGCGAGTACGACCAGACTTTCCATTTAAATACCGATATTACCGGCTCAGAGATTATTGTTAGCCTTTCGCGTGGTAAGGGTTAGAGGTCAGAAGCCAGAAGTCAGAAGTCAGAGGTTAGTTAGAGGTCAGAAGTCAGTAAGTTAAGATTTCTTTTTGAGAATAGCGAAGGCTGGCAAGTTAGAAATAAAGCTTATACATAGAAATAAAACATCAGGTACTATCGGCTAAAAATCACTGACCTCTGACCTCTGACTACTGTCCTCAAACCACTATCAATCAAAATTATATTATCCAGCCCTGCGTCCTGTCTTAATTGAAAAAGTGCCTTTTCCCGGAGGTTTCATTACCCTTTATTAAACTCGTCCCTGGCGCAGAAAGAAAGAATTTACCAAATGCTCGATTTCCGGTTAAATCTATCAAAGCGACGTTGGCATGCTCTCCTGGTGATACTGCTGGTGGCCGGGCTTGTTTTGTCGCTGGACAGCAATAAGCCGGTCCTGGCCGCTCCCGTTGCCGAGGCCACCATTATTACCGACTACCGCTTGCGGGCCGATGAAGGTTTCCTGGAAGAACAAATTCAGCAGTTTTTAAATAAACAGCCCGGCCCGCTTAAATCCTACAGCGAAACCATTTACGCCGGTTACAATCAAAGCGCCGCCCGCAGCCTGGCTGTCTTTAGCCTGACCGCCGAAGTTAACCCTAAAGTCCTGCTAACCCTGCTTGAGGTGAAAAGCAAGCTGCTTTCGTCACCGACCCCCCCACAAAGTGCTATTGATTTCGCCCTGGGCTTTGATAAACTGGACCGCAAAGGCTTCAGCAAACAATTAGTGGCTGCGGCCGGTCTTCTGAGTGATCGTTGGTCTTACTACGATGTAAAAACAACCCTAATCTTCAAGGATGGTTCGACCGCCCCGGCCAGTACCTTGATTAATCGTGGAACATACGCAGTGCAAGCAACCCTCGCCTTTACCACCGACCCGGCCACCTGGCAAAACCAGGCCGGTCTAACTGATGGTTCGTTCTATCAAACCTATAAAACCTTTTTTGGTGACCCGCTGTCGCCGGACCCCCGGCCAGCCGGGGCCGGCCAGACCGCGCCCGCCCCTTTCCTGGCCCGGCCCTTTAACCCGGCCGGTTTGAGCTTGCCCGGCGATGTAGACGGCAAGGGCCACCGCAACAATGCCCCTGGCGCGCCCGCTTCGGATGGCCTGGATTACAATAGCCCGCTCGATGCCGGTATAAATAACTATTTCGACCACGAATACCCTTCCAACCTGGCCGGTACGCCCGGCAACCCGCCCGATAACGCCGCCCCGGCTATTTTCCTGGCCTACCGGGGCCGGGAAGTTCCCAACAGCCCGACCTGGGAACGCGGCTACAGCGGCCACAACGGCATAGACTTTAACCTGGCCGCCGGTACGCCCATTTTGGCGGCCGCTTCGGGCCGGGTAGTTAGCGCCGACTGGGGCGGTTGCGGTAAGACTGTCATCCTGGACCATAACAACGGCTACCGGACCCTTTACTTGCATTTGGACGGTAATGTCAATGTCGGGTTGGGACAGGAGGTAGGTCAGGGCCATGTGGTAGGTAAAGTCGGCCACTTGAACTGTACACCGCCGCATCTTCATTTTGGCGTTCAGTTCAACTTCCAGCACATAGACCCTTTCGGTTTCTGCCCGAACACCGTCCAGGCCGACCCCTGGGAAGCCAAATCCGGGGCCAAAAGCTTCTGGCTCTGGAAGGAAGCGCCCAGTTCTTGCGCTCAGCAGCATCCTTACACGGTAGGGGTCAGCGCCCAGGAAGTTGCCCAGGACTACACCAATCTGACGCTGGGCGAAGGCGGCCTGGAAGCCGGTAAGGTCTTTGAAACCAAACCTACCCCGACGCCTGATAACGCGATTAGCCAGCAGGTGGATAAACCGGCCGTTACGCCCGCCGCCCTGCCCGGCGGCCAGCAGTCTTTGCCCCAGGTAAGCGGAAATGCGGCGGCCTACCTGCCTTTAATCAACGACCCGGACAGCCTGGTGCGGCGCAGCGCCATTGATACGCTGGGCCAGATGGGCGCTAAAGAGGCCGTACCGCGCTTGCTGGTCCTGCTCAAAGACCCCGATAAACTGGTGCGTGGCAGCGCCTCACGGGCCTTGCTGGCGCTGGGCGCGAAAGAACAAACGGTGGTAACTTGCCTGGCCTTGCTGGCCGATGGCGAGCGGGAAGTGCGCCTGGGTGCGGCGGCGGGCTTGCGCGAACTGGGCGATGCGCAGACGGTTACGGCCCTGATGCCGCTTTTGAGCAACCCCGACCCGGAAATCCGGGGCCTGGCCGATGAAGTGCGAACCTTTTTGAAAATAAAGCATCTCGCTTTAAATGTAGCATTGGGGTCTAAAGACTGATGGGTGAAAAAAAGCCAAAACAGAGTAAACCAAAAGTGGCGATCCTGATATTTTTACTGGTTGCTATTATTGTTATACCTGCCCTGACCGTCTGGAACCTCAATTCGGCCCCGCGCTTGCGCCCGGTCGGCGATATCTCGGCGGATGTTTCCCCGCTGGATTACAATGCCTCGCTCGATTTTTCGGCCCGGCCCGGCAGCGCCAACCCGCAACCGGCCCCGGCCCAGAGCCTTTTGCCTGAAGCGGCCCAGCTTGCCAGCCTGAGCAAGGTTGGTCCGGGCGGCCCGACTCCGACACCGATTTTAGTTTCCGGCCCGAAGCCGGATTTTTCAGCCGGTAAATCGGCAGGCGGCGCGAAACCCGGGCCTACCCCCGCCGCTCCCGGCCTGGTCCCACCCAGACCCGGTAATCCCGCTGCCACCGCCGGTTCAAGTTCAAACTCGACGCCAAACTCCGCTTCAAACCAAAACCCAACCGCCCCGGCAAGCGGTGCTTCAGACCAGGCGCAGGCTGCTAATAACAGCGCCTTTAGTACTAGCGCTAACCCGGCCCGTGGGGCAGTCTTTGCCCCGGTCAGCGGTCAGATTGTCGCGCGTGGCGCGGAACTGGTTGACGAACAGGGGGCGCGCTTCTTTGTGTCAGGTGTCAACTACGAGGGCCATACCGACCGGGCCTGGTTGATGTGGCAGAACGACAAATGGGACCCTGAGCTTATCCAGCAGAACTTTGCCCTGGCCGCCGCCGGTGGCTACAACAGCGTCCGGATTTTCGTACAGACCCAGTTGCGCGATGATATTCTGGCTAATTACTGGGTTAAACTGGATAAAATCACCGAAATCGCCCGCCAAAACGGCTTGCGCTTGCTGATTACCTTTAACGACTATGGCGACCAGAACATAAGCCGCCTGATGCAAATTGAGGAGGCGGTCGCCCGTCATTTCGCCGGGAACAGCACTATTCTTGGCTACGACTTGCGCAACGAACCGCAGTTCAGCGAAATCATTTCAGCTATCTATCCTGCCGGGCAGGAGCCGGTGCTGCAAAGTGATGAAATAATCCGGGCCTATGGGGAACGCATCAGCCAGGCCGAAGTCAACGCCAACCGGGGCGGCCTGGGAGTGCCGGGTTACCTGAATGCCCGGCAGGCCTATATTTACGCCAATATGATGCGCTACTACAATGAACTTCAGAACGACTCGGCCGCCTGGGTCAGCCGGGCCGGTCGCCTGACCTCGCTGGACTATTACAATAGCCCCGATTCGAGCAAGTGGCAGATTTTCGTAAACGCCCTTGACGCGACGGTCCAGCGCTATATTGACCTGCGGCAGGGCGCGATTTTCAAGGCCGACCCCAACCGGCTGGTTACTATCGGCTGGAACCGGGTGGACCTGGCCCGCTTACCGGCCAACCAATCGCTGGGTTTCGTCTCGCTGCACCGCTTCCCCGGCGAAGGCGCGGGCGGCCTGGCCGGGACTCTTTCGCTCCTGGACCACCTCAAGAACCAGCACAGCAGCAAGCCGGTCGTCCTGGAAGAATTTGGCTACAGCAATGTCTTTAACGGCCAGGCTATCCCGCTGTTGCAGACCGCTTCCTATGAAACGGCAATCTGGCTCTTTTTGTACGGCCGGGGCTTCGCCGGGGGCTTCAAGTGGATGCTGCATAATTTTAGCATCGGCGCTAACCCTTATGAGAATAACTTTGGCCTGACCAACGACCTGACCCAGCCCAAACCATCCTTCCAGGCGGCCCGTTCGGTCCACCTGCTGGCTGCGGCTATGGGAACGCCCAGCGGTGACTTTGGCAGTCTGGAAAGCACCGACGGCACCAATATTCGCTACAGTTGGGGCTCCGGCACCAGCTTTTTCGGTAACCTTAAAGAGTTTAACGATAGCCGGGTCCAGATAAAACAGTCCGAACTGGCTCCCTGGGCGGTCTGGTGGCCGTCCGGTCAGGTCCTGGTGAGCCTGACCGCCACCGGCCAGGTTTCGCTAGATGTGAAGGCTATTTTTCCTGATTGGCCCGCCAGGACTCGCCCGGTGCTGAGCCTGGAAAACGGCCAGGTTGTACCATTTGAGGCGCGCGGCGAAACCGGCTTGACCTTTACCGCGCAACCTGGTGCGCTCTACACCATTAAAGCGCCGGTCCCGACTACCGCTGTTAGTTCGGCCAAACCGCTAAACATTCCCAATAATATTTATTTCCACGAAACCGGCCACAACCTTTCGAACGTTTTCCGCAATTACTGGGATAATAACGGCGGCCTGGCCCTGTTCGGTTATCCTATTTCGGAAGAACTACAGGAAAACGGCCTGACCGTCCAGTACTTCGAGCGGGCCAGGTTTGAATATCATCCCGAAAATAGTGGGACCGGCAACGATGTCCAGCTAGGCTTGCTGGGGATGGAGGCTACCGCCGGTCGCAAGGAGGCGGGTGAGCCGCCCTTCCAGCCGGTCCCGGCTATCCCAAACACCGATAACCAGGTTTATTTCAGCCAGACCGGCCACAGTGTCAAAGGCGGGTTTAAAGCTCGCTGGGAAGCCCTGGGCGGTGTGTCCCGCTTTGGTTATCCAATCTCAGAAGAGTTCCCCGAAGTTAGCCCGCTTGATGGGAAGGTCTACGTGGTGCAATACTTTGAGCGCATCCGCTTCGAGTTCCACCCGGAAAAGGCCAATTCCCCGGATGCCTATCAGCTCGGCCTGCTCGGACTGCAATCGCTCAAAGCCCAGGCCGAAATGCTTAAAAGACCCAACTAGCCGCCCGTATTTACTTAAAAACACCTCAAACCCTTCGTGGCAGGGTCGCCATACGCTGTCACGAAGCAATGAATTGAGTGCTATAGGCCAAGGGCATGGCGGGTGCCCCCTGGGTGCCTCGACTACGCTCGGAATGACAGTAGCAGCGAAAACGGTCGGGGAAATTCTTATGAAAGAAAACGCCGGTTGAGTGGCCCCTTCTAAGAGCGGCTAATCAACCGGCATTGTTTTTAATACTTTTAAAACGACCCAACCGGGCTGTTTTTGCTGGACTACCGGACGGTTTCCAGGCTGGGTTCGGTCTCAGTGACGTTCAAAGGGACGCGCTCGATATTCAGGTTCATCGCGGCCAGGCGCGGCACAATGTCACCATAACCCCGTTCCAGGTAGTTTATACCGGTCACGATGGTCGTACCTTCGGCGATGGCTGCCGCAATTACGTAAGCCAGCCCGGCCCGCAGGTCAGGAATCGCAATCTGGCCGACAGCGTGGAAAGGGGTTGGGCCAATAATAATCGCGCTGTGGTTATAGGACTCGTTCTTGTAGCGGCAGGGCGAACCACCCAGACACTTGGTGGTCAGCTGAGTCTTGGCGCCCAACTCATCCAGGGCTTCCAGGTAACCAAAGCGGTTTTCATAGACCGTTTCATGAATAACCGAGATACCGTCGGCCTGGGTCAGCAATACCGCGAAAGGCTGCTGCCAGTCGGTTGAAAATCCAGGGTAAACATCAGTTTCGATGATTGCCGGTTTAAGCGGGCTGGCCCGGAAAAAGCGGGTGCTGTTCGGGCCGACCAGTTCAAAACCGCCGCCGACTTGCTGGTAGTAGGACAGGAAGTTACCCATGGTTTCGGGCCGGACGCCGTGAATGGTAATATCACCGTCCGAAGCACAGGCCAGGCTGGCCCAGGAAGCCGCTTCAATCCGGTCGCCCAGGATTGCCATTTTGGTGCCCTTGAGACGTTTGACGCCTTCAATCCGCAGTTCACGGCCGGGCGTGGTGAAAATAATCGCGCCCATCGAGCGCAGCATGGTAATAAGTTCTAATATTTCCGGTTCGATAGCCGCGTTTGAAATAATAGTCTGGCCCTCGGCCAGTACGCCCAAATACAGGCAGGTTTCGGTAGCGCCAACGCTGGGGTAAGGCAGCTCGATATGGGTGCCTTTCAGCCGGTCGCCCCGGTGGGCCACATAGCCCTCTTCGGTAATTTCAACCGTCCCACCAAAATGTTCGATAGCCTCTAAATGGAAATCTACTTTACGTTCACCGATTTTACAACCACCCAGCACCGGTACACTTACATCTTTAAACCGGTGCAATAAAGCGCCTAATAAAAGGATAGGCACGCGGTTACTGCCTGAGTCGGCCATCGGAACTTCGTGTTGAAAAATAGTTGAAGGGTCTATATGTAAAGTTTTTTCACCAACCGACGTAATAGTTGCACCGATGGCGGTTAGCATTTCTGTTGTAATCTGGGTATCGCCAATTGGTGGTACATTGGTCAGGGTTGTTGGCGTTTCACCCAGGATAGCGGCAACCATTGCCTTGGTTGCGAAATTTTTGGCACCCAGGCACTCGATTTCGCCCCTGATTGGCAGGCCGCCTTTTATTCGATAAGCATAATCATTAGACATTAATAAATTTATTCCTCTGGTAATAATTCACGTTGTATTTAAGCAGGATTACCATCTCCGACAACACCGGGCGGCATGCTTGCAGTGCCCACCGGGCCAGGTCCGATCAGGGTTTCAGGCCGGTTTCACTTCTACCGGATAAAGTTACCCCTACCGGCCCGGCAACCTTTTACTGGCTCAGGGTCACTCAAAGTGAGCTTTCCGCCATCAAAGGGACTGCCATCTATGGTTACTACTCTTGCTCCAACCTGTACGTCGTCTTCTATTAAACATCCTCTGCTAAGATGTGTCAACGTTCACTATTCGCAGGCTCGTGCCATGGGCGGCTGCTTTTTCAGACAGACTCTATGCGAAAGTGGGATAAAATCACCGGTTTGAACTGGAAATGACTGTAAAGTTATGACCGGCAATGATTTTTTCACCAATGGTTATGCCTGAGCAAAGGATATTGTCTATGGCTATTTTACTGTATTTCTTGATATTAATCACGTTACTTTAGTCCCGTATTCTTAAATACTGTGACCAGGATCACCATAACATTTCCCCGCTTGAAGAGTTTAAAGTATAGATGCATCAACATGAGGAAACATTGCTACTGGCATTGAACTTGCACTCAGGAAATGACCATAAAACATTCGCCGGAAACAAAATAACGGCTAAACCGGCAATAACGAGTAAGACCAGTCGAAAGGGTAAGGGTTATATGCGTACCAAAGGCACTATTCCAGTTCTTATTGTAGTTTTTAGTCTCTTAGTTTTACTTCTAAGCGCTTGCGGTGAGACCAAACAGGGCAGTATTGTGCCTTTTGCCTCCGGCGGTGAGGCCGCCGCGGCAACCATTCCCGACACCCAGGACCCGGCGGAACAAATCAAAGCCAGTCTGCCACAAAGCCCTACAGCGGCCGTGGCTGCTATCCCTACCCCGGAGCCAACTTTGACGCCTGTACCGACCGCTACCCCGGTGCCCCCGACCGCTACTGCGATACCGACGCCGACACAGGTTCCACCCACGGCTACGGCGGTACCGACTCCAACCAGGGTTCCGCCCACGGCTACACGGGTTCCACCAACACCGACTAAAGTTCCGCCTACCGCGACACCGACCAAAAGTGTGACCCAGGCCGCCGCTACGGGTGGTAAATGGATTGATGTAGACCTGACCACCCAAAAGCTGGTAGCTTATGAAGGCAACAAAGTCGTGTATACCAGCCTGATTTCGAGCGGTACCGCCAAGTATAAGACCGTCACCGGCAACTTTAATATTTATTTGAAATATGTAAAGCAAGATATGAAAGGCGGCGAAGGTAAAGATGCTTATGACCTGCCGGACGTACCATATGTAATGTACTTTTACCAGGATTACGCTATTCACGGTGCTTACTGGCACAATAACTTCGGCCGGGTTATGAGCCACGGCTGTGTCAATACCCCAACCGGTTTCTCGAAGACGCTTTACAACTGGGCGCCTATGGGTACCCCAGTCAAGGTCCACTACTAGGACCGTCCGGGGCATTTAACCAGGCAAAGGGCTAAACTACCTAATTATTCAGGAAGTTTAGCCCTTATTACATGTTCAAATATTACCTGACTTAGCGGTTCGGCTATTGCCGGGGGGGAAAAGCGGCGGTTTGGATTTCAGGTCAAACCGCCGCTTTTAAATGTTTGTTTAGTCCAGGCTGGTGGCCGTGGGAACTTCAGCGGTTGTATCCGGCTGGCTGTTTGCGGCGGCATCCAGGAAGGTGCGGTAAACCGTCACCCAGTTTTCTTCAGGCGGCGTATAACTTATAACGGCGTGGGTTTTCAGGTCGAGTTTAAGTTCTCCGGCGGCCGGATTAGCGAACTGCTGGCCGTCCGGCAGGACGAAAGTCGGGCTGTTTTTAACTTTTAACTCGTGCCAGCCGCGCTGGCTATCCCGGATGACATTCTGTTTATAGCGGCCGCAATCCCAATCGGCTTCCAAACGGTCCTGGTCAAGGCCACTTTCCCCGCCGATTTTACGGGCCATATTGAAGATTTCAGATCGCAGCGAAAGGGAATGGCTGTCTTCAAAAAAGGCCCGGCGCAATTCCCAGCTAAGTTCAAAAGCCGGTTGGCTACCCTGGGCCTGGGCGCACTCCAGGGCTTCGAAAGCGGGCCATATTGTCACCGGCCATTCCGAGTCCGGCCGCGACCAGGGCTTAACCGGCAGGTCCGGCTCAATCTGCTTCATAACATCAAACTCAAGGTCCAGGATAGTCTTGGGCGTGCCGCGCCGGTTGATGTATTCAAGGGAAAGCGACCGCCACTGGATTTCCAGCTTTTCCGCGTAGTCCGGCCAGAGCTGGCGCAGCCGAAAGACCGCCAGGTAGGCCCAGGGACAATGCAGGTCCGAATAAACTTCAATTTGCGGTAATCTTCCGGAGTTTGTTTGCTCCGTCAGACTGCTTCCCTGAAGATTTTCAGTCATATAAACCAGGCTCCTTTGCATTTGAAAATGTTAACCTTAAAAGGTCTGCGGTACAGGTGTTACAGTTTGACCGGGTAAGTCCTGGTGACTCCGTAATTATTTTACCTTAACTTGCTGCTTCCTAAATTCCGGTAACCGGTTATGTTGAAAGAGATTTCACCGGGGAGAGCCAGACCGGTTTCTAACAAAAAGTTTTAACAGGCTCTATGATAGTACTTTTGCGGGTATAATAAAATTGAATCGGCGGGAAATTGAAAAATTTGTGAGATAGACTGAAAATAATGCATTCCCGGACGGTTACGAAGCCCCTGGCAACCGCTAGAAATAGGCAAAGACGTACCTGGCATACCCGGCCATGTAAAAAGGAAGGTCCGCGTCAGGTACGGCCCTTCCTCTTTTATTGCTTATGCTCGAAACCTGTTATAGCGGGACTATTTGCCGTTGTTACCGTAGCTTACGCAATCACCCTGGTTCTTGAAGGATGCGCCATTGGCCCGTTTAACTGTCTCCCAGCCACCTTTCTTGCAGTCATCTTTGGTGGCAGCCACCCGGTATGGCTCAAAGTCGTAGATTCTAGAATTAAGTGTGAGCGCATCCACAGCCGAAACCAGCCCTGGGTTTCCACTGCCCTGGTTGATGCCGAAGCCGCCTAAAATCACTGCCTCAGGGTTGTTGGCTTGTATCTCAGCCCACGTTTTATAGCAACTAGCGATAGCATCCTTGCATTGACTATTTATGTCCCTCGTAGACCACCACGTTCCGCTGCCCGCAGCCTGCCAGGTCTGCCACAGGCCAGATACCACTTCTCCCTGGTCTGTGTTATAGACCGGCTCAAAGACCAGCGTTGAAAAGCCCCCATCTACAGCAGGTCCGTTAAAATCTATCACCATGTTCAGGGCGGCTACCTGCTGAACTGTGCCAGTCTCCCGGTAGGTGCTGTAGCTAATTTTGTTGATGTCGCTCAACTTTGTACCGATATGGTCAAAGTTGAACAAAAAGACTTTCTCGTTCCCGGTAGTGGTGGTAAGCTGCAGGCTGCCAACACCACGGGGCGGCGTTCCCGGCCCCTTGACAAATTCTCCCGCTGTGGGTGGGGTTCCTGCACGGGTGTATAGGACCCAGTTGTCATTAGGTGGCGTATCTTGGACCTGGCGTGTTACATCCTGTTCTGTGACAACTACCGTCGAAGCGGCAGTGGCAACCGGGGCAGATACCAGGCTCAGGCTCAACATAGCTACCAGCGCTGCCAACGCCATTGCGGCAAACCCTTTACATTTCTTACTAACCAATTGGAGTCTCCTTCAATCCAGGATACACCTGTGTGACCCTGTTGTATCTTACCACTGCAACCATACCCGCTTGCATGGCTGCTCTACTAACCGCTGAATTTTATTAGCCTCTTACCCTGTTTTTTCGCGAGTTCCGTTTTTATGCGGGGTGCGGCGTGCCCTGGGTTGCAAATCATACTTAACCC
>JAQBPB010000010.1 GCA_028287745.1 Chloroflexota bacterium
CGTTGGGGACGTTGAATTCCATGCGGCTTTTGTCAAAGTACTGGACCATGCGGTTGCCATTAGGCCGGGCCTGGTCGTAGCCTTCGTAACCACCCCAATTCGGGCCGGCTCCCCACAGCCAGCTCCGGTTAGCCTGTCCGGCGGCAATCGGCTGGTCGGCCTGCTGCCAGATTTTTTCAAAAGAAGTATCGCCAAAAGGAGCCGCGCTGGCCTGACCGGTTGTACCAAAAATACCGGCGCACAGGGCGAAAACTAGCATCAGAGCTAAAGCTAAATTAGTTAAAGAAAAAAGTTTTTTTGTACCGTGATTTGTGGAATTAGAAAAAGAAGATGACGAATTACTAAAATTCACTTAACTGCCTCCATATGAACCTAATAGTTCCAAAGGAGGCGGATAAGATCCAAAACGCCTCCCAGGTAACCTGGCTGACTCAATTGAGTTCCATGGCTTTGCGTCCCAGTCTCGCGGCTGGTTTGCCTTTTTCTGAGCTTTAGCAAGTACTTTAGTTAAAGTACCTGGCTAGAAAATATTCCATCGATAATTGTAATTATAGACTGCCAACATTACAAACAAGCTTACACTTTTAAGGAATAAATTTCTATAGGACTTTTGGTGTATTACCTTACGATGATTAAGGGAATTTAATTGTGTGGTTTCTTGCCAGGCAGAATAAAGGTGGTGGGTAAATTATTAAGGGGATGGGGCGTAACAATTACGGCTGCGCCGTAAGCCTCGCGAATGTTCGATTCGGTGATGACTTTGGCTGGACTGCCGATAGCCAGTATCCGGCCTTTTGCCAGTAAGGCAATTCTTTTGCAATATTGCGCGGCCAGGTTCAAATCATGGAAGACGGCCAGCGCGCCGCGGCCAGGATTTTCGGTTAGCCAGCGGGCGGCAATATCCATGATTTCAGTCTGGTAATTGATGTCCAGGTAAGTGGTTGGCTCGTCCAGCAGCAGCAGGCGGGGTTGTTGGACCAGGGCCAGGGCAAACAGGACGCGCTGGCGCTCGCCGCCGGAAAGTTCCCCGACCGGCCGGTCAGCCATCTGCCAGCAGTCGGTTTCCTCCATGGCCTGCCGGACTATTTCCCAATCTTCCGGCCCTTCCTGCTGGAAAGCGCCGAGGTGGGGTGTCCGGCCCATAAGTACAATTTCAGCGGCGGTAAAAGCGGCCGGAAGGCTGGGGTTCTGGGATACCACGGTCATAAGCCGGGCTCTTTCCTCCGGCTTTAACTTTACCAGGTCGCGTCCTTCCAGCCGGATTTCACCACTGGCAGGTTTTAGCAGGCCGCTGACAGTCTTAACCAGGGTAGATTTGCCACAGCCGTTTGCGCCCAGCACGCCCAACAGCTCGCCCGGCTGGACTTCCAGGTTAATATTATGCAAAACGGTCTTACCGGGGTATCCGGCGGTCAGATTTTTAATTTCCAGGAAAGGACTTAACATAATGTAAGAGGCTGCTTAAAAATCAATTTTTTTCCTGCGCCGTAAAATGTAAAGAAAGAATGGACCGCCGCAAAACGCGGTGAGTATACTTACCGGCAATTCGGCGGGGGACATAACTGTCCGGGCCAGCGAATCGCTGACGACCATAAAGACAGCTCCCCAGACCAGCGATAAGGGTAACAGCAGCCGGTAATCTTGCCCGGTCAAAAGCCGGATGAGGTGGGGCACGACCAGGCCGACAAAACCGATTATCCCGCTGACCGAAACCGCCGCCGCCGCCATCAGGGTAGCCGCGCCAACCAGGACCAGTTTGATAAACGGCACGTTCAGGCCAAGCAGGACGGCCTGTTCCTCGCCCATTTGTAAAACATTCAGGCGCCGGCCCACAAAGAAGGCAACCCCGATTCCCAGCCCCAGGTAAGGCAAGAACCGGCCGAGGTTGTCCCAGCCGCTGGTCATATTAAAGCCTCCCAGCAGCCAGCCGTAAATCGCCGTAAGCTTATTGGTGTTCAGATAGGTTAGAAAAGAGGTCAGGGCGGCCATAACCGAGCCAATCGCGACACCCGCCAGTAACAGGGTAGTGCTTTTAACCTCGCCGCCAATCCGGGCCAGGTTGTAGACAATGGCAACTGACACCAGGGCCCCGGCAAAAGCGCCCCACTGGACCAGGCCCAGGGCGTATAGAAAGGCGGGGAAGGGCAGCACAATGGCGCTCACAGCGCCTACAGCGGCACCCTGGGCTACTCCGACCAGGTAGGGGTCGGCCAGCGGATTGCGGAATAGGCCCTGGTAAAGCGCCCCGGAACCGGCTAAACCGGCTCCAACACCAGCGGCCAGGATCAAGCGAGGCAGCCGGATTTCCCAGATTATCGTGTCACTACCATTTGAATAATTTACCGGTACGGGCCAGATCTGGCCCAGGGTGTGGTTCCAGATTATGCGGATGGTCTGGTCCAGGGGAACGGCAATCGCGCCGAAAGTAACACATATTAGCAAGCAAGCGGCTAACCCGACCAACCCTAAGGCAATCAGGATTAACCGCCTGCGCTGAGTCCGGAAAAAAGGTGAGTGTTGCTGAACAAACAGGCCAAAACGGGCGCGGTTGACCGGCCCCCGTTCGGCCCAACTTTTTAATTCTTCGGTTTGCTCTACCTTTTTCAGGACAACTTACCTTTACTTGAACAGGTCGGGGTAAAGCAGTTTAGCAACGGCTTCAACACCCAGGGCAGCACGCGGGCCGGGCCGGTTGACCAGGTCAGCGGTTACTGCGTAAACCCGTTTGGTCTTTACGGCTGAGATAACGTTCCAACCGGCCCGGGCGGTAATAATGGCAGGCGAGTCGGTGCCGCCGGTATCATCGCCAACCAGGATAACCTGGGGATCTTTGCTGATAACCGCTTCCTGGTTCAGCTGCGGATACGGGTTGGAAGCATCGGTGACGATATTCTGACCACCGGCCCTGGTGATAATCTCATCAATAAACGAGCCCGGTCCAACGGTGAAAAGGGTCGGGTCAAGTTCATAGAATACCCGGGGCTTGACAGAGGCGGTTTTAACCTTGGCGCTAACTTCAGCCAGCTTGGCTTCAAATTCTTTAACCGCGGCTTCGGCTTTCTCAGGTACGTTCGTAACCTTTGCCAGCAACCGCAGGTTGGCCGAAATTCCGGCCAGGTTAGACGGGTTCAGGACGATTACGGTCAGCTTGCGGGACTCCAGGCTGGAGATAACAGTTTTGGAAGTAATCCCAGCGGCCAGCACTACGTCTGGCGAAAGGGAAACGATTTTTTCCAGGTTAGTGCTGGAAAAGCCGCCAACTTTTTCTTTTTTGCTAACTTCGACCGGGAAGTTGGAATTGTCGTCGATACCGACAATTTTATCGCCCAGACCCAGGGCGTAGGCCAGTTCGGTATTGCTCGGGGCCAGGGATACTATTTTGGCCGGGGCTTTGTCAAACTTGACGCTGCGCTTGGCATCATCGGTAATGGTCAGCGGGTAGGTAGTGGGAGCGGTGCTGCCCGCCGCAGCGGCAGTGGTAGCTGCGCCGGTCGTTGTGGCGGCAGTGGTAGCGACAGCCGTTGTTCCAGCGGCAGTGGTAGCGGCAGCCGTAGTAGCCGGGGCGGTTGTCGCAGCGGCAGTGGTAGCGGCGACAGTCGTCGCAGCAGCGGTGGTAGCGGCCGCTGTATTCGAGGCGGCGGTTGTCGCAGCCGAGGTAGTGGCGGCGGCGGTAGTTGCCGAAGCCGGTGTAGCAGTACTATCGCCACAAGCCGCCAGCAGCAAGGCCAGCAACAGGGCTGCGATTAAACCCGGCAGCCAGAAGCGATTCTTAACATTCGTTTTCAAAAATGGTTCCTTTCCCCTCTAAATCGAGAATAGTTTTTTTTACGTATTCTCATTAACTCGCGAGCAATTTGCGTCAGGCTTTCGAGAAAGGACACAGGCAAATTATAACTATGCACGGCTTTACAGACAGATCACCGGCTGAAAATGGGCCAATAAAAAACCCACCTTCCGGCTTTGACCTGTAGGTAACAAAGCATGGGGGCGGGTGCACCGGCCAGGCCGGTCGGCGGGATTTTATTCCGCGACCCCGTGCGTCCTTTTCCCTCGAAGGCTAACGCAGCGGTATAATTTGAAGACAGGCGATCTGGCTCCCGTTAGAAAACGGTTACAGTAGCGGGACTGCGCCGGACTTTAACCGGCTTCCCCTGACTGGCTCTTTTACCGTGGCGGTTTCGTGCCGCACCCCGCCTACAAAATACATAGTGAGGCGAAAAGAGACTCTTCAAACTTACTTTATTTTCAAATTTTAAAGGTGCGCTCTTAAAATTCCCGGTATCTTCTTCAGAAGACGGGACCAAATGTTAACACGCTGAAGATAGTATGTCAACTTATTTTCTTCTGCGGAAGCTTATGTTAGTATTGCCTGGTTAAATTACTTCCGGTGGTTGGCTGCCTTTGAAAGGATACTTTGAACTATACGAAGCGAAATGCAATTATTATCGGGTTTATTGAGAATTTGAACCGCAAGGCCAAACTTTTTGACTATGCCCGGAGTGCCGTGGCGGATGGAGCCCTGTTGATTTGCGCGGACGGTGGCGGAGATGTGGCCCTGGCCTGGGAGCTGTTGCCTGACTTACTGGTAGGCGATATGGATAGTATTTCCCCGGTTAGCCTGGAAACTTTTAAAAATTCTCCGGGGGTTGAGGTGCGTATTGCCCCGGTTGAAAAGGACGAAACCGACCTGGAACTGGCCTTATTGACCGCCATAGAACGCGGTTCCAGGGATATAACAATCCTGGGCGGCCTGGGCGGCCGCCTTGACCATACCCTGGGGAATATTTACCTGCTGGCGGCGGCACAACTGGCCCAGGCCGGGGCAAAAGCCCGCATGCTGGGCGAACTGGAAGAAGTTTTGGTCCTGCGGGGTGGGGAAACCCTGGAACTAAAAGGCCAACCAAACGAACTGGTTAGCCTTATTCCTTTGACCCCGGTGGCGCAGGGCATACGCACCGGGGGCCTATATTATCCGTTAAAGGGGGAGCCGCTTTACATCGGGCCAACCCGCGGCATCAGTAACCAGTTTACCGGTACCGAGGCCACGGTTTCCCTTGAAGAGGGGTTGCTGCTGGTCATTCACCGGTTCGGCCCGTCCTAGCCGGTCGTCTGGACCCCGGCGGCGATACCGTTGATCGAGTGCAAAATGATATCCATCATCTGGTCGCAGCGGTCGCGGTCCTCGTCAATTACGGAGGGGCCGCACTCCTGCCGCTGGCGGTGAAGCAAGCTTACCTGGACGAAACTGAGCGGGTCCACGTAGGGATTGCGCAGCCGGATAGACCTTTGCAAGACCGGGATGCTGTCCAGGATGGCGTCCTGGCCGGTTATCAGCAGGATAGCATTGACCAGCCGCCGGTATTCTCCTTCAATCTCCCCAAAGATTTCCTCCCGCAAGGCTTCATCGCTTACCAGTGACGAATAGAGGCGGGAAATATTCAGGTCAGCCGCGCCCAGGCTGCGCTGGGCGTTGTCAATCAAAGTCTTGAAGAACGGCCAGTCCCGGTACATGGTCTGGAAAGTCTGGACCCGGTCTTGATTGGGTTCGGTTTGGTTTTCGTCATACAGAAAGGACTGGAAAGCCGTTCCCGCCCCAAACCAGCCCGGCAGGTAATGCCGGTTCTGGGTCCAGCTAAAGACCCAGGGTATCGCCCGCAAATCGGCTATCTTGGTGCCCACGCCCCGGCTGACCGGCCTTGAAGCCATGTTCAGGCGGCTTAACTCGCTGATGGGGGAGGCTTCCAGGAAGTAGTCGCGGAAACGCGGGTTTTCGTAGACTAACTGGCGGTAAGCCTGGAGGGCGGTTTCGCTCAAATGCTCCATAACCTCGGTCTGGGCCTCTTCCAGGCCGCTGCGCCCGGCCCGCACTTTCGGACTGAGGGTAGCCCGGAAGACCGCGTTGGTGACCTGTTCCAGGTGGCGGTGGGCAATCGCCGGGTTGGCATAGCGGGCGAAAATAATCTCGCCCTGCTCGGTAACTTTCAGCCGACCGTTGAGCGTGCCGGGTGGTTGCGCGCCAATGGCCCGGTTAGCCGGACCGCCGCCACGCCCGATAGCGCCTCCCCGGCCGTGGAAGAACCTCAGGTCAATCCCTTCTTCCTGGCTGACCGCTGCCAGGGCTTTCTGGGCCTTGTAAAGCTCCCAGTTCGAGGTTAAAAAGCCGCCATCCTTATTACTATCACTGTAGCCGATCATGATTTCTTGCATATCGTGATAGGATGCCAGCGCCTGGCGGTAGACCGGCGTCCGGTAGAGCTTGCGCATCAATTCCGGGCAATGGCGCAAATCTTCCACACTTTCAAATAGCGGGACAATGTGCAAATTCGATTCGATTTCGGGTTCTTCCCCGGCCGCGCCCCCTTTTAGCCGGACGATACCGGCTTCTTTCGCCAGCAACAGGACGGCCATAACATCGCTGGCCTGGTTGGTGAAGCTGATAACGTAGTTTTCTAAAACCTCCTGGCTGACCTCTTGCTGCATTCGCTGCATTATCCGGAAAGTTTCAACAATCTCGTTTGTTTCAGGGCTGAAATTAAGCTGGTCCGGTAAAAGCGGCCGCGGGTTGCGCACTTCTTTTTCGAGCAGCGCAAATTTTTCGTCTTCGCTGAGCCCTTCGTAATCCGGGCAGACATCCAGCCGCTTAAAGATTTCAGCCAGGGCGGCGGCGTGTTTTCCGCTGTGCTGGCGCACCTCAAGACCGGCCAGGTGGAACCCAAAGACCTGCACCTGGACCATCAAATCGGCCAACGGCCCATCGGCAATGCGCTGCCCGGCATTTTCCCGCAGGCTATCTTCGATTACAGCCAGGTCGGCTAAAAGTTCGCTGGGCGCCCGGTAGAGCGCGGCCCGTTCCCAATCCTCACCTACGGCCAGGCCCTGTCCGGCTGTTGAAGGCGGCAACCCAAGCTTGATCGCGGCGGCAGCGGCATCCGACCCGGCCTGGTTCTGCTGGATAGTCAGGCGCAGCCGTTCTTGCATATAGCTAATCTTCTGGCGGTAAGCTTCGTAAAAGCTGTGCTGTTCCAGTTCAATTGCCAGCCTGGGCATGCGCCGCCGGTCATCCATCAGTGAATCGTAAAGGGCCTGGGAAACTTTCGCCCGCCTGGAACTATTGCTCAAATAAGTGCTGAGTTTCGCCAGGCTTTTCTGGTACAGCTTGAGAATACTGTCTTTTTGCCAGCGGGCGGTCTGGGCGGTTACCGCCGCCGTGATATAAGGGTTGCCATCACGGTCGGCCCCGGTCCAGTTGTTAAAGCGCAAAAAGACCGGCAGCATGAAAGCCTCGCCCGGGTAATATTTGAGAAGGGCGGCTTCAAGGTCGCGATAGAGCCGGGGAACCATGCCGTAGATTGAGTTTTCAAAATAATACAGCACATTGGAAACTTCCAACAGGGGCGTGGGCCGGGTCGGACGAATATCGTCGGTCTGCCATAATACGCTGACGGCCCGGCGCAAGTCTTCTTCAGCGCCCTGGCGGATAGAAGGCGGCAGGTCGTTTTGGTCCAGCCTGGTGACCAGGCGTTCGATTTCTTCGAGGTGTTCCAGGACCGAGCGGCGGCGGCTTTCGGTCGGGTGCGCGGTAAAGACCGGCTCGACCAGCATGCGTCCCAATAATTTGCGGACTTCCGAGGCCGGGACCCCTTCTTGCTTCAGTTCTTTAAGGGCGGCGGCAATGCTTTCGCCGCGCGGCTCAGGCCAACTCTTGCGCTCGCGCTGCTCCAGCGTCCTTAAGCGGCCGCGTTCCTCGGCGATATTTACCAGATGGAAGTACTGCGTAAAGGCACGGACCAGTTGGAAGGCTAAATCCAGGTCCAACCGGGCGCATTGGTCCAGCAAAGCCTGCTGGCCTTCGCTGGAAAAGTTCTCGCGCAGTTCGATACTTTGCTTGCGAATTTCTTCGACTTTGTCCAATAAAACCTGGCCGCCCTGTTCGACCAGCACATCGCCCAGAATGCGCCCAAGCATGCTGACACTTGACCGGAGCGGGTCGTCTACCTGTTGCACATCCTGTTCGCGCTGCCGTGGGGCGGGGACACTCGGAATCTGGCCCGAAAGGCTATTTTCAACTTTCATTCAAACCCTGCTTTTTTAAATAAAGTAAATAGATTATCTGCCCGTCGCTGCGCTTGATGCTGCCAGGATTATAGCCTTTTGCCAGGGCAGCTTCAACTGCGGGCGGCCAGCGGTTAAAAGTTTCCGTAATAACCAGGCTGTAGCGCCCGTTTTCGAGGTCTTTTACCAGTGGCGCGGCGTCGCGTTTGCCGTTTCGCAATAGGACCGAATAGATAAAGTAGTCGCCTATCTGGTGGGAACGCCCGGTTTCCAGCAGGAAGCTGTCCACCAGGACCAGGGGCGGTTTGCCGCCGCCGGCTTCGGCCTGATACGCCTGGTTTACCAGGGCCAGCCCTTCCCGGTAGGGTGCTTCCGAGGCGTTGAAATCCTTCCAGGGACTCCAGGCGACGAACATGCCCAGGGCTATTAGCGCCTGGACCGCCAGTCCAGCCGTGATAAGGCGGGGCGCAAATTTCAGGCCAGGTTTCAGGTCGTTGGCTGGCTCAACCGGGTTTTCGGAGGGAGTTCCGGTGATACGGGCTACCAGCAACCCTACGGACAGGGCCAGCAGGTAGGCCAGTTCATTGAAATAATAGTCTACCGCGCCGTCTTTAATGATGGTAACACAGGTCAGGGCGGCAAACCCGGTGTAAAAAGCCCAGAACCTTTTTCCGGCCCGCCACTGCTGCCGCAGGGAGTAGAGCGCGAGCAGAATCAGGGGGAAATGGTCCAGTAAGAAGAAGCCGACAAAGCCGGGCGTCTTTTCCAGGATAAAACTACCGGCCCGGCTGGGTTCGTAAATCCCGAATATTTCACCGGCAGAAAGCCAGCCGAACAGGGCAAATCCGGCAATTACCCAGGCCCCAAACAACCCGGCAAAACTGAAGGCTTTAACCAACCCGGTCCGGTTTAATTTTGTTAATGGCCCTGTTCCTGTGCCTGCCGCCGGTTGCTCTCCGGCAGGGCCTTGCGCCTTATCCGCCCTGGAAAACACCAGGTCAAAAAAGATGGCGGCAGTAACGGCCAGGTAAGTTTGCTTGCTGAAAAAGGCCAGGGCCGCCAGTAAGGAAACCAGGACCAGGTTTTTAACTGTGCCCCGGCCCTTCCGGTAAAAAACAGCCGCCAGCAGGCTCAGGAACAGGGCCAGGGGGTCCACTCGGGCGGCGTGCGCGAAGATAATCACGCTCCAGAAGCAGAAAGGCAAACCAGCGCTGATAATGGCAGCCCATTTGTGGCCGGTTTCCTTCCAGACCAACCAGCCGATCAGGCCGCCGGAAGCGGCATACAGGCCCCAGGCCGGAAGACGTTCGGCCAGGATAATCCCCAGGCCGGTGGTCGCCCGCACAAAGGCAACCAGCAGGATGAAAAGCGGGGGATACTGGACACCGGGCATTGCGTATGGCGCACCCGGTGGGGAATACATATCCCTTAAACTGGAACTCAGCCGGAGTTGTTCGGCCGCACCACCGACGGTCATTTCACAGTAGTCGATTACCACGGGTGAAAAAATAGCCAGGAAAGCCCTACCCACCTGCAAGAAGCCCAACAGGCCCAGCGTCCAGGCCAGCAGCTTTATGAGGTTTTTTCGATTCCATTGGAAGCGGACTATTTCGCGGCTAACTATCACAGTCTTAATCAAATTCTCTTTGCCCTATTCTAACCTGGCCTTGTATTTGAAAAACCGGTTTATTATAGCACAGGCAGCCTGGCGTTCTTTTCCGGTAGCCGGAAGCTTTTTCTGTAAAGTACTATCGATTTTAGCCTGATAATAATAGGTTATTTTAAGAATTAAACCTGGCATACAATTTGCAATTGCTCATTACGTGCAAGTTATTTAGTTACAAACTTTAATGGTTACTCGCAATTGTAGAGGAAGGTGGCAAACTTATGGCAACTAAACGAGAAGAAATCGAACCACACGACGGCGACAAACGTTACGTCCGGCGGGATGCCCAGGGACGCTTTACCAGGGACCAGGTAGACGAAGGCCGCTCTTTGAGCCAGGATCGCAAACAGCACGCCAAAAATACCACTAAGTCCGGTCATGGCGATAAGGGCGACCGGGCTACCAAGAAAAGCTAAACCAGCTCACACATAAAAGACGTTAGTTGACCGGAATTTGTCAGCTAACGCCTTTTTAAATATTTTAGTAACAGGTTATAAAAGTGTTTACAAAACCTCAAATTGGCTACCTGAATTAATCCAATCCAGCATCCGTGCCTTTAATTTGAAAAGCGTGCAAGAAGTAGCAGGTTTTAATTTTCCTGCATTGCCGGGCTTGCTGGAACCTCTGTCCTTCGGGAAATTATTTAGATTTAACCCCAATCAAAATCTTTTGGGCCGGAACGGTATCCCGGAAAGGGCCGTGAGTTGTAACCGTAAGTCCCTGCCGGGTTAGTTCGGCCGCCGCCTCATCGATAAAACGGGCATCGCTTATAACGGCTCGACCACCGGGAGCGAGTACTCGGACGATTTCGGCCAGGGCTTTGGCCCGTTCCTGCTGGCGGTAGCTTTGCCCGACAGCGCCTTTAACCGGCATATCTTCGCCAATCGTGTTCAGGAACAGGTTGCTTAACACAACATCAAATGCAGCCGGTTCGAACGGCAACTTGCGGGCATCCGCTTCAAAGACGTGGACCCGGCCGCCGACTTCTTCGAGGTCAATATTGCTGCGCAAGGCTTCCTCGCTATTGCCGGTCAGGTATTTTGGCTGCCAGGTGTCAACGGCGGTTACCTTCATAGCAGGAGAGCGTTTAGCCGCCCCGATCGCCAGGAGGCCGCGACCGCTGCCCAGGTCCAAAACTCTTGCATCGGGTTGAGGCTCGGCCAGGTCCAACAACCGGTTTCGGTGCTTGAATTTTTGCTGTTTGCTGTAGTAATACATCCCAAAGGGAGTATAGAGTGTGCTGATACCGGCCAGAAACAACCCAGCCCGCAGCCACTTTCGAAACTTTTTCAGCTTGAAAGGGAAGACCAGGGCCAGGCCAAGCTCGGCTGTTCCCAGCAAAGTCAGGTTACGGATTACGCCCGGGGTATCCAGGCCGTAATCGGCCTTGCCGCCCGGTTCGATTGCCTTTAGTAAATTTAGTTTCATCTTTTAATTATCTCTGAAATTTAGAACGCGGCCATTCTCAATGAAAATGGCCGCCTTTGGTCGAATTGCTAGAAGCAAGCAGGTCGGGTTTAGACCGGGTGGAGGCCCACAAACTCAAGGGCCAGCGTTTCTTCCCAGCCGTACATAACGTTCATGGCCTGGACCGCGTTTCCGCTGGTCCCCTTCATCAGGTTGTCAATCGCCGACATTACAACCAGGCGGTTGCTGCGGGTGTCCCGTTCGAAGCCGATATCGCAGAAGTTGCTGCCGCTGAGGACTTTTGGTTCAGGATAGCGGTAGATGCCTTCTTTAGTCTTTACAATCCGGATAAACGGCTCGTTGTTGTACTCCTGGCGGTAAACTTTCCAGATATCTTTTTCCTGCAAATCTTCTTTCAGGAAGACGTGGCAGGTTGCCAGGATGCCCCGAACCGCTTCCACCGAAGTAGCCGAAAAATGGACGGTCGGCTTGACCCCGAAATTAAGCTCTTGCTCGATTTCGCCGGTATGGCGGTGCATGGTCGGCTGGAAGCTGCGCATTGAGCCGCTGCGCTCGGGGTGGTGGCTGCCCGCGCTGGATTTGTAACCGGCGGCGGAACTGCCGATTTTACCTTCGACGATGACCATTGAGGGGTCAACCAGACCGTGTTTGAAAAGCGGCATCAGGCCCAGGATGGTCGCGGTTGCCAGGCAGCCCGCCCCGGCGGAATAGTTGGCTTCTTTTAACTGGTCACGGTGCAGCTCGGGAATACCGTAGACAAACTTGGAGAGCCATTCTTTAGCCTCGTGTTCGTGTTCGTACCACTGCGGGTACAGGGCCGGGTCGTGCAGCCGGAAATCGGAAGATAAATCTATAATCCGGGGAGCCAGTGACGCGAATTTATCTATCCGGCCCACCGCCGAACCGTGCGGCAGGGCCAGGTATAACAGGTCTACCGGCTGGAGGGCGCTAATGGTGACAAATTTCAGGTCGGTCCGTTTGCGCAGGTTCGGATGAATACTATGGACAAATTTGCCTGCATTGCTTTCGCTGGTGACCTGGACCAGTTCGACGTTCGGGTGGTTCAACAAAAGCCGGACCAGTTCGCCCCCGCCATAACCGCTGCCACCCACTACGCTTACCCGTATCTTCTGGGTTGACACTTGACTGTACTCCTTAATAACTTACTAAAATAAAAAAGTTGGTGGTTTAGCCACCAACTTAAGTTACTGAGGCCCTTCTTCTTGAATGGCCTGATGATGGCTGAAATCAGTAGTATAAAAACTACTGTTTAGCAACTTTCAGACAGTAATCAACTACCCGGCCCGGAATGTTAACTCCGGTGGTATCAATAGAGTTGCGGAACTCCATCGTGTAATTGACTTCGTTTACCAGCAGGCCCCGGTCAGCATCCTCAAACACGTCTATGGCGACAACGCCGCCACCGACCGCCTGGGCTGCTTTGACGCATATATCGTTCAATTCAGGCGTGACCGGGCAGTTGGTAGCTTCCCCGCCACGGGCAGTATTCGTAATCCAATGCTTGCTGCCACGGTAAATTGCGCAAATAGTTTCATCACCGACCACGAAAGCCCGGATGTCTCGCTGGGGTTTCTTGATGTATTCCTGGACATAGAAAATGCTGTGCTCGTAATTGCCCAGGGTTTCTTTGTGTTCCAGGACGGCTTCGGCTGCTTCCCGGTCGTTTATTTTTGCCAGTAAGCGGCCCCAGCTACCCACCGAAGGTTTTACCACAACCGGGTAACCCATTTCTTCAATCGCCTGGATGGTTGCTTCCGTCGTAAAGGATAGGGTTGTCTTGGGCGTGGGTACGCCGTGATGGATAATCGCCTGGGTGGTCAGGAACTTACTTCCACAGGTCTGGGCAACCTGGTAGGTATTAACCGTCGGAATGCCCCAATCATTTAAAACCTTCAGGGCGTAAAGCGCCCGGCCATGATGGAGCGAACGCTCCAGGATGACGTCATACTCAAAAGGTTTTTCCTCCAGGCGGAAGATAATTTCATTGTCGTATATGCGATCGAATTCTATCCCGCGCTTGTTAAGCTCTTCAAAAAGTAGCTTTTCTTCCACCCGAATGCGGGAAACCAGTACCCCGAACTTCATTAAGTTATTCTCCCCAGTCCTCTTCTTCTTCGGGAGCCAAAGCCAGTTCGACCGGGTTGATTTTTACAACTTCCAATTCAGCCCCACAGTCAGGACACTGTACAATTTCACCCTTTTCAACGTTTTCGTTTAAGTTGACATCGCCCCCACATTCCGGGCAAGCTACCGTGTTCATTGCAAACTCCTCTCAATAATTAAATGTATAAATAATCAGGAAACAATCAAAATTACGATAAGTGCAATTCCGACCAGAAATTGTAAAAGCACCCCGGCGGCATAGAGCAGGTAAGCCGGAATACTTTCTTTTACCTGTAGGAAGGCTCCTACAAAACTGTTGGTGACCACTGTTACCAGCCCAATGAAGGGCATTAGCATCAGTTCGCCACGGTCCCCCAGCCGGTCTACCTGACCGACTTTGTTAAAATGTATACGCAAGATTTCAGGGAAATTATTGTATTTCAACAGCAAGAAAAAGTAGAGCGCCATATTCAGCAGGATACCGGCCAGAATCAACCCCCGGCCTAACTTATCATGCCAGAGCGGGTGACTCAACAGCGTGCCGTTAACGATGCCTTCCTGGACCGGTTCAATCGCTCCGAGCCGCTTGCGCAGGTTAAACTCGGTAATGAATTGCTGGCGGTCGCGCGGCGAAATCGCATAGGTCTGCCGGTCCGTCCGGATTAACAGCGTTCCTTCCAACTCGCGGGTCGAGTAAAACTGAATCAGACCCAGGGCCGGGACTCTCGACCGGTTAAGGTAAAAACCGGGCCAGGAGTTGAAAGGCCGCCGGGAACCCTTGCCGGTTTCAATTTCAGTCGCGGTAGTAGTGGTTTCGTTCTGGTCCGGGATGGATTTCCCGGCGCTGCTTTCCGCGCTGGTATCAGGGCCGGTGCCCGCACCCTCGGTACCAGGCTCCTCGAAATCAATCGCCAGGGTCCGGTATTCTCGCGAGCTCAGGTCACGGCCGGTCATCACATCAGAACCTTCCGCTCGTACGGCATTGCTGGGTGTTTCGCCATCCGAAATTTCAACGAATTCAGCCGTTTCAATCTCGATATTTTCCAGGTGTTCCAGGTCGCTATCAGCGGCAGCGGTGCGCGTTAACTGGTAGGACCGCCCATTTGTGTCCAGCTGGTCCGCGTCAACTTCTACCATTTCGGGTTCAAGCTCGGTAGAAGCAGGCGGGACCGCTTTAGGCGAATAGGCTTTATTGGCACTGGTGGCGGTTGAACGGGCCTGTCCCATGTCGGCGGCGTTGGTCCCTTTTTCTTTTGCCCGGGCCAGCACTACTTCAGCTGGAAGCATATAGCGCACGTTTGCAAGCGGAATAACCTGGCGCGAGTCACCCAGGTGGACCTGGATGGCGTTGCGGTCCAGCGAATAGCGCAGGGCGAAAAACTTGCGGGTCTGATAAGCCAGGTAAATGACCACCAGCAGCAAGGCCACGCACAAAAGCGCCAGCCCAAAAGTACCCAGGTTATTTCCGCTGGGGATAGTTAATAATTCCGGAGGAATATCCGGGTTGGCATCTTCAGATTGAACTGCCTCGACCAATTCGGTCGCCGTCGCGGCTTGCCAGGTGACCCAGACCGCCAATCCAAATAATATTGCCGCCAGGCCGGTAAATATGCTTCCTATCAGGCCCCCTTTCGAGGGCAACGCGCGCCAATCTTTCATACTAGTAAACTGGGGTACACCATTCTTTGTACTTATCTACCTTGCCCCGGACGACATCAAAATAGATTTGTTGAATTTTCTTGGAGATTGGGCCAACGCCACCCTCACCCAGCGGGCGGTGGTCTACCTCGGCAACCGGGGCAATCTGGGCGCCGGTCCCGCACAGGAAGAGCTCGTCACAGGTGTAGAGTTCGGTGCGGTCAATAACCCGCTCGACTACTTCCATGCCAAACGTTTCTTTGGCGATAGTCATAACAGTATGGCGGGTGATGCCGACCAGCACATTTTCATTGATCGGAGGGGTTACCAGCTTGCCGCCGACTACCATAAAGATGTTCTCGGCGCTGCCTTCGGAGACATGGCCTTCGGAAGTCAGCATGATCGCTTCATCAAAGCCGTTGAGTAAAGCTTCGCTCTTGGCAAAGGCGCTGTTGGCGTAAGCTCCTGAAATTTTGGCGCGGGCCGGGATCATATTATCGTCAATCCGCTTCCAGCTGGAAACGCCGACTTTCAGGCCTTTTTCGATGTCAATATAGGCGCCGAACGGCAGGGCGTACATGCAAAAGCTGACATCCAGGCCGTGCATTTTTACCCCGATTACTTCGGCGGAAATGTAGCAGGTCGGGCGCAGGTAAATATCTTCCTGATAGCCATTTTTTTGGACCAGCTCGCGAGTAATGTTACAAAGTTCGTCAACGGTATAGGGCAGTTTTATACCCATAATTTTGGCGCTTCCAGCCATTCTTTCAAAATGTTCGCGCAACCGGAAAAGATAAATTTGCTTATCTTCCTGGTTCCAATAGCCCCTGATTCCTTCAAAACAAGCCGTACCATAGTTAAAGGCGTGGGTTAAAATGCTTATCTTTGCTTCGGCCAGCGGAACAATTTCTCCGTTGAAATAACTATAAATCGTATTCGCCATTTCCGCTCCAATCTCTGAATTTCGACCTGAAAAAATATTGATGATTTTGAACAAATCTGATTATAGCACAAAGCTAAATCCTGAGTGACAGCCCTGTAATAGCCTATTAAGCAGCGGAGACTGTTCCTATACCTGGAAACAGTCTCCGCTTTAATTTACTCCGCCTTTAGCCTACCTGGTCGGGGAAGGTGTCGGGGCAGTAGTCGCGCCCACCGTCGGGGTGGTGCTGGCGGTAGTCGCCACCGCAGTAGTGCTGGCTGCGGTAGTCGCTGCCGCCGTCGTTGGTGCGGCGGTCGTCGGCGGGACAGCGGTATTGGTCGGCGGGATAACCGGTGTAAAGGCCGGGACCGGGACCAGGGTCGGTGTCGGGGCGGGTGTCGGCGGCGTGTTATAGCTAGGGTTAGCCGCTTTCACTTTTTCCTTCAACCAATCGCTGAAGTAGCTTGGGTCACCATTTGCATCCGGCTGCTGGAACGCCGTAATAGTCAGCGCGTCTAGCGGACGTTTAGGGTCCTTGTCGGTAGCATAAATGATGTGATAACCAAACTGGGTTTTGACCGGCTCGGTGAACTGGCCTTTTTCCAACTTCAGGGCCGCCGCCAGGAAGTCTTTATCAAACTGGGTCTTGTCGGTATTCCAGCCCAGGTCGCCGTTGTGCGAAGCGGAACCGGTGTCGGTGCTCTTTTCGCGGGCCAGCTGACCAAATTTACTCTCAAGCTGGTCGGCCGGAGTTGCTTTAAGCTGGTCATAAATCGCTTTAGCGGCCGCTTCGTCAGCAACCAGGATATGGCTCAGTTTAACCTGTGGATAGGGGTCGCCAACTTTAGGCCGAGTTTCCGCGAGTTTGTCTACGACCTTTTTCTTAATCAGGGTCGGCCGGGCTTCGAATTTCTTGTAGTCATCATCGCTCAGCGTAGTGAACTGGCGGAAAGCCTTCAAGTAATCATTCTGGTAAGCCTGGGCGGTCTGCTGGACTTTATCGGCCGGCATAGGCGTGCTGGTCGTGGTCGGGGACGGTTCCACCGTAGCGGTGCCTGAAACAGTGGCGGTGCCCGAAATAGCAGGGCTGGCTCCCGGCGTGCCGGATACGGTTGTAGTCGCGCCCGGTGTACCGGCGTTAGCCGTAGTGGTCGCGTCCGGGGTAAGTCCCGGCGTAGTGGCGGCCGTTACGGTCCCGGTGACACTGGTTGTAGCAGTTACGGAAGGAGTCGCGGTCGGTAAAGGGGTTACCGCAGCGGCGGTAGCCGTATTGAACTGGGAAGCCTGGGTAGCTACCGGACCGGCGGTCTGGGTCTGAATAGCCTGGCTGGGGTTAGCGGTTGGGGTATAAATAATACCCTGGAACTGGTCGCCCAGGTATTTGTTGACCTCATCATCGCTAACGGTTATGTTGAACTGGTCCCTGGCCGCTTTTTCCATCACAATATTGTTAACCATGCGTTCCAGGGCATCCTGGTTAACCGGGCGGGATGCCACGTTAACTTCTTCGTCCTGGAGCAGGCTTAACTGGGACTGCAACTGAGCTTGCTGGTCGCCGGTGGTGTAATTTAATTGCTGCTGAAGCGAGCCGGATTGTTTAAACAGGTCAATTTTGCGGAATTTATTATAGTCGGCCCGGCTGACACTCTGGCCATTAACCTGGGCTAACGTTTGAAAACTGGGCGCCAGACTGGTCTGCCAGATACCAAAAGCCAGGACCACCAAAATGAATCCAATTACACCAATGGTAGCCCAGACCAGTTGACGCTGGCGTTTAATATCTTTCTCATAGCGGGAAAGAGCCCTGGTGCTCATCTGGGTCTGGGGGCGAGTGCCTCCGGTTGGCTGGGCCGGGCGAATCTTGGGGCCAGTGGTAGATGTTTCACCAGGCGCTTCAGTCTTCGGTTGGCTATTAAGGGGCCGTTGCGGCCGGCTGGCGGCTGGCACGCTGGGGGCGGCTTTGCGTTTATCCCGGTCTGGCGTCTGTCCCGGTTTGTTACTCCCCTGGTTAGTATTATTGGTCATGGAGTGGTTCTGCTTCTCCTCTTAGATAAAATCTAGCAAAATCAGAAAAAGGCATAGGAACAGTTGGCTTTAATTGCCTCATCCTATGCCCATTATTCTAAGGTAAATGCTTCCTGCTAACGCTGAAACTGAGGGCGAGGGCTACTCTTTTAAGAGTAGCCTTTGCGTTCGTCAGTAGTGGTCCGGCGAGACATTCGTCAACGCTGGCCCTGAACCTAGCGGGACTGGTTAGCAACGTAGGGCAGGAGGGCCATATAACGTGCCCGCTTGATGGCGGTCGTCAGCGAACGCTGGTGGAAAGCGCTCAGACCGGTCTTGCGGCGGGGTTCAATTTTGCCCCGGTCGGACAGGTAGCGGCGAAGGCGCTGGAAGTCTTTGTAATCAACTTCGTGGATGCCGTCAATGCCAAACTGGTCTACCCGGCGGCGCGGCGCGAAGCGGTCCTTGCCACCTGGGCGGCGAGGACGGCGCGGCGGTCCACCCGCTCCAAAGCGACCACCACCCTCAGCTCCGCCTTCGGCTCCTTCGCCATCGCGGCGCGGGCCGCTCCGGAAGCCACCCGGACGAGCCGGTCGGTCGGAAGTAGGGGCGGCTGCATCGGGCGCAGCGCTAGTATTCGTTACATCTTGGTTTTCAGTACTCACCTGAATCTATCTCCTTCGGCTTTCAACAATCGTCTATCTTGATTGTAGGGAAGTCCATGTGAAAAGCCATACTAAATTTTTAACTTCCCTCTGGCCCAAGCCAGAAGGGGATGACCAACCGCTGGTCCTCCCCTGGAAGCTCTCGGCCGAAGATTTGAACAATAACCTTACCGGGGCCTAGAACGGAATGTCCTCTAAATCTTGCCCTTCATCAAAGTCGTTACTGCGGGGGCGATTACCGCCAGACCGCCCACCAGAAGCAGGGCTTCCGGCGTTATCCCAGGCGTCATTGATGTCACCGCTGCCACCACCGCTATTCTGACCTTTCGAGTCAAGCATGGTCATGTCGGTCGCAATGACTTCCGTCGAAAACCGTTTCTGGCCGTCTTTATCCTGCCATTCGCGGGTCTGTAAGCGTCCTTCGATAAAAACGTGACTGCCTTTGTGCAGAAAGTTGGAACAAGTTTCGGCTAATTTCTCCCAGGCGACGACCCGGAACCACTCGGTTTGTTCTTTCCAGTTATCGCCTTCACGAATGTTGCGGCTGGAAGCGACCGAAAAAGTGGCGACCGACCGGCCATTGGGCGTAACTCGTAACTCAACGTCCTTGCCTAAACGCCCTGTAAGCATTACTTTGTTCAAATCCCTAGCCATTGCTTCTATCTCCTAAATAAAACGTATCGGCTCAAATACAAATAAGCACGGCTATTTGTAAAAAGTCTAATCCTTATCCTGGCTGACCAGGAGGTGACGCAGGACTTCTTCGTTTAGCCGCAGGCTCCGTTCCAGTTCCCCGGTCTGAGCAGGATCTAGCTTCAGGTTAGCTACGACATAGAAGCCGTCATTGTGCTTGTCAATAGGGTAGGCCATGCGGCGTTTGCCCCAGGGGCTGGTTTGATTGACTTCGCCCAATTCCCCACCCAACCGGGTGATCAGGCTATTGATCTTCTCAACGCTGGCTCCAAAATTCTCATCGCCGATTTCAGGTGAGAGAATGTACATCATTTCGTAATCGCGCACGTTATCCTTTAAAATCCTTTCTCACAGTCCTTTCCACGGGTTTGCCCCAGCACCTTTAACCTGCCTGGCAGGGTAGCCGAGTCTGTGTGAGCCAGCCTCTTATGACCAGGTGTGGCGCGGAAAAGAAAGAAATGGTTGACATTAAAATATCTGGTAAAGCGTGGTCTTGCCTGTGCTATTTACCGAAGAAGAATTATACCAAAATTGCCCCCCAGGTGCAAACTCATAATATGCCTTTGCCTCATTTCCTCGCCGCAAAGACTTAAACCGCCCTTAAAAAACAAGGTCGGTTTCTCCTTCCGTCCTTTATAAAGGAGCCCAAAGCATGCCCGCAAATTATATTCTGCAAATTCGAGCTCAACTATATTAAAAATCAGCCATTTGTTTGATAAGTCGGAGGGTAGCCGCGCAATCACCGATAGCGCTATGGTCGCCGCCTTGCAGCCGCTGCATGCGGTAGCCCCGGCCATTGGCATTAAGCTGCCCGGCATAGGCGGCATACTTTTGCATTGCACAGGCATAGCTGTCGATATTGATGGGACTGAGATAGTGCAGTTCGCAACTCTGCCGAAGCATTCTAAGGTCAAACGAGGCGTTATAGATAATAACGGTTTTACCGCTTAGTACCTGTTGGAGTTGGGTATAGAGCTGGGGAAAGCCGGGGGCGCGGGCAACCATCCGGTCCGTAATGTGATGAATCTGGGTGGTCTGCCAGGGAATGGGCCGGGTGGGCTTAATCAGGCAGTCCATCACAATCTCTCCACCACCCGAGACAATTCCAACCTGGATTACTTCAGCGGTCCTGTCCAACCCGGTGGTTTCGGTATCGAGAATTACCCAGTTGTCGCGCTGCATTAAAGTACGCGCCCAATCACGGGCGGAAAGACGGTCTAAAGTTGGATTTGGCATAAAAAACTCTCCTGCGGCTAACAGGCTGGCGCTTGCTCGGGCGCCACTCTGCTATAAGTCTGGTATGTATCGGAAGGCCCTGCGAATGACTGATTTATTTGAATCTTAGCCGGGAGAGGCGGCCATGTCAAGAGCATTGAAGCCTATTAACCGGTTAATAGGCTTCAATGCGCCATTGGTTACTTCCAAATTACCACGCATTGAAACCTTATATAACCTATTCTAAAGAGTAGAGATTAGCCCAGGTGGGCCGGGTTGCCGGAGGCAGCCGATTCGATTGCCGCAAACATCAGGGCCAGGCTGCCGAGGTTAGACCTGGCGGAAGTTTCCGGCTCATGCCCCAGGCGGATAGCTTCGGCAAAGGCGTGAAGCGTGCCTGCCCGGTCGATATGCGTCAGGTCGGGCATTTCGACTGCCTGGTAAGACTTGCCTAGCTGGCGAACTTCAACCCGTTCGGCATTTAACCCGGCATCGGCCCGGCTGGTCCAGGCGATTTCTCCGCCTTCGCACTCAATATGCCACTCTCCTGCCCAGGGTGTCGGCGGGCCGGAACTAATCCAACTGCCCCGGTAGCTGACCACTATACCACCGTCAAAAGTGATTATGGCCGCCCCGGCGGGGGCATCTACGAAATTGCTCCAGGCAGGGTTCCAGGTGGTACAGTTAACAATCTCTGGCTCTTTTCCGGTGATGGCGCGCATAAGGTCGAAGTGGTGAATAGACATGTCCATCAAAAGAGGCTGCGGAAGCGCGTAATGGCGGTGGCCGGTAACAGGTGCCAGGTTGGCGTAGCGCCGGAAGTCGATATTTATAGTATGTATCGGGCCTAACGTGCCCTCACGCAAGAGTGCCATTACGGTCCTTACCGCCGGGAAGAAGCGGTAGTTTTGACTGACCATCACGACTCGCATTTTTGAGTCTCCCAGTTCGACTACTTTTTGGGCTTCGGCAACGGTCGGCGCAAACGGTTTTTCAACCAGGACATGTTTACCGGCATTCAAGGCGGTCAGCGCGAGCGGTACATGGAAGGGAAGCGTGGACGTAATCAGCACCGCGTCAAAGTCCACCGTTTCCAGGGCTTGCTCGATTGATGTGAAACATTGTTCCGGCATTACGCCAAGCGCCTGGACCTTTTTCAACATTGTAGGGTCAACGTCAACGCAGCCAGCCAGCTCAAAATCCAACGATTTTGATACAATATTTTTAAACCAGTCCTGGCCCCAACCACCAACTCCAATTTGCACAATTCGTAGTGCCAAAACAGCCTCCTTTTTCTATTGAGCCAACAACCGGACCACATCAAAGGCAATATTCAGGACGTAATTTCAAACAGCTATACCTGCCGGTAACAAGCTCGAAAGGCTATTCTAAAGTAATGTTAAGTGTTGTCAAATTAACTCAACTTGCTTTGTCAAAAAGTTCTTTTAAATCAAAATATGATTACTATACTGAAAATAACCGGTGTTTGGGTAAAAGCTCTAAATAAAAAGCTGGCTCAACAGGTCTGGATAATTACTAATTTGACTGTACATTGGCTAGTTAGACGTTATTACTTTAAGAGTTGGCATTTTACAGTATAATAGCCGGGAACTTGTAAGATGCCGGCTAAAGGGGCGTTGCGCCTGGTGAAAGGTGAAGGCTATTTAATGAATTTTGCGCAAGAACGGACTGCTGAGGGTATTTTATTTACCGACCAGTACCAGTTAACTATGGCTCAGCTTTATTTTCGCACGGGCCAACACGAGCAAACCGTCCAGTTTGACCATTATTTCCGGAACTACCCCGACTACGGCAAGCATAAAGCCGGGTACTGTATTGCCGCCGGATTGGAATGGCTGCTGGACTGGATGAAGGAAGCCTACTTCCGGGAGGAGGACATAGATTACCTGGCCGCTCAGCGCAACAATCACGGGCAGCCGGTTTTCCAAAAAGATTTCCTGGAGTGGCTGAGGAAAAATGGTAACTTTAGCGGAATTACTTTACGGGCTATCCCGGAAGGCCGGGTGGTCCATCCCCATATTCCATTGACGGTGGTCGAGGGGCCCCTGATAATGGCGCAAATCCTGGAGTCTTCTTTACTCAACCACCTGAATTACCAGACCTTGATTGCTACCAAGGCTTCCCGGATCCGGGATAGTGCCCAGAGCCGCCCGATTTTGGAATTTGGAATGCGCCGGGCCCAGGGGCTGGGCGCTAATGCCGGGACACGCGCTTCCCTGATTGGCGGTTGCGACTTTAGTTCGAACGTCGGTATTTCACAGGTGCTGGGTTTTACCCCTAAAGGCACCCATGCCCATAGTATGGTCCAATTCTTCAAAGCAATCGGTCAGGACGAATTAGCGGCTTTCCAGGCGTTTGCCGAAGTTTACCCGGACGATTGCCTTTTACTGATTGATACCGTTAATACCCTTGAAAGCGGCGTGCCCAATGCCATCAAGGTTTTTGAGGAATTGCGCCGGAAAGGCCACGAGCCGGTCGGGGTCCGGATTGACTCGGGTGACCTTGCTTATCTAAGTATCCAGGTAGCCCGGATGCTCAATGTGGCCGGGTTCCCCAATACTTCAATTGTACTTTCCAATGAACTGGATGAGCTGGTAATCTGGCAGATTCAGACCCAGATTCAGGAAGAAGCCTCGCGCTATGGGATTGAGCCGCAGGACGTATTGCACCGGTTAGTCTACGGTGTTGGCACAAACCTGGTGACATCGGAAGGCAGCCCGGCCCTGGGCGGCGTCTACAAACTGGTAGCGGTCAAGCAGAATAACGATTGGGTCCCGGCTATCAAGATTTCCGAAATGCCCTTAAAGACGCCCAACCCCGGTAAAAAGCAGGGCTGGCGGATTTATGACCAGCGCGGGCTGGCTACGGCTGACCTTTTAAGCCTGGATGACGAAGACCCGACGCAAGAAGACCGGATTCTGGCCCGGCATCCTTCCGACCTGGCTAAGAGCCGGACTATCAAGAAATCTGATATAGGGGAGATTGAACCATTGCTGGTGGATGTCTTGAAGGAAGGCAAGCTGGTCTATGCTATGCCTCCAATTGAGGAAATGCGCGAGCGGCGGCGCCTGGATATAGCCCGGCTGGATGTGGGCGTGCGGCGTCTGTTGAACCCGCACGTTTATCACGTATCGCTGACCGGCAAGCTGTGGGACCTGAAGCAGGAGCTTATTCAATCATTCGTTAAGTCGCGCTAAACCGGGGTTAAAAGTAATTTTCGCCTGAAAGAATAACCTGGCAGGAATGAAATGCGGCCCCTGGTGGCCCGTCTCATTCCTGGTTCTGGGGCAGGGAAAAGTAAAAAGTACTGCCCCGGCCTTCCTCACTTACCACCCACAGTTGCCCACCATGTAAAGTTACAATCTCATTACTGATATATAAGCCCAGGCCAAGCCCTTCAACACGCTGGTTCTGGCTGGTCCGCACCCGGTAAAACCTTTCAAACAGGTGGCGCTGTTGCTGCGGGCTTAGCCCGTAACCTTCATCCTTGATCCATACAACGATCTGGTCTTGTTCAGCCTGACTGGACGACCGGTTGGCTTCTTCAGGCGGCAAGGTGCCCCGCCGGGTCAGGCCAATAGTCACGGTGGTATTGGAAGGGCTGTATTTGATGGCGTTGGTTATCAGGTTGGTTAGCACCTGGATGATTCTATTCTCATCAAGCCGGAGGAAAACTCCGTCCTCCAGGTCTGCTGTTGTGATATTCAGCAGCAGTAAATGATCCAGGACACTGATGCTTAATGTTTCGACTTCCTGCTCTATTATCCTTACCAGATTGACAGGAGCCGGGCTGTAATTTAGTTCCAGGGTTCCCTGTTGCAGGCGGGTGACATCTAATAAGCGGTTGGTTAATTCGCTCATGCGGGTAATTTGCTGGTTCACCACGTGAATTGAGCGGGAGATTCTATTGATGCTATCGGCCATCTTCTGAAGGTTCAGCTTAACATCTTCATTGCTTTCCAGGGTACTGGGATTGGCGGCTTCCTGGATTTTAAATTGCAGGGCGCTTAAATCGCGGCCAGCTTTCTGGGCAAAGCCTTTAATAGAGGTTAGGGGGGTTTTAAGTTCGTGGCTGGCAATTCCCAGGAAGGCATCTTTTAGTTGGTCCAGGGCTTTGCGCTCGGTTATATTTACCATTGCACCTAACATGCGTACAGCCTTGCCGGTAATGGGGTCCCGGATTACATAGCCCCGGTCCAACACTTCCAGGTAAGTCCCGTCCACACATAGGTAGCGGTACTCTTCGGACCATTCATTCTTTTTGGTGACGTTATTAATGATTAAATTAATATTGTTTGTAACCCGCTCGTGGTCTTCCGGGTGAATATGGTTGTGCCACCAGTTTGAGTCATCCCCTATCTGCTCCGGTAAGTAGCCAAATAACTTTTGGACTCCGTCGCTCCACCAGATCTTATTGGTCACCAGGTTCCAGTCCCAGATGGCATCATTGGTTGCCTGGGCTACCCGTTTGAAACGTTCTTCTGAGTTGCGTAACGCTTCTTCCACCTGCTTGCGTTCAGTTATATCAATATTAACCCCGATAACCCGGTAGACCTTGCCTTTATTAGCAAAGTCAGTGTCGCCTTTGGCCTGTACCCAGCGCTCGGTGCCATCCGGCCAGATAATGCGAAACTCGATGTTATAGGCCTGCCCATTATTAACCGCTTCCCATAAACTTGATTCAACTTTACCAAGGTCGGCGGGATGGACCCGTTTGGTCCAATTCTGGTAATTTCCTTCAAATCCACCGGGTTCAAGGCCATACAAAACTTCCAATTCCGGGGACCATAGAATACGGTCTTCCTCTACAAAGAATTGAAAGGTGCCTATTTTTGCCGTCCGGTGGGCCAACTCAACAACTTCTTTTTGTTGTCTTTGCTCATCAATAAGTTTTTCAAGCTGGTGACGGGCCAATACTTGTTCGGTTACTTCAACGGCGTGGACGAAAATGCCTTCGACTTTTGTAGCACCGGGGGATAGCAAGGGCTGGAATATGAAGTTGACGTAAGCCTGGTCAAGGGAACCATTGCCAAGGCGGTCAAGTTTAGCGGGCATCTCGAAACCGCTAAAGGCTTCCCCGGTCCGGTAAATATTATCCAGTAGTTCGATGAAACCCTGGTTTTTAATTTCCGGTAGCGCGTCCACAACAGGATACCCGGTTATTGGGGTTTTACGCCCAACTAACTTATGGAAATTTTCATTTGCCAGTTCAAAGATATGTTGAGGCTCGCGCAGGACCGCGATGGCAGCCGGGGCATTCATAAATATTTCCTGCAGGCGTTGCCTTTCGTGCAGCAGGTCTTCCCTGGTTTTAACCTGTTCGGTCACTTCCAGGGCATGGACAAAAATACCATCGACTTCATTTTTAAAATTAAACAGGGGATAATAGATGAAGGTAAAAAGCACTCTTTCGAGTGGAGCCTCTTTTTTACGGGCCAGCATTACCGGCATTTCATGGGCCGTAAAGGGCTGGCCGCTGCGGTAAACTTCGTCCAATATCTCAATATGACCCTGACCCTCCAGTTCAGGTAAAGCTTCCCGGATGGGTAACCCAATGATACTGGAATCCCGGCCCAGTACTTGAAGGTGCAGCGGGTTTGCCAATTCAAAAATATGCTCCGGGCCGCGCATAATGGCAATAACGGCGTTAGCATGCATTACAGTCTGGTAAAGGGTATTTAGTTTTTTGTGGATATTTTCACCGGACAGTATAGTGAAAGATTCTTCAGAGTCTGTGACGAAATGGTTTTGTTTTAACCAGTAATTTTCTTGTTCAAGTTCATAAATACGGCTGCGTAATCGTTCTATTTCACTTTGAGTAGTAGCATTTTTGTCGTCAAAGGCATTATTAAGAATTCCCAATACAAACTCTCTCCTGAATGATATAAGTGGTGCATGTAGTGTAATGATTTATTTATAAATTTATGCCGTGCAGAATTTCCCAAATCATATCAAGTCCACGGCAAACATACCAACACAACAATAACATATTGTACCGATATTGCTACTTTAAATCAAATATTGAAGTTAAAGAAGACAGGCATTAAAATATAGATTGAGTAGAGATTCCATTCTTTATGATGATTGAAAATAATATAAATCTGCTATACAGGTTCCACTTGTAAATCCTGATTTAGCAAGTATATTTAGATAAGAACGATAATTGTTTCTTAAAGAATATGGAAAATGAAGATGTAAAAAAAGGTTGCCGGGTTTTAACCAGGCCCAAATGGGGGTTTTCAGATAAGGAAACACCAATTTTACTTTAACTCTGTAATAATTTAGCTACAAATTAAGGCCAGCATACACCCTCATCCAGCGGCGGATTTTGCCGGTGGGGCCCGGTTCCACGCCCAGGGCCTGTTCAAAATTACCTTCCGACCCAGCCAACCAGACACTTACACCTATCGGCCGGGGCGGTTTAATTCCCGCCAGGTAACAGCCCCTGGTAAAGCGGATTATATCTTCCTCAAATCGGGTGTCGTTTACCGGGTCGTCATAGTTTAGCCAGTGCGGCCGTTCGTCCACATAAAGCCTTTCTTCCCATTTAACACCCAGTAATTTCCAGAAGCGGACCAACCGGGTACGGCTGTCATTCTGGGCTGGTAAGGCCAGTTTATCCGGTCCCCACCCGGCTTCGCCGATTACAGCGGGCCAGCCGTATTCTAAACCCTGCTTGAGCCAGTCCGGAAAGGTCGCCGCTGCCACGTCCTGGCAGGCCCGGCCCGGTACAAAATAATTATGCCAGCTAAAGCGGCCATACAATTCGATTGCTTCCCGCAGGCGGTCGTAGCGGTTGCCGACCGGTTTAGTACCTTCATAGTAGTAAAATCCGGCGTAGGTGTCTGGGTTGGAACCGGCATCCTGGGCCAGGGGTGGGAAGTAAAGCATCACATCCCGGAAAAGGGCGGCATCCGGTTGGGATGCCCGCCGCTGCCAGGCCCGGAATACATCCGCATAAAAGCGGTTTATAGCCGTATACTTGGCCGGGTCGCCCCGGCTGGTCCAGGCCAGCAAATTTTGAGCATAAAGCTGATCGGGCCATTCCAGGTCCGGCTCGTTGCCGGGAATTAGGCGGGTAAAGTGCCAGCCATTGCGGGTATGTTGCTCGGACAGGAATTTATATATATCTTCGGCGGCGTCCTCCGGCGTTCCACTTATCGTGTTTCGCCCGTTGAACGATTCTAGGGGTTCGCTGTAGCCGCCCGGAAAGCGCTGAGGGTAGAGGCGTATAAAGATTTCGGCGCCCTGTCGCTGGTACTGGTAAAGGTCTTGTTCCATCCGGACCTTGCCCGAATTATTGTCAGCCTGCATATCCGTACTGAGGGCCAGGGCCAAGCCGGGCGCCCCGGCTACCCCTGCCGCATCCTTGAAGGAGGCAATAGCAGTGCGGTGTTGTTCGGTCCACTGAAACCCGACCGGGGCATGGATACCGTGGGCCGGGTTCAGGGTGACCGTACGGGCCTGTAGGGTCGGTGTTGGCGGTATCCGGGTGGGTGTTGGCGGCAGGGTTGTGGCCGGAATTTGTCCCGGTTGCAGGCTTGCTACGGACGGAGATGGGGCGGGTAAAATGGTCTGATCGGGTTGGTCGTTGAGAAAAAGAGCTGCCAAAAGGGCCAGGCTACTCAAGGCTCCGGCAAAGACCAGGATGCGGCCAGGGTGTTTACGCCAGAGTTGAGACAGGGGAAACCGTTTCATCTAAGACTTTCTACCAAAAATAAAACCGATATTTGATTATAAACGATATGGGGTCCGATAAGTTTCAAAAAGCAAAGGTAAATGCGAAAAAAAGCCGGTTGGGCTATAATTGCACCAAGCACCTCCAATCACAACCGGATACAAATTAATCGTTAGAGGAGTTGATTTATGCAAGAGGCTACCAATGTTGCGCCTGGCAGGGTACATTCTCAATTTGAGTTTGTACGACCCCCCATCAATTACCCGGTTCATCCTTATGATGAATTATTGACTCAATCCGCCCAACGGTTCCCCGAAAATACGGCCCTTGTATTTAAAGATATAAGCCTGACCTACCGGGAACTGGAAGCTTTAACCAACTCTTTTGCGAATGCCCTTTTGGGACTTGGCATTAAACAGGGTGACCGCGTCTGTATTTTGATGACTAACCGGCCCGAATTTATTATTAGCTGGTTTGCTGTAGCCCGGATTGGGGCAACGATTAGCCCTATGAACCCTTCTTACAAAGAAAGGGAGGTCGCTTACCAGTTAAGCAACAGCGAAGCGGTCGGGGTTGTAGTCCAAAATGAACTGCTGCCGCTGGTCCAGTCGGCCTTGTCTGACGCGCCCAATCTAAAGCATATTATTACTGCCGGGCCGGGCCGCCCCGCCAATCCCGGCGCCAGCCATTCCTTTGCCGAACTGGTAAAGAATCACCCGCCAACCGCGCCCGCCCGGCCCGAGATTGGTTGGGACGACCTACTGGCATTGCCCTACAGCAGCGGTACCACCGGCCTGCCCAAAGGCGTGATGCTCAGCCATAAAAACCTGGTTAGCAACGCCTACCAGATGACCGCCTGCTCGCGCATAACTTTTAATGACCGCTTGATGTTATTTTTACCCTTTTACCATATCTACGGCACCATGCTGATGGGTAGTGGTATTCTATCGGGCGGCATTTCGATCCTGATGGAGCGGTTCGAGCCGGTAGAGTGCATGCGTCTTATTCAAAAATACAAGGTATCTCTGTTTTACTCGGTACCGCCGGTACTGGTAATGCTGACCAACTGGCCGCTGCTTAAACAACAGGACCTCAGTTCTATCCGGCACGTAATGTCCGGGGCGGCTCCGCTGGCTCCCGAAGTGGCCCGGCGCTTCCAGGAGACGACGGGGGTGCTGGTGCTGCAGGGTTACGGCCTGACCGAAGCTTCCCCACTGACTCATATTAACCCGGTCTATGATGAACGGCTGGTCAAATTGGAAACTGTCGGGTTGCCCATTCACGATACCGAGCAAAAGATTGTTGATATCGAAACCGGCGAAAAAGAACTGGCAGTGGGTGAGGTCGGTGAACTGATCGTGCGTGGTCCCCAGGTAATGCAGGGCTACTGGAAAGCCCCCGAAGCTACCGCGGCCACCCTGCGCAACGGTTGGCTCTATACCGGTGATATTGCCGCCCTTGACGAAGAAGGCTATGTAATTATCTCCGACCGCAAGAAAGAGATGATTAAATACAAGGGCTTCGGGATTGCCCCGGCCGAATTGGAAGCGCTGCTATTTGAACACCCGGCCGTAGCCGACGCCGCCGTAATTCCCAAGGCGGACGAGGAAGCGGGCGAAGTACCTAAAGCATATGTTGTCCTGAAGGCGGGTAACGAACAGGTTACTCCCCAGGAACTGGTCCAGTGGGCTAACGGCAAGCTGGCCGGGTACAAGAACCTCAAGGAAGTCGAGTTTATTGACGCCATTCCCAAGAATCCTTCCGGCAAAATTCTCCGGCGGATTTTAAAGGAACGCGAGCGCGAGAAATCCGGCCAGGCCTAACCGGCCCTGGTTTTAAAAGTAAAAATAGGCGAGTTGCCCGGGCAACTCGCCTATTTTCTTTCAGGTTCCGGGATTCCGGTTCTTTCAAACCGGAAATTTATATTGTCTTGCCCTAGGCCGCAACAGCTGCCGTAAATTTCCCGCTTATGCCGCTTTCGATTTCCGCCACCAGGTTCAACCGGCGGTAGTATTCGATAGTAGCGGCCCTGGTTCCGATGTTGTAACCGGCCTTGCGGCTTAACTGCCGGCCTAACTGCTTGATTTCGCGGATGCGCTTATGCATCTCGGCATGGTCGTGAATGCGGTGACCGCTCAGGCGGGCGACCACCCTGGTATAGCGTTCCCGCTTCGAGTGATGGTTCTTCTTGGGCATTTCAATCGCCATCGCCAGTAAGATTGACGGTAACCCGAAACCGGCCCCGATCAGGTCACGCCACATCGGGGTCAACCAGAAGGCGGCCATATCAACCCAACCCAGGGTAGGTTCGGCCTGGTTACGCATTCTAAAAGGCACTTCAGTGGCCCGTAAGGCCCAGGCTTTGAAGAAATCATGGCCGTACTCTTGCAGCCAGCGCTGGGCGGCTTCTTCCAGGCTAAACTGACGGCCTTCCAATTCGGACAATAGCGCCTGGCACTCGTGGAAGCGGGCCCACAGCGTGCGGGCTACATCATTCGTGTAGTACCGGCCAATCAGGTTAAAGACTTTCCGGCGGTAAAGCTTTGGGTCTTCTTCTTCGTTCTCCACATAAGAGAACTTGAATACATCTTCAAAACCAACGTTCCCGTTCGATCCGAATTCAATGTCATAGATGCCCAGGCCCACCCGGGTTAAGAAATCCCTGTCCTGGTATAGTTCACTTGCGTTAATATCGCCACGCATCGTTTGTACCTTACTTCCCTGTTTCCGCGCCTGCTCCTGGGCTTAAAGAACGCTTTTCGTTCCCTGACCGCATCCTTGTCGGTCCTACCCCTTTCCCGGTACATCTGTATCCGGTGGCTACAGGCCCTTCTCACACGTTTACTAAATAACTTTTATATAATCAGCGGCCACTTTAACCGCCTCACCTCCAATGGTTTATACTTATATTTTACTATAAATATGTTAAATATTTGTGTTTTATATCACAATTGTTATAGGTCTTTAGTCCAATCTTTACCAGGTACTTTTAGTCATTTTGACCATATTTCGATTAACTTGTTAAAAAGTTGTTAAATAGGCGGTTTTTATATAATAAATTAATAAAAAAAGAAGCTTTACCGGCCCGATAAGGGCCGGTAAAGCTTCTTTGCTCAGGTTGGACTAGTAGTCCATTCCACCGCCGGGCATCGACGGGGCAGAGGATTTTTCTTCCGGAATGTCGGTGATAAGAGCCTCGGTGGTGAGGATCATACCGGCAATCGAAGCGGCATTTTCCAGGGCGCTGCGGGTAACCTTGACCGGGTCAATGATACCAGCCTGGATGGTGTCGACGTACTGGCCGGTCAACACATCATAGCCGAAGTTCTTCTTGCCTTCCTTCTGGTAGCTCAGCACCTGCTGGATGATAACGCTACCATCCTGTCCGGCGTTAACCGCGATCTGGCGGATCGGCTCGGTCAGGGCGCGGCGCAGGATCTGGACACCGGTAAAGATGTCGCCTTCGGCCTTGACATCGTCAAGGGCGGAGAGGGCCAGCAGCAGGGAAACCCCACCACCAGGCACGATGCCTTCTTCAACGGCAGCGCGGGTGGCGCTCAGGGCGTCCTCAACACGGTGCTTCTTTTCCTTCAGTTCGGTTTCGGTGCTGGCACCTACCCGGATGACGGCTACGCCACCGGCCAGTTTCGCCAGGCGTTCCTGCAGCTTCTCGCGGTCGAAGTCGCTGGTGGTCTGCTCGATCTGAGCCTTGATTTGCTCGACGCGGGCTTTGATTTCTTCTTCGTTGCCTTCACCGGCGATGATAGTGGTATCATCTTTGGTGGCGATAACGCGCTTGGCATGGCCCAGGTCGCTCAAGGTAGCGCTGTCCAGTTTGCGGCCCAGTTCTTCACTGATAACCTGCCCACCAGTCAGAATGGCGATGTCGCGGAGCATTTCTTTGCGGCGGTCGCCGAAACCAGGAGCCTTAACGGCCAGCAGGTTGAAGGTACCACGCATTTTGTTGACGACCAGGGTCGCCAGGGCTTCGCCGTCAACATCTTCCGAGATGATAACGAAGTTGCGGTTTCCAGCGCTCAGGGCCTTCTCCAGGACCGGCAGGATGTCGGCAATGGCCGAAATCTTCTTGTCGGTGATGAGGATCAGGGGCTCGTCCAGGACGGCTTCCATGCGCTCAGTGTTGGTTACGAAGTAGGCGCTGATGTAACCGCGGTCAATTTGCATACCTTCGGTGTATTCAGTTTCGTACTCGCGGCCGCGGCTTTCTTCAACGGTGATAACGCCGTCTTTGCCGACCTTTTCCATAACGTCAGCGATCAATTCGCCGATTTCAGGGTCAGCGGCGGAAATGGTAGCAACCTGGGCAACCTGGGCGCGGTCAGCAACCGGGGTTGACAGGGTCTTCAATTTCGCAACCAGGGCGTTGGTAGCAAGGTCGATACCGCGCTTTAACAGCATCGGGTTCGCACCGGCGGCTACGTTCCGCAGACCTTCGTGTACGATGGCCTGGGCCAGTACGGTCGCGGTGGTAGTGCCGTCACCGGCAACGTCGTTGGTCTTGGTAGCGGCTTCTTTGAGAAGCTGGGCGCCCATATTTTCAAACGGGTCTCTGAGTTCGATTTCTTTCGCCACGGTTACACCGTCGTGGGTTACGGTCGGAGCGCCAAACTTTTTGTCCAGGGCAACGTTGCGGCCTTTCGGGCCGAGAGTGGTTTTTACGGCATTAGCCAGAATGTCCACACCGCGCTTTAGCGACTGGCGGGCTTCATCGGCGTTTTGCAATTGCTTAGCCATTATCCTATATCTCCTATATATTCCAGTACTTCTCTAAAAAAGAATTTCGAGAGGGTTATCGGTTCAAGAGAGCCCCTCACTCCCGGCAAGCCCCTTTACCTAACAATTACTGAAAGGAAGCCTGCCTACCGGCTATAACAAGGGAAATTAGCCCTCGATAACAGCCAGGATATCCTTTTCGCTCAGGATTAAGAACTCGTCACCTTCGATTTTAAACTCGGTACCAGCGTATTTGGCGTATAGAACTTTCTGGCCTTCTTTGACTTCCAGCGGCTGACGCACGCCTTTGTCATCCAGTTTGCCGCCGCCTATCGCGATAATAGTGCCTTCCTGCGGCTTTTCTTTAGCAGTGTCGGGAAGAAAAATACCCGTTTTGGTAACTTCTTCCTTTGGGGTCGGCTTGATTACTACGCGGTCGCCCAACGGTTTAAGACTCGCCATGTTGCCTTAACCTCCTTAGATACTTGTTTTGTGAATTGAACCAGACAATGTTATAATTACCCGGTTGCAGCCCTTACATTAAAAATATATTGCCGTAAAACGTAATTACTGAATATTTTTAGCACTCAAGGTGCGAGAGTGCTAATAAATGTATGTTACTCCAACCCTGCCTTACTGTCAAGTCTCTTTTAGCTTGCTTTCAAAATTCTAATATAAATCTAGCAAGACCTTTATACAGCCTGCTGGTCTGAGTTTTGCAATACTCTAGAGTAAGCTGGAAAACAGGAAGACTGTTTTCCTTGGAAAGTTAAGTCTAAAACCTTGAAAGCAAGGTAAGGAGAAAACATGGACCAGCAAAATCCCCCTCACAATCAGATAATTACCGGCGCAGTAGTCGAAGCTACCGATGGTTTCGTGGGTATTGTTCAGGAAATTATTACTGACCCGCAGACCGGCCAGATTGTACAACTGGTTATCCAGAACGAGTCCGAATCAAAGCAATTTACAATTCCAATTGACCTGGTTGCGCGGCAGGTCGGCACCCGGCTAATCCATCTAAATATTCCACGCGATCAACTGGTAAATCGCTCTGACGATACGGAGTTTGACTCGGAAACCGGCAATATGGGTTCACATAATGCCGCTTCTCCATCGCATATGCCGCCCGCGGTTCCATAGGAATTTGCCATATTCGACCCTGGCCGCAAATTGGCTGCGCCTGGGCTGGTTAATTATGCTGCGGCTGTTTATCAGCCGCTTTTTTATTTCCCCGGATAGCTATTCCAGGCTAAAAAGCTGTTCTAACAGGCATTATTTCCTTTACCTCTAATTTTACTTACCCGGTCATCTTTTTTAAAGGCCTGGCCGGTTTAGCTGTGAGGTTTTTTAGATATTAGCGGTCCGGAAGCCGCATTATGATCAAAGTCACGTTTTTCTTATTAAATAGCTCATCCAAACCGGGCGTAAAGCCGTATATAATTCAGACCAGCAAGAGGAAATACCCCCGTTTTACGGTATAAATCAGCAAGAAAGAAGTGCAAGCAAGATGGAAGCGTTAATTGGTTTGATGTTATTACTGGCTTTTCTGGGTACGCTGGACTTCAGCGCCTTATTTACCCATTCGAAAAACTACGCTCCCCCGGCAAATATCGAAGCCGACCGCGAAAAATATACTCTCCTGTAATAAATTATCTTTTCTTGCCAGAAATGGCCCCGGAAAACCCGGGGCCATTTTTTATTAAGTTAAAATTAATTACTTTAGACAAAGTATTCGGAAGGGAGCCGGAATGCAAGCCGCAACTGGGCTTTTAGCTTTTCCAATTCTGATATAATTCATATTCAGTTCTAATAAACCTCTAACCCTCTTTTACGTATTTTAGTGATGGAAATCGTTAGCAATCATAAATATTTTCAAATTATGAGGGGACTAATAATATGGCAAATATTAATAAGTATACCGAGAAAACTAAGGAAGCGCTTCTTTCCGCCCAGGAGCGGGCCGAACAACTGAATCACAGCGAACTCCACCCGGAACACCTGTTGCTGGCTTTGCTGGACCAACCTGAGGGGGTGGTACCTCAAATTGTCGGGCGTTTGAATGTTAACCCGGTCATCCTGAAGGGCCAGTTAAATAATGCTTTAAACAGCCTGCCAAAATTGCAAAATTCCGGGGCGCAAATTTACGCTTCGGCCCGGACGCGTAAAGTGTTGGACCTGGCCCAGGCCGAAGCCGAACACTTTAAAGATGAATATATTTCCACTGAACACCTGTTGCTGGCTTTGCTGGACGGGCAGATTGACCGGGTTGGTGGGGTGTTGCCTTCACCCACTGCCGGTAAAATTATGCAAGAAATGGGTGTTACCCGCGAAGCTATTTTAAATGTTTTGACTACCATCCGGGGCAGCCAGCGTGTAACCGACCAGAACCCGGAAGAGAAATATCAATCACTGGAAAAATACGGGCGTGACCTGACCGAACTGGCCCGCAAAGGCAAGCTGGACCCGGTGATTGGCCGGGACATGGAAATTCGCCGGACCATCCAGGTACTTTCGCGCCGTTCCAAGAACAACCCGGTCCTGATTGGTGAGCCGGGTGTCGGTAAGACCGCGATTGTAGAAGGGCTGGCCCTGCGGATTGTGCGGGGCGATGTGCCGGAAGGTTTGAAGAATAAAAAAATTATCGCCCTTGATTTAGGCTCGATGGTAGCCGGGGCCAAGTTCCGGGGGGAGTTTGAAGAGCGCCTTAAAGCGGTTCTGAAAGAAGTTTCCCAGTCTGAAGGCCAGATTGTGCTGTTTATTGATGAACTGCACACGGTCGTGGGCGCGGGCGCGGCGGAAGGCGCGATGGACGCCAGCAACATGCTCAAGCCGATGCTGGCCCGGGGTGAACTGCATTGTATCGGAGCAACGACCCTGGACGAATACCGCAAGCATATCGAAAAGGACGCCGCCCTGGAACGCCGCTTCCAGCCGGTGGTGGTTGCGGAACCTAACGTCGAGGATACTATTTCGATTTTGCGCGGTTTGCGCGAGCGCTACGAGGTTCACCACAAAGTCCGCATCAAAGACTCGGCCCTGGTCGCGGCGGCAATCCTTTCCAACCGCTATATTACCGACCGGTTCTTGCCGGATAAGGCGATTGACCTGGTAGACGAAGCGGCTTCCAAGCTGAGGATGGAAATTGACAGCCTGCCGGTGGAGTTGGATGAGATTGAACGCCGGGCGACCCAGCTTCAAATCGAGCGGGAAGCGCTCAAAAAAGAGAAGGACCAGGCTTCGCGGGACCGGTTGGCAAACCTGGAAAAAGAACTGGCCGACCTGAAAGAAGAAGGCGGCCAGCTACGTGCCCGCTGGCAGCAGGAAAAAGAGCAGATTACTTCGGTCAGTTCGCTTAAAGAACAGATTGAGGGAGTGCGGGTTGAGGTTGATAAAGCCGAACGCGCCGCCGATTATGAAAAAGCGGCCCAGCTAAAATACGGCAAACTGGTCGAGTTGGAGCGCCACCTGCGGGAGCGTGAAGAACAACTGGAAGACTCTCAAACCAGCGGGGCCGGGATGCTGGTCAAAGAAGAGGTAGACGAAGAAGACATCGCCGAAGTCGTTTCGCGTTGGACCGGCGTGCCGGTCAGCCGGATGCTGGAAGGCGAGATGCAGAAACTGGTTCACATGGAAGAGCGCCTGCACCAGCGGGTGATCGGGCAGGACCAGGCCGTCCGAGCGGTTTCAAATGCCATCCGGCGCGCCCGGGCCGGGCTGCAAGACCCCAACCGGCCGCTGGGTTCCTTTATCTTCCTGGGACCGACAGGGGTTGGTAAGACCGAACTGGCCCGCGCCCTGGCCGAGTACCTGTTTGACGATGAACGCGCCATGATCCGGATAGATATGTCCGAATACATGGAAAAGCACAGCGTTTCACGCCTGGTCGGGGCGCCTCCTGGTTACGTCGGCTATGACGAAGGCGGGCAGTTAACCGAGCAGGTCCGGCGGCGGCCCTATTCGGTGGTCCTCTTTGATGAAATCGAAAAGGCCCACTCGGATGTCTTTAATATTCTGCTGCAACTGCTGGACGACGGACGCCTGACCGATGGACAGGGCCGGGTGGTAGATTTCAAAAATACCATTGTCATTATGACTTCGAACCTGGGCAGCCAGTGGATTATGGAGTTGCATGTTGAGCAGGAGCGCGAGATGCGGGCTATGGTTATGGAAGCTTTACGCAACCATTTCCGGCCGGAATTTCTCAACCGGATTGACGAGACTATTATCTTCAAGCCGCTATCGGCCAACCAGATCGGCCATATTGCCAGAATTCAACTTGAATCGGTCCGCAAGCGGCTGGCCGAACGCCGGATTGAACTGCAAGTTACCGCTGACGCGATGCTGCGGTTGGCCGAGGAAGGTTATGACCCAATCTTCGGGGCGCGGCCGCTTAAAAGGACCATCCAGCGTATGCTGCTTGACCCGCTGGCGTTGCTGGTGCTGGACGGGCAATTTGCCGAAGGCGATACGGTAGTTGTGGATGTGTCTCAGCAAACCGTGGTGGACGAGAACGGCGAGCAGAATCCGTTCATCTTCCGGCGGGTGCGGGCCGGGCAGACCACCGACTTCAATTCTGCCGTGACAGCTTACTAATTCAGGAAAGGCGGCCAGGAGTGTTAGCCCTGGCCGCTTTTTAATGGCTTTATTTCTTAACGAATAGGGTTGAACCGCCGCCACTTTTAATTTTAAGCAAGCTGATTTCAGGATTATGAGAGCCTCAGCAAAAATGCTGGCAACAAATTTGCTGAAATAGAAGCTGAATCAGGCTCTGGTTAAGGTTAGCTTACTTGTCCGGCCGGTCAAAAGGCGCTAACTGGTGTAATCAAAGCCTGTTTTGTGTAGTAATTTCATTAAATTTTGAAAATTGCTAAAGAACCGCCAAGTTTAAGCCGTGTTGTTATGACCTTTCAGGTATACTACTATCGGAGCAAATTACGGCTACTCGGCCGCTGTTTCAAAAGTGCTGCTTATTATAATATTGAATTCCTTGTTAAAAATATTCTTTAGACAGGTATGTCACCATTGGTGTGTACAGTTTACTGGTAACGTTAAGACCTTCTGGTATCCTGTGGTGTAGGAAACGGTAAGTTCGGGTTTCTGGGGAGTGTTAAGTTGGCGTGGGTTCAGTATTTTTAAGGGAATTTATTAGACATTTTGTTAGACGGAGAACCAAATATGACTTCAACATTTTCAGAACTCGGATTGAGTGAATCTACCCTCAGGGCTATAATCGAACTGGGTTACGAAGAGCCTACTCCTATCCAGGAGCAAACGATTCAGTTATTGCTGAATGGTGCGGATGTGATTGCGCAGGCCCAGACCGGAACGGGTAAGACCGCCGCGTTTGCCCTGCCGATTATTGAAAAGATGGATACCACCATTCGCAATCCCCAGGCCCTGGTGCTAACCCCTACCCGCGAGTTAGCAGTGCAGGTGGCCGAAGCGTTCCATTCTTATGGCAAATACCGGCCTTTCTCGGTATTGCCGGTTTATGGTGGACAGCCCATCGAGCGCCAGTTGCGGATTCTCAAGCAGGGCGTCCAGGTAGTTGTCGGTACACCGGGCCGGGTCCTGGACCATATCCGGCGCGGAACCCTCAAGTTATCACAGGTCCAGATGGTGGCCCTGGACGAAGCCGATGAAATGCTCGATATGGGCTTTATCGAAGATATTGAAACAATTTTAAAAGAAACCCCCACCACTCGCCAGATGGCGCTCTTTTCAGCCACCATGCCTGCTCAAATTACGTCCCTGGCGAAGCGGTATATGAACAAGCCGCAAAGAATTACCGTCAAAGCCGAGCAGATGACGGTTCCTCAAATTCGCCAGACTTATTACGAGGTCGGGCGGCGCGATAAATTCGAAGTGCTGGTGCGGGTCCTGGATTACGAACGACCGACCTCGGCCATTATTTTCTGCCGGACTAAGCTGGAGGTAGATACTTTAGGGCAGCGCCTGACCGCCCGGGCTTATTCCGCCGAAACCCTGCACGGCGATCTCAACCAGACCCAGCGTGACCGGGTTATGGCCCGCTTTAAGGGTGAGAAAGTAGAATTGCTCATTGCAACCGATGTCGCGGCTCGCGGTCTGGATATTGAACACGTTTCCCACGTCATAAACTTTGACATCCCGCTTGACCCGGAAGCTTACGTGCACCGGATTGGGCGCACCGGGCGGGCCGGTCGTACCGGCTCCGCGATTACACTGGTGACCGCCCGGGAGGGCCGCCTGTTACAGGCAATTCAAAAGGCAACCGGGGCGGCTATCCAGCGCATGCGCACGCCTACCATTGCCGATGTGATCGAGCGGAAACGCGAGGAATTTAAAGAGAAACTCCGGGATACCCTGGGCCAGGTCGGCTTAGAATCGTATGTCATAATGGTCGAAGAGTTGGGTGAAGAATACAGCCCAACGGAAATAGCGGCAGCGGCTTTCAAACTGTTAATGGGCACTTCTCCGGAAGGGACCGACGACAGCCTGGCCGAACTTGAAGAAGCTGATGAGGAAAGGGACCGCGGACCGGCAAAGCGCCGCCGCAATCGTGACGAAAATGAATTCGGGGTGGAACGCGGCATGACGCGGCTCTACCTGAATGTCGGGCGCGACCACGGCGTCCGGCCGGGTGACATTGTTGGGGCGATTGCCAACGAGGCTGACATCCCGGGCCGTTCGATTGGGGCGATTGAACTGTACGACTACTTCTCCCTGGTCGATATACCCAGCAACCAATCCAACAAGGTTCTGGGAGCCCTCAAAGGCGTCTGGATCCGAAATCAAAAGATTATGCCCAGTCTGACCAAACCGGGCGATGAGAAAGCCCCGGCCCCACGCAAAAGGGCCAAGGCAAAGTAGTTATTTGATTGCCATGCTTTAGCCTATAACCTTAAAATCCCAACCGGTTTCCCAAAGGAGCCGGTTGGGATTTTTTATATCCTTGATTTGCCAGGCGGGTTATAATACACTCCGAAACCGGGCTATTATTTAATACTGATAGGAGCGGACGAATATGCCGGAAGCAGAATCACGCTTAACCAAAAATTACCTGCCAGGCCCCGCCGGTACGGAACCGGCCCTGGGTTATTTACTATATTTGCCACCGGGTTACGCCGGTCAGCCGGAAAAAAATTGGCCGGTAGTGTTTTTCTTGCACGGGGCCGGGGAACGTGGCAGCGATCTGGACAAAGTTAAGGTTCACGGGCTACCCAGGGAAATCAGCCAGGGCCAGGATTACCCTTTTATTGTGGTGGCACCCCAGTGTCCGCTTGACCAGCGTTGGATATTTAAGCTTAAAGAATTGGATGAGCTTTACGCCCACATTATGAGTAACTACCGGGTACTCCCTGGGCAAGTGTACCTGACCGGGATGAGTATGGGCGGTCAGGGTACCTGGTTCTGGACCCTGGCTCACCCGGAAAGGTTCGCGGCAATCGCTCCCATCTGCGGGCGAAGTTTCCCCGAGCAGGCTGAAAAGATTAAGGCCTTACCCATCTGGGTCTTTCACGGCGCTAAAGACCCGATTGTATTGCTGGAAGAGTCTACGGTGATGGTCGAAGCCTTGAAAATTATTGGTTCCGATATCCGGTTCACCATTTACCCCGAAGCCGAACATGACTCCTGGAGCATTACTTATACCAATCCTGAATTGTACGAATGGTTTTTATCACACAGTAGATAGCTAAAGGCCGGTCGCTTGACTGCCCGGCGCAATGGTTATTACTGCCATTCTCAAAACAAGTAATAAAAAAGACCCGGGTGTTAAAACCTGGGTCTTTTTTATTATTTTACAGGAAGATAGAGTTTGTTAAACCGCGCTTGCTACCGGATACCGGTTTTTAATCGCGCCTTTGATCTTGGCATCGGTTTCGAGCAGCAGCCTTTCAGTCCGCTCCCAGCTCATACATTTGTCCGTTACCGAAACGCCGTACCGCAGTTCTTTTAAATCTTTGGGAATTGCCTGGTTACCTTCGTAAAGGTTGCTCTCCAGCATAAGCCCGACGATAGACTTAGTGCCATAGTTAATCTGGTTGGCGACATCATCTACCACCAGCGGCTGCAGGTTGTGGTCCTTGAAAGAGTTGGCGTGGCTGCAATCAATCACGATATTGCGCGGCAAGTTTTCTTTAGCCAGGGCCTGTTCGGTCAGCCGGACGCTCACCGAGTCGTAATTGGGCCGCCCGCTGCCGCCTCGCAATACGATATGTCCATAGCGGTTGCCGCGAGTCCGTATCAAAGCGGTCTGGCCTTCCTGGTTGATACCTAAAAAGCTGTGGGCCGAAAGGGCCGATTTCATGGCATCAAGCGCGACCTGGATGCTGCCGTCGGTGCCGTTCTTGAAACCGACCGGCATTGAAAGGCCGCTGGACATTTCCCGGTGGGTCTGCGACTCGGTGGTACGCGCCCCGATAGCCGACCAGCTAACCAGTTCGGACAGGTAAGGCGGGGTAATCGGGTCCAGGGCTTCCGTACCGGCCGGGAGGCCAATTTCGGCGCACTTCAATAAGAAGCGCCGGGCCATCATCAGGCCGTCCTGGATTTTGAATGAGTCGTCCATGTAAGGGTCATTGATATAACCCTTCCAACCAATGGTAGTCCGGGGTTTCTCAAAATAGACCCGCATAATAATAAACATTGACTCGGAAACTTTATCCGCCAATTCACGCAGGCGCAAAGCATATTCAACTCCGGCCTTCTCATCATGAATTGAGCAAGGCCCAACCACCACGAACAAGCGGGGATCCTGGTTTTCGAGAATTGCTCTGACTGTATTACGGCTGTTGATGACCGTCTCCAGGGCATTATCGGTCATTGGTATCCGGCGTTTTAACTCATTGGGTGATATAAGAACTTCTGTGGAAACAATATTTACACCAAAAACAGTCTCGTGAGGCACGTGCAATTCTCCATTATTTGTTGAATATTACTTCAGGGACTCCGCTGTCTTATAGTTAAGTATAACATGTAAAGTTATGTTTTTGAATGGAAAATGACCAAAAATGGCAACGAAAATCATAATTTGATAAACTTTTGTCACTCTATGGGAATAGTTACACCTTATCAAAGTTTAAATAATGGCTGTCCCAATACCACCATAATATTAAAGTTAGGGCTAAAAATACTGTTTGCTTGTTTTGGGTGTCCGGCCACCCGATTTTACATAAATAAACGTAGCACGGCAAAAGAGCTAATCCCGGCCAGGATTGTCAGAGCCATATTCTGGGTGCGCCAGGCTACCGTCACGCCGATTATACCGGCAAAGAAAGCTGGACTAAACTCAAATTTCCCCTGGGGTATGATGAATTCAGGCACTATCAGGGCGGCAAAGACCGCCGGAGGCACGTAGCGCAGCACCTGTTCAAAACCCGGGCCGGGTTTTACGCGCACCGCTACCAGGGGTAATACCCGGACACTATAGGTAACAAAAGCCATCCCCAGCATTGTCAGCCAGATATTCATAGTTTGCTCTTTTTCTCGACCAGAAAGCCGACAATTGTCCCGCCTGCCGCGCCAATTAAAATGTACCAGTTACCGCCCAGGAGCAGTTTTGCGGCTATTGCCAGCGCCCCGGCTGCCAGGGCTGCCGCCTGTCCGGGGCCGAGTTTTAAATAAGGCATTAACATCACGGAAAAGCTTAGCGGGAAAACCAGTTGCAGGCCCAGGGTGGTCGGGTCGGGAATTACTCCGCCAAGCAGTAAACCTAAAAAGGTGCTGGCTTGCCAGCAAAGATAGAGGCTAACGATTGCCCCGACTAAAAAGGCCGGTCCGGCCTGTTTCTGGGTCAGCTTGCGCACGCTAACCGCATAGGCTTCGTCGGTTAGACCGTAGGCCAGCAACACTTTTTGCCACCATTTAAGGTGGGCAAGGGCCGTTAAGAGGGAAGTTCCGAACAGGATATGCCTTAAGTTGACGATAAGCGTCACCAGGATAATTGATAGGCCGGGTGCCCCGCTGGCAAACAAACCACTGGCGATCAATTGGGCAGCCCCGGCATACACCAGAAGCGACATACCCTGGATTTCAAAGGGATTAAGCCCGGCTGTTTTCGCAGCCAGGGAATAGGCCAATCCAAAAGGAATTATGCCCAGCCAGAGAGGTAAACTGCCTATAACTCCCTGGATGAACTCACTTCGAGGTTTAACATTGTCCGGTGATGTTTCCGTGGGTGGGTCGGGATTTAAATTTTCAGTTGCCGTTGCCGCATTTAAAGCAGCCGGGCGGGGGCGGGACGAGCTGTCCCCGGTTGGTGGAATAGTCATTACCTCTAAATTTTTAAGCCGGTTTTACAACTCTGGAACAGAAATTGCATCTTGTTTTAATAACCACCATAATACTGGCTGGTAATTATAGCATTATCAGCGGTAATTGGCTGAATATATTAGCAGATTTGTTTGGAAATTGGGGAATTTACTATATACGGTGTGGTACTATGAAGAACTGATATATCCAGAGCGGGTGCTTTAAATGATTTTAGGACCCGGTTATTATAGGCCCAACAAGCTATATTTCATGCTAACAAATTTGCATGAAATATAGCTTATGCTAAAATTAAACTATACAAAAGTCCTATTTTAAATGAAGCGGTATAATGAGTAATCCTGAAACCAAAAATTCGGTAGGAATGAGAAATTTATGACTGTAAAAGTACTGATTGCAGACGACCATAGTGTGGTTCGCCAGGGCCTCCAGACTTTCCTTAGCCTGGACCCGGATATTGAGGTCGTAGGGACCGCTATAAATGGTTTGGACGCGGTCCACAAAGCTAAAGAACTACAACCTGATGTTGTTCTGCTGGATTTACTTATGCCGGAAATGGATGGTATTGAAGCCACGGCTGAAATCAAGCGTAATTTCCCCAAAATTAGAATTCTGGTGCTGACAAGTGTGCTGGAAGGCAACTCAATTTCACAGGCAATTAAGGCCGGGGCTAATGGTTATTTACTCAAAAATATGCAGTCGGATGAGCTTTGCCATACCATCAAGGCTGTTACAAACGGCCCGGTCCTTTTATCCCAGGATGCTGTCCAGTTATTGGTTAATAAGAACAATTCCGGCGGTTCCACCGATGCCCTTACCGAACGTGAAACCGAGGTATTACGGATGGTAGCAGAGGGTAAAGCCAACAAAGAGATTGCCCTTCGGTTGCAATTGAGTGAAGGAACCATTAAGACACATGTTAGTATTATCCTGGCCAAGCTTGGATTGCAAAGCCGGACTCAGGCCGCCTTATATGCCGCGAATAGTGGTTTATTAACTACCGTCCGTAATTAATATTCCATAAATTTTTGTAGCTACTTTGCGGAGAGCCAATTTGGCAAACTACAACTATAATGAAACTGACAATGAAAAATTGGTTGAGGACGGACTTATCACCGAATTAAGTCCGTTACAGTCCCTTTCATTGGCCGATGAAAGCCCTAATGATGCTCTAAAGGTTACGGAGCCGGTCGTAAGTTACCACCGTGACCTTAAACCCCTGTTATATTTGATACTTCCCCGGTTAAAAAGTTTAATAGAGTACACCAGCAGCCTGGTTTATAATTCAGCCGGACAGCCCTTACACCTGGACCAGTTCCCTTCTACGGTCATACGCCAAACTGTCAAATTTCTCGAAAGCCCTGTCTTACAGGAAACCGAAGAATTATTGGTCCAGTTGAGTCTCCGGCAGACTTCGCCAATGGTAATAGAAGATTTCTGGGATATTATCGGTTATAACAACAAAAACGTGTCATATGAGAATGAGTTTCAAGATTGGCTATTTTCGGAAGTCCGGGGCTGGTGCGCTTTGCCGCTCGTTAACCATGACATGCAGTTAATGGGGGTAGTGGTTCTCCGGCATACGCGGCGCGGCTATTTCACCCCGGAAAAAGTTCGGCAGGCCAGGTTTACGGTTACCCAGGCAATTTCAGCCCAGATGCGGCTGTGGTCCCAGGCCCAGGCGGTAGGGGTACTTAAAGAGCGCCAGCGCATAGCCCGTGAACTTCACGACTCGGTTACCCAGGTGCTTTATGGAATTGAGTTAGGCATTAATACCGCCCTGACTTTGTTAGACCGCAATTCTCCCCAGGTAAAGCCTCAACTACAGGATGTGCTGGCCCTGGCTGAAGCGGGGCTGGCCGAAATGCGGGCTTTATTGACCGAATTGCACCCGGCGGCGCTTGCTACCGAAGGGTTGTTGCCCAACCTTTTACGCCAGGTAGATGCCCTGCGAGTACGGCATGGGGTAGAAGTTACCCATAACCTGGAACAGGAACCAAATATTCCGCTCTTGCTTAAAGAAGCCCTGTTCCGGATTACCCAGGAAGCTTTTAATAATATTGTTAAACACGCCCAGGCCACTAAGGTTGAATTGAAATTATCACTTGAAAGAAACTTTATCCGGCTTGAAGTAAAAGATAACGGTCAGGGTTTTGATCCAAATATACCCCGGCCTGGACACCTGGGACAACTGACTATGAGGGAAAGAGCTGCGGATGTTGGTGGGAAAGTCGAAATAGTGAGTTGTAGCGGGCAAGGGACGGTTGTTCGGGCTTTATTACCTCTGCCCATCGACAAAAATTAATCTTAATTTCTCTAATTTGGAAAGTTAAAATAAATAATGCCGGGTAAAACGCGTCTTTATGATGCCATTGTGGTAGGTAGTGGCCCTAACGGTCTCGCGGCGGCTATTACGATTGCCCGGACCGGGCGTTCTATTTTAGTCATAGAGGCGCGCGATACTATAGGCGGCGGCACGCGTACAGCCGAGTTAAATCTGCCCGGTTTCCGGCATGATATCTGCTCGGCTGTCCATCCTTTAGGGCTTGGCTCCCCTTTTTTCCAGTCGCTGCCCCTGGCTCAATTTGGCCTGGAATGGATTTTCCCACCGGCTGCCCTGGCGCACCCCCTGGATGATGGTACGGCGGCGGTCCTCTACCGTTCGGTGGAGGAAACGGCCCGTACGCTGGGACCGGATGGCGCGGCCTATACCCGGCTGTTGGGGCCGCTGGCGGCCGACTGGAGTAAACTGGCCCCGGCCTTGCTTGGCCCGTTAAGCATCCCGCGCCACCCGCTGGCGCTGGCCCGGTTTAGCATGCATGCCTGGCGTTCGGCCCAGGGTTTAGCCCGTTCGCGCTTTAAGCACGCCACAGCACGGGCTTTCTTTGGCGGAATGAGTGCCCATTCAATCTTGCCCTTGGAAAAATCACCTAGTGCCGCTTTCGGGTTAGTCCTGGCTTCGCTGGGTCACGCTGTCGGCTGGCCCATTCCCAGGGGCGGGTCACAACAGATTGCCGAAGCCCTGGCCGCCTATTTGCGGTCGCTTGGTGGAGAAATAATTACCGGCCAAACGGTCGAGTCGGTTGACGACTTGCCCCCGGCCCGGACGGTTCTGCTGGATATAACACCACGCCAGGTCTTGAAGGTAGCCCGGCACCACCTTTCAACCGGCTACCAGCGTGGCCTGGAACGCTTCCGGTACGGTCCTGGAATTTTCAAAATAGATTATGCCCTGTCCGGCCCGGTCCCCTGGGCCGCTCCTGGCTGTGCCGAGGCAGGCACGCTTCACTTATGCGGCACGCTGGAAGAGGTTGTGGAGGCCGAACGTGCCGCGACACAGGGCCGCTTGACTGAAAAACCGTTTGTGCTGGTGACCCAGCCCAGCCGGTTCGACCCTACCCGCGCCCCGGCTGGGCAGCATACTTTGTGGGCTTATTGTCATGTGCCTAACGGTTCCACGCACGATATGAGTGAGGCTATCACGGCACAAATTGAACGGTTTGCGCCGGGTTTCCGGCAGCTTATCCTGGCCCGAAGTACCATGAATACTGCCGAGGTCGAACGCTATAATCCTAATTATATCGGCGGTGACATCAATGGCGGTACGCAGGATTGGTTCCAGCTTTTCACCCGACCGATGCCGCGCATCTCGCCTTATTCAACCTCTAACCCGAAGTTATTTATTTGCTCTTCTTCGACGCCGCCCGGTGGTGGTGTCCATGGAATGTGTGGGTTTTTCGCGGCTAAAGAGGCTTTGAAGAAGTTGAAATGAGAAAGTAGTCAGGGGTCAGATGGGAAGAGAGCAGAAGACAGTGAGATGGTGAATGCGCCCTTATTGGTTGAAGGCAGGGAATACAAATTTTACTTGCCAGGGTAACAAACTTCCTTATACCTTCAATTTATTAATACCTTCAACTTACTAAATCATCCAATCTTGCATTACCGGTGTCCTTTTATCCTATACTCCCGGCTAACAATTAGTCTCTGTCTCCTACTGACCTCTGACTACTCCCCTAATTTGGCTGGTAATTTTCCAGCAAGGCGCTGGCTTCCAGTTGGGCCATTGGCCGGGCGAAATAGTAGCCCTGGGCATACTGGCAGCCTAGCCGGTCCAGGAAGGCCGCTTCTTCGGCGGTTTCCACCCCTTCCGCTACCACGTTTAAATTTAGAATATCGCCCAGGTTCAGGACGGTCTGGATAATAGCCTTACTTTCGGTATCATTGCTTAAGCCGGTAATAAACGAGCGGTCAATAATGATCGAGTCGAGCGGCAGCCGCCTGAGTGATTGTAAATTTGAAAAACCGGTGCCAAAATCATCTACTGCTAACTTGACTCCCAGGGCCTTGAGATTTTCCAGGATGATAATCGTTTCTTCGGAATGATCGGCCACCACATTTTCGTTTATCTCAAATTGGATTAAACCTGGGTCCGTCCCGGTTTGCTGAATAATATTGCGAATGTGATCTACCAGTTCAGGCTGGTGCAACTGCCGGGCCGAAAGATTTATACTGACCATAAATTTTTCCGGGTTATCCAGGCCGTTTTCCTGCCACTTTTGCGCCTGAAGGCAGGCTTCTTTCAAGACCCAGTCGCCCAGCGGCAGTATCAGGCCGGTTTCTTCCAGGGTGGGGATAAATTCCGAAGGCAGCAGCAAGCCCTTTTGAGGGTGGTGCCAGCGCACCAGGGCTTCCATTCCTTTAATGCGGCCTAATTTCAATTCTACCTTTGGCTGGTAGTAAACTTCAAACTCGCCCCGGGCCAGGGCCTGGCGCAACTGTCCTTCCAGGCTCAGGACCGCTTTAGTATTGACCGCAACCGGGGCCTGGTAGATCTCGTAAGTAGCCCCACCGCGCCGCCGGGCCTGGTAAAGGGCTTTTTCGGCGTTATGCAGCAGCTCCAGGGGTTGCGCAATAGGGGTATTGTTAAAGGCAATTCCGATACTGGTCGTCAGATAAATTTCCTGGTCGGCCAGCGAGAAAGGCGCTTGCAGGGCCTGGGCTATCCGGCGGGCGACCAGGACCGGTTCGTTATCACTTTCCAGTTGTTCCAGTAGAATTGCAAAAGTACTTTCACCGTAACGTACTACCAGGTCGTCCTGGCGCAAGCATTTGACCATTCGGCGTGCGATAATTTTAAGCAATTGGTCGGTCAGGAGGAAGCCCAGGCTATCCATTATCCGGGTAAAACTATCCAGCTCGAATAACAGCACCGCCATGCTTTTCCGGTCAGGTTTTTGCAGGACTAATTCCAGCCGTTTCAAAAGTAAGGACCGGTTGGGCAGGTTGGTCAGGCTGTCCTGGAAGGCTGGCAGGTCCAACATTCCCTGCCATTCTTCACCGTTACGGCTTTTAAAGTCTTTTCGCCGTTCAAAGGCACCGCCGGGGGTCTGGGAATTGGAATAGACGGCCGGTAGTGGCGCTTTTGGTTCGCGCAGCATTTTTTCAAGGATTTCCATATTGTTAATTTCGGAAGCGCGGGAGGTCTGGTTGCGGCCGTTCAATTTGGCCTGGTAGACCGCCAGGTCGGCAGCGTGGGTCAGTGCCAGGGTAGAGATAGCATTTTCTGGGAAACAGGCTACCCCGATGCTCATGGTTGCCTTTATGGGTGTGGCACTGGTTTCAACCTTAAAAGAAGTATTGGCAATTGATAGCCGCAAGCGTTCTGCCATAGCGAAAGCTTCGTCCAGGGTAGTTTCCGGCAGCAAAATCGCAAATTCCTCACCGCCAAAGCGGCTGGCATGGTCAAACTCCCGGACATTGGCCCGGATAAGTTCGCCAATCCCGGTCAGGACGACATCACCGGCCAGGTGGCCGTAGCGGTTATTGATATCTCGCAACAGGTCCAGGTCAGCCATTAAAAAGGCCAGGGGCCGGTTGAACCGTTTGGCCCGCTCAAATTCTTCCTGGAGGACTTTATTGAAATAGCGCGAGTTTAAGAGTCCGGTCTTGGAGTCGGTCTGGGCTTCTTTCTTTAGCTGAGGAATTTTAACTGCTTCAAACATGAGGGCCAGGGGAGTGATGGCCGGGATAACCAGCCAGAAATCGAGCTGCCACAAAACAGCAACTACATATCCCAAACAGGTCATTACCAGGTCCGGCACCAGGCTATCGAGTTTCAAAAGGCCGGTAGCTCGAAAAGTTTGACCGCGCAACAGCCGCAATACAGTGGCTACCAGCAGGTGATTAACCATTACATAGGTTAAAGCCACCAGGATTACGCATAACAAACGGGCGGGTGAGTAAAGCAAAGTATCCAACCAGATCTGGACCAGTAAAGCGGAAAAACCGGCCAGGATATGGGTGGCAATATTAAACGGTTGGATATACCAATCTTTTAGTTTTTTACTTCTTACCAGCCGCAACTGCAGCCACTCTACCAGATGGGGAACAATTACCAGCAGGGCAAATTGGGCCGGGTGCAGCAAAAGTACCCCGGCCATAAAGAAGACCGAGTCAGGATAATATGAATGGCCGTTGGTGCCGTTGACCTGAAATAATTGTGCAAGGGTTACTGATAAAACTAACAAGCCGAAAATCGGCCAGCCAGTTTGCAGCGATAGTAGGTTATTAAAAACAACCAAAACTAACGCTGCTGTTCCGAGTAGTACACCCCAAATGAATGTCCAGCCACGATAGGACACTTTTTCTCCTCTGGCCGAGCTTACTGGTCAAAGCCCATGTTTATATAGCGGTACTTCTTTGATAAGAGTTGTATGCCAAATATCTTATACTAAAAGCATTTAAAACATAATTAAAATATTTTAAGTAACCATAGTACTTTTTTACTATTGTATTTATTAAATAGTGTTCTATTAGGTTATCTTTAAATATTGGGTTAAAAATAGCTTTGAAAATGCCTGGATTAGGGCACTCCAAAGGTAAACTTATGCTCCTATTTTAACTCTCAACTATGTCGAAATGTTAAAGCATTTATTAAGCTAGGGTTAACTTTCCTCATCTTTTAATTTGAACAAATGGGGTGGTAAGAATTCAAAAATTTCAAATGGTAATTTGAAATTAACGTTTCCAAATAAGTTTACTTTAAATTCTTTACAAAGTAAACTTATTAATCGCTATCCGTGGTACCATCCAACTTTTTAGCCTGTTTGGCAGCATTTTCAGCCAATAAATTTGCCAGCCAGATTTTTGCAGCTTCCTCTGTGTCGAATACTCCATTAAGCTGGGCGGCAAAGGCCAGGTCTAATAATTCTCGGAATTGTTTGCCAGGTTTTAACCCGGCTTCGAGCAGATGCCGCCCAAGCACTAAAGGGCTGACCGGCTTTTCGGCACAACCCAGGGCCTCGGCCATTTCCAACCAGGAACGGCCGGGGCGCAAGCCTGGTACTTCGTCCCCGGTATCGGCGCAGACCTGGACTAACCTTTCCCACTGGGTCAGGCTGGACGGGGCAAGCCGTTGCGCAAGGTGCCGCACCCCGGAAGGGTGTGGAGGTTCGGTACATTCCAACCGGTTGGCCAGGTGTTCCCGGACCAGCGGGATGACTTCGTTCGCCAGATAATGGGGGCAGTCAATCGACTGCAAAAAATCGCCGGTCCGGTCCATGACCGCTTCGACCTGGGCCGGGCCTGGTTCCCTGGTTATCTGTCCTGGCCGCAATTCCGGAGACTTGCCAAACTCGTGACAAAGGGTAGCCAGCAGCAAAATCTCGCGGTCGGTAACGCTAAGCTGATCGCGCCCGCAAATTTTTACCGCAAGGTCCAGGGCCTTTAGTGTATGCTGCCAGGCGGTTTGCTTACGTGGTTGGTGGGGTTTTTCGGGTACGGTCGCCAGAATTTCAAGGTCCGGGTAAAGCTCTCGCCACCGGGTTTGCTCCAGTACCTCCAGCCCGGTTGAAGGCACCTGGCCTTTTGCCAGCAGTTTTTGCCATTCGCCCCAGATACGCTGTCCGGCCAGGCCAGGATATTCTGGGCGCAATCCGGCACAAAGTTCGGCCGTTTCAGGGGCCATACGAAAATCCCAGCGAGCCGCAAACTGCATTCCTCGCAGCACCCGCAAGGGGTCTTCGGCAAAGGCCGGTCCTACGTGACGCAATATACCCTGATTCAGGTCATCCTGACCCCCGAAAAAGTCCAAAAGTTCTCCGGTAGCCGGGTCGTAGGCCATGGCATTGATCGTGTAATCCCGGCGGGTGGCCGCTTCCTGGGGGGTCATGGTCGGGTCGGGTGTTAAGAGCATGCCGCGCGGCCCCTGGTGAGATTCGCGCCGTGGCAAAGTTATATCCAGGGTATTCCCCGGCCCCAGGCGCACTTTCAATACTCCAAAGGAAACACCCACCGCGAATACCTGGCCGAATTTTTCCAGGACGTTTTTGAGGCTTTCCGGTTCCAGCCCAAATACTTCAATATCAATATCGTGCGAGGTAAAGCCCATCAGGGTGTCGCGCACATAACCTCCGACCAGTAAAGGACGGCCCCCGGCTTTCCTGATACCAGCCAACAAATTTTGAATTTCAGGGTCAAGGTCTATTTGTAAGCTATTCAAAACGTTTCACTTATCCACTTCTTTTTCTCAACAAGCCCGGTTGATTAACCACGTTATATATTTGCGTAAGGGTTAATTTTCACCCGTTAATGTTTGATTATAATAACACAGCTAAGGCCTGGTGGTTTTAATCCTTATTTTTTACTCCGGGAGAGAGTAACTGCCTGCTTATGGTTAGTTGTGGTAAAATCACACTCAGATTATTACTCAAAAACAGGAGTTCCTAATGCCGGAAGAATTAAGCGCGAGCGCCCAGAAAGTACAAAATGCCCTGACCGAGTTGGGTTATGCTTACCGGGTCCAGGAATTGCCCCATAGCACCCGGACCGCCGTTGAAGCGGCGCAGGCCATTGGCTGCCAGGTGGCCCAAATCGTCAAATCCCTGGTTTTCCGGAGCAAGCACAGTAACCAGGCAATCCTGGTAGTTGCCAGTGGCTCTAACCGGGTGAATGAGAAGCAGTTAGCTGCCAGCCTGGGTGAACCTATCGAACGGGCAACCCCGGAATTTGTAAGGGAACAGACCGGCTTTGCTATCGGCGGGGTGCCACCGCTGGCGCACGCTAACCGGCTCCGCACTTTTGTAGATGAGGACTTATTACAATACAGCCAGGTCTGGGCGGCGGCGGGGACCCCTTTTGCGATTTTTGGTCTCGAACCGGCCGAACTGGTTAAAATGACCGGCGGTGAAGTGACCGCCATAAAGTAGGATTTATGCCGGGCCGCAAAAGCCGGGTTTAACCTCCAAGTGCTTCCGGTATTTAGAGCGAAATAAACAGGCCGGTATTTGGGTAAGTAAGAAATTTAGTGTTGAAAGGATGTTGGGATGAATTACGACGAGTTGAAAAATGAATTTGAAACCTTGGGCCAGCGGGTAGACGAAATCGGAGAACGTCTTTGACCTGGCTAATAAGCAAAAAGAATTAACCCGGCTCGAAACTCAAAGCGGCAATGACGGTTTCTGGGATGACCCGCAAAGCGCCCAGGTTGTAATGCGCCGCCTGACCGGCTTGCAGGAAGAAATAACTTTCTGGGCCAACCTTAAAAACCGTGTCAGGGATAACCTGGAACTGGTGGGACTGACGGCGGAAGATGCCGACCCGGCGACCCAGGCAGACCTGAACCGCGAACTTGAGGAGGTCAAGGCTGAATTGGCCGCCCGTGAACTCGACCTCATGTTCAGCGGTCCTTATGATGACCGCCCGGCCCTGTTATCGGTTAACGCCCGTGAAGGCGGCACCGACAGCCAGGATTGGGCTGAAATGCTCTTGCGGGTCTACCTGCGCTGGGCCGAGGACCACAAATTTAAGGTGCAGGTCCTTGACCATGAGTCCGGGCAGGAAGCCGGGATTAAGAGCGCGACCATTGAAATCACCGGCCGCAAAGCTTATGGCCTGGTTAAGAGCGAAGCCGGACAGCACCGCCTGGTGCGGCAGTCGCCTTTCGACTCCAGCCACCGCCGCCACACTTCCTTTGCCCTGGTCGAAGTATTGCCCGAAGTGGATGACGCCATCGAAATTGAGGTGCGTGACGAGGATATCCGGGTGGATACTTACCGGGCTACCGGGGCGGGCGGACAGCACATTAACAAGACCGATAGCGCGGTCCGGTTAACCCACCTACCGACCGGGATTGTTGTGACCTGCCAGAACGAGCGCAGCCAGATTCAAAACCGGGAAACCGCCATGAAAATTCTCAAGGCCCGTCTCCTGGAACGCGAAATCCAAAGACGCGAAGAGGAACAAGCCCGCCTGAAAGGCGAACACAGGGCGACCGGCTGGGGCAGCCAGATTCGCAGCTATGTGTTGCACCCTTACAACATGGTCAAGGACCACCGCACGGGCCTTGAAACCAGCGATACAGCAGCAGTCCTTAATGGCGAAATTGACGAATTTATTCATTCCTACTTGCGCTGGCAAATCGGCCAGGGTGAAGGGGCAGCTTCGGAAGATTTACCGGACGACATCTAACACATAACTATTCTAAAAGACCGGAGGAATCAAGTAATTATATGAATGGTATAGGTGATGATATCCAGGCGGAAGAAGTACAAGATGATTGCCGAACCGAAGAATCCTGGCTCTCCCACTAAGGTCAAGAAGCAGGACTTAGCCGCCTGGCCCGGCCCAGGTTGATTTGAAATGCTGCCAGTTACAATCAATGAAGTATTCCGCGAGGTGGGCCTGTTCAGGCAAATAGTATTTGTAGAAGGTCTTGCAGCCTGGTCCCTGGTTTAAACAATAAGCCATGGACCAGGTTTTTATATTTAGGCTGGCTTCTCCGGGTTGAACCCCATACTTTCCATTAGACGATTGAAGTTAGTTTCATTAAGGGTGCCGCCGGTTGCTTTGTCATGGCCGTGCCCGTACTCATTTTCCACGCCTTCCAGTTGCTTGCCGTGACGGGCCAGAAAATCCAGCAGGTTAATGTCCAGGTTTGTCCGCATACTAAAACTAACTTTACCGGGCAAGAAGCCGCCGTTAGCGGCCATCACAATATATTTGGGCAGGCGACCGCGCCAGCTCTGGGCCAGGAGAGGGTGGACCCTGGCCGGGCTGTCAAAGCGCAGTAAAGCGACTTTTTCTGTCTGACTAAATTTTGGGGCCACTCGCCTGGCCTCGTTTAATTCGTGCTGGACTTCCAGTTTGTAGCGGCGTAAAAGTTCTAAATCTTCATTCCCACCTTCGACAATCGCCCGCGCCGAGGTAGCTTCTTGCATGGCCCGGAAAGCGGCCGGGATGGCTATGTCAGGGTCGCTCGAACGTTTGGCGGCATTTAAGAGGCTGGTGGCTTCCCGGATGTATTTTTGCTTTTGCTCCTTTATAGCTTGCTGCATTAGAGGGTGTTCCGGTCCCAGGTCGCCCAGGTTTCCAATAGCCGCGGCCCAGGCTTTATCTATAACTTCACCATTGCCGTTACAAAGTAAAAAAGTTAGTAGGCTGGAAGTTGGCACGGGCCGCCACTGGTATCCGGTAATGACGGTACTACCGGGCGGTTGGCCTCCCGGCCGGTGATGGTCAACCAGTAACACCGGCACGCCGGGGGCGATATCGTACCCGGCGATACCCAGGTCCATTATAAAGAGGGCGGCCGGTTGCAGGGTCATGATTTTATCGCGCATCGTCCGGGTGAAAGCATTACTGCCTTTAGGCGCGTGTAAGTTAACCAGGCGCTCCGGGGCATACCCGCGCCGTTCCAGCAGGTGCCATAAAACAACCCCGGCCCCAAGACCATCTACGTCACCATCACACAGAATAATAATAGGCCCGTTGCCGGACAAAGTAGCGATAAACTTTTCAAAACTGGCCCGGGCCTCGGCCAGTTCAGGATATTCGCCGGAAAAATAAGGGTGGTTTTCCATTAGAAGCCTCTTGATATCCCTTTCCCTGATAAATCTATTGGCAGGGTTACTTAAAATAAGGGTCACTTCAAGTGGAATAATACTGTTTTCTACCCGGTCTCTGCTCATTTAAGCGGCGATTTAGCCCTTTAAGGCCTAACAAGGTTCCTTTTTTAGTCTTTGGGTCAAAAAAGTGTACTTCTTTTGAAATTCGCCTTAAAAGACCCTTGACATAGGGGGTGGGTTTTGGTATTATATCCGGGCGCCCAACGAGAGAACATCTCCGAGGTCAAGTAACACAAGAAACCGGATAGGCTTCTACACTGTTAATTGACTGGACGCCGC
>JAQBPB010000012.1 GCA_028287745.1 Chloroflexota bacterium
AATATCTGCCCCTGCATCCAACAGGTCTGAGATGAAAGTGCGCCGCATATCGTGCGGGCTGAAATGTGCCAGCCCTGCTTCCTTACCCCGCTGCTCCAGTACCCATAAAACGGCCTGGTCGCTAAGGCGCCTCTTCATGAGTTTACCGGCTTTATTTACGGGTAAAAAGAGCGGTCCTGGTTCAACTCCCCTGGCCGACACCCATTCGCTAACCACGCCGCCCGCCCCTTGCCCCAGGTAGGTAAGCCGGTCCTTTCCACCCTTGCCGGAGCGAACCTTGATAGAATTATCTTTAGGGTCAAAATCTTTAAGGTCAAGTTTTACTACTTCACTGCGCCGGAGACCGGCGCCATATAGCACTGCCACCAGGGCTACATCTCTAAACCCTTTTAGAGTAGTATCCTTCTGGCAGCACTTAAGCAGGAGTTTTAGCTCCTCACCGGCCAGGGCGCGGCCCTTTGGCAAAGTTTCGCCTCTGATGCCCTTTATTTTAGTGGTACGGCGGAAATCATCAGCGGAAATTAACCCCAGGTTTTCAGCCTGGGAAAGGACACCTCGCAGGGCGGAAAGCATATGGTTGACGGTGGCAGGCCTGTAACGCTCGGCCAGTTTAGCCCGCAGTGCCTGGGTATGCTGGAACCGCAGATTATGCCAGGGAAAGGAGAGCGGGTCGGCGGGTGCGCCTTTGATGGTTTCAACCATAGCGGCCAGGGCGCGCTGCATGCCCCGGCGTCCCACCGGGCGGAGAGAGGCCAGGTAAATGGCGGCCGGGTTGTGGTCAAGCGGGAGTGTTGAATCTGGCTCAATGGCAAGTAACTGAGTACCCCTGGAAGTGGAATAAGTATCTGGGTTTGAAGAAATACCCGGTAGGGGTTGATACTGGCCTGAAAGAGAAGAAGGCGATTCCAGAGTAGTTGCACCTGCAAAATCTTCTTGAGGTCCAGTATCTTGAGGTCCAGTATCTTGAGGTTTAGCATCTTGAGGTCTGGAAATGGAAGAAGTATTAGATAATTCAGTCTGTAACATCTGGTAACTCTTTCCCTGGCTATTAATGAGGCTATTCAACAGCTTGGTGGCCCGGCCCTTCATTAATGATTATAGCACAATTTGATATTACTTTTGACAATATACATTGTCATAAGCTATTTTTCATTGTTAGGATATAAGAATGCTCCTGACAGCGCCTGTCGTACCGCCGGGTGATGAAACCAGAAATATTGACTTTTACAACTAGTTGTGATAATACTCATAGAATAGGTAATTTACCCGCAAAATCCCGTTAATAATAAAAGCCATGAACAACCAGAGGTTTTAAAAAAGACTGGATGATTTTTAGATAAAACCCGTAAAAATAAGATGTCTGGAGTTTTGTTGTAATTAGCAGGAAAAGTAATTTTATTATGTTTGATGAAAATTCCCGTGTAAGTAATGCTCCACCTACTTTTAGCCTCAAATTATACGCCCAGGTATAAACCCACATCCCAGCCCGGCATTTATTGACACAGACAACGGAATACGAAGCAAAAAACTTATAAGTTGGTCCTGCTTTTATTTTGGCTATTTTAAGCATGAGAGCGAATTTGGTAAACCAGGAATCTTTGCGCTACATTCGGCGCAAAGATTCCTGGTAACGCTCGCAGTAGCAGGACCGGAACGGAACAGGTACGGTTATTCAAACTGAAAAAGTAATTTTGTAGGTATTAAAATGATTTAGTTAACCGAAAGGAACCACATAAAATGACACTACGTGTAGCCCTATCGGCTGGACACCACAATAACGATGGTGGTAGCCCCCTGGAGAAAACCTTAACCGGCCCTTTGTGCAAAGCTTATGCGGATGCTTTTCGGGCAGCAGGCGCGGATGTACGAGTTATCACTCCTAATGATGGCCTGGGAATGTTTCCAGGGGGGTTGCGAAAGGTTGCCCAAAAGGTTGTTGATTGGTCTAAAAACGATGGGTGGACTGCCGATATATTTTTAGAAACCCATACCGAAGGTGTAAGTAATACCAATGTTCGAGGTGTATTTTCGATATATCCGGATTGGGGAAGCGATGTGGATCAAACCGTTAAAAACGAATTAGGTCTCAAGATTGCTACTGCAATAAGTGATGTTTCCGGTATACCTGTTAGGGAAGGTGGGGTACTGTTCGGGCCTGGAGTAATGAGTCGTATGGAAACAGAAGTCGGGAGTCATGGGGACAGGCTAGGTATCTTTCTGGTAACGGCAGAACTTGCGGCAACAACAACACGTTTAATTGTTGAACACGGCGCCCATAGTTCACCCAAAGACCTGGCTATTTTACAAACTCCAGGTATGCTGGCCAAAATAGCCGGGGCTGCTGTAAAGGTTATTTGTGACCATTTTGGTAGTAGTGTAATCGCGCCCATTGAGCCCGTTATTCAGATAAATGGTTTCTTTTTGGGACATGGTTTTTTAGATTACTGGCGCCAATTAGATATCCAGGGCCTCCCGCATCCATTGGGTTTGCCTAAAAGCGAGGAACAGCCCTGGACCAATCCGGAAAAGAAGCAACTCACCATCCAGGTATTTGAGCGCGGTGTTTTGAGTTTTGATGCTGATGAACCAGATCCAGTTTTCCGCGTCCAGGGACTTATTATTGGACCTGATTGGGGCAAAAATCATGGGGTTGATTTTAAGCAACATCATTAATACTCAGTAAAATCTGGTAACCGGAAACTACATCAGTAGAAGTTGCAAAATCAGTAACTATACCAGAAGTAAACGTACGGGCTGGTCCATTCAAAGTGTGCCAGCCTTTTTATTAGACTCGCTTTACAGCAATATTCGAAAGGATTGAAAATAGAAATATCAAATTGATTTTTGTGCCATGACAGATTTGCTGCTAAAGGCGGTTAGCCATGCGCTCAAAGAACATCCCCGGCTTAACGGCTGGGTGCTGGAGGAAGGCGTGCGGCTCTTGCCGGAAATTAACATCGGCCTGGCCGTTGCCCTGGAGGATGGGCTACTTGTGCCGGTAGTCCACGATACCGGGCATAAATCCCTCCAGGAGATTGCCGGGGAAACCAGGCAATTAATCCAGAAAGCCAGGGAAGGAAAGCTAAAACCCGGAGAGGTAACCGGCGGCACTTTCACCGTTACTAACCTGGGAATGTACGGAATAGATGGCTTCACGCCAATTATAAATCTTCCCGAGGTGGCTATCCTTGGGGTTGGGCGTATGGTTGAAAGGCCCGTGCGTAATCCGCAAGGGTTTGACTGGCGTCAGATGCTGACCCTCAGTCTAACTTTTGACCACCGGGCCGTAGATGGTGTGCCAGCGGCCGCTTTCCTGCAAGCGGTAACCAGGCAATTAGAGGCTCCGGCTGCCTTAGCTGAATAAATCAAAACTGTCTCAATCGGAATTGCTGCTGCAAAGCTGGCTCCGGAAAAGAATACTCTTGATATATAAATGCAAGCGGCTGCATTCTGGAATTGGTTATTTGACGCCAACCGGATTCCGGGCAGCTTTTGCAGCTTGAGAAGTTGGCTTTGAAAGTGGTACTCTAAAGTGGTTGCAGTCCATTTCTTGATGCACCCATATTAAAGTTCGCCTGAGTTTAAAGAGGAGTCAGTTATGTCTAGCACAGATAATAGTATTACGTTTGATATGAAGCTTGAAGTTGTACCATTACCGGTTTCGGATGTAGACCGGGCCAAGGCTTTCTACGTTGAAAAAGTTGGATTTCATGCCGACCATGATGTCTTACCAAGCCCTACAATGCGGGTCGTTCAACTGACGCCGCCCGGCTCGGCCTGCTCAATCGTTATAGGCACCGGTATGGGCGAGATTTCAGAAATAAAACCGGGCTCGATCAAGGGTCTGCATCTGGTCGTTTCAGACGTGGAGAAAGCACGCGAAGTGCTTGCAGCACGCGGGGTTGGGGTAAGCGAAGTATCGGACATGGGAGGTATCAAATACGTCTATTTCAGTGACCCTGATGGCAACACCTGGGCCTTACAGGAAATACCGGGTAGGTCTTAAATTGTAATTGTAGTAGACGCGACTTGATCTTTGACTATTACATGATTTCTACTTAATTTGTCGTACTGCGCCTGGCAAGGGCGCTACGGCCAGCCGCCCTATAGCAATCGGTTAATACAGCAGCTACTAAAACTCTATTTAATACCCTCACCTGGGGTTCCGCACATTCGAACCTTTGAACGGCTTAACAAAGAGTGGTATATTCAGCCTTGCGCCCTTTTACTGTTATTTAACTGCTCTGACTGACCACTTCTCGCAGTTGTTCTGCATCTCGCATCGGCGGGTTGCCAAAGAAACTTTTGTATTCCCGGCTGAAGTGGGACGCGTTATCATAGCCCACCCGATAGCCGGCACTTGCGGCGTCCAGGTTTTCAGTAAGCATAAGGCGGCGAGCTTCCTGGAGCCGCAAGTGCTTTTGAAACTGCAAAGGGCTCATTGCCGTCACCGTCTTGAAGTGGTGGTGTAAACCTGAAACGCTCATTCCAATATCCTGGGCCATATCATCAATTCGAAGTGGCTTGTCGTACTCGGCACGAAGTCGATTCATCACTTTAATAATGCGGTGGAGGTTACCTCCCAACGCCGCACGATAGCGCAACCGCTCGCTCTGTTCTCCCATATAAAGGCGGTAGATGATCTCACGTGTAATTAACGGTGCAAGAATCCGGGCTTCGCCAGGCGACTCCACCAGCCTGGCAAGCCGCACTACCGCGTCCGACAGGTTGGCATCTAAAGTGCTTACATTAATCGCCTTCACATCACCGGCAACTTGTTTTCGTGGAGAATGGTATCCAGCCTCGACTATAACCGAACTAACGAGATTAGGATCAAGCTGTAAACGCATGGAAAGGTAAGGCTTTTCCTTTGAGGCTTCAATTATCCGGCTTATTGTCGGCATTTCAAGCGTGGCAAGCAGATAATGGGCGGGATCATACCGGTAGCGGTGATCACCGAGCAGCACCTCTTTGCTACCCTGAGCTATCACACAAAAAGCCGGGTCGGACACCCCATGATTGGGCTTGTTGTTTATAGAGTAGCGGTGAAAGAAAAGGCCGGGTAGCACCTGAACAGTTGCATCTTCAGGGACGGCTCGCATGATACGCTCAACTAGCTCCACCTGGTTGGCTTGCACCCTCATTAGCTCACGTTCCGTTTGTTCACTGCTCATCAAGTCCATAAATATTTCCTACCTCATTCCATCCCGAACTCGTTATGCAAAGTTTGCAGGATTATACAATAGTTCTAGAGAATAATTATACCACCTCACACTCTCAACCTTCTATAATTAAACCACAGTGGAAGAAATAAATTTACTCCTTTTACCAGGGCTTTGGACTTTTATTCAACTCAACAGAAAGTTCAAGTTTAAGGGGTAAGCGAACAGTCAATAAAAAAATTAAAAGGATACCGGTATGGCAAGCTCAAACTTTCAAACTGCTTTGCAAACCACAAATGAAATCAATATCACCGTTACCGGGCGGAAGTCAGGCCGGTCCATCTCTTTACCCGTTTGGTTCGAAGTGGAAGGCGAAAAACTTTATCTGCTTCCGGCAAAGGGTTCGGCTTCCGAATGGTACAAAAATTTGCACAAGTTACCGGTCATCCAACTAGCTGCCAGAGGCGAAACTTTCACCTCAAACGCCAGCCTGCTCACCGAAGAAACCCAGGTAGGCAGAGTCATTGAGAAGTTCCGAGCCAGATATGGTGCCGGTCAGGTGAATAGCCTCTACTCTAACTTCGACGTGGCTGTTGAAGTCCTGCTGGTATAAGGTTAGCAGTTAGCAAGAATATTACACATCAGGAGACCAAAAATATTATGAAAGCAACACTTATCTATGGCCCGCACGATATTCGCTTCGAAAATGTACCCGACCCCCAAATCAAGTTACCTACTGACGCCATCGTGCGAGTGGTAGCAAGCTGTGTTTGTGGTTCAGATTTATGGCCGTACCGTGGAGTTACCCCTACCAGCGAACCACATCCGATTGGTCACGAATTTGTCGGCGTCGTTGAAGAAGTTGGAAGTGAAGTAAGCAAGGTCAAGCGAGGTGATTTCGTTATTGCGCCTTTCGCGATAAGCGACGGGACCTGCGCGCATTGCCGCAACGGCATAACCACTTCGTGCGCCCACGGTGGTTGGTGGGGCAGTAGCGGCGCCGATGGTTTCCCAACAGATGGCGGGCAGGCAGAGGCGTTGCGTGTCCCGCTGGCTGACGGCACGCTCTTTCCTTTAACAGGCCAGGCCGATGCGGCTTTAATTCCCAGTTTATTAACCCTTTCCGACGTGATGGGGACCGGCCACCACGTCGCCCTTTCCGCCCGGGTTAAACAAGGCGACCGGGTCGTTGTTGTCGGAGACGGAGCGGTCGGCCTATGCGCGGTGTTGGCCGCCAAAAGGCTGGGCGCTAACCAGATTATCGCCATGTCACGTCATCCGCAGCGCCAGGCTCTCGCCCGTGATTTTGGGGCAACCGATATCATTACCGAGCGAGGTGAGGAGGGCGCCGAGCGAGTACGCGAACTTACCAGAGGGGTAGGCGCGGACGCCGTGCTGGAGTGTGTTGGGACAAAGGAGTCGATGCAGCAAGCCTTTGACGCGGCGCGGCCCGGGGGGCGGGTCGGCTTTGTCGGCGTACCTCACGGCGGGCCAGAGGCCCCTATCAGCCAGATGTTCTATTCAAACATCGGCCTGGCGGGTGGTGCAGCCCCTGCCCGCGTCTACATGCCGGACCTTTTGCCGGACGTGCTGGAAGGCCGGATTGAGCCGGGTCGCGTTTTCGACCTGGAACTGCCGCTGTCGCAGGTAGCGGACGCCTATTCCGCCATGGACGAGCGAAGGGCCATCAAAGTGTTACTGCGCCCCTAGTTTGTAATAGGACAATCCGACTGGCGGCACGATGCCAAAATTTTTGCGCCGGGTTCCGTCTGGTCCAACAATTATTGAATAAGCGGGAAAAGTACCCTTGAACGAGCGTGATTTAACGAGCGTGATTTAACGAGCATGATTAAAAGGAAGGACACAATGGAATACACAAAGCTAGGAAACACCGGAATGGATGTATCTCGAATCTGCCTGGGTTGTATGGGCTTCGGGGACGCGGAACGCTGGACTCACAAATGGGTGCTTAATGAGGAAGACAGCCGCCCAATCATCAAGAAAGCCCTCAGTATGGGTATCAATTTCTTCGATACCGCCAATGTTTATTCCATTGGGAAGAGTGAGGAAATCCTCGGAAATGCTTTAAAGGACTTCGCCAATCGGGACGAGGTCGTCATCGCCACCAAGATACACGGCAAAATGCACGACGGACCGAATGGGGCCGGACTATCGCGTAAGGCGATCCTTAGCGAGATCGACAAAAGCCTCATGCGGCTGAAAACGGATTACGTGGACCTCTACCAGATTCATCGCTGGGATTATCAGACCCCCATCGAGGAGACCATGGAAGCGCTAAATGACGTGGTGAGGGTCGGCAAAGCCCGGTATATCGGGGCCTCTGCCATGTTCGCGTGGCAGTTCCAGAAGGCCCTGCACGTCGCCGAAAACCGTGGGTGGGCCCGCTTCGTTTCAATGCAGGATCATCTCAACCTCATCTACCGCGAGGAGGAGAGGGAGATGTTGCCGCTGTGTCGTGAAGAGAAGATCGGGGTAATTCCCTACAGCCCCCTCGCATCGGGAAGACTGACGCGGGATTGGTCGTCGGAAAGTACGCTCCGGTCTGAAACCGATCAAATCGCGAAAAGCAAGTACGATGCGACAGCCGGCACAGATAAACTGGTCGTGGAACGGGTCGCGGAAATCGCCCAAAAGCACGGGGTACCGCGGGTTCATATCGCGCTGGCCTGGCTATTACAGAAGAAGCCGGTGACGGCACCTATCATTGGGGCAACGAAAATCCAGCACCTGGAAGATGCCATCGGGGCTCTCACCGTTACACTGGCCCAGGAAGAGGTCACATACCTGGAAGAGCTGTATGCGCCGCATCGCATCGTCGGTCACCAGTAACCGGTAAAAAAGGCTAATCAAACTAAATAAAGGAGGGATTTACAAAATGGAACTCAAAAGAAGCGGCGCACAGCCTTCCAACAAGGGACCGGCTGAAACCTTTACCGGCAATGTTCGAGTTGACCCGCTCTTTCAAGCGGTAGAACCAGGGCGTGTATCGGCCGCCCTGGTTACCTTCGAACCCGGCGCTCGCTCGGCCTGGCATACTCATCCGCTCGGACAGAACCTGGTTGTAACATCCGGCTGCGGCTGGGTGCAGAGCTGGGGCGGTCCCAAAAGGATAATCCGGCCGGGTGATGTGGTCACCTGTCCACCAGGTGAGAAACATTGGCATGGCGCGACCGACAAAACAGGAATGAGCCATATCGCCATTCAAGAGGTGCTAGACGGTAAGCCGGTTAACTGGTTGGAAAAGGTTACTGACGAAGAATATCTGGCCGGAGTAACGGCTGATTGAAGGGAGCAATTTGAGCAAAAAGTAGGGTTATCACAGGAGCCGGTAGCGGTAGCGGTGCAGGAACCGCCAGGGAAGCGTTAAAAGCAGGTGATTGTGTCGTCGCGACAGGTAGAAGCCTCGATAAGTTGGTTTGAGTATGACAAATTGAGAGAAATTATCTGTTGCAAAATCCGAGCTTGTAGCAAAATAATTAAAAACAAATTATATTTCCAGCGGAGGCCCTTTATGCTTAGATTGCAAGCAACTCATCCCAGCGGGTAGTGTAGCGCGGCGAGAGTTTGCCGCGCCGCATGCCCCAGGCTTCCGTAGTACCGGCCGTGGCTATGCGGACCGTACCCCGGCCCATCTGCCGGTTTAGCCCGTCCACCGCCGCCATCAACTTCCGGTTGCGCTCCAGGGTGGCCGGGTCGCCTTCACCCTCGCCAAAGAGGTTTAGCTGGCGGCCGGTTTCCGGGACCAGTCCCATAACCATCACCCCGGCCTTCTGGTACTTAAAGCCGGGACGGTAGATTGCCTCCAGGCCGCGCCGGGCGTGGGCCACCAGTTCCGGCGTGTAAGCTGTCGGCTGGGGCAGCCGCATCGTGACCGCGTTGGCGTACCGCTCGCGCCCTTTAGCGAAATGGCTGGTATGAATAAACACCTCCAGCACCGACGCTACCGAGTGCTGCGCCCGCAATTTCTCGGCCAGGCGCGAAACATAGGTCGCCACCGCCTCACTCAACTCCTCGAAACTTTCGATGTCCCGCCCGAACCCCCTGGAAGTCACTATCGTTTTCTTGGGCGGGGCCGCAAGCTCGGCCGGGAAGCTCGGAATACCCCTTAACTCATAGACCGTCCGCAAGCCCATAACCGTCAGGTGCTTTTGAACCCAGCGGTCCGGCGCCTCTTTCAGGTCATAGGCCGTATCAATGCCGTGCTGTTGCAAGAACGCGGCCCGCCGGGCGCCGATGCCCCAGATATCTTCTACCCGGACACTCGCCAGCAGTTCATCCAGCTGGGCCCGGCTGTAACCGGTTATATTAAAAATACCCTTCTCTTTGTACAGCGGATTTTTCTTGGACTGCCGGTTAGCCAGCTTCGCCAGGGTCTTGGTAGGAGCCAGGCCGATACTGACCGGAATGCCCGTCCACTGCCCTACTTTTTGCCTGATCCGGACCGCCTGGGCGTCCAGTTCCGCCGGACTGAAACCCGGCAGCCAGAGAAAAGCCTCGTCTATCGAATAGACCTCGACTTCCGGCGCGAACATCTCAAGGGTGGTCATCACGCGCTGGCTGAGCGAGGCGTACAGGGTATAGTTGGACGACCAGACCTCCACCTGGTTCTTTTTCAGCAAATCCCTGACTTCAAAGACCGGCGCGCCCATCTTAATGCCCAGTTCCTTGGCTTCGTTCGAGCGGGCGATTACGCAGCCGTCATTGTTCGACAAAACCACCACCGGCCGGTTGTGCAAAGCCGGGTTAAACAGCCTTTCACAGCTTACATAGAAATTATTACAATCTACCAGGGCAACCGGCGTCTGGATCATTTTAGTGCCTTACCTTATCTGTTTAGCCGCTTTAGGCAGCAGAGGCGAATTCTGGCTGAAGAAATGAATGGTGGATACAACGACGCCCCATACCTCGAAGTACATGCCTTCTTTGATTACAATGGGCGGGAAATCCGGGTTCTCGGCCTGTAAGACTATCCGGTTGGCCCGGTCCTTGCGCAGGCGCTTAACCGTAAACTCACCATCCACCAGGGCAATCACTATCGAGCCATCCTGCGCTTCCAGGGCCCGGTCCACCACCAGCAGGTCGCCCGGCTGGATACCCGCCCCGGTCATTGACAGACCCTGGACCCGCATGAAGAATGTCGCTACCGGGTGCTGAATACACAACTCATTGAGGTCCAGCTTCATTTCCATATAGTCATCGGCCGGACTGGGAAAACCGGCGGGCACCGTACCGCCAAAAAGCGGGATTTGCAGGCGTTTGAACCGGCCGGTTTCCTGGTACTGGTAAACGTCAGTGATCCACATTTCGCTCAGTTCGCGCATTGATAAGTCCTCTTTTTTGTAGGATTGCCCGGGTTTTGGTGCGACCTGGCACTTCTTGAAAGTTTCAGCGATTAAAGATTGGAGTTCCCCGCACCTTAACATTACACTTACAGCCCTGTTACCATAACGCTAAAAGTTTGTGCCAGGCGTTTCTCTGGTCGGCCGGTCCATGCGCAGACAAAAATTACACCTTCCTTTAACAAGGAGGTTTATTTGCTGTTTATAAATTTTTGGTGCAGTTTCCCTCTCACCATATTAGAACGTATGGTCTACATGAAGGGTATCACATCTTGCAAAAATGTCAATCAATAAATCGCCAATTTCTACACTTTATTAAAGTAATTTGCCGGGGACCAGAGTCAGTTAACCTTCCCCTCGATTATCTGTTTGGCTTCCCGGCCCACCAGGCCCAGCAGTACTACGCCGCCCGCGTGTAATTCGAAGCGGGCGCGTTCGAACCACTGCAACGCCTGGCACTCCGGGAAGGCCTTATCGCCCCGAATAAGCTCGCTAATCGGCCGCCCGAATACCGCCAACCCCCCGTTTTTATGCCAGAAAGACGCGAACGGCTCGGCCACCGTGAAGTTCGTCACCGGGTCCTGGAACGAAAGCCCCCTGACTTTCGCCAGGTCGCGCATCAGCCACTGCCAGGGGAAACCCGGCCCCGGACAATTCGCGCGCTGCCGCCCGGTAATCTGGCTGTGCCCGACAATATGCTGCCGGTCCGCTTTAATTCCGGCTGTCTTAATCAAAAACAGGTGCAGGGCCAGGGTTGCCTGGTACTGCGCTTCCGGCATTACATCATTACTATCGCCCTCATGCTCGATTGAAATCGTCCTTTTATTCGGGTTAATCTTCTTACTGACGCACTCGGCCAGCCAGGGAATACTTGCATCCGGCTGCTCCATAATCCCATTGGCCCAGGCCGTATTTTGAATGTCTACAAACTGCCAGACCCGCCCATCCTTCGCCACCCCGAAGTGGGCGCTCACCTCACTCTTCGGATTGCTGAACCAGCCCCGGGTCCCTTCCAGGGTCGCCCGGCTGCCGTCCCTGGCCCGGCCCATGCAGTGGTCCACAATCGCACAGGCCGTTTTACCATCCCGCCCCACCCAGAAGTTATTCCCGTTCGTTCCCTTCCAGGTAATATCTAAATTAGAACCATTTTGTAACATACTGCTACCTCCAATAAAGCAAGCCCCGTTTTTAACCCTGCTGTATCAAGAA
>JAQBPB010000078.1 GCA_028287745.1 Chloroflexota bacterium
TTTATTTATGAATTCCCTAACCTGGTGCCAACTATACCGCCAACTACGACATAAAAGAGGGCCAGGCAATTTAACGCCTGGCCTTTACTTTCTTTCGCTATTTAAAACCTGCCTTGCCTGGGCCGCCCGTTGCGCTTCCTCAGCTCTTTCTCGACCGAATCAAGCTTCTCGAAAGGCTTCATCTTCTGGTAGACCGCCGCGAGCTGCTGGGCATTTTGCCTGACGTAAATCTGGGTAGTCGTTATATTGGAGTGCCCCATGAATTCCTTCAGGTCAAAAAGGCTGGTATTCTGGCGGGCCATGTTGGTGGCGAAGGTGTGCCGGAGCATGTGGGCGTGGAAATTTACCCCGGACCGCTCCTTCAACCTGGTGATAGATGAGGCGAAGCCGTAGGCCGTAAGAGGGGCACCGTCCTCGGTAAGCCAGAGCTGGGGCACTTCGCCCTGGTCATGCTCATCCCTGGCCTGGAGGTAGTTTAGGAGAGCCTGTCGGCAGCCTTCCGAGAACATGGCGAGGCGTTCACCGGTCTTGCCGTTGATTACGCACCGGTTATTTTTCAGGTCCAGGTCAGTTAACCGCATCGAGAGCAGTTCGCCCTTGCGCATACCGCTATAGATGAGTAAGCAGATTATCGCCAGGTCGCGGCGGCCGTAGTAAGTCTTAAGCCTATCCGGGTCCATCATATGGCGCAACAGCTTTGCAAGCTCTTCCTGCTCGACAGTCTTGATCAGCCGCTCCTGCTTCTGCCTGGTCGAGAATTTAACCCCCTTGTTGGCGAATGGATTTACGTCTATCAGGTCTTCAGAAGTGAGCCAGTTGAAGAAAACCTTGACTGACCGGCCGTAAGAGGCAATACTCGCCGGTGACAGGCTTTCCCGGCCCCGGACCACCGGCTCTCCCCAGCGCACCGCCAGATTTTCCCGCAGGTAGGAGGCGTACTCCCTGGCTTCCGCTCTGCTGACGAACTTCGGGTGGGCGCCCAGCTTCTCTGAGTAATGGGTATAATCGGTCCACCACCACCAGAACTTCAGGATTTTTTCCTGGTAATCGGACAGCGTCCTGGGGGAGAGGCCGTCGGAGCGGCCGGCGTCCAGCCATTCAATGATCAGCCGCTTAAAGGGGTCAGTTTCGGGGATGACTTTAGGGGCAACAGCTAAATTACCCCTGGCCTGACCCGCAAGGTTTACGGGATTTTTGGCAAGGGGTTTTTTAAAATCAGTTGTGCTATTTTTCATTTTCGCGCTCCTTTTGAGGTAAGCGCGAGTTGACAAGGGGCGATTTACCGCCTTAGAAAGGGGAAAAATGGACCGCCTGAGACTTGAACTCAGAACCCACTGATTAAGAGTCAGTTGCTCTGCCAATTGAGCTAGCGATCCAGGGTGATTTCGGCATTTCTGCCAGGCAAGTCGGATTATACTACAGCCTTTTGCTAAAGTCAACCGCTTTTGAAGTATTTTGAAGATTATTTGAGCCTGGCAACCGGTCTTAGCGCCGCCATTTACCATGACGGTTATTCCGGCACATGGCGCAATTCAGGCAGGGTCTTGACCTTTAAGGCTAAAAGGACTAACCTGTACCTAAGAGCTACTGACGCAAAACAATAAAAATAAAATAAAACCCGATGATGGGTGGAGGTGCGCTTATGGAGTACGCAGGTGATGCTCATAAGCTTTTGGGTTACGGCCAGATGGACTTGCAGGTTGGGGAGTGGTTGACTTGTAACGATGTTTCCGCCTTTACCTATGTTCGCCATCCTGAGCAGGACGCCAAGTATTGCGTCCGTGAATTGTTGCGCATCCTGGGCAAGCGTTTTCCCGGCGCGGAAGCCGGGCTTATCTGGCAGCAGGTCGAACAGTACCGCGACCACCTGGCGCACCTTTATGGGCCGCCGGAGGGCGCTACGGGCCTGTTGGAGTTTGATCTGGCGGTGACTGAATGGTACGCCCAGTACGGCCTGAAATTCGAGAAGGAATGGCACCTGGCCGCCCCTTATATTTTACACTATGCCCGGGTCGGCCACGAAAGGGCCGGTGGGCACTGGTTGGGCTTGCTGCATCACAACCTGGTGTATTTTGGCGAAGCCGGGTTTAGCGCCTGGGACGCCCTGTGCGGCTTGCATACTGTAAGAAAGTTCGGCTTACTGAAGGCCCTGGTCTTTTTGCGGAGCGCCGGGGAATTGGAAAAGGCCCGCTACTGGGTGGAATTTTGTGCCTGGCTGACCGGGTTTATCGTTACGGAAGACCAGGTCAGTGCTGCCCTGCCCGAAATAACCGCTCACGCCGGGCGTCTGGGTGTGCAGTTCGGCTACCCGGTACATCCGGTAAAAGTTACGATTGATTATTTTCAGCGGCTGGAATTTGCCGGTTTAGGGCCGCAAGCTATCGGGATTTAAGTGATTTTTTCAAGATTTCAAAATTAGTCAACTACTTAATGTTCTTCGTAATGTTCATATGCAATAATAGAAATGTAGAGAAGAGAGCGACCTAACACACACCTAACATTCGTCCCATAACGTCCTAACAAAGCAGTAGTTTTTAGCCCAGGCATCGTTGCATCATTTGTCTTAACCGCCTGCTTGTGCTATAAACTACCTCAACTCTACCTAGACTTTTTTCCACCAAGAGAGTTAAATCTCCTTTCGTTGTTCGTTTCGCAACAACGCCAGGCCGTTTCCCCTGGCGTTGTTTTATTTCATAATTATTCTTGTTTTAACCAATTTTACAACCCCCTTAAAGTTACTTAACCTATCCTGACTTTAAATTACATTAAAATATTTTATATAATCTGGGTAAACCCGACCGGCCTTTTGTTGGTCCTGTAACGCGGACCTGATGGCCTGTTGATTCAGGTCTTGTATTTTGCCGGGTCTTCGACAAAGCTAAATAAATTGGGACCGGGTTTACGAACCCGCTTTTTCTCCCCAATCAAATTTTTTGCAACACAACCTTAAAAAGTGGGATTATGGCTTTTGAACGGTACGAAGACCGCGTGGTAAAGGAGGCACCCCAGGTATTGCTGGAGGCCTGCAAGCAAATTGAGACAGAGGTGGAAAGTTTTTACGACTATCTGGGTGAAAAAATCAGCCGGAGCGGGCTGGATCTGGCGAACTTCCCCGGCGAACTGCAGGCGGTGGGAATTCCTGAAGAAGGCGGGTTGCCCGGCCACGGCGGTAAGATTGGAGCCAATCTCTAGGCCGGGCCGGACCGGTTAGCCCCGGAGAACCGGGGCATCCCCTTAAATGTAATACATAACCTGTTCTTGTTTGTGGTTATGCCGTTCGTAAAGGTCTTCGAGTGTGACAGCGCTCAGGATTTTGATCGTTTCGTCCTCGACTTTTTGCCAGATTTCGTTCAGGACCTTATCAATGATGTTTGGTTCGACCGAGTGGGCGACCGGCGAAACATCGCCTTCAAGTTCCCGGATGACTTCCAGCAAAGTTATTTGTTGAGGCGGGCGGGCCAAAACGTGGCCCCCCTGGGGGCCGCGCAGGCTGTTGATGAGCCCTGCTTTACGCAGGGTTATGAGCAACTGGTTAAGGTAATCTTCGGGTACGCCTTGGGCTTCCCCAATCTCCCGGCTACGGCGAGGACTCTGGTCGTAGTGCTGAGTCAGGTCAAAAAGCGCCCTGAGCCCATATTCACCCTTGCTTGAAATTTTCATAGACTTAAATTACCTTTCGGTATAGCCGGGTTAGGTTAACTGGAGTTGCTCCCGGATATCGGCAAACAGCAAGGTGCTGAGATAGCGCTCGCCGGTATCAGGCAGAATGACTACAATATTCTTACCCGCGTTTTCAGGGCGCTTGCCAATCTGGATTGCTGCGTAAGCGGCGGCCCCACAACTGATACCGACCAGCAAACCTTCCTGGCGCATAATGGCCCGGGCCGTTTCAATGGCCTGTTCGTTCGTTACCTGGAAGATTTCATCTACCAGGCTCTGGTCCAGCACGTCGGGGACAAACCCGGCGCCGATACCCTGGATTTTGTGCGGGGCAGGCTTGCCGCCGCTCAGGACCGGGCTGGCGGTCGGTTCTACCGCGACGACTTTGAAGCCGGGCTTAAGCGGTTTGATGACCTGGGATACGCCGGTAATGCTGCCGCCGGTCCCAACGCCGCCGACCAGAATATCCACTTCGCCATCGGTATCGTCCCAGATTTCCAGGGCGGTTGTGTTGCGGTGAATTTCCGGGTTGGCCGGGTTCTTGAATTGCTGCGGAATCCACGAATTAGGGGTTTCGGCCAGCATTTCTTCGGCGCGGCGGATAGCGCCGGGCATGCCTTCGGCACCAGGAGTCAGCACCAGGTTGGCTCCATAACCTTTAAGCAGGATGCGGCGTTCAATACTCATCGTGTCAGGCATAACCAGGGTCAGTTTATATCCCTTGACCGCCGCGACCCAGGCCAGGGCGATACCGGTGTTGCCGCTGGTCGGCTCAATAATAACGGTGTCCTTGTTCAAGACTCCGCGCTTTTCCGCGTCTTCAATCATACCTACGCCGATACGACATTTCACACTAAAACCAGGGTTGTAAGCTTCTAACTTGGCAATAATATTGGCTACACAACCTTCGGCAATTTTGTTCAGCCGGACCAGAGGGGTATTTCCCATTAGTTCAACAGCGTTTTTTGCAATTTTCGGCCGGAAACGGCGGCGCTCTTTAGCGGCCTGACCTTCAGCGTTTAGTGCCATGTAAATCTCCTGAAATTTCTTTGGTTTGGCTTGATTTCCTGTTTCTTTCCTGAAGAAACTTTATCAAGAATATGTTATTAGATAATTATAGAATTGTTAATTGAGTTTGTCAATAAACTTTACCTTGTTAAATTTAGAATTTCTTTAGAATTATTAAAGCAGTTTTGGGCCGCACCAGGACTCCGCTCTCCAACTTAATTCCGGCTTCCAATGCCTTCCAAATAGGCGATTTATTGAGTTGATGCGCCTGGCAGGACTGCAAACAGGCTGACCGGGTATAACTATTCCCGGCCAGCCCGGACTTTCTACCCCAGGGCTAAAACCCGGTTGCCGGTAAGGTCTTTGTAGACTTCGCCGCCCTTGAGTATGGCTACCAGCTTGTTTTTGTCCTGCAAAACCTTGATGTCGGCCAGCGGGTCGCCGTCCACTACCAGCACGTCTCCCAGTTTGCCGGTTTCCAGGGTTCCCAGGCGCTTGTCAAGTCTTAAGAGTTTGGCCGCGTTGAGGGTCGAGGTTACGATGCTCTGCATCGGGGTCATGCCGTATTGGACCATCAGGTCAAGTTCCCGCGCATTCTCACCATGCGGTCCCACCCCGGCATCGGTCCCCATGGCGATGTTTACGCCGCCTTCAACCGCTTTGCGGAAACTCTCATAGTGGTCCTTGATAACGTGTTTAGCCTTTTGCAAACCATAGGGCGGCACCGAGCCGGGATTGCGTTCTTCGGCTTCCAGCACCGAGAGCGGGGCAATCAGGGTCGCGACCAGGTAAGCTTTTTTGGACTTCATAATCTCAATGGCTTCGTCATCCAGCCAGATGCCGTGTTCAATAGACTCTACCCCGGCCAGCAAGGCGTTCTTAATGCCCTGGGTGCCCTGGGCGTGAGCGCAGACTTTCTTACCCTGGGCGGCGGCTTCGTAGACAGCGGCCGCTATTTCTTCGATGGTGAACTGGGTGTGCGAGGGGTCGTCGGCCGGAGATAAGACCCCGCCGGTCGTACACATTTTGATCCAGTCGGCCCCGGCCCGTAGAATTTCCCTTACGCGCTTGCGCATCTCGTCCGGCCCGTCCACCACAAACGAAGGTACATCCGGCAGCAGCCCGGCAAAGCGGTCCACACACGATGGTAAATGCCCATCTACGTGACCGCCCGACTGGGACAGGGGTGAAATGGCGACTAACAGGCGCGGCCCCGGAAACATTTTCCGTTCGATAGCCTGTCGCACACCCGCCGGGGCCATGCCGGTATCGCGCGCGGTCGTGACGCCCGCTTCCAGGGTGGCCTTGCTGTTAGGGACCACTCCGAGTAAGCCCAGGCTTGGCGAGGTTAAAAAGGCTTCGGTCAGGCCCAACGACCCGCCCGGTAAGGCCAGGTGGACGTGGCAGTCAATCAGGCCGGGCATAATCGTCATCCCGGCGGCATCAATAACGGTAGCCCCGGCCGGTATGTTGGCCTGGGAAGCCGGGCCAATGCTGGTAATGGTGTCGTTTTCAATAATCAGGGTCGTGTTGGATACCGGGTCAGCGCCGGTCCCATCAATCAGGGTCCCACCCACAATTGCAACAGTAGCCATAAACTCTACCTTCTTTCTCCAGTATACTTTACATAAATCTATATATGCGCCTGGTAAACTTGTTAAGGTCAAAACTTTCGCCTTTGCCTGAAAAGCGGGTGCCTGGTTTAACGGTTGATGAGGCACCTGCCTGGCTCGTAAAAGCTTGCCGGTTAATCCTATTCCGGTTAAAACCAACCCTAGCCTTGAAGGGCTTGCCCGGCCGGGCGAAAATTCTATAAAAGTAATAATGAGCATTGGTGCGGTTGGCGAAACCTTAACAGAGCTAAATTAAATCTGCAAACTAATTCGAGAACCAGCCTGGCCCTGCCGGTACCCGGAGAATTGTTTACCCAATTAAGGGTTGCTCTGGTATACTCAAGTTAGCAGTACCAACCCACATGCTCCCACGATTAATTCAAATTTAACCGAACCTGTAGATAAAAGGGAAAAGATATGACGCAGGATGGAGTCCCCGCAGAAATCATTGAACGGTTGCGAATAAACTTAAATTTGGCCCGTATCACCCTCAATGAGGCGGACGTGCAGGGAATGGTTGACAAGGGTTTCCTCAGTACCGTGCTGGCTTTTGAAGACTATGCCAGTGCTAATACGTTCGAGGATTTACCGGACTACCTGAAAGATTGGGGCGAGTCCGCCCCGCTAAACCCGGCCGCTGGCGCCGGTGGAGCGCCCCTGAAACCTTTTGAAGTTAGCAGGAATGCGCCGGAAAACGTTAAAAGAGGCGGGCCGGGCTGGGAAAAACAGTACGGCACCCTGGCCGGGGTTGCCGCCCAAATCCGGGCCAGTGAAGTTTCGCCCGTGGAACTGACCAAACAGGCCCTGGAGCGCATTGCCAGCCAGGATGGCGAGTTAAACTCTTTTCAACTGGTCCTGGCCGAGCAGGCTATGGCGGCCGCCAGGCAGGCCGAACAGGAAATTCAGGCCGGGCAATATCGCGGTCCACTGCACGGTGTGCCGGTAGCGGTTAAAGATTTGCTGGCAATGCGCGGCACCATAACTACTGCCGGTTCAAAGATTAGAGCGAATGACCGGACCGATTTTGACGCTACCGCCGTGACGCGCTTGCATGCCGCCGGGGCGGTTATTGTCGGCAAGACCCGGATGTCGGAATTTGCCTATTCGCCCGGCTCTAATAACGCCCACTACGGCCCGACCCGTAACCCGGCTAATCCGGCCTATGATACCGGCGGCTCCAGCAGCGGTTCGGGCGCGGCGGTGGCGGCGGGCATGGCTTATGGCTCCCTGGGTACCGATACCGGCGGCTCCATCCGGGTACCGGCGGCTTTGTGCGGCCTGGTCGGTTTAAAACCCACTTTTGGCCGTCTGAGCCTGTACGGGGCGGTCAATCTTTCCTGGTCGCTGGACCATGTCGGCCCGATGACCCGCACCGTTGAAGACAATGCCATAATGCTGCAAGCCCTGGAAGGTTTTGATGCGCGGGATATGCGGTCGCGCCTGGTGCCACCAGTAGCCGCCGACTTGCATAAAGGGGTGCGCGGGCTGCGGGTTGGCGTCCTGGCCGGGGCCGACTCCCTGGCAACGCCCGAAGTTATTGAAGCCTGGCATATTGGCCTGGCTGAATTGGAGAAAGCCGGGGCGACCCTGTACGAGGTTGACCTGCCTGAGTTTGGCCTGCTACGCAACCTGAGCGGGGCCTTGCTCGGCCTGGAAACCAGCGCTTTTCACCAGCACAACCTGAGTACTCGCCTGGAAGATTACGGCGAATTTATGCGCCAGCGGGTGTTAGCCGCTTATGCCTACTCCCCTAACGCCCTGGTGCTGGTCCAACAGGCCCGCCAGTTACTACGCCGCCGGTTTGAGGCTTTATTCCAGGAGATTGACCTGTTCAGCACCCCTCCTGTGCCGCATAAAGCTCCTCTGCTGGGCATCCCGACCCCGGTTACCTTAACCGCGCCCTTTAACTTTCTGGGCTGGCCCGCTATTTCGGTGCCGGTGGCCCGTTCGGTCGAAGGGTTGCCGCTGGGTATTCAACTGGCCGGTAAAGCCTGGGATGAAGCGACGGTGTTAAGGGCGGCCCAGGTCATCGAAACCGGCCTCAGCGCCGACAGCGGAAGCTAAACCCGGCTGTCAGGCCACAATATTTGTTTTACAGGCAGGCTAACTGTTCACCCGGTTGGCCTGCCTGTCCGAATAGCCCCTACGGCTTGTCTTACCCCAAACTTTTACTTCTTTCCCCGGTAAATTAAATTTCGGTTGCTTCATCCTTATAAAATACGACCTTTTTCTTCCCTCAAAAGCCTTACCGTCCGGTATTGGTCCTATTCTTGCATTAAGAAGATATACGGTTTGTCTAAATTAGATATACCGTATATCAAATAATAAAAAGTTCTGGATAAAATCTGCCATTATGAAAAAAGTATTATTCGTCAATGCCGGGGCAGGTAGAGCTAAAAGAGGGAAAGAGCTCGAAATCCTACTAGCAGCCGCCCGCAAACAACCTGATTTGCAGGTACATTATATTAATAAGGATGTAGACCTTTCCCAGGTAATCAGAACATTGCTCAAACAAGGTGTCAAGGTAGTTGGCGCGGCCGGTGGCGATGGTACCATAAATTCTGTGGCTGGCAACCTGGTTAAAACTAATGTACCCCTGGTGGTTATCCCTTTTGGAACCCTTAACCATTTTGCCCGCGATATTGGCGTCCCGCCAGACCTGGAACAGGCCATGTCTTTGTTTGAGGATGGCGCTACCGAGATAAGAATTGATGTAGGCGAGGTCAACGGCAATTACTTCCTGAACAATTCCAGTATCGGAATTTACCCCAGGTTGGTCAGGCAGCGGGAAAGATACGAGAAAAAGCTGGGGAAATGGTTTGCTTACCTCCTGGCCGCCTGGATGGTCTTACGGCGTCCCAACCTGTGGCATATCAAGTTGTTGCTAAACGGGGAAGTCCAGGATTTAAAAGTTGGGCTGGTATTTTTCTCTAATAACCGGGTTAACATGTCCCCTTTAGGGGCAGGCCAGCGGGCGCGCCTTGACGATCAAGTATTTGACACTTACCTGGTGAAGGCGAGCAGCCCAATACAACTCTTCCGGGTAGCCGCCAGTTTTCTACTTAATAAGCTGGCCGAGTCGCCCCTGGTGACTCAAACGGAGGTCTGCAAGGCCACAGTTTACTCCTCACGCCGTCACCTGTCGGTCGCGTTTGATGGGGAGACACGCACGCTCACCTCTCCCCTGGCTTATCAAATTCACCCGGCTGCTCTGCTGGTCAGAGTCCCTTCTGCCCAGGTTGAAAATAACGAGCAGGCTGACCGGAAACAGGACAGTGAGGAAAAGCAACAGTTGGCTGTGACGACGGTACCTGAAACCAGGAAATAGGCTGTTAAATAAGTGTGCATTTAATAGCCGGTGTAGGATTTCAAGCCCGTTTTGCCATAAAAGAGTTCATGTGGACCAAAGGAGAGAAGCAGATGAATCTTAGCAATTCCAAGTTAAACCCGACTAATTCGGCCCCGGCCCAGGCGGTCGGACAGGCCGTTGACCAGACCGCACATAAACCCGTCACAATTATGCTTGGCCGGGTTGGGTATGCCGCCAAGGGGCTTGTGTATATCGTTATCGGGTTTTTAGCGGCGCTGGCTGCCCTTGGTAATGGCGGGGCTACTACGGACCGCAAAGGGGCCATCCAGACAATTTACGAGCAGCCGTTTGGAAAGGTCTTACTGGGATTGGTTACTTTTGGGCTGCTTTGCTATGCTCTATGGAGCTTTATCAAGGCAATCGCCGATACCGATGCCAAAGGGTCAGAACCTAAAGGTATTGCTATCCGCCTTTTCTATGCGGCGGTAGGCGTTTCCTATTTAATTCTAGCCTTTGCCGCTTTCCAGTTGCTGATGGGCGCCGGAAGTGCCGGTAAAGACTCCGATGCGAACGCCAAAGACTGGACCGGCGAACTGTTAAAACAGCCGCTGGGAACGTTGCTGGTTGTTATCGCGGGCCTGGTGGTGCTGGGCTCGGCCGGTTACCAGTTCTACAAAGCTTATAAAGCCAAGTTCAAAAAAGACCTTGACCTGGGTCAGCTTAGTTCTCAGATGAAGGATTGGGTTGTCCGCTTCGGCCAGTTTGGGTTGGCCGCCCGGGGCGTCGTCTTAACCGTGATTGGTATTTTCGTAATTGTCGCCGCCCTTCAACAAAACCCCGGCCAGGCGAAAGGTCTGGGTGGGGCGCTCCAGGAGTTACAGCGCCAGCCTTACGGGCAGATATTACTGGGAATTGTCGCGGTGGGCCTGGTAGCCTACGGTTTCTTTTCCCTGGCCGAGGCGCGTTATCGTCGTATGATCAAAACCGGTAGTTCAAATAACTAAAAAAGGAGCTGTCTGACTACCCTATGCTACAACTATTAAAGCAACCCGCCGCCGGTCAAACTGACCCTGATGACAACGATTCGGTGTTAAAGGCCCTGGTTGGCGTAATCCGGCAAATGGGCCTCTATGCCACCATCGGTCTGACCGGCGCAGTTATTACAGCCAAACTATTCGAGGAATTAGCGGAAGGGATTTTCAAAAAGGAGTCGGAAGCCCTCGACCACCGGTTTAGTTTATGGGTACACAGCTTGGCTAACCCGGTCCTGGACAAGATTTTCAAGTTTTTCAGCACGATAGGCAGTATAGCCAGCGTGGTCGGCCTGACCGTGTTAAGTTTCTGGATACTGGTCAAACGGCACCATCCTCACGCGGCCTGGTTGTTGGCCATGGCTACCGGCGGTGGTTTGATACTTAACCAGATTCTAAAGTTTTTCTTCCGGCGGCCCCGGCCTCAGTTCTTGACTAATCGCGAACCTCATTTAAAGACATTTAGCTTTCCCAGCGGTCATGCCACGGTTAGCTTCTGCTTTTGCGGCGGTTTTGCCTGGTTGGGTTACAAGTTTTTGAAAAGCCCGGTGATTATGGCGGCCTGGTTGGGCTCAATGTTGGTTTGCGTATTTATGGTCGGCCTGAGCCGGGTTTACCGGGGAGCGCACTACCTGACCGATGTAGTGGGCGGCTATATCAGCGGCAGCTTCTGGCTGGCCCTTTTACTCAGCGGCGTATCTATCTTTGACCGGCTGCACCCACGAAAAGCCCGGCAAAGTAAATCCTAGTTAGCCGCTTTCGGCCTTACCGGGCTTTACCTTTCTTACTGCCGGGTTTCCAAAATATCAAAAAAGGAGCCGTTTCCAGACCTGCTTTAAGGCAGGATACGGCTCCTTTTACAAAAGACTATAGTTCGATTTAATTAGCCGGGCTGTAATTAATTGCTAGCAGGAATAAGTTGTGGGGCTGGCGTGGGGCCAGCCTCTCTGCTTTAGAGTTCCGGAGCGGTGGACTGCCGCAAACTAACCTCTGAGATTGGTCTGGGTGGTGGCCTGGCCGGGAACTTCCAGCCCGGGTTCTACCCCGGCGTAATTCGCGGCCTGCCCGGCGGCTTGCTGCCGTTCGGCTTCTTCCTGCCGCAGTTCTTCAACTTCCTGGCGCAGGCTTTCCTGCCGCCGCTGCAACCAGAAAAGATAGGCCGCGATAAGCAGCCAGACCGCCGTAAAGGCCGCTATCACGTAAATAAAACCGCTTTCCACCTGGTCGGCGGAAGGTTTAGCCTGGGCAACTACCTGGCCCAGGTAAAAAGTTACTGTATTCAAAATCATGCTAAATCCTCATCCTCATACAGGGCCATACGCACCCCGGCTACCTTATCACGCAAATTTTCCAAACGTATGCGTTGAATCATCAAATATATAAAGAACTGGCTAAAAGTTATAATTGAAACAACCAGCGTCAGGGTCATGAAACCTTCCAGGGCCACCGCCTTGTCGTTTGCCCCGAAAATTACCGGGTGCAGACCGGCCGGGAAGAAGCGGGTCGAAAAGTAGACCAGCGGGACGTTAATAAAGCCGACAATCCCAAAGACCGCAGTCAGGGCCGCTTTGCGGTTGGGGTCCTCGACCGAACTGCGCAGCATCCACCCGGCCAGGTAAACCACCAGCATGATGGTTACGGTCGTCAGGCGCGGGTCCCAGGTCCAGAAGGTGCCCCAGGCGTACCGGGCCCATATTGAGCCGGTCACGATACCGATGAGGGCAAAGAACACCCCCAGTTCCAGGCCGGTAATCATCAAAATATCCCACTTGCGCTTGCGCGTCCGCCAGTAACCCAGCCCACCTACAAAGTAAATTGTAAAAGAAAGCAAGCACAGGATATTCGAGGGCAGGTGGAAGTAGAAAATTCGCTGCGAGTACTTCAGTTCGAAGTCGGACGGAGCCAGCAGGATAAAGAGTAGCGTTAACGGGAAGGAGAAAAGCATGGTCCAGAGTAATACCCTGGCCCAATCGAGTTTTCGCTTGCCGGTAACATTCCCGCTGCTACCAAAATCCATTCTTTTTGTTACTGTTGCCATTATTTTAAGAACCTTATGTTTATTACTACCAGGTTAACTTCACGCGAGCCGCTATGTTTAACCGGAACTAAGCTGCATCTCTAAACTATTCTTCCAGGACCAGCTCAAAAAGCAGGGCCGGCACTACCAGAAAGATTAAATCGAAAAAAATCATTAAACCCAGGGCGCTGTTGATTTCCTCAAAGGGCCGGTTTGCCAGGATTGCGGCGGTCGATTGGGAAGCCGCGATAATTACCGGCAGCATAATCGGGAAGAACAGCACCGGCAGTAAAACTTCCCTGGCGCGGGTGTTGACCGCCATCGCCGCGAAAAGGGTGCCGATTTCGGCAAAACCGATGGTCCCCAGCAGCAGCACCGGCAGGAGTTCCAGCCGTAGGACCGAGAAATTGAACAACAGGCTAAAAATCGGGGCCAGCAGCAGTTCAACAATTATGATAAAGGTAAAATTGCCCAGGGCTTTGCCGTAAAAAATGGCGCTTCGGTCGGTCGGGACCAGCAGCAGACCTTCCAGCGAGCCTCGGTCCTTCTCGTTGATAAACGACCGGTTAAGGCCCAGCACGCCAGCGAAAGTAAAAGCGATCCACAGCAAGCCCGGCGCGACATCGCCCGCTTCCTTCAACTTGCCCGGCAAAGCAAAGACAAAGACCATTACAACCAGGAGGCTAAAGATCGACATGGCGCTAAAGATTTCTTTAGTGCGCAATTCGGTCCGTACATCCTTGCGATACACTTCCCAGGCTACCCGCAGATACGCCGGTAGTACAAAGCTGGCCCTGGTAGAGCCTGTCTCAAGTTCCCGGTCTTGTTTTGCTGTTCTTGCCCTATCCATAATATGTGATCAAGTAATTTCCAGGGTCTAACCCGTACCTAAATCAAGCCTGTTGGACTGTTTCCGGCTTTAACGCCGGATGGCATCATAATACCAGCTTTGGACATCATCTGCCGCAAGGTTATTGGCGGCGGTTTCTCGAACGATGCGCCCACTGGAAAGTACTACCACCCGGTTGCTCAAAGCCAGGCCCCGTTCCAGGTTATGGGTAGTCATAAGGACCGTCCGGGGTTGGCCTTGCGAGTCCGGCTCGGTGATAATCTGGGCCAGCATTTCGGCGGCGTGGCGGTCCAGGCCGGTATCGGGTTCATCCAGCAACAGCACCGGAGGTTGGTGCAAAATAGCCCGGGCCAGTGAAAGACGCTGCTGCATTCCCCTGGAATAGTACCGGACGCGCTGGTCGGCTCGCCGTTCCAGCCCGACCTTAACCAGCATTTCGGCGACCCGCTGGTCCAGGAGTTCCCCGGACAGGCCGTAGAGTTTGCCGTAAAAATGCAGGTTTTCCCGGGCGGTCAGGTCTTCGTAGAGGTAGGTCAGGTGACTGATTATACCGATTAGTGAGCGGATACTGGCCCGAGCCTCGCTCAAAGGTATCCCGGCGATTTCAAGCGTTCCGGCGCTGGGCCGGGCCAGCATTGCCAGGATGCGCATCAGGGTAGATTTACCGGCCCCGTTGGGACCGAGCAAAATCACGCGCTCGCCGAGGGTCAGGCTCAGGTTTACCCCTTTAAGCACCGTAAAATGCCCAAAGCTTTTGGTGATACCCTGGGCCCGAAGCATTACCGGCTTATTTTCCGCTTGTGGTAAGGCGGCTTCGGAAACCGGCGAATTATTAAACTGCTCTGTTTTGCTCATATTTCAACCGGGAAAGTTTTTGCCAGCCTGGACCTGTTACGCTGCCTTGCCCTCTTAAACCCCTTATACCTTTGCGTTAACCCCGGACCGTTTTAACAGCCGGTCAATTGCTTCGTTCGAGTTGCGCAGGACAGCCGCCCGGTCAATCGTAGTAAGTTGATGGTTTTCCATAACCACCCGGCCGTTGATTATAACAGTTTCAACATCTCGTTTTGAAGCGCTGTAAACCAGCCGGGAAATCGGGTCGACCCCAGTGGAAGGAAAGGCGTGTAACTGGTTCAGGTCCATCAGCACCAGGTCGGCGCGCTTGCCGACTTCAATACTGCCGATTTCCTTTTCCAACCGCATGACCTGGGCGCCGCCCATTGTCGCCATCTTGAAGACCTCGCGGGCCGGTAAACAGGTCGGGCCATGTAAAACCTTCTGGACCATGGCCGCTATGCGCATTTCCTGGAACATATCGAGGTTGTTGCTACAGGCCGCACCGTCCGCACCCAGGCCCACGATTATGCCCGCTTCTTTCAGGCCCGGTACATCGGCAATTCCGCTGGAAAGTTTGAGGTTAGAGCTGATGCAGTGGGTTACTTTAACGTTGCGTTGGGCCAGAATCTGGCGTTCCTGTTCGTCCAGCCAGATTGAGTGGGCCAGGATTAGCCGCTCATTAGCCAGGCCGATATGCTCCAGGTACTGGACATTTCGCATGCCGCGTTCGGCCTCTACCAGGGCAATTTCGCCCCGGTTTTCGCTGGCGTGGGTGTGAACCATTACATCATAATAGGCGGATAGGTCGCGGACGCCGGTCAAAAGTTTCTCGGTGCAGCTAACCACGAAGCGGGGACAGAAAGCGTACTGTATTCGGCCACCATCGTAACCGTGCCACTTTTTGAGCAATTGGACACTTTGGTCCAGCGAATCGGCCGTATCTTCAAACAGTCCGGCCGGAACTTCGGCACCGTGGTCCATCATAACTTTGCCGCTCATGGCCCGGATGCCGCTTTCGGCCAGGGCGTTAAAGGCGCTCTCGGTATGATGCACCGTTTCCATGTCTACCAGCGAGGTCGTGCCGCTTTCAATCAGCTCTCCGATACCAAGTAAAGCTGACCAGTAATTCGATTCTTCGTCGTGGGATGCTTCCAGGGGCCAGATGCGCTTGCGCAGCCAATCCATCAGTTCCAGGTCATCGGCTTGGCCTCGGAAAAGGGTCTGGCAGAGATGGATATGGGTCTGCACAAAGCCCGGAATGAGTGTTTTGCCGGTCCCGTCAATAACTTTGTCAGCCGGTGTCCCCGGTTCGATTTGCCCGACAGCGGCAATGCGTGTGTCTTCAACAAGCACATCGCCGGTCAGGATTTCCTCACCGGGGTTCTGGGTAATTATCTCGACGTTCTTAATTAGAATTTTCATTAATTATCACTGGTGGGTTGTTGGGTTGAACGTATTAACGTAAAAACCAATTGTCAGGCTTTTATGTATTGACGGCGCTGCCACAACCGGCGCAAAAGCGATCATCATCGGTAACTTCTTTGCCACAATTCAGACATAAAAGCGGTAGAGGGGCGCTACACTGGCGGCAAAACCGGTCATTCGGTTTAAAGGGTGTGCCACATTCGCTGCACTTGAGCTTTTCTTTGATCGCTGCTTTGAAATTGAACTTCCCGGTCTCGCCGGTCTTGCTTTTGGTCGCGACGGCTCCGGCCTGGCGCACTTCCGTAGTGGCTGCAGCCCCGACCCGGCTGCGGTTTACTACCGGGTTAGTTTTTTCAAGGACCGGCATTTGCAGGCCGGTTATCCTCTCCTGGAGCTGGTCAATCTGCTCCCGCAAAGTTTCCAGGCGGTTTTCGGACCGCTGCTTTAGCTCGTTGTAATCATGTTCTTCAATAATGCCCAGTTCCTTATCGAACTCCAGGTCATCAAGGGTCCGGCTTTCCGCCAGGGCGCTTTCCTGGAGTCCTTCCAACCGGGTTTTATCCAGGTGCTGATGTTCGTGCGGCAGCACGCGCCGTTTAGTTTCCGCTTTGAGGGGCAGCGCTACCAGCGCAAGGACTACCAGGGCCAGGATTACCCCGACTATCCAGCCTAAAAGTGAAGTGTTATCGTTGTTGACGGGCGGCGGTGTAAGCTGTTGCACCTGTGCCCATAAGATATATGACCAAACCACCATCTTAAGTTTCTTATACTCCTACTGGTTCAGTCTCTTTGCCAGGGACCCTGGCTTTTTGGGCTGCAAGCTGGTGGACGGGTGCCGGTTCAGGCCAGATCGCAATCAGTAAACCGATTATCGTTACCAGCAGGCCAAGCCAGCTCCACATCATTAAAGGATTGACCCATAGCTGGAAGGCGGCCCCGGTGATAACCGGCTTGCCGTCAGTCAGGATGGGGTTCCCACTGGCGTCCCGACGGGTATCAATTGCCTGCAGGGGCATGCTAATATAGAGGTCCTCCAGCGGGTCTACCCGGATAAATACGACCGTATTGGCCTGCTGGCTGGCGGTATAAAGTTCGGCGGCTGGTGCCAGCGGTTCCTGGGGCTTGCCGTCTTTGAGGACCGACATATGGGCCTGGAAACGCATCTTCAGGGGCGTACCAATCGCGTCAATTCTGTCCAGGGTTATCTTGTACTCGTGGAAACCCTTGATAACCATGGTTTCGCCGATGTTGGCGGTCACGCCCCTGGTTTCATCAATTGAATAACGCGTATCGCCTACCTGGATAATACTAACCTTGAATATGGTTGAGGCCAGGATTACAACCATAATGATTACAATGCCCAGGTGGACCAGTAATCCACCGTAGCGAGGCCGGTTGCGTTTTACCAGCGAACTTACGGCCGGTAAAATTTTGCCGTTGGTGTGGCGGCGCCTGGCCCGGATACCTTTGAAATAGTCCAGGCCAACCGTAGTGGCTGTGAAAATCGTAATCGCAAAGCCCAGGATGCCCACCACGTTGCGCATGCCTAGACCATAAAGGATAGCCGACCCGGCAAAGGCCATTGAGGCCGGGATCCAGAAGCTGCGGGAAAGGCTTTCCAGGGTCGCTCGCCGCCAGGCAATCAAAGGCCCGATGCCCATCAAAAAGACAATTGCCATCAATACCGGCGCGACCGTCTGGACAAAGTAGCCCGCTTTTACTTCGGTCTTTACGCCGGTAGTAATCTGGCTGACCAGGGGTGATAAAGTACCCCAGAGCATAAATATTACGGCCAGGAAAAAGAGAATATTATTCAGGAGGAAGCTGGTCTCACGCGAAATTAAACCATCCAGCTTGTTATCACTCTTGAGTTCGGGGAGCCGCATAAAGAGCAGGCCAAACCCGATAATTAAAATCAGGCCGATCCAGACCATAAAATAGGGGCCCAGGGTGCTTTCACCAAAGGCGTGGACCGAACTCAGCACGCCACTGCGGGTCAGGAAGGTGCCAAAGAGGGAAAGGGCATAGGCAATGATTGCCAGCGAAAGGTTCCAGACTTTGAACTGGCCGCGCCGCTGCTGGATCATAGCACTGTGCAGCAAGGCGGTATTGATAAACCAGGGCATAATCGCGGCGTTTTCAACCGGGTCCCAGGCCCAGTAACCACCCCAACCTAACGTAACATAGGCCCATTGGCCGCCCAGGAAGTTACCCAGCGTCAGAAAGACCCAGCTAACCAGGATCCAGCGGCGCGCCAGCCGTACCCAGCTATTGTCTAACCGGCCGCTGGCGAGGGCCGCGAAGCCGAAGCCAAAGGCGGCAATAGTGCTGACATAGCCCATGTACAGGACCGGAGGATGTATCATCATGCCGGGGTTTTGCAGCAAGGGATTAAGACCTTTACCGTCCGCCGGTACGATTGCCATTGGTTGGAAAACATTCACAACCACGGTACACATTACCAGGAAAAAAGCGGTGCCGCTGCTCATCGCGACAATAATCCAGGGGGCTAGCTCGCGGGGCTGCATCTTGCGGGTTTGGACCAACAAAAAGGCCATACAAATCGCCAGAATAAGTGACCAGAGCAACAGGGAGCCTTCCTGGCCACCCCACATCGCCCCGACTTTATACCACCACTCCATTTCGCGGGAAGAGACCTCAACCACGTAACGCAGGGAGAAATCGCTGGTCAGCAGGGCATACTGGACGCATATTACGCCTAAACTAACCAGGCCCACCACCGACCAGGCGGCAGTCCTGCCACTTTTAATTAGCTCAGGGTAATGCCGCACCGCTCCCACACTTAACGCGATTACGGAGTACGCGGACATAACCGCCCCAACCAGCAACGCAACATAACCTATCTGGTTCATATTCTTACTTCTTCAACCTGTCTTAAACCTGTTTGTGAAAATGATTGGCCTTGAAATGACCACTGGGTAGTGGAGTGACCGTGAGACACCAAAAAAGGTGATTGCAGGTAAGCCGCCTTACTCACAGCCTTTTCTAACAACCACCTCAAGTCTGACCAACGGTTACTAATTGCTTTCCGCGGTAGAACTGTACTTGGAAGGACACTTGGCAAGCATTTCGTTAGCTGAAAAGACTCCATTGGTGTAAGTCCCGGTAACTACAACTTCCGCTTCATCCTTAAAAGTGTCCGGCACGATCTTATTATAAACAACTTTCATTGTCTGGGTGGCGTCTACTTTATCCATCGCTAAAAAAGATACTTCTTTGGTACGCTCATCTCGCGCAATACTGCCGGGGACGACTTTACCGGCCAGGCGCACTTCTTTGTCTCCAGCCAGGGACGCCTGCTTGCCGTGAAATTCCGCAATAGTCAGATAGTAAACTGAACTACCCTGCATAGCTACTACAACGATTGCCAGCGCGGCCAGGGCAATTACGGCTCCGGCGGCTATAAATTTACGGTTACCGGCGTTGGCCTTGCGATGTTGTCCGTAGTTACGCGGTCCGGTTTGACCGGGCTGCGCCTGTTTTGGCTTTTCCTGGGTTGGTGTCATTTTTTCTGATCCCGATTACTTAGTTGTTGAAAATAGTTTCACGAACAGGTCCTGATCTGACCTAAAGTTATCATAAACCGTAGTAAAAATCAATAAACCGACTGTCTGCCTAATCAAACCCTAATCAGCTTCAAACCTTTCTCATAATCAGGCAGTTTTTAGCTTTGGACCGGCTTTCCTGGCGTCTATGCTATAATTAATTCGGTTATAGTACGGTTGGGTTAAGTGTTAAACCCGTTGCAGTGTAGTGATAAAGCTGTAAGGTGGCCGGGTTGAGGTTGGTGATATCTGGTTACACAGCAACACCGGTGGTATGGCGTTAGCCGTCCTACGCCAGGTGTTTTATGATATTAGTTAAATGGGAAAGTTCTTGGACGAAAAAGCTGGCGACCCTGCGTTGAATACTGGACCCATAGAAAGCGCCCGGCAGATGTACCGGCGCGGCATGAAATTGTGGCGGCGAACCGTCGGCCGGGTGGTCGATTGGCCGCCTGCCCCCGGCCATTTTGCCCTGGGTAATTTTGACAGCTCCGTGGCGGTCTGTACCCTGAGCAGTACTTCGCTAATCGATCAGATTAGCACCGATTACAGCGCGATTATTGGCCGGATTTATACCCCGAACCTGGGGGTTGAAAAGATGATACGCAACGTGGTTTCCAATCCGCGGCTGCGCTATTTGGTTTTGTGCGGAAAGGAGTCGCCTATATTCAAGGTAGGGGAAGCTCTTTTGATGTTACAAGCCAACGGGCTGGACGAACAGGGCCATATCATTGGGGCCACCGGGTCACTGGCCGAGCTAACCAACTTGCCTCGCGAAACGGTTGAAACCTTCCGCCAGCAGATAGAACTGGCGGACTACATTGGCGAGCTAAATCCAAAGCGGCTTAACCAGGCCATCAAGGAACTTTTCGAGCGCGATACCCCGGCCTACCAGCCCGTTACGGCGCCAGAGAGCGGCCAGGGCGCCATGTTACATCTCAGCGGTGAAATACCCCTGGAACTTCCGGCGCAGCGGCGTACCTGGCTGGAACTGGATCCGCTCGGCTATTTTGTGGTAAACCTGGACCGGGAAAAAGGTGAAATTGCTCTGGAGCGCTATACTACCGAAAAGAAGCTAACCCATATCATCCGGGGCCGGGCGGCTGACGTTATCTACCTGACTGCTATCCGCGAGAAACTGCTTTCCCAGTATGAACACGCCGCCTACCTGGGCGCGGAACTGGCTAAAGCCGAAACAGCCCTTTATAACAATCTGCCCTACGAACAGGATAAAAAGCTGCGCGTGCGTCCATCCCCATAAAACGTTAACTGACCCCTAATCCTTAAGAAGTTTCAGGCGGGTAAAGGGGTCAAAGTTTTAATCGGGAACTGGATTCTAAAGGTGCTGCCCTGTCCTTCCATGCTTTCAACATCAATAGTCCCGCCATGTAGCGAGATAATTTCTTTCACGATGTAAAGCCCAAGCCCTAAGCCGCTGATTTTCCGGGCTTTATTGTGATCAACCCGGAAAAACCGGTCAAATAAATGGGGTATGGCATCCTGCGGAATGCCTATCCCGGTATCTTTGATCTGGATAGTTATGCATTCATCGTTATGCTCATAAATAAAGGAAATTTGCCCACCTTCAGGGCTGTATTTAATCGCATTATGCAGTAAATTCTGCAAGACTTGCTCGAGCCTCAACTCATCCCCGGCGATTAAGAGAGGTTCCCCATCTCCCTGGTACTCGAAAGTGTGGGTATCAACGGTTTCGCGGAATTCTTCAATAACTCGCCGGACCAACCCGTTAATATCCAACTCTCCCTCGTCAATAGTGAGTTGTCCGGCCTCCAGGCGATTCAAATTAAGCAGTGAGTCGACCAGGCGGTTCAGCCGCCGGGTCTGCGAGGCCAGGTTGCTCAAGCTGCGGGTTTCCGGTTCGCCTATCAGGCCCTTGCGTTCCAGCCGACGCTGCAACAATTGAACGTTACCCAGCAGGGAAGTTAGTGGGGTTTTAAGCTCGTGCGAAGCGATGGATAAAAATTCGTCGCGGACCTGTAGGGCCTGTTGGGCCTCTTTGTAAAGCTGGGCATTTTCCACCGCCAGGGCCGCCCGCCGGGTAAGGTCTTCCGCCAGCGAAAGGTCGTCCAACTGGTACTCGCGGTCATTACCTATCCTGACAAAGGTCAGCACGCCCAGGGTCCGGTCGGTCGCCACCATTGGTACGATCATCATAGAGCCGGGGTTCAACTTTTTAATGATTTTAAAGTGTTCCGGGTTGATGGTACATTTCTCCAGGAGTTCAAAGTCCACCCTGGGGAAAAACTGAGATTGGTGGTCCTGGATAGTTTTGGTGCCGGGATATTGTTCAAGAGTCGCCGCATCATTGTAGTAAGCGCGGGCCTCTTGCACCAGGGCTTCCTTGTTACGGTCAACATGGGCCACGCCGACACAGCGCAGTTCGCCGGTTTCCTCCAGGCTATCTACAATACAGTAATCGGCCAGGAACAGGACGGCCAGGCGGGCTACCCGCGAAAGGGTGGCATCATAATCAAGAGATGACGCCAGGAGGGTACTGGCCGAAGCCAGGAAGGCTAACCGTCGCTGGGCTTCCTGGGCCTGGGCGACGGCTTCCTGGACGGTTAATTCAAGCTCTTCGGCGTGGCGTTCCAGGGCTTTCTTTTGCTGCGCCACCTGGCGGCTTAGTTGTCCCATCTGAATGGCCCGGTGCAGCGAAGCCACAAAATAATCCGTATCTATTGGTTTTTGAATGTAATCATAAGCTCCGCCACGCAACGCGTAAACCACATGTTCACGGTCATTATGCGCGGTCATGAGCAAAATAGGGGTATTGGGTGAAACAGCCTTTAATTCGCGCAACAGGGTCAGGCCGTCCATGCCAGGCATCTTTATGTCACTGATGATGGCGTCAAATTCAGTTATCGCCGCCATAGCCAGCGCCTCCTTGGGGGAGTTGGAGGTAGCGATTTTCATGTGGCCGGGTTGCAGGCTCAAGACCTCAGTAAGTGCCTTTAGCAACGATGGATCGTCATCAATTATTAGAATTTGAGATAGCTCAGCCAATTTTAACCCTTATTAAAAATTTAGTTTGAATTTTAATAAAACTTATTTCCATTATAATGTACCTGACAACTCTGCCAGGGCCAGTGGAATTTCCTCCAATGGTAGCACCCGGTCAACCTGGCTCAGGGCCAGGGCTGCTTCCGGCATGGTTTTGCTTTCCGCCGTCAATGGGTCCTGCACTATGACATAACCACCATATTCTTTTACCAGGCTTACTCCTTTTGCGCCGTCCCGGTTTGAGCCGGTCAGGACCACTCCGATAAGGGCTGGCCCAAAAGCTATAGCAGCTGATTCAAAAAGTACATCAATAGAAGGACGCGAATACTCAACGGGAGGGTCGATAGAAAGGGCAAAATAACCTTTTTCGACCAGTAAGTGATAATTGGGGGGAGCCAGATAAACTTTCCCCGGCGTAATTTCTGTTTTATCGTCCGGTTCTACCAGCAAAAGATGAGACCTTAGCTGAATATTTGCCCTTAAAGTATCCCCGGTATCCCTGGTGCGGTGCTGTACCACCACAATAGGGAGTTTAAAATTTCCGGGTAAATTTTCTAAAATTGTTGTCAGGGCATCAAACCCACCCAGTGAAGCACCAACAACTACCAGCTTATAGTCCATACAAGCTACAGCTTACCCTATTTTGCGATAAAGTGAAATAGTATTTTCTACCTGTTCGTATCGACCTTGTTTTGGGGTGAAATGGATAGATTCTTTACTTCCTAATCCTAATATTCCAAAGTTAACCAGGCTCTGGTAGAGCAGTTCATGCACCCGGTTTTTAAGCTCTTTGTTAAAGTAAATTGTTACATTGCGGCAGCAAATCACCTGGAATTGATTAAACGGCCCATCCGTAACCAGGTTGTGCTGGGCAAAAGTTATATTCTTACCCAGGCCGGGCCGCATAATCGCATTGCCGTAATTAGCGCTGTAATATTCCGAAAAGGATTTCTCGCCCCCGGCCTTCATGTAGTTGGCCGTGTAATCTTTCATGTCCTCCAACGGGAAAATTCCTTCGCGGGCCTTTTTCAGGACTTCCTCGTTAATATCCGTCGCATAAATCCGGGTTCTGGCGTAAAGCCCTTCCTCTTCGAGAAGGATAGCCAGGGAGTACGCTTCCTCTCCGGTCGAACACCCCGCGTTCCAGATCTGAATTGAAGGGTATGTGCGCAACATCGGAACGACCTTCTTGCGGAAGGTCAGAAAGAATTCCGGATCGCGGAACATTGAGGTAACATTGACCGAAAGGGCCTGCACGAACCTGTCCAGGTAATTGGGGTTGTGCAGCAGCCTTTCGGTTAAGCCCGTAATAGTCGAGATGCCTTCCTGGTCACGGGCCTTGATGATCCGCCGCCGCAAGGAAGCGGGCGCATAATCCCGGAAGTCAAAGCCATAATACCGGAAAATGGCTTCCAGTAAAAGTTCTATTTCCAGGTTTTCCCGTTCCTGCTGGCGTGAGTCCAAGTTGAGTCCCGCCTATTGCCTACTTAAACAGCCATACGCGCAGCAACGAGAGTAGTTGCGCGGTATCAATCGGCTTGGAAATGTAGTCGGAAGCGCCCGCCTCAAGACATTTCTCCCGGTCGCCCTTCATTGCTTTGGCAGTCAGCGCGATAATTGGCAAGGTCTGGAAATCCGGAATTTCCCGGATTGCCCGGATGGTCGTATAGCCGTCCATTTCAGGCATCATTATATCCATTAAGACCCCGCTAATACCGGAAGTGGTCTGGAGTAAATTGATGGCGTCCTGGCCGTTTTCGGCGTAGATAACATCCATTTCAAAGCGTTCGAGCAGGCTGCTAAGAGCAAAGATGTTGCGCACATCATCGTCCACAATCAGGATTTTCTTACCGGCCAGGACCGGGTCTTTATGATGCAACTGGTCCAGCATCCGGCGCTGCGTCCGGGGCATCTCGGACTGGACCCGGTGCAGGAACAGGGTCGTTTCGTCCAGCAGCCGTTCCGGTGAATTCACATCCTTTATGATTATGGTATCCGACATCCGGTGCAGTTCGGTTTCTTCCTGCCTGGTCAGTTCCTTGCCGGTGTAAACCACGATCGGCAGCATGCTGAGCGATGGTTCGAGTTTTTTCTTCTGGATCATTTCAAATCCGGTCATTTCCGGCAGATTCAGGTCGAGGACCATGCAGTCGAAGCGGATAGCCAGAAGCTCCTTGATGGCTTCTTCGCCGCTGCTCACTCCAACCGTGTTCACATCCTGGTCGCCGATCAGTTCGATGATGCTGCGGCGTTGTACCTCGTCATCCTCCACGATCAAAAG
>JAQBPB010000085.1 GCA_028287745.1 Chloroflexota bacterium
TAGAACACCAGTAGTTAAAGCAGATAAAGAAAACGGAGTTAAACAGCCGTGGTAAATGTACTGGCCTTTGACCTGGGCGCCAGCAGCGGGCGGGCGGTGCTGGGGAGCCTGGAGGGTGAGACCCTGGCCATGCGGGAAATTCACCGCTTTCCCAACGACCCGGTCCAGGTAGGCAACCGCCTGCACTGGGATATTTTGCGGCTCTGGCACGAAGTAAAACAGGGCCTGATTAAGACCCGCCAGCAGGGTTTTGGCGATATCCGGAGCCTGGGGATTGATAGCTGGGCGGTCGATTTTGGCTTACTGGACGCCAAAAACGAATTACTTGGCAATCCTTTTCATTATCGTGACAGCCAAACTAATGGTATAATGGCGAAAGCCTGGCAGGAAGTTTCTCAGGCCGAAATATTCAACCGGACCGGAATTCAATTCTTACAATTTAATACGATATACCAGCTTTACGCCCTTAAACAGGCCCATTCGCCTTTGCTGGGAAACGCCGCGACCCTGCTACTTATACCGGAATTATTGCGCTACTGGCTGACCGGTCGCAAGCTGAGCGAATGGACCAACGCTTCGACCACCCAGCTTTTAAGCGCCGCACGGCCAGAGTGGGACGCGCATTTGTTGAATACCCTGCAAATACCGGGCGCTATATTTGCCCCGCTGGTGGCCCCCGGAACAATTGCCGGAGAACTGCTGCCGGATGTGGCCGCCGAAGTTAAACTACCGGTCATCCCGGTCATCGCGGTGGGAGAACACGATACGGCCTCGGCGGTGGCGGCGGTACCGGCCGGAGAGGCGCCGTTTGCCTACCTTAGCTGCGGAACCTGGTCGTTAATCGGGACCGAGGTAAAAACCCCGGTGTTGAGCGGACGCGCCCTGGAATTTAATGTGACCAACGAGCGGGGCGTGGCGGATACCTTCCGGCTGTTGAAGAATGTCACCGGGCTGTGGCTAGCCCAGGAGTGTTACCGGACCTGGCAAAAGAACGAGCTAGGGATTACTTACGGGCAGGAAGCCGGTCTAATCGCGGCTGTCCCGGCCTTCCGGTCGGTCATTGACCCGGACGACGCTATGTTCGCCGCCCCGGCCGATATGCCCCGGCAAATTCAGGAATATTGCCGCCAGAGCGGGCAGCCGGTGCCGGAGTCGCCGGGCGAACTATTGCGCTGTATCTACCAGAGCCTGGCCCTGAAGTACCGGCTGGTGCTGGAACAGCTTGAAGAATTGAGCGGGGAGCGCTTCAAGACCTTGCATATGGTCGGGGGCGGTATCCAGAACGAGTGGTTATGCCAGGCCACGGCGGATGCCACCGGGCGGACGGTCGTGGCAGGGCCGCAGGAAGCCAGCGCCCTGGGAAATATATTGATGCAGTATATCGCGCTGGGACATTTCAAAGACCTGGGCCAGGCCCGGGCGGCAGTCCGGCGGTCGTTCCCGCCAAAAGAGTACTACCCGGCAACCAGGCAAGCCTGGGATAGGGCTTACCAGGGATTTCGCCAGGTTACGAACTTATAATTTCAATGGTTAAATAAAGCTAGCGGGTGGGTGGAACAAAACTTATGCAGGATTTTTTGAGGAACCGTTTCAAGGAACGAGCGGTTAAGGCTGGGGCAACGGTGCTGGAAGTGAGCGACCTGACCCAGGCCGCCCGGACTATCGCCAGGGTAATCGGGGAGAAAGGCGGCGGGATGATTGTCGCTACGCCCGACCTGTTGAATGAGCCGATTTTTTCGAAGGAATTTGACCAACCGCTGCACCCGGCGACCGATGAATTGACCGTGGCCGGGTCGGCGGCGGGAGTGTCGCCAGGCAGTTTTGGGATTGCCGAAACCGGTTCGGTGGTCTACGCCGCCAACGACCGGCTGGACCGCCTGGTCGCGATGCTTTCCCCGATCCATTTCGCCCTGCTGTACGCCGGGGATATCGCCCCGGACCTGGAAGTAGCCGGGGGCAAACTTAAAGATTTGCAAATGAACCAGGGCAAGCGCTACGTTTCCTTTGTTACCGGCCCCAGCCGGACCGCCGACATTGAGCGGGTCTTGACGATTGGTGTACAAGGACCAAAAGAACTTTTTATAGTCCTGATAGACGGTGAAAGCGAGAAATAACAGGTGTCCAATAACCAGCCATTGATTAACCGGGTTGCCAGCCTGGCCGGAAAGAGCGCGGCGGCTGACCATTCGCCCGGCCATATGGAAGATAAACCCGCGCCGTTTAAACAGCGCTACCGCAAGGCTCTGGCCGACAGCCGACTGAGCCGCAACCTGCTCAATTTCCAGCGTAGCTGGCGGGTTAGCCGGGACGAAACCTTTGCCGAGTTCAAAACCCTGGGCGACAGTGGTGAGAAAGTGGGCCGCCTGCCAAAAGCAACGGAAACGGTCGCCGGTAACTTTGTGAGCGAAGCCGCCCCGGTGGAAGAAATAAGCGACCGGGACTTTCAGGAGATGCGCCATAAGCTGGCCGGGATAAAGGACCGGGTGATTGATAACCAGGAGGACTACCTGGACCACTTCATCCAGGCCGCCCGCCGCAACGGGATTATCGTTTACGAAGCCGATACCCCGGCTGAACTGAATAATTACGTGCTGGAACTGTGCAAGCGCAAGGGCATTACGACGGTTGTCAAAAGCAAGACCATGGTCAGCGAGGAAACCGGCCTGAACCATGTCCTGGAAGCGGAAGGCATCCAGCCGGTGGAAACCGACCTGGGCGAGTGGATTGCCCAGTTGTCGCACGAACGGCCTTCGCACATGGTCCTGCCGATTATTCACAAGAGCCGCCAGCAGGTCGCGGCCCTCTTTTCTAAAGTAACAGGCCGGACTGTAGACCCTGAGAACGTCACGGAACAGGTCCGGGTGGCCCGGACAGAGTTGCGCCAGGACTTCTTGAAGGCCGGGATGGGGGTTTCAGGGGCGAACGCGCTGATAGCCGAAAGCGGCGCGGTCATGTTCATCGAGAACGAAGGCAACGCCCGCCTGGTTACAACCCTGCCCTCGGTCCACGTGGTGGTGGCGGGAATTGAGAAATTGCTGCCGGATTACGATGCCGCGATGCTGCAACTGCGGTTATTGGCCCGCAGCGCGACGGCCCAACCGATAACTTCTTACAGCACCTTCCTGAGCGGTCCGACCGAGCCAGGCAAGGAAATTCACCTGGTGCTGCTGGATAACGGGCGCCGGAAGATGCGCGAGATGCCCGAATTCAAGGATGCTTTGCGCTGTATCCGGTGTGCGGCCTGCGCCGATGTCTGCCCGCCTTACCAGATTGTGGGCGGCCACGTCTTTGGTTACATCTATTCGGGCGCTATCGGCCTGGTGAACACGCCTTTTCATCACGGCCTGGATGCCGCCGCGCAGCCGCAAAGCCTGTGCGTGCAGTGTAACGCCTGCGTGACGGTCTGCCCGGTGGAAATTCCGCTGGCCCGCCAGATCCTGGATGTGCGCGCGATGGTAGTCGAGGAAAAAGGGCTGGTCTGGTACAAGAAGCCAGTCATGTGGCTGTGGCAGCGCCCGCTGCTGTTCAACCTGGCGGCCAGGACGGCCGGTTACCTGGCAAAACCGCTTGGTTCGAACGGGTTCATCCAGCCTTCCCGCTATAAAATCTTTGGTCGGCAGTTGCCTTTACCTAAAATTCTCAAGACCATGGTGGGCTGGCGCAGCCTGCCGGTCCCGGCGGCGGTACCGGGCCGCGACCTGATAAAGCCGAAGCTAACCGCGACGGCTCAGCCGCCGGTGGTACCGAACGGCGCGGCCGGTAAGACGGTAGCCTATTTCATCCAGTGCCTGACCGACCGTCTTTACCCGGAAATGGCCGCTTCGACAGCCGAGATTTTCCAGAAGCTGGGCTGCAAGGTAGTTATGCCCGAGAGCCAGCATTGCTGCGGCCTGCCCAACCTGGACAGTGGCGACAAGGCCGGGGCGATGGTGATGGCTAAACAGACCATCGAAACACTGGAAAAAGTGGAAGCGGATTACATTGTGACCGGGGCAGCCAGTTGCGCGATTATAATGCTGCACGATTACCAGCATTTACTGGCGGAGCAGCCAGAATGGGCGGCCCGGGCCGAAAAGCTGGCCGGTAAGGTAATGGACTTCATTACTTTTATGGATAAGGTCGTCAAACTCCCGGCCGGGGCGCTGGCGGCACCCTATAACGAAACAGTGACCTATCATAACTTCTGCCAGAGCGGTAACGTGATGGGCCTGAAGGACGAACCGCGCCGCCTCATCCGGTCGCTGGGTATTGACGTTACCGAAATGGAAGAGAGCAATGTCTGCTGTGGGTTTGGAGGCTCGACCTCGGCCGATTTCCCGGAAGTATCCCAGCGGATTCTGGAGCGCAAGCTTGGCAACGTTGAAGCCAGCGGGGCGAGTGTGCTGGTAACGGATAACCCAGGCTGTGTAATGCACATGCGCGGCGGCGCGGACGCCCAGGGGCGGCCTTTCAAAGTGAAGCACATAACCGAACTGGTGGCCGAGCAGTTAAGGCGTTACGAAGCGGCCCGGTAGAATCGCGCCGGTTAAATATAGTTTGGAAATAAGATGAGGGCACTCCTGCCCTCATCTTATTTTATGCTCACCTTCAAACCGGCATGCTTGCCGGGATGTTTACTTCCAATCAAAATGCTTAGAGATTATAAAAGCGATCTGCATTCCTTCTGGTAAAAATTCAACCAGGAGATAGGAAAAGCTTAAACGATACATGACTTCCTATTTGGATCGCCAAAAACCCCACTTAAGTTGTCAATAAAGGTATAATATATTATATAGAAACAAAAATGATTAAGGCCAGAGGTTGGTATGGCTTCAAGTAGCAATGAAAAGTTGATTTTAGTAGTAGATGATGATAATTCCATTCGGCAATTAATCATATCGGTTTTAACTGCGGAAGGATATAAAGTTGAAGGAGCCGGTAATGGAGCCGAAGCCCTGGCTTTAATTCGTCAAAACCGATCCTGGAGGCCGGGACTTATCCTATTAGATATGCAAATGCCTGTGATGGATGGCTGGAAATTTTTGCCAGTCTACCACCATGAGGTAAAACCGGAAGAAAAGGCTCCTGTTGTAGTAATGACCGCCGCAATGACCGCTGCCAGGTATGCATCACAAATAAATGCTGATGGCTTTTTAGCCAAGCCGTTTAATCTGGAGGAATTATTAAACCTGGTCAGGCAATACCTCCCAATCTTCAAAGACCCCTTGTAAATAACCCGGCAATTTACTTTAAAGGGTTGCGATATATAGTTGGCTTCCGGGAAGAAGCGGCTTTAAATTCAGGTAGTTAGAACGATTAGCCCTTACGAGGGTTGCCCGGTTGGTCGCTCGCTTCAAAAACTACGTCATAACCATTTTATCTGGGTAGATCAAAAGCCAGTTTTTTACCCTTGATTTTTAGCCGGGTTTTAACTTTATTATCTTTACTCGCCAGTCAGGTAGTTAATTAAGGCCTTGACAGGCTGGAATTATTTGTTATAATGAAGTTATGCACACGTGTGCATTCAAGTACTGCAGGTAATATATTTTCCTTTCTTACGCAAGACCAAGTAACACTAAAAGCCGGTCGGGGTTATAGAACTTTCCAGCCGGACAATAAATAAATAAGAAACCTGGCTTAAAGGTATTTTAAGCTGGCAAAGAAGCAAGTTCAGTAATTATAGCGGTCCCGCAGGCCAGAAAGCAGAAATTAATGACCACCGAAACTCTGGTAAATACTCAGTTTAAGAGTGATAAAGAAAACTTTTACATGCGGCATCACAGGATTCAGTCACTGGCTACCGCCACCGAAAAGCGCGAATATTACGCCGGTCGCGTCCTCGGGCCAGCCACGGTCTGGGACCGCCTGATGGACCTCGCCAATGTAAATGACGAGTCGGATGCCGACCTGGAAGGCATGACCCAGTTAGGCCACGCTCTCCAGACCGCCAACGCGATTGCTAACGATGGGCAGGACGAGAACTGGATTATTGTAGGCTTGATTCATGACCTGGGTAAGATTATGCAGGCTGCCGGTGAGAAACCCGAATATACGGTAGGGGATGTTTACCCGGTCGGCTGCGAGTTCGGCAAGTCAATCGTCTATTACGATTACCTGCAGGAGAACCCGGACTGGAACCACCCGGTCTACAGCACTAAATACGGGATTTATGAGCCGAACTGCGGCCTGATGAACGTAACCATGAGCTTCGGCCACGACGAATATATTTACCAGATTTTCAAGGACCTGCTGCCCTACGAAATGCTCTGGACCTTGCGCCACCACAGTTTCCAGTCGGTTGCGGGTGATTATACTCACCTGATGACCCAGGAAGATAAAGACCTGCGCGAGAGCCATATGAGGAAGTTTATGGGCTATGACCTCTATACCAAAGACAAGTATAACGTGGGCGGGCACAAGCTGAAATTCTACGAAGAAATTATCAAACGGCGCTTCCCTGAACCCATTAACTGGTAGAAATTGAAAAAGGGTGGTCTTAGAAAATAAGACCGCCCTTTTTTATTTGGTAGTAATTTAATTATTATTTCAATGGCGTTTGCCGGTTTCGAGGTGTCCGTATTATTACCGCCGCCAGCGTAAATCTATTTCTTTGGAGAAACTATGGTTAGAGTGGGGCGCTGCTCTGGCGGGTTACCAGGTAGGGCTGTAAGACTTTATTCTCGACTTCTTTCTGGTCAAGCAAATCGAGAAGCATTTCCATGGCGCTGCGGCCCAGGTCGAACATGGGCTGGTGAATGGTGGTCAGGGGCGGGGTTACGTATTTAGCCAGGGCAATGTCGTCAAAGCCGACCAGGCTCAAATCGCCGGGTACTTTGAGGCCAAGTTCCCGGCAAGCCACCAGGGCCCCGACCGCCAGCATGTCATTATAACAAAAGACGGCCGTTACCCCGGCCGCCAGCAGGCGCGGCAGTAACTCCTGACCGACATTGGCGTCATCTTCGTGGCGGAGGTTTCCGGGCCCGGCTATCACAACCAATTCGTCTAACGGCTCCAGACCGGCGGCTGACATGGCTGCCATATAGCCTGCCAGGCGCAGGTGATTGGAACGGGGCCGGTTTCCCAGCCCTAAATAGCCAATCCGGCGGTGCCCGAGCTGAAGAAGATGTTCCACGGCTAACCTGGCGCCAAAGCTATCTTCAATGCCAACGAAATTAAAAGCGTCCGATTGGTCCTCGGCCTGGCTGTTAATCAGGATAGTTGGCACTTTAATCTGGACCGGTTTGGTTTTGTAGTCGGAACTGAGGCGGGCGTCGGCCACGATGATGCCATCGACCCGCCGCCGCTGAAAGGTTTCGATAGCGGTAAATTCCCGGTCGGCATCGTTATGGGAAGCGTTCAAAAGGACGCTCAGGTTGGCCGCCTGGGCCACTTCTTCGACACCCCGCACGACTTCGCCAAAGAAGGGGTCGGCAACCGAGGTCACAACCAGGCCGATAGTTTTGGAGCGCTTCATCTGGAGGCTCTGGGCGATTTCATTTGGGACGTAATTCATTTCGCGGGCCAGTACCTGGATGCGTTCGCGCATATCCAGGCTTATCAGGGGGTTATTGCGCAGGGCACGGGAAACAGTGGAGTGGGACACCCCGGCTACCCTGGCAATATCTTCAATTGAAACCGCTCGCTGATTAACCATAAAATTTCCCTGATTTGACCTGAATAATGAATAGTACTGGTGGCCTGGCCGCTAGTAACCGTCTAACCTTTCGAAAGCCTGGCCGGTGAACAACCGGTGGCCTTCGCGCATTCTTTCTTCCGCCAAACTATCTGCGGCCCATCCGGCCAATTTAAGGGCCGGGCGCAAGGCGGCGCAGAGGTCCCAGAAAGGCAAGGCCGTAAAATCGAGCGGGTTGCTTGCCCTGTAATACCCGGTAAACCGCTCCAGGGCCTCAATACCGAAGGCCCACATTATTTCCAGGCGGGTATTGGCTAAATCGGCCAGCGGGTCGCCTGACCCGGCGTCCTCCCAGTCAATGACGGCGGCCAGCCGGTTGTCCTTACATAATATATTACCGGGCCAAAAATCGCCATGCAGTAAGCCAGGTTTATTAGGGTGCGGGAAGGGCCAGGCGGCTTCCAGTATATCGCGAAGGCGGCCTTCATCCAGGGAGTCGTCCAGGCGGGCCGGGCGGCTGCCAAGATTTGCGGCTAACCTGGCGGCGTGATCCGTTAAAAAGGCCAGGTCCGGCTTTGAGCAATCCAGCCGGTGAATCTGGGCCAGTTGCGCGGCAATTTGCCGGAGCAGGCTATCCAGGTTAACCGGTTTGAACAATAATTCGCCTTCAATATACTCCATTATAAGGTATGGGTCAGGGGAAATCTGGCCGGACTGATCGAGATAATAGGGGACCGGGGCCGGTATCCCGGCAGACTGCAAAATTTGTAAGAGCTTGAATTCATACTCGGCAATTTGAGGGTTCTGCGCCAGGTCGGCCGGACCGTGCTGGCGGACGACCATTTTTTTTGTCCGGCCATCCGCACCCACAACCTCAAGGGCGGTAACACGGGCCGATACGCCGCCTTTCAACTCCCAGGCGCGTTTTAAATGGCTACCTGGTTCAAACCTTTGAACCAGCCGTTCAAACTGGCGATATTCTGCGGTAGGTGTCATCTGGCGGTTATCCGGGTAGAGACCCTTGTTTTACGTTTCCCAAAGCATTGGAATAAGTTTATGTGGTATACAACCATTAGTCTGCCACAAATGCCTGATTTTTACAAGAGGTTTATAATAAGAATTAAGAGTTAGTTTACATAATTATGAGAGCCGCCAGGTTGGGATTGTTTGGTTATAAAATCCCAACCGAAAATTTTCTAACCAACAAAAAATTTTAAAAAGATAATACCCATAAATTTTCGTTGAATGGTTCCTGGTAAGTTAAGTAATATATCAGCAAAGGGACAAAGCCGTTGATATTTATTGAAATAAGTTATTGGTATGGAATTATGCGGCTTAATAATTTTAGTCTTTTGGCAAAAGTATCAAACGCTGTTTAATGCCTGGTGGATTTGTTAAAGCTCATTTTGATACCCGTTGGGAGGTGTGTCAT
>JAQBPB010000095.1 GCA_028287745.1 Chloroflexota bacterium
TGTTGGACTTCAATTTCATGTTTATTGATGTTTTTCATTCTATGACCTGTCTTTCCAAAATGTTAGAACTTTCTTTTTGGGATACTCTTTCGAGTTCTTACCTTAATGATACATGGACCGGGTAAATAGGCAGGTCAATGAAGGTAAACAAAACATTGATATGTATGAGGATTAAATTTTTAAACCTGGTGCCTACTAGCAGCCAGGTTAGTAGTCAGTACATGGAAATACAACCTGGGACAATTTCGCAGGTAAGTCGGTGAATGCGCGGTTAATTTCAATTTCAAGACCCTGAAACCTCCTTGCTGGCACATAAGTTGCAAATCCTTAGCAGCAAACAGAAAGGATAAAACAATGTCACAGGAAAGAAACGAACACACTCAGTATGAAGGCTTAGACAGCCAGTTAGGCGATGTGGGAGTTGATTCGGCCGACTTACACGGCAACGTGGGCAAGATAGGCTTTGACCACAGCCTGGCTCGCAGCCGCAGCGGTTATGATGAAACCTCCGGTCCGGGCGGAGCGTCCGGTATCGCGGACGACCCGGCCTTGCAAGGTTCAACCGGCATAGCCGATGATGTGGGAATGCACATCGAACCGGGCTTTAGCGTCGGTTACAACCAGGAAAGCGAGGATGCCGATATCGGTCCGGATACCGGGAATGAAATCCAGGGCGGCGGCTACCTCAGCCTCGGTGAAGCAGCCCAGGGTTTTGAAGGCGGTAGAAACCCCGATGACGAGGTCCAGACAGCCCTGGGCGTTGAAGACGCGGGTGATACTCTGACAGACCCCTTTAATAACCTGAGTTATGAGTCGATCCAGGATGAAGAGGGCGGCTATGGGGTTGAAGGCACCGACTCAGACCTTGAGGACGACCAGGCCGACTAAGCCTGTTTGATGTCAGGGAAAAGGCTGGTCAATTTCAACAACGGCGAAGCGCGCAAATAGTTCTTCGCTGTACCAGGCTTCTTCCCTGACGCGCCGGATAGTCTGGCGGTGTTCGTTTTCACCATAAGCAAATTCTTTTACCTGGTCCAGGCTCTCCCAGATCGAAAAGGTTGCCTGCCTCACAAATGGAGCTTCTCCCACTCCGATTGAACTTATCAAACCTGGTGCTTTATCAAAATAATCGTTCACAATAGAAGCCTGGCGCCAGAAAGCGCCTAACCGCCTGGGGCGGATTGTTGCGCGGGTCAGGATTGCCACCTGGCCGTTCTGGTAGGCAGCCCCAACCGGCAAAAAGGGGTTTTGACCATCCCACTTGCCGTGTGCCGAAATAGTCCGTAATATGATACTGGCCTGGCGTTTGGAATGAGCCTTATAACGGTCCATAAAGGTGGAATTTGCCAGGAAATTGCGGGCGGCGGCTTCATTTTCCCAGACCCCCAGGAAAGCATAACGGCTCCAATCCGGCCGGAGAGAAAAGACTTTACCCCGGCCAGAGCCGAGCAGTTTGAAGAAACGCAGTCCCGGTTGGTTTTTCAGGAAGGGCCGGGCCAGCCCCATCTGCATAAAGGCCCATAGGCGTTTACCTGGCCCAAAATGAAAGATAGTCAGGGTTGTAACCGGGGCTGGGGCCGGGGTTACTCTTGTATCTGAACTTTCCAATTGACCTTGTATGGCTGCTTTTAATTCCATAGTTAATTGCTAATTTAATCCGCTTCACTTTAATTTTCCCAGCAATTCTCCCGGCTATTATACCAGGTACACCGGACTACCTTGCCTGGCTGGTATTGCATAACTTGGTATAATTTACATTCCGAGAAGGAATTATTTTTATTCTTAAGACACAGCGGGGTAGGAAAAATGCAGGACTTTAGTTTTCATCAGTCTGACAATTCGGGTTGGCAGTCCCTTGGTGGTAATTTATTATGTTCCCCGGCAGTGGGTATAAATGCCGATGGCCGACTGGAACTTTTCCTGCAATCCGCCGATGGCAGCCTTAGGCATTGCTGGCAAACCACTCCTAATGGCGGGTGGTCGGAGTGGGCCGACCTTGGCGGCGGGTCGTTGGGTAATGTGCGAGTTAAAGTTGGCAAAAACCAGGATGGCCGACTGGAACTTTTTGTGCGTGGTAATGAAAAAGGGCTCTGGCATCTCTACCAGACCTCTCCGAACGGTGGTTGGTCAAACTGGGAGCCGATGGGCGGTTCATTCGCGGGTGACCCGGCAGTTGGTTATCTGCCTGATGAGCGGATGGAGCTTTTCCTGGTCGGCACTGACCACGGTGTTTATCATGCCTGGCAAAATACTCCCAACGGCGGCTGGTCAGGGTGGTCCGGGATGGGCGGTTATATTATCAGCAACCTGGAAGTAGGCCGAAATGTCGATGGGAGGTTGGAGATTTTTGCCCTGAGTTCCGGTAACTCGCTGGTCCATAACTGGCAGCTAGCCGTTGGCGCTGCCTGGTCAGGCTGGCAGCCGATGGGCGGTTATTACACCAGCGCCCCGGCCCTGGGCCAGAGCCTGGATAACCGGTTAGAAGTTTTTGTACGTGCCAATGATAATAATTTGCACCATCATTACCAGGTTGAACCCGGTGGGAACTGGTCCGGTGCCACCTCCAGGGGGGCCGGTGGTGTGGGTAATATCGAAGTTGCCAGGAATTTTGACGGCCGGTTGGAAGTATTCGTGCGCGGGAACGATAACCATTTCTGGCATATGTACCAGTCGTATCCAAATGGCCCGTGGTCCGGTTGGGAAAGCCTGGGGCACAGTTTTGCCGGGGACCCCGTAGTGGCCCGTAACCAGGACGGCCGCCTGGAAGTTTTCGGGATGGGTACAGATAAGGCGCTGTGGCACCGCTGGCAGGTAACGCCTGGTGGTGGGTGGAGTTAGTCGGGTTTTCTTTTCGCAGGGCTTAAACAGGGCAGGTCAGCCTATATTTCCGTTGACGCTACCAGTTGAAGCTGTTATGCTACTAAAAATGTGGACAAAGTGCTAAAATTATAAGCGTCATTGATGCAGGGCTATTTCTACCCTTTTAGCAAAACCAGGCGCAAGTTTGTTCCGAGTGGCACATTACTTTTGCACCAAACAATGGGTATTAGTTTATATGAATGATTTTTTTTCCTCACCTTCCGTACCAGGAAACGATGACATTATCAGCCGCTTGCAGGCTATTTCAAATGCCTTTGTAGCCATTACCAGCGAACTCGACCTGGATGTTGTATTACAAAAAATAGCCGATACTGCCCGTGAGGTTGGCAAAGCGCATTATGCCGCCATGGGTGTGGTTGACGAAAACGGGAAAATCACTTCATTTATCACCAGCGGCATTACTAAAGAGCAGCGTGAGTTGTTGGGTGAGCCACCGCAGGGCCACGGTTTATTAGGGTTACTTATAACCGAAGGACAACCCTTGCGGGTGCCCAACATTGCGGAACACCCTCGAAGTTGCGGGTTTCCACCCAATCACCCGCCAATGACCAGCCTGTTAGGGGTCCCGGTATCGGTCCAGGGGCGGGTAACCGGCGACCTTTACCTGACCGATAAAATCGGTTCAGTCGCCTTTACCCCCGAAGACGAATGGTGGCTGACCATTTTTGCCCGCCAGGCTGCGATTGCTATTGAAAACGCTCACCTGTACAAAAAGGCCCGGATTGCGCAGCAGCGGTCTCAGACCATGGCCGAACTTACCAGCCAGCTTAATCAATCCAGCCAACCGGAAGAACTTTTCCAGCACATCACCCGGGCTGCCTGCACTTTGCTGGAACTCCCGGCGGCGGCGCTTTATTTGCTGAACCAGTCCGGCTCCCGTTTTGATTTTGAAGCCGAGGTCGGGTTGCGCAACCTCTCGCAGCACAGCCTGGATAACGCCCTGCCTATCCATGGTTCAGCCGCCGGGGAAGTGCTTGAAAAAGGACTGCCGGTGATAATTGAGGATAAAGCCGAACTGGAAATTATGGGGTTTATCCAGCTTGAGAACGGCGAACAGCCCCGGTCTATGCTAATGGTACCCATCCGGCGGGGGACCCTGGTAAAAGGGGTAATCGCTGTTTATGGTTCCAGGCCGCGCCGGTTCAGCGCCGAGGAGGAAACAATACTCCAGGCGTTTGCCGACCAGGCCGCCCTGGCTCTCGAAAAGGCCCGGTTATACCAGCAAAAAGAAGAATTTCTTTCAATGACCGCCCACGATTTACGCGCCCCACTCACCGCTATTAAGATGAGTGCCGGGCTTCTGGAGGTCAGCCTGCCCTCGGATTTGCCCGCTCCCCTCAAACAGTTAGTATCCAATATTGGCCGGAACAGCGAGCGTCTAAATACTATGCTGGAGGACTTACTTGATTTCTCCCGCCTGGAACAGGGGAGAGTAGTATTAAAACTGGAACGCCTGGAACTTACGGAAGCACTTTCGTCCGCTGTGTCGGCACTGGCCCCGCTCTTTGAGGAGAAAAACCAACAAATCGAACTCAAGCACACCGGTGGGAAATTTTGGGTTTTGGCCGACCGAAACAGGCTGGAACAAGCCCTTGTGAACCTGTTGACCAACGCCAATAAGTACACCCCGGAAAGCGGGCGGGTGGAAACCGCCTACATGCATGAGCCGGGCTGGGTCACGGTCGAAATTACCGATAGCGGTCCCGGTATCCCTAAAGAAGAACAAAACCTGATCTTTAACCGCTACTACCGCCGGTCCGTCCACGACCAGAGCCGCCTGACAACTGGCAGCGGGTTGGGGTTACCCATAGCCCGTTCCCTGGTTGAACTGCATAAAGGCCAGTTGTGGGTTGAAAGCGAGCCGGGGCAGGGCAGTACTTTTAAATTGAGGCTACCAATAGCTGAATAATGGTCTGGTAGAAAATTGGCTGCTAATCTTGGATTTTTAGAATATCTCAGTGACGGTGTGCTGATACTGGATGACCGGCAGGTCATCCAGGGTATAAACCCGGCCCTGGAAAACCTGTTGGGATTAAAAGCCGGGGAAATGGTCGGCCAAACCTGCCCGGCCTTATTTGGCTGCCAGCATTCGCCCCAGGAAATCGATTCATGCCAGGCCCTATGTTCGTTGCTCACTGCTGAAGCCCTTAACCATACCGGTGAATTGCATAAGCACCTGGTAGTTAAAAACGGTCAGAAACTGGAGGTGTCTGCCCGGTATGTCCCTCTGGCCGCGCCAGATTTTGGCCTGGGACCTGCCGGTAAATTTAGCTTGCTTATACTGAAAGATTTAACTGTTGAAAAACAGCGCGAACGGCTCCAGGTGGAATTTGTGGCGACTGCTTCCCACCAGTTACGGACACCGCTGGCTTCGATTAAGACAGCGGCGGGCCTTTTGTTGGACCATACCACCGAAGATTTCAATCCTTTGTTGCGCCGTTTACTGCAAAACATCCAGGTAAGTAACCTGAGGATGGAGCGAATTGTTAACGACCTGATTGAACTTACCAATCTACAGACCGGCCGAATTAGCCTGAATTTCCGGCCCGTGGCAATTTCACGCCTGGTCGAGAACGCTTCCCAATTGAGCCGGGACTGGCTGGCCGCCCGGCAACAGCATTTGAAGCTGGATTTACCACCGGAGGCCGGTGAGTTATATGTCCAGGCCGATTACAACCGGATTTGCCAGGTCCTGGGCCATTTGCTGGGTAATGCCAGTAAATTTAGCCCTTCCGGCAGTACGATTGAAATCAAGGTGCGGCCTGAAGCTAAACAGACGATTGTCTTCAGTGTTCTGGACAACGGAGTAGGGATTGCACCTGATGAGCAGCCTTTTATTTTTGAAAAATTCTACCAGGTGCAGTCGGTAGAAAATAGCACGGCGGTTGGAGGTGGGCTGGGCCTGCCGTTAGCCAGGGCTATAGTTGAATTAAACGGCGGCAAACTATGGTTTGAAAGCCAATTGGGCCGGGGGAGCGTTTTTAGTTTCAGCCTGCCCCAGGCGATGCCGGTTGTACTGGCAAATAAAATTAAATTGGACGGATGATAAAAGATGAAAATTCTAGTAATAGATGACGATAAAAATATTGTTGAAGCAATTACCATCGGTTTCCAATTACAGTGGCAAGACGTGGAGGTTATCACCGCTTTTGATGGTGAGAAGGGCATGAATGCCTTTTACGACCAGATTCCGGATGTAGTGTTGCTGGATGTAATGATGCCCTACAAAGACGGCTTCAGCGTCCTCAAAGAGATTCGCCAGTCAAGTGATGTCCCGGTGATAATGTTGACTGCGCGGGGTGATGAGTTGGACAAGGTAAAAGGGCTGGAACTCGGGGCCGATGATTACCTGACCAAACCTTTTTCGCACATGGAACTTTTCGCCCGAATCCGGGCCGTCTTGCGGCGGACCCAGATGCCCGCGCCGGTTAGTGCCGCGCCTTCGTTTGTTACCGGGGATATTACGATCAATTTTGAGAACCGGGAAGTAACTAAAGCGGGGAAAATTATTAAAATGACGCCCACCGAGTACAAGTTGCTCTTCCTGATGGCCCGCAACGCCGGGCGGGTGGTCCCTTTTGAAACGTTGCTGGATAAAGTCTGGGGGCCGGAATACCGCGACCAACTGGATTATCTCAAAACCTATCTAAGCCGGTTGCGTAAAAAGCTGGAGGACGAGCCGGACCAGCCCAAATTTTTACTGACCGAACGCAGTATGGGCTATCGTTTGATGAAGCTGGGAAAGTAGGCCCTCCCCGGCTTTAAAACCGGTTGCGAAGTATACCTAAAACCAGTATAATCAAAGAGATAAGGTTTTTTTTATTATTCAACTTGTTTGCCCGTTCAATACGTAGCTTCAGGAGAAGAGGAGTAGTATTTTATGCCCAAGAAGACGAGCCGGTCGGCTCGTGCGCTACAGGCCCAGCGAACTAGCCTGCCCGGCGAACGCAAAAACACGGCCCGGCCTTTATTGGATGTGGGTAATAGCCGCCTTGTGGCTGAATCCAATAGTGGCGAAGAACTGGGTCAATTAGATGCTGTATTTGAATCGAGACAAGGACAAGTAAACGGCCTCAATGGGGGCGGAATTGCAACAGCTACTCGTCCGCATAATGAAGCTCGTTCCAATTTGCCCGAAAATGGGCCAAGCGTCATCCGGCCAGCCAGCTCCAGCCGCCGCCCGATAGCCCGCCGCGCTACCACAACTCAAAGCCGGGCCCAGACCATTAGCCGCGAAGAGGAATATGCCTATATCCGTTCGGACCTGGTAACAGTGGTTATTCTTACAATTTTGATGTTAATTGTCCTGGTTGCACTGACATTTATCATCGGCCGCTAGCTCCTGGACCGCCTGGAATCAGAAATGGAAAAAGCAGTGGATTTTACTCCACTGCTTTTTAATTTACTGAAAATTTAACCTTAGAAAGAATTAAATATCGTCCTGGTCCGAGTCTTCGGTAAACTCCTCGGTGATATCGGCTTCTTCCTCGCCCGCCTCGTTATCATCATCATCATCGTTATCCGGGTCGGCGCCTTCTTCCTCATCATCCAATCCATACCGCAGGACACTATCCCGAGTGTAGGCCCGGTAACCCGCCGCAGAAGTTTTTGGTGGGAAGGACAGCTTTCCGCGCATGCTGGGGTGCTGGTAAGTTTCCCGGATGATCAGCTTTAAATCGCGTTCGCCGACACTGGTAACAGCGGCGGTGTAGCGGTTACCGGCTTCCAGGAAGCGGATCAGCCGCAAGGCTAGCCGGGGCTCAACCTGGCCCAGGACTTCACCTTCCTGGTTTCTGACCTGCAAAACCTGGGTTTTAGGTTCGATCACGAGTTGCACCGCGTCACCGGCAGTAAGTTTGGCAAGAATATTGGTTTGGGAAACATTAATCAGGTTTGTGGTGCCGGTCTTGCCGGTTTCCTCAATAAAGATACCCGGTACAACCTTCTCACGCGCAGTGGACACCGCGCCGGGTCCCGGCGGTGGGGCCGATTGGACGCTGTCGCTGGTTTCGTTAACGGGCGTAATGGCTTCGGTAACAGAGGTATATTGGGCCAACCGCTGCAAGTTTTTCCTGGCTATCACGTTACTGGCGTCAGTTTTAACAGCCAGTTCATAGGCGGCTTTGGCTTCACCATAGCGTTTTAATTCCAGGTAAGCTTTGCCCAGCCGGTTTAGTGTTTCGGAGTCGTCCGGGAAAAGTGCCAATAACTCCCGGTTAATCTGGACCGCTTCTTCCCAGCGGCCCTCTTTGGCGAATCGGATGGCGGCATCTGATTTCTGGCGCTTTATCCGGTTTTTCTCATCAGGTTGATATTGCGTCAAAGCTTTCCTCTCCAACCTCTCTTTAGATTAAGGGTTGCAATTATTACTTACTTATTCGCGATAGAAAGTGGTAAATCCACCTCGCATGCGGTATCAGCCTCTGCATTAAAGACCGGAAGCAAGCGGCCCTTGCGCACCGCAGGTGTTCCGGCCACCCGGCCAACCAACGACCAAGGCCCGACCGTTTCAATAGTTACATCGACCAGCTTACCGGTCCAATCAAGACCGTCATATTCCGTGCCAGTAGGATTGTCGAAAAAGACCAGTTTGTTGGTCCGGCTGCGGCCTTTCCATTTGCCCTTTTCCCTGGTTTCCACCAGGACTTCAACATCCTTGCCCAAAAATTCCTGGCTGTAGCTGCGGGCAATACCTTCTTGCAGTCGTTCAACCGCTTGCAGGCGTTCCCGTTTAACTTCCAGTGGTACGTTATCCTCATAGGTATTGGCTAAAGTACCGGGACGCGGGGAGTAGGCGGCTACATGAACCTCGTTAAAGCGGATGCGTTCCAGCAACTCATAGGTGTGTTGGAACTGCTCATCGGTTTCACCTGGAAAGCCTACGATAATATCGGTCGAAAGAGCGGACCCGGGAACGGTCTCCCTTACCGTTGCGGCCAATTTCTCGTAAAACTCTACGGTGTAAGGCCGTTTCATGGCTTTGAGGATGGCGTTGTCCCCGGCCTGAACGGGTAAATTAAAGTATTCGCAAACTTTTGGCAAATCGGCAACCGATTTGATCATTTTATAGCTCATCATTTTAGGATGGCTGGTCAGGAAGCGAATTCGCCAGAGGCCCTCAATCTGGTTTACGGCGTAGAACAGGTCAGCCAGGTCAGGCCGCCCTGGCAGGTCGTGACCGTAAGCATCAATTGTCTGGCCCAACAGGGTCACTTCGCGGACGCCCCGTTTCACATACCCTTTAATTTCGGTCACAATTTCGTCAATTGTGCGGCTCTTTTCTTTACCACGGCGCAAGGGAACAATGCAGTAAGAGCAGGTATAGTTACAACCGTGAATGACCGAAACAAAAGCGGTAACGCCAATTTTGCTTTGAATTGTCAGGCCGGTACCGCCCACGGAAAGGGCCTGTTCCGGCTCGGGAGCGCAGCCCGGTTCTGGCAGGATTTCAATCAGGCTTTGCGGGTCTAGCGTATCAAAGAAAAGGTCTACCATCGGGAACCGTTTATAAAGGGGGCGCTTGCCTTCTTCCTGGGGAGGCACCATACACCCGGTAACGGCTACAACAAGGTCTTTATTTTTCTTTTTAAGCGGTCCCAGGGAGCCAAGTTTACCCTGGGCGCTGTCCTCGGCACGTTGCCGGACGCTGCAAGTATTAAGAATGATTAAATCGGCATTGTCTACCTGTTCAGTAAAGGTATAGCCGGTTTGTTCCAGGGCCGAACCTATCCGGATGCTGTCCGCGTGGTTCATCTGGCAACCAATCGTCCAAATATGATACTGCTTCATAATAATTTCTTTACTCTGGCCGATAACGGCCTTGCGGGGCCTTGTAAAAGGCATTTTTAAATAGTTGAGGGGGAAGAGACGGTCCTCTTCCGTCGCTTTTCTTTAAGCTTAATTTTCGTGGGGTATTATAGACCATCGACTTGCCATTTACAAGCACCATAAGTTGAAATGAATTGGAAATGTGAATTGTCAAAATAGTTAGGGGAGTGTAAAATGCTATGATGAATATCATAAGTTAGATAGACCATTGACATCGGACAAGTTATGTTAGCTCCTGGTAATCAAGGAACCGCTTTGACCAACACCTTCAATGTAATTGTAGTGGCCCCTGAAGACCGGGTCGTTAATTGGGTCCAGGCGCTTAGTCAGGCCGGGCTTGCCCCGCAAATATCCCTGGTGGATTCTATTTATTCTTTAAAAGAGTATAACAAGCCAATTCCCTGGCAACTTGCTCTTTGCTACGAAGCTTTGCCAGGCGCAGGCTCCCAGGATATTTTGCCGGCTATTCGCGCCATGCATCCCACTTTACCGGTAATAATTATTGCCCGCCAGGCAACGGTTGAAGACGGTGTGGCCGCTATTAAGGCCGGTGCCAGCCATTACATGGATGAGGCTAACCTGGCTAACCTGGGTCCGGTTGTGCGCCAGGCCCTGGCCGAAACCCACCAACTGGAAACTACTCAGGCCCTTCGAAAACAGGATGAATTGCGCTATTACCAGATGTTTAAGAATAATAGCGCCATTAAGCTGCTGATAGACCCTACGACCGGTGCGATATTTGACTGTAATGAGGCCGCCTGTCGGTTTTACGGGTATTCCCCCGAAGAATTAACCAATCTAAATATTGAAGCAATTAATACCCTTTCGCCGGAAGAAATAAAAGCGGAAATGGAAATTGCCAGATCTGACGAGCGGCTTTATTTTGAATTCCGTCACCGACTGGCTTCCGGTGAAATCCGTGATGTTGAAGTCCGTACAAGTCCGATTGAATTGGATGGGAAGATCCTGCTTTACTCGGTGGTTTTCGATATTACCGAACGAAAGTTTATGGAGGAGGCTCAGAGTTTTCTGGTCACAATCAGCCATCTACTCAATACGACCCTCGATTACCGGGCTGTATTAAAAGATGTAGTGCAGGCTTCGGTGCCTTTTCTGGCGGATGTTTGCCTGGTTTTCTTGATTGGACCGGATGATTCTATAAAGTTACAGACTCTGGCCGCCCTGGAAGATGGGATAGAAGAGCGGTTCAGGTGGTGGTTTGAAGACCACCCGGCTACTTTGTCGGATAAATATGGCGTTGGTAGAGCCTTAAGAAACAAAACTTACCAGTTAATCAAAAATGTAGACCCTCAATTGCTTGGGGAAAGCGGCCTCAACCCGGCCCAGATTGATTTTTATATTGGGTTAGACCTTAAATCCATCCTGATTGTGCCGCTGATGTCCCAGGACCGCCTCCAGGGAGCAATGGTTTTTTTATACCGGGAATCCGACCGGCATTATACCGATTGGGATTTAAAGTTAGCAGAAACCATAGCCCGGCGGGTCGGTCTGGCGATGGATAATGCTCGCCACTATGAAGAAGCCCGGCTAGCCGCGGAAGCAGAAATGGCAACTCGCCGCGAGTTGGAAGCCCTGGCCAGTCTTTTAACTCAACAGGCCAATGAACTGAATGCCATCATTGAAGCAATGCCGGATGGTGTATTTATCTGTGATGAAAAGGGCAAGTTGACCAGGATTAACCCGCGCGGCAGACAGATTTTGGGGTTGAATGAAAAAGAGGACCTGGTTGAACAGGTCGGGCGCATGATTTTGTATCATCCGAACGGCCAACTGATTAAACCCGAGGAGCGGCCTTTGCCGCAAGCCTTACGCGGGATAATCCAAACTGATTTTCACGAAATGTTGCATCACCCGGTTACCGGTGAAATTGTCCAACTGCGGATTAGCTTTGCTCCTATTCGAAACTCAACCGGGGAAATCCGGGGAGCGGTTGCCATTGTTAGCGACATAACCGAATTGCAGCGGCTTGAGAACCAGAAGGAAGAGTTTCTCACGATAGCCTCGCACGAGCTAAAGACACCGATTACTTCTATAAAAGGGTTAACCCAGCTGGCTATCCGGAGTTTAACCAGGGCCGGACAAACCAAGGAAGTAGCTAATTTGCGCTCGGTTGAAAAGCAGGTCGAACGACTGATCGAATTAATCAATGATATGCTGGATACCCGCCGGGTCCAACACGGTAAATTAGAACTAAATTTACGCCCATTTGATTTCGCGGCCATGGCCCGCGAAACATGTCAGGCCCTGCAAGCTACGACCACCGTACATTCTATAACTATTGAAGCACCACCCGAATTGATCGTCACCGGTGACTCACACCGCCTGGAACAGGTGCTTAACAACCTGTTAAGTAATGCTATAAAGTATTCACCCAGGGGCGGGCCTATAGAGGTTACCCTGGAACGCCGCGATAATTCTACCTACCTTTCCGTCCATGACAGCGGAATTGGGGTTCCACCCCAGGACCGGGAGAACTTATTCCAGCCGTTTCACCGGGCCAGTAATGTCAGCCTGTTTGAGGTGGCCGGGTTTGGGTTGGGCCTGTATCTATGCAGCGAAATAATGAAAGCTCATAATGGACGGCTCTGGCTGGAAGAAAGCTCGAGTCCGGAAGGGCAAGACGGTCAGGCAGGCTGGGATGAGCAGGCGGCAAATTCGGGTGTTACCACTCCGCAAACCGGTAGCCTTTTTTGTATCAGCCTGCCCATGGAATAAGGGTAAAATAAAGGCCCGATTCTTTAATAATTTAACTTAAAAAACTACCTTTGCACCGTTAAAGCTTTTTCAAAAGTGACCCCGGTTAATTCTTCCGAAACGAACCACAGTTTCTTTGCCAGTTCAGGGTCGTGTGATTTTTTATTTGATGACACAACTTTTGGGTAACCCTTTAATTCCATTAAGCCACCCGGTCCGATATATTCCCCACCGTTCAGGCCCGGAGCGGTTGCCGCGAAAAGGGTAGGTAAGGCTCCCATCTCGGCGCTCTGCGCAAACAGCCGGTTTGCCATTAGAAAAGCTTTCTCCTTAAAAGGCGACTCTTCCATTTTCGCTCCCACTGTCTGCAAATTTGTCGCGGCGTACCCGGGGTGCGCGGCTAAACTCAGGACATTGGTTCCCTGCGCTTTTAAGCGACGTTGTAACTCATAGGCAAACAAAAGGTTAGCTAGTTTACTCCGCCCGTAAGCTTTGCCTCGCCGGTAGTTACGTTCCCAATACAGGTTGGTAAAATCAAGATCACCCTGGCGGTGCAAACCGCTACTGATCGTAACAATCCTGGGCTGGCCTGAAGTATCCAGCATTACGGGTAAGAGCAAGCCGGTCAGGGCGAAATGGCCCAGGTGGTTGGTCCCAAACTGCATTTCAAAGCCCTGTTTGGTCTTGCGAAAAGGTATCGCCATTACCCCGGCATTATTAACCAGAATATCCAGCCGGAAATAGCGCTGCTTGAATTTATCTACAAAACTACGAATAGAATCCAGGTCGGCTAAATCAAGGTGAATAAGTTCCAGTTGGACTCCCGGAAACTCCTTTTGAAGAGTCTGGAGGGCTTTTTCGCCCTTGGTCAGGTCGCGAGAGGCCAGGACGACCCGGGCGTTTTTGCGGGCCAAACCTCTTACCACCTCAAAGCCCAGGCCGCTATTCGCACCTGTAACAATCGTTACTTTGCCGGTCTGTTCCGGCATATCGTTTATGGTCCATTTGTCAGTTGCCATTTTATTTCTTCTTTCTAATTGCCTGAAACTTTATAAAAATTATCGGGTTTTATAGGGTTAGTCACCATTTAATGTATGCTGAATCGAATGTCAACTTTTGTAATTTACAAATACTCTGACCCCCAAAAAATAAGAAAGGAGGCAACCGGGAATATTCCAAATTGCCTCCATTAGAAAAATTGTAATTCTATTTTTGTTCTCTGGCCCGCTGCTTGGCTTTAAGCAGCCGGTCAGTGACATTGTCTGGTGTCTCGCCAAGGTTTACCCTGGGTGGGGGTGGAGGCGCCTGGGGCGGTGCTTTAGCGGCTGCCGGTTTGCCTTTAGGTTTTTCAGCCGGGATACCGGTGGCAGTGGATTGCGGGTTGGCCCGGTTAAACTTGCCAACCAGCCCGGTATAAGAATTTTCGGCGCTGGTCCCACCGATGGCCTGTCCCTGACCCTTTCGAATGCCGGGTTTATCTACTTTAGAGGCTGTGGTGCCCGGTTGCGGTACTTTACCTTTTCCAAAGGTGAACAGGCTTTTATCATGCGCTTTTTTGGCCCCTTTTGAAGGGTTGAAATCCCAACCGGCCTCGGCCCGCTCGCCCGGTGAAGGTTGATAATATTCGGTTGGAGCGGTCGCCCGGGGGGCAGTTGGTGGGCCTTGCTCGGTGTTGGCTGAGCTGTAATTATGGCGGTCATTCACGCGCTGCTTGGCTTCAAAAAGACGGTTAACCGGGCTGCCGGGTGATGTGCCACCCGCGCCACCAGCACCGGCCGTGGCTAACTGGGCAGGCGAATTCCCCCGAAAACCTTTCCAGAGATCCCTGGGCGATAGGCGGATGCGCCGGGCGGCAATATCCAGCGGGAACAGTAAAATCGCCAGCAGCATGAGCCATGGCCACAGTTCCTGGTGGTGCGTGGTACTGCGCAGGTCATCACGGAAAGCCTGGGCGGGGCTGGTTAATACTCTACCACCGGTCAAGGCGGCAATATCTTTCAAAAGGGCTTCGTTACTACCCAACTGCTTGTATTCCGGCGAGTAAGATGCGACCGCGCCTACGGTTTGCGTCAGGTTGATGTTCGAATTATTCTCCTGGTTAACGGTGCTCTTACCCTGGACGTTTACAATAAACGAGCCGGTATTTTTGGGTGTAAAGTAGCCCTCGTAATGGCCGGGCGCGGTCTGAGTAAGGGTGACGTCTTCCTGGGAATTCAAAGAAGAGGCGACAACCTTTGCTTTAACCTCCAGGCCGTTCAGGTACTGGCTGCTGGGACTGATCGCATCAGCGGTGACATAAATCCGGTTGCCTACAGTTTTAGTCTGAACCTGCAAACCGCCCGCTTCATTTTCGGCAACAGTCCAGCGGACCATCTGGCTCCAGAATTTTGGGAAATCCTGCCAGCCTAACCAGTTGGTGGCCCAGCGGCCCTTGGCATCACTGGTCCAGGCGGCTACCCGGCCCAGGCCATATTGCCAGGTTGCCAGGAGTGGTTCGTTACGCTTTGTCACAAGAGCCTGGGTGGCGGTTCCTTTGGCGCGGGTAACTACATAGCCCTTTAGTTCCGGGGTGCCGGTAATGTTCTGTAGAACCGGGCTGGGGTCAGCCACCGAGGGAGTGAAGTTTTCTTCTACTATATAGGAGCGGGCGGCCAGGTGGGCTTCCTTGGCAAATATCTTTGGCAGATTGGTTGGGTCGTTTACAAAAGTGTAGCGGCCGCCGCCCTGACGGGCGATTTCCGCCAGCAGGGCCGTATTAACATCTTCGCCCAGCCCGACGGTGCTGATAGTTATTCCATATTGTTGGGCCTGAGTGTAGAGGCCGCGATAGTCGATACCCTCCGAGTCTTGCCCATCGGTCATCAGGATAATGTGTTTATTTTTAGCGGTCGAGTTTTTAACCCCTTCGATGGCCGGGGCCAGCCCGCTGTAAACGTTGGTGCCGCCGCCCGGGGAAATCCGGCCGATAGGACTTACCAGGTTGGATGGATTTCCCATGACCCCCAGTGGCACCTGCCATTGGGCCTGGGTATCAAATACCACGACTCCCACCTGGTCGGTATTACTCAACTGAGTGGCTGCCAGGTAAGCGGCGTCTTTTGCAAGTTCAATTTTGGGAATGCCGGAAGCGCCCGCGCCCGGTCCATTGTAAGCGTCGGCCATTGAACCGCTGCGGTCAATCACCAGGACCATCGCCACGCTGGGCGTCTGGAGTTTGGAGGGCAATTGAAGTTCGACCGGCAGCATGTCCTCGATAGGGGTCCGGAAATAACCGCCCAACCCATAACTTTCTTCACCGCCCACCATTACCATGCCCTTGCCCAGGTCTTTTACATAGGCCTGTAACACGCTCATATTGGCCTGGGTCAGGGTATTGGCCGGGACGTTCACCAGCAACACCGAATCGTACTGAGTCAGGTCATTCAGGCCGGGAAACTTATCAGGTGAGATAACGGTCGCTTCTATGCCGCTCTGGGTCAAAGCCGCCTGGAGGTTGGCTGCTTCATGCTGGTCAGGGTGGCCTTCTACCAGCAAAGCCCGCGGCCCGCCTTTAACCAGGCTGTAGGCGTTGGCCTCGTTGTTCTGGTTCAGGGTATCCCTGGCCGTGACAATCTTGGCCGTATAATTGGCAAACCCCTTGGTTTTTGCGATAAGTTGCTGGCTGAATAGATTTGACCCTTCTTTTAAGGTGACCGGCTTATCGCTAATTACCTGGCCGTCTTGCAGGATTAAAAGGTTGGCCGGACCGGCATAGTTACTGTCAACAGCTACCTTGATCGAAAATTCCTCACCCTGCCTGAGGTTGCTTGGTACCTGCAAGTTACCGATGGAAACTTCCGGACCGGTGTTCTGGTTGAGCGGGACCACATCTATCTGGACACCGTTCGCGGCGGCTATTTTGGCCGCGTTGCGGACCTCGTCAATATTCTGATTGCCGTCGCTTATCAGTACCAGGCGGCGCTGCGAATCACCGGGGAGGAGGGCGGTACCTAGCCGGACTGCTTCGGCCAGGTTGCTGTAGCTGGTGGTTGGAGTGCTTTCCAGGTTGCCAAGTGTTTTATCTTTACTGACCAGTTTTTCAACCAGGGCTTCCTGTCCAAAAACGACCACCCCAGACTGCTGGCTTTCTTGCATGGTTTGGAGGGATTTGCGGGTGAAGTCAATTTCATGGCCTCGCCCATCAGCGCCAACGCTATCCGACACATCGAGCAAAAAGACAGTTGCCAGGCGGTCGCTGGTGGTCACAAGCTGCAAATTTGCAATCGAGAGTACGATCAGGGTGACTATCAGAAGCCGGAGCATCACCGAAAGGCGGCGGGCACTTTTGCGTAAAACCGCCCCGCTGCCACCATTTCGGGCAAGAAAAACCACCAGTGGCAGAATAAGCAGCAGCCACAGGGCATCCGGGTAACCAAAACTTAGTGAAAAAGGCATTGGCGAACTTCCTCCACCAGCATTATATCATTCTATTTTAACTCAGCGCTAGACCCAAAGGACCACACCGGGGCTTAAACGCTTAGTTTATGATTAGTAATTAGCGGTTTGGGTTGGCTTTAATCAAAAATAAAAATGGGTAATAACTGACTTAAAAAGGTGGTTAATTGTCTAAAATTGGTGGTCATAGCCCATTGGAAAAAGTTATAAGGGGTTGTAGGTAATTTGAAATTTTTGAAACTGACCTGAGTTAAGGGACCGTGGTTTACACGGTCCCCTGGTTGGTCAGGATTGGCGAGGGCTGCGCAGGATTACCATTCCCAGCGGTGGGATGGTCAGGTTCAAAGAATGAAAATGCCCGCCCCAACCCATGTCTTCGCTCTGGACGCCGCCTAAGTTTCCCACATCGTTGCCCCAGAACTCCGAGGAGTCGCTGTTGAGAATTTCCTGGTAATAACCGGGTTTGGGAACTCCTATCCGGTAATTTTGCCGGGGGACCGGCGTGAAATTCAGGGCGATAATCAGTTCGTTGTCAGGGTCTTTGGCCCGGCGCAAGAAAGCAAGCGTACTGTTTTCGTTGTCACGCAGTTCCAGCCACTGGAAGCCTTCCCAGCTATCGTCCACTTCGTATAGGGCCGGTTCACTCTCGTAAAGCCTGTTGAGAGTTTGCACGTACTTTTGCATTCCCCGGTGTGATGGATAATTCAGCAGGTCCCAATCCAGGGCGGTCCGTTCGTTCCATTCCTTCCACTGGCCGAATTCCCCGCCCATAAAGAGCAGCTTCTTGCCGGGATGGGTGTACATGTAACCGTAAATCGCCCGCAAGTTGGCAAACTTTTGCCAGGCGTCACCCGGCATTTTATCCAGCAAGGATTTTTTGAGGTGGACCACTTCATCATGGGAAAATGGCAGCACATAGTTTTCGTTAAAAGCGTACATTAACGAAAAGGTCAGGCTGTTATGGTGGTAACGCCGGTAAATGGGGTCCTGGACCATGTAATCCAGCATATCGTGCATCCAGCCCATGTTCCACTTCAGGTCGAATCCCAACCCGCCCAGGAAGGTCGGTTTGGTGACCATCGGCCAGGCGGTCGAATCTTCGGCACTGGTCAGGGTTTCCGGGTATTCCAAATGGACCAGTTCATTAAAGCGCCGGATGAAGTCAATCGCTTCCAGATTTTCACGGCCTCCGTACTGGTTGGAAACCCATTGGCCGGGTTCCCTGGAATAGTCCAGGTAGAGTAACGAGGCAACCGCGTCCACCCGCAAGCCGTCAATGTGATATTTATCCAGCCAGAATAGGGCGTTAGAGATAAGGAAGTTGCGGACTTCATGGCGCCCAAAGTTGAATATAAGAGTACCCCAATCAGCGTGTTCGCCCTGGCGGGGATCGGCGTGTTCGTAAAGATGGGTCCCATCAAAAAGGGCCAGCCCATGCTGGTCTTTAGGAAAGTGGGCCGGGACCCAATCCAAAAAGACCCCGATATTATTCTGGTGGCAGCGGTCAATCAGGTACATCAGGTCCTGGGGCGGCCCAAACCGGCTGGTGGCGGCAAAGTAGCCAATGGTCTGGTAGCCCCAGGAACCGTCAAAGGGATGTTCCGAAACCGGCAGTAATTCGATGTGGGAAAAGCCCATATCTTTTACATAATCAACCAGTTGATCGGCCAGTTCGCGGTAACTCATATAACTTTCGTCATGACCGCTGGCACCCCAGCGCCGCCGCCACGAACCCAGGTGGACCTCATAAATGGAGATAGGCGCTCCCAGGGCATTGCGTTTGGCCCGGTTCCCACCGGACCAGGCCTGGTCCTGCCACTCGTAGCGGTCCAGGTCGGTTACTATCGAAGCAGTCTGGGGCCTGACCTCACTAAAGAAACCGTAAGGGTCGGATTTCTCAACCGGGTAATCGGTAAAGTTAGACCTGACCTCATACTTGTAAACGGTTCCTTCGACCAGGCCCGGCACGAACATTTCGTGAATGCCGTGTGATGGGTGGTTGCGCATGGGCAGCACCCGGCCATCCCAGCTATTGAAATCGCCAATGATGCTTACTCGCAAAGCGTTTGGGGCCCAGACCGCAAAAGCCACGCCCTTAACCCCATTTTGCTCGGTCAGGTGCGCTCCTAGCTTATCATAGGTGTGGAAGTGGTTACCCTCTTTAATCAAGTGCAAATCATAGTCGGTCAGAGTCTGGCTGAAAGCGTAAGGGTCATGAAATACGGTTTGCCGGTCGGAGTGGTCGGTAGCAGCCAGTTGATAACTTAAATTTTGCGGCTGGCCTGCCAGGGCCACCTGGAACAGGCCATCGTTATGGACTTTGTCCATCTGATACAGCTTGTTATCAACTTTTACTTGCATTTCCCGGGCAGTCGGAATGAAAGCCCGGATAACCAGGTAAGACGTGCCGTCCAAATCGTAAAGATGCGGTCCAAGGGCTGCGAAGGGGTTCCCGTGATGACCTTTTACCAGGGCAGCCATTTCCGAGTCGCTTAAATTAAGCTTTTCACGGTTTGCTAACTCAGTCATATAACCTCTTCTTTACTAAGAAAAATCAATTTCCCGGTCTTTCATCAAATGTTCCTGAGCTTGGCGGGGTGGCGTAACCTGGAAAATATGCGCGGCCTGGTATGCAGGGTCCAACCTGACATAGTTGTATTCACCCTGCCAGGTATAGGTCTGACCGGTCAGCAAATCCTCTACCTGGTAAGGCTCATTTTCCCCGATGCCCCATTCCCAGAAGGGCAGGCCAATCCAGCTATCCTGGGCGTGGAATGGGTCAAGGTTTACTACAACCAGGATAATATTATCCTTACGGGGTGTGGCTTTGCCATAGACCAGGATATTATCGTTATTGCCGGATTTGTAAAACCGCAGGTTGTCATATAACTGGAGGGCCGGGTTTTCACGCCGTATCCGGTTAACCCGGGTAATGAAGTCGCCCAGGTAGTGCGGCTGGTTCCAGTCATAATGATTGACCTGGTACTTATCGGAGTTCAGGTATTCTTCCGAACCAGGCCGGACAGGGGTATTTATGCCCAGTTCGTACCCGCTGTACATGCCATACACCGACGAAAGGGTCGCCGCCAGTACCAGGCGCAACCGGAAGGCCGGTAGACCGCCATGCTGCAAGAATTCATGCAGGATGTCCGGGGTATTGGGCCAGAGGTTGCCCCGGTAATACTCCTTCATCTCGGACTGAGTCAGTTCGGTCAGGTATTCGGTAAGTTCCGCCCTGGTATTGCGCCAGGTAAAATAGGTATAAGACTGGCTAAACCCGGCTTTCGCCAGTGCCCGCATGACCTTTGGCCGGGTGAAAGCTTCCGCAAGGAAGAGGGTTTCAGGGTTTTTCTTTTTTATCTCACCGATTACCCATTCCCAGAAAGGCAGGGCTTTGGTGTGCGGGTTATCCACCCGGAAGATTTTGATGCCACGCGCCACCCAGAATTCCAGGACGCTTTTAAGCTCTTCCCAGAGGGCTTTGCGAGTTTCAGGGT
>JAQBPB010000106.1 GCA_028287745.1 Chloroflexota bacterium
GCGGTGGTGGCGGCAGCCGGAGCGGGTGCGGTAGTGGTATTACCGCAAGCTGCGACCGTTACAGAAACAAGCATTGTTGCGACCAAAAGCGCAATACGTTTATACAGCTTTGTTGTCACTGCTTCTCCTCCTTTAGAGAATTGTGAAAATTATTAACTATTTACCGAGTTATTAAGTACCTGATGAATTACACCAAGCAATGTGTTTGGTAATACCGGTTTGGTTAGATAACGCGTTGCACCAAGTTCCAATCCGAGCCGCCGCTCATCAAGGGTACTGCACAGAATGATTGGTATAGCACGGGTTTGTGGCTTTAAATGCAGGTTCTCTAGAAGAGCCCAACCCTGTCCGTGGCGCAAAGCCGGTTCAAGGATAATTGCACACACTGTGTGAGTGTTTAATAAATCTAGTGTTTCACTTTCACTGTTGCTTGTTAGAACCTTAAAATCCCGCTTCAGTTCTCTGTAGTAAAGTTCCCGGGTATTCTGGTCATCCTCAATAAGCAAGATTGTCGGGTAAGGCTCAGGCATAAGCTTCAACCATGTTTAGCATATGTTATACCGCCTATCCTAAACATTTAATGATCTTCAGGCACAACAATTAAGAAATATAGAACTAGCACCATTGAAAAACCAACTGTCCTAATTTTCCCAAAAGCTAATAAACTAACCTGTTGCGCCAGTCCCGGCCCAAGTCAAATGCTTAAAATCTTTTGGATTACCACGTTTTTTGGATTTCCAACTTGTAAGTTGGAGGTTTGTAAGGATTTAATATTAGCGTATCAAATTGAGGCAAACTCACACTTACGCAACAGATTTGTTTCCAGGTGGTTTTATTATATATAGCTTAAAATGATTCGTCTTGGACAATAACGACTTTCTCTTGGAGAAAAGCGACTATTTTTTGTTTTTCCATATAAAAAAATAGTTTTATTGGTGTTTATGGTATATTTAATATAAAGATAAAAGTATTCATCAGTTTAAAGTACCAGGGATAATAAGAACGTGGTGAACAATTCACGCATTGGAATTCAAATCATACCAAGCGATCCCTTTTGGGTGCAGGTGAGAATTGCAATTGACCAGCAGGCTCTCAAATTAAATTTTGATCTAATTCCATTTGATATTAATAACCTTGAACTTCCAGCGACAGCTTTTGCCGGTTTAGTAGAAGAAATAGTTGCCGAGGAGCTTGATGCGCTTATTATTCTGGACCTACCGGGGCCTTTAATTAATCTTATCCTGGAACAGAATATTCCGGTTATTTCATTGGTCGAGCATTTTGGTTTTCTGAAGCAGCCCGGCAACCAGGGCAACCTGGCATCGCCAATTGGGAATGAGAATATTGCCCGGTTAATGACAACTTACCTGTTGGAAAAGTTACAGGGAAAGGGTTCTGTACTGGTTATTGGCGGGCTAACCCTGGCTATGGATGGCATAGAAGGTATGGGGGAAGATGGCCGCATTATGTTAGCGGCTATTTCCGAAGCATTTGCCCCTTATCCCTCAATTGAGGTGAAGCATATCCCGACTTCCTGGAATTATACCTGGGCCTACCCACAAATTGAAACAGCGCTAAAACAATTAACTACCCCACCCGACGTCATATTTGGTTTATCCGATACCCTGGCTTTACTAGGACTGGATATAGCCCAGCAACTTGGTCTACTAACCCCCGAAGTACTTGTCGTGGGAATATTTGGGGATCCCCAGGCCCTGGCGGCTATTGCCGGAGGAACTATGGCTGCTTCGGTTGGTATTTCGGCTGTTCACCTGGCTACCACCGCCGTAGAATTAGCTTTACAGGCTGCTTCGGGTCAGCCTGTCCCGCGCTATTTTAACTATGAAACGCGCCTGATTACTTCAAAAAATATCACCGAAGTAGCGGTGCAAAAGCTAATTGCTATCGCGGAATTACCTACTCACCTGGTCGGGGTTAACCGCCGCCGTGAGCAACAGCAACTAAGCCAGTTAGAAACCAACCTGGTCATCAACCGCCAGATTGGGGCTTTATTGGACCACCAGGAACTCATCCGGACGGTAGTAAATCTGATCCGTAAGAACTTTAACTATGACCGAGTCCAACTTTATCTGTGGTCCGAATCTGACAGGGCCCTCCTGCTTAATGAACCCGGTTCTCCAGATGACGGGGAAGTTAAAATTAACCTTGATAGTGGCGTGCTGTCTCAAGTACTAAAAAGCAACGAACTGATTTTCGTACCGGATATGCGAAACAGCCAGCGTTTTGCACCTGACCCTCGCTGGCCCGAGTTGCGGTCACGGGTAGTCCTACCGGTACGGTTTGGCGAAAAAGTCCTGGGAGTTTTGGATTTACAGCACGAGCAAATGAGAAATCATAGCCGGGAACAATTACTGGGTTTGCAATTGCTGGCGGACCAGATAGCCATTGCTATTCGTAACGCCGAATTATACCGCGATGCCCTGACCGCCCGCAAAGTCGCTGAAAAAGCAGACAAGCTTAAAACTCTTTTACTGGCTAACGTCAGTCACGAATTTAGAACACCCCTGAATATTATTCTTGGCTATTCAAAAGAGGCGCTTAATGTACCCAACTCTTATAACAGCGAGTTGCCAACCGAACTTATTGCCGACCTGGGCCGCATTTATCGCAGTGGGGAACACTTATTGCGGTTGATTAATGACCTGCTTGACCTGTCACGAGCCGAAATAAACGAGCTGGAAGTTTACCCGGAAATTATTGATTTGCGCCCGATTCTTGAAGAAGTTTTCCATAATATGGCTAATCTTCGTACCCGGCAGAGCAATATTACCTGGAAATTTGAAGTTCCGCCTAACTTGCCGCTATTGCAAGCTGACCCGGTACGATTGCGCCAGATTTTGTTAAATTTGCTCTCAAATGCTCTCAAATTTACCCGGCAAGGTCAAATTACCCTGGGTGCAGAGGTACAGCCTCCCTATATACATATCTGGGTTCAGGATACCGGGGCCGGTATCAGTATTGATCAGCAGGAGCACATTTTCGAACCATTCACAGTTGGCGAAAATTCAGACCAACATTCCGGTGGAATTGGCCTCGGTTTAACTATCACGCGTCACTTGATTACCTTGCATCGTGGAAGCATAACTGTCGAAAGCCTTCCCGCTAGAGGCAGCACTTTTAATATTTACCTACCCTTACCTAACCTGAGCGGCCAGTTACTAATGCTGCCTCCATCCGCAAGTCAGAGCCAGGTTAATCTCGTTTACATTTCAAACCGGCCGGAACTACCACCAGAAATTGAGGTGTTAAGTCGCCAGATTAACATTAAAATTTACCAGCTTCGCCCATCCGAAGTACGCGAGCGCTTATTAGAGTTGCAGCCTTCAATACTGGCCTGGGACTCTTCAACCCTGCAAGAAACCGATTGGCTGATAATGGATTACTTACGCAAATCAGCCCAGTTATCCCGGCTTCCCCTTTTGTTATATGGTGGTACCGCTGATTCAAGTGGAAGCAGGCAGACCGGTACAACCAACATTTTGCTAAAGCCCTTTAGCGGTCAAACCTTACAAATCCTGCTCGAAACCAACCGCCCCAAACAAAGCCAGGGTGGGATTTTAATTGTAGATGATGATAAGCAGAGCCTTGATTTATACCAGCAACTTGTAGAGTCTGCCTTTCCCGGTTTTGTTATTCACAGGGCCGAGAATGGGCACAAAGCGTTGGATTTGTTAAAGGAGTTGGTACCTGACCTGGTCATTATTGACCTGGTGATGCCAGAGATAGATGGTTGTGACGTGGTTGAGTGGATACGGGCTAACCCGCAAACCCGGAATGTGCCGGTGATAGTCATCAGCGGGAAAGTTCTTTCTGCCGAAAGCGTCAAACGCCTGGAATTCGCCCGGGTTGTTTTCCAGAGCAAAAATATTTTGAACCCTGACGAAACTATCAATATCTTGCAGATGGCTTTACAGGGTACAACTCTTCTACCACAATCCAACAGTATGCTGGTTAAGCGCGCGGTAGCCTATATCCAGAATAAGTATTCCCAACCTCTTTCGCTTGATGAAATTGCCCGTGAAGTCGGTATAAGTAAAAAACGGTTGGAGAAAAATTTTCACCAGGAACTGGGGATTTCACCCTGGGAGTACCTGACTCGCTACCGGGTTAAAGAGGCTAAGGGATTCCTTAAAACTACCAACCTGAATATTACCGAGGTAGCTGCCAGGATTGGATTTGAAGATCCGGCATATTTCAGCCGAATATTTCGCTCCCAAACCGGACAGTCCCCTACGGATTACCGGAACAGTTGAAGTTACCTTCCTTGCCCCACTTTTATCAAGGATCAGAATTGCCCTTGCTAATTCTAGTTTCGCCGCCATTTCTGAATTACTAACCAACCGGTTGAAAAGGTTGAGGCAGGAGTTGGAACTCATTCAGCCTTGCCATTTTGAGGGTCTTTTGCCATACGACTTTCGCCAAATGGGCGTCTTGCAGCAGGGGATTCGTTTGGCTTACGGCTCTTTTTTCGTAATAACGGCCCGTCACGCCAGCTAATTCGGGCGCAGTAGAGGCCCACAAAGCAGTATCTGCCCCTTTCTTAGGGGTTAGCATAAATGGCCTGAGCAGGATACCTACCAACTCCATCAGGCCGCCCACCTTGCCTATATTGGTCGCTACCATCCCGGGGTGTACCGCGTTGAAAGTCACCTCAGCCGGTGGGACGAGCCTGGCTAATTCCAGGGTAGTAAACATACTTGCCAGCTTTGACTGGCCGTAAGCCCCCATAGAGTCAAAAAGCGAGGTGGGTTCCAGGTCGGACTCTTGCAATTTAGCTTTTTCATGGGCGTTTGAATTTACATTAACCACTCTTGCGCCGGGATGCTGGCGCAGGAGTGGCAGCAAACGCCACGTCAGCAGAAAAGGCGCAAGGTGGTTAACTGCCAGGTTCATTTCGATGCCATCTTTGGAAAGTTTCTTCTTTAACACAATAATTCCGGCGTTATTGACCAAAAGCGAGGTCTGGGGAAACTGCGAAATGATGCGGGTAGCCAGGGCCTCAATCGAGTCCAGCGAGGCCAGGTCGGCTATTTCGATATGGACCCGGGTGTTGCCTGTACTAACGCTTTCTATCTCCTGGCGGGCTAGCCTGGCTTTTTCCTGGTCGCGAGCTACTATAATAGTGTTGTAGCCGGTGGCGGCTATACCCCTGGCAATTTGCAAACCTATACCACTGGTAGCCCCGGTTACAACCGCATATTTTTCATTCATCGCAGGCACATCCTTTCTGATTAAATTGAACTTATAATATCAACCTGATGCAGCCATTTTAGATAGGTGCTGGACACTGGTTATTCCGATAGTTTGCAAAACCAGCCTTATAAAGTAACTATCCGTCCTGCCTGTGTGATATTCAGGCTGATGCAGGGACACGGCTGTCCCGGGGTTGGATTGCTTCAGGGTCAAGGACCTTCTACTGAGTCCCGCTGACCCTGACCTTCTTTTCAGGCCGCCTGGTCTTCGGCAGTATCAGCACCGGCTGATTGTTCCCCATCCAGTTCTTCACCGCCTGTCACCGCCAGGAAGTAATTTTCCAGGGAGGCTTTCTTCTGGCCGACCGAGTAAATCCGCACCCCGGCGCCGACTAAGGCCTGGACCGCATCCGGTACCAGCTGCGGGTCAATTTCAAGCTGTAAACTGCGCAGCCCGGTTTCCTGGATATTTTGTCCTCCACACTGTGCCAGAACTCGCTGCGCGGTCGAAAGCGGGGCGACTTCCATCAGGGTTTTGGTAGTGCCCTCTAATAACTCCTGTATGCTGCCTTGCACAATCAGCTTGCCCCGGTTGATGATAGCTACGTGGCTGCAAAGCTGTTCCACTTCATGCAGCTGGTGGCTGGAAAGAAAGATGGTCCGGCCGCTCTGCGCCAACCGCAAAATCAGGTTGCGCATATCAACCGTACCCTGCGGGTCAAGGCCGTTGGTCGGCTCGTCCAGAAAAATAACCTGGGGATTGTTAAGCAGGGCAGCGGCGATACCCAGCCGTTGTTTCATGCCCAGCGAATAGGTTTTAACTTTGTCACTGGCCCGCTCCTTCAGTTCGACCTGCTCCAGCACTTCGGTTATGCGAGAAAAAGGAACTCTGGCAATAAGCGCTAGCTGCTTGAGGTTTTCACGACCGCTCAGATAAGGGTAGAAAGTCGGGGTTTCAACGATTGCGCCGACCCTGGGCAGAATCTGGTTTCTTTGAGTTACAGTATCGTGACCGAGAATGCTGGCCCGGCCGCTACTGGCCCTTATCAGGCCCAACAGCATCCGGATGGTGGTTGTTTTACCGGCCCCGTTCTGGCCGAGAAACCCAAAGATGGAGCCCTGCGGAATAGCCAGGTTCAGATTATTAACGACTGTGTTCGGGCCATAGCGCTTGGTCAAGCCCATTACTTCAATCGCCAGCACCTCTTTGTTTTGCGGTGAGGTTTCCGTCTCGATCATTTCTTGCTCGGTTACGCTATACATAAAAATTACTCCTGTTCATTTATATTTTTATTTCAATTTCAGACCGGCAAACCCCGCCGGTCGTTTAACGGTTCAGTGAGAAAAGCTTAATCAGCCAGGTATTATCTACCGGCCACGCTTTTAGTTACCGGCCATATCGCGGCGCCGGAAGATTACGATTGCAACTATCATTGGAATGAGAAAGTAGGCTCCGAATACTCCCAGGTTTTGCCAGAGCGGCATAGTACCGGACGCGGCACTGTCCAGGTATTTGCCCAGTGAAGCAATATTTTTATCAAGGGTGAAATCGCTAACCGAGGGAACCAGGTAAGCAACAGCGGTATCCAGGATAGCCCAGACCACCGTCAACAGAATACCGGATACGGTAGAACGGGTGATAATGGTAAACATAGCGGCAAAGGTGGCGCCAACCGCATAGGAAAGTAGTAACGGTACTACCTGGACCCACAAATTGTGAAAGAATTGGTCGGCGGAAATGACCTGGTTGGTAAGCCCGGCCTGCGTGGCGGTATCTGAAATCAGGGCATGCCCACCAAGGGCCACCAGCTGGGCGATTGCCACGGTTATAATAAAAACTACCAGCAGGGCCAGACCGGTAACCAGCAGCTTGGCGGCCAGAAAACCTCCCCGGGCGTTACTACGGACCAGTAAATTCTTCCAGGTATCAAGGCCGTACTCGCTACCGATAACACTGCTAAAGAAAATAGCGACGATAAAAAAGCCGATATTTCTGATTATATCTATGCCGGTAAAAACCCCGCCCGGAAAGCCCAGCCTGCTAAACGCCTCCTGGCGAAGTAGAAGGTTTTCGTTGCCGGGCTGAGTGGCAGTCACGGACATTGTCAGACCAACTACAAACAGCACACTTATGCCTGCCAGTAACCCCATCAATATCCTGGTGGTACCCTGGCGAGTGACTTTCATCCATTCAGCCCTCATGAGTCCTAACATTGCTTTGTAACTCCTTTTCTTTTATTAAATAACTTCAATTTACTTTTTAACATCTGGCCCAGCTGCCTGGCCGGGGCCTGGTTCAACACGAATGATGGATAACAAAGGCATTCCTAAATCACGTACTTTTCTTAGCAAGCCATGCAACGCCGCCTGGTCGGCCACCAGGCCGATTAAAAGCGTTTCGCCGTTGTCTTCCAGCGTGAGGGTCAGTCCCCCAAACCAGTCTCTCCATTGAGGACTCAGGTGGCCCTTGATGCGAATTTCATAATGGCCGGTATCGTAATGGTCCTCCGTCGGTGGGTATGTTTCACTCATTGGGTGCCTCTTGCAATTGCCTTCCTACCTCCTAGGGATAATATTCATCCTGGTAGCATTGGTTCTTTATTTCCACTTTATGATACAAACTAATGTGGGGAGGCGGCATCACCACAGTTGATGATTGATGTGGTGATTGATGGCCCCGAATGCTGTTTAATAGTTGACCTGGTTCAGTTTTTGGGGGTTGAGTTAGTTTGACATTACCCTGTATTTTTGTGACCGGCCATCTCATTGACTGTGTCACCTGATCAAACTACAGGTAATATATCTTCAATATGGTATTGGCGGATAGATACTAAAGTATTGCCGGGGGGTATTGTTATGGAGTTTTTGTTTTGGAGTTTTTGTTTTGGGATTACTGAGAGGGTGAAAGTTCTAAAGCCCTGGTTTTATGGACCGGACCGCTCGCGAGGAGGGCCTGATACCACTTTGGCGGGCAAAGCGATTCGCGGGTTACACCAGCCCTAATTCGCGGCCACGTGCGACAGCTTCGGTGCGGCTTTGGACCTGGAGTTTGTCAAAGATAAGCCGGTTGTGTCCTTTAACGGTGCTCAAGGCAAGGAAAAGCCGCTGGCAAATCTCACGGTTCGAGCGGCCCTGGGCAATGAGGTGCAGCACTTCTAACTCGCGCTGGCTCAGTGGCTCAACCAGGGGCTGAGCAGGAGGCGGATAAGATTTACCGGCGCTACTTCCCTGCTCCCTGGCATCAAACAAAGCCAGCAACTTACCTGAATAGTCCGGCATAATCCCATGTGCCGCTGCTTCGAACAATAGCTGAGCCATCGGAATACCTTCGTCAATAAAGATACGGATGAAGCCGCCGGGCTCTGCCAGCGCCAGCGCGTCACCCAGCAGTTGCACAGCCCGGCCCTTTTCGCCGTGCGCCTGGAGAGCGGCCGCCTGGAGGACCATAACCTGGAGACGTTCATCCTGCCAATTCCGGGCCTCTGCCTGCTGTCGCAATTTCCCCAGCACCGCCAGGGCGGCGGCCGGGTCACCCTGGGCCAGGTGTACGCGGGCCTGGCTGAGTGGGAGATTATGGGTCCGGGCCAGGTGAGCGGCGGCATCCAGCTTGCCCTGGCGAAGCAGCGCCAGCACCTGGGCGGCAGTAACATCACTCAGCCGAAAGGCAAAGTTATGCTGGCGCACGAACTCTGCGGCCTCATCCAAAACAGCGGCCGCGCCGGGCACATCGCCCTGCGCCAGTTTCAGGCGGGCGAGAAACACCCATTGGGCAGCGGTGGTGTCCATATTTTCCATTTGCTGCGTCAGTTGGGCACATTGTTGCCCGTGCTGCTCAGCGGCCTCCAGGTCGTTCCATTGGTAGTATATCCGGGCCAGGCCGAGGTACGCTTCGCAGGCAAGCCCCTGCGGCGGATCACCGGCCAATTGCAGGACGCGCCGGTAGCTCTCGGCCGCCAGGTAAAGCTGGTTGTCTGTTTCCTGGACCTGGCCCAGGCAGATTGTAGCCGCTATAGTGTAGATGGAATCCCCAAACGACTTACTGATAGAGATGACTTCGGTATAGGTCCGGCTGGCCTCGGCCCGGTCACCCTGGAGCTGATAGGCAAACCCCAGCGTCCAGGTAGCGGCAGTGCGGAGAGGTAGGTTGTCGGGGTGTAGAAATTCCAGGGCGCGGCGCGATTGGGCAATGATGATATCTACATCGTGCTGCATGACAGCCAAAGTGGCCCGAAGAGAGGCTATACGTCCGACAAGGTCGCGGGTTTTGTCATCCGTCCCGGTGCCTTGCAGGGCTGCTTCAGCCGCCTGTAGTTTCTCTTCAACGGCGGTATGTTGGCCGGTCATCATTAATGCCGAGGCATAGGTCATCCACAATGAGGGCCTGGCATCCAGTACTGCCGCCGGCAGCGACTCCAGCCAGTTTACTACCGGGACACCCACGCCGCGAAAGTGCAGGGGCACGCCCTTGCCTTCAATTAGTCGCTCGGCGCGCTCAATATCATTGGCCGCCGCCGCATGATGAAAGGCTTCAATCTCCAGGCCCTGGTCCTCATACCACTGGCTGGCCCGCCGGTGTAATTCATCCACGCCCCTCCCCTTATCCCCTGGGGACGAGGTCAATGGGCTACCCTGGTGCAGTCGCTGCCGCAGCAAATCGGCGAAAAGATGGTGATAGCGGTACCAGCCGCGCTCGTTGTCCAGGGGAACGATGAACAGGTTGGACCTCTCCAGCTTTTCCAGCATTGCCTGTGACG
>JAQBPB010000083.1 GCA_028287745.1 Chloroflexota bacterium
TGGTAGGTATGATTATCTTTTTCCTGGTGCTGACCTGTTTTTTCACCAAACGCAAGGATAAAGCCTGGGAACGCAAGTAATCCGGAAGGGGCTGCCCTGGCAACCCACTTAACCCATATAATTGTCAACAACCAGCGCCTAACCCATTGGTTGTTATTCGCCAACCGCACCCGGTGGGTTCCAGGATTCCTCGTAGAGCCGCTCATCGCTGTGTAAACTAAGTTTTATACATTTTTACTTAATTGGAGAGTAAAGTTTCAAATTTTGCTTAACGCAGCGCTAAAAAGAAAAGAGAGCGTGTGTGGCTTTTCTTATTAAACAAAAAGCGGTGGCCCGACTGAACCACCGCTTTTGATGCCGGTTTCACACTAGAAAGGTGGTACTTTATTATGATTTGGGCAAAGGAACTTCCAGGTCACGCCCGGTCTTTTGCTTAAGCTCATCCGCGACCTGTTCCAGGGCAGTTTTAGGGTCGGCCCCTTTTAACACTTCGGCCTGGGCTTCCAGGACGGCTGCCTGCCCCAGCGGGTTATCCACGTTATAAAATACTGGCTTTATCCCCGGAATCTGGTCAGTAAAAGTCTTCCAGATAGGCTTATTGTTGAAATAAACCTGGGGTGCCGAATAAAATGGGTCGCTGTGGGCCGGAAGATACCCGGGCATAATTCCATAGTTCTTGAAAGTATTGTTCTGGCCTTCTTTGGTAGCAAGCGTATACTCGATAAAAGCCCAGGCCGCTTCAAAGTTTTTAGTCTTGCTGGGAATTGCCAGGGTTGAGCCGCCCAGGTTCGCGACCCGGTTCCCGCCTTTGGTAACAGCGGGCAGTAAGCTAACATCCCATTTACCGGAAAGTTCCGGGGCCGCCTGCATCAAAGTACCGCTCCACCAGACGCCCGATGGCTGGGTCGCCACCTGGCCGTGCTTGCTTGCGCTGACCTGGTTAGCGCGGCCCTGGACATTCAGGATCAAATCTGCCGCCTTTAGCTTCTGAATAATCGTCATAGCGTTAATGGCTTCGGGGGTGGTCAGGCTAATTTTCCCGGTCTTGTTAAAGTAATAGGCCCCTTGCTGGTTCATAATCATCCGAAAGAGCGTATCATCGGTGGCCGGGTCCAGCGCGATCATTTTCACGCCAGGGTTAGCCGCCTGGATTTTTTTACCTGCATTAATAAAATCTTCCCAGGTTTCGATTGAACCGGGGTCAACATTGGCTTTCTGGAACATATCTAACCGGTAGAACAGGCCGGTTGGCCCGATATCCCAGGGCATGGCCCGTATCCGGTTTTTGATAGTTGATTTCGCCCAGCGGTTCGCGTCGAAATCCTTCTCGTATACGCTGGCCTTTTCGGTCAGGTTAGCCAGGCCCTCCGGAAACTTGGTTACAACAGCTTCCAGCCGTTCGCTCTCCAGGCTAATTACATCCGGTAAACCAATACCCCCGGCAGTCAGCCCGGTGGTCAATCTGGCATACACATCCAGGCGGTTGATTTCTTCTACCGTAATTTTAACATCGGGGTGAAGCTTATTAAAACCGGCAATATTGGCCTGCAAACTTTTGGCGGCATTGTCCCAGGCCCATACCAAAAGGTCACCCTTAAGTACTGGTTTGACTGTAGGGGACGGGTTGCTGGCGGCAGTCGTCACCGGGATGGAATTAGTCGTTAATGGGGCTGTTGTGGTATCGCCACACGCGGCCAGCAGCAACCCGCCCAGCAGCAGCCATAAACCGTACATCGACCAACCGGTGGCCGTTTTAAATCCTGTCATAATGAATCTCGCCTCCTCTGGCAGGCAGAAGTATACACCAGATGAGCCAAAAATACCTCATTTTTACTTCATTTTCCCAAACTAATTTAGGGTGAACAGCCCTTTTAAATAGGGGCTACTACCTATTGTTATGAATGAAGGCATTGTTTATAATTTCACAATGTGGGGTCAGGAATTCATTTTTAATACTGACAAAGCAACTTCTTAAGTTTGTCTACCGGTTTTACTGACCGTTTACTGCCACCGGGTAAATGTAGTTGGTCCTTTGCTTGGTTAGGAAGGGTTTAAAGATGACAGATCTAATGGCAGCCCGGGCCCAGATGGGAACTTCCCTGGCTTTCCATATTATCTTTGCTGCGCTGGGTATCGGCTTACCTATGCTCCTCGTTATTTCGGAAGGTCTTTATTTAAAGACCAATAAAATTGTCTACCTCGCCCTGGCTAAAAAGTGGGCCAAGGCTACTGCTATATTGTTCGCGGTCGGGGCGGTTTCCGGTACCGTCCTGAGTTTTGAACTCGGCTTGCTCTGGCCGGGCTTTATGAAGTATGCCGGGAGCATTGTCGGTATGCCCTTCAGCCTGGAAGGTTACGCCTTTTTTATTGAAGCGATATTCCTGGGCCTATATCTTTACGGCCGGGATAAACTTAAACCGTTCGCCCACTGGCTGACCACTATCCCGGTTGCCCTGGGCGGAATGTTCAGCGGTATATTTGTAGTATCGGTCAATAGCTGGATGAATAGCCCGAGCGGGTTTAAAATCGTGGACGGTCAGGTGACCGACGTGGACCCTATAAAAGCCATGTTTAATGCGGGTTGGGGAACCCAGGCCCTTCATTCAACCCTATCGGCCTATATCGCGACCGGGTTCGCGGCGGCGGCGGTCTACGCCTTTGGCATTCTGCGGGGCCGCCGGACCGAATATAACCGGGCCGGACTGAGTATTACCCTGGCCATGGGCTGTATTGTTATTCCCCTCCAATTTGTCAGCGGGCATATCAGCGCCGAATGGGTGGCGGACCACCAACCCGCCAAACTGGCCGCTATGGAAGGCCAGTTCAAGACCGAAGCCTGCGCCCCGCTGAATATTGGCGGTATCCCTAACCTGGAAACCCGCCAGACCGATTTTGCCATTCAGATTCCCTGCGGTTTGAGCCTTTTGGCCCACTCCGACCCGAACGCGGTTATAACCGGGCTGGATGACATTCCGGCCGATGAGCGGCCAAACACCCTGATTGTTCACCCGGCCTTTCAACTGATGGTCGGGACCGGCACCTTATTGCTGATGCTCAGCGGGTGGGTCGGCTGGCGCTGGTGGCGCGAGAAACGCTTGCCTACCGGCCGCTGGTTATTGCGCCTGATTACATTTTGCGGGCCGCTGGGCTTTATCGCCCTGGAAGCAGGTTGGATTGTTACCGAGGTCGGACGGCAGCCCTGGGTGGTCTACGGCTACCTGCGCACCAAAGATTCGGTTACAACCGCTCCCGGCTTGCTGCCCATTTTCATCGGATTCACCATCCTGTATATCGCCCTTTCTATAATTGTAATCTGGCTGCTCCGGCGGCTGGCCGCAAGTAAGTCCGAAATGTTGAGTGAGGCTTAAAATGTTCGCAATTGAATTGCCCTGGATAGTAGCCGGGTTGATGACAATAGGGTTAACCCTTTATGTAATCCTGGCCGGGGCCGATTTCGGCGGTGGGGTCTGGGACTTACTGGCCTTTGGACCCCGTAAAGATGCCCAGCGTGAGGCGATTGCCAAAGCGATGGGGCCGGTCTGGGAAGCCAACCATGTCTGGCTGATTTTTGTTATCGTGCTGCTATTTACCGCCTTTCCGCCTGCTTTCGCCGCTATCTGTACCGCCCTGGCGATACCTTTGACCCTGGTTACGGTGGGCATCGTGTTGCGCGGGGCCAGTTTTGTCTTCCGGGCCCATGCCGCTTCCCTGGTCATGGCTCAAAAAGCGTTTGGCTGGGTTTTTGGAGCGGCCAGCGTCATAACTCCCATCTTTCTGGGGATGTGTGTCGGGGCGCTCGGTTCGGGCAATATCCGCTTTAACCAGCAGGGCCATTTGCTCACCGGGTACTTTGACACCTGGCTTTCTCCTTTTCCTTTGATGATCGGCATCCTGGCCCTATGCCTGTGCGCCTTCCTGGCGGCGGTCTACCTGACCCTTGAAACCACCGGCGAACTGCGGGAGGACTTCCGCTGGCGGGCGGTTTTCTCCGGCATTGTAACCGCTTTGATCGCTACCATAACCTTGCCGGTCACGCTGGATGGCGCTCCGGTCCTCTGGCGGGAACTGGTCTGGGGCCGGGCTACTCCCCTGGTATTAGCAACCGTCCTTTTGGGCCTGGTTGCGATGTTAGCCTGCTACTTCCGGCGCTACCGCCTGGCCCGCCTGGCGACAATCGCCGAGGTCGCGACCATCGTCTGGGGATGGGCCATTGCCCAGGCCCCGGCCCTGGTGGTGCCTGACATAACCATAAAGGGGTCAGCGGCCCCGGACTCGGCGCTTGGCCCGCAACTGATTGTACTGGGCCTGGGTTCTTTGATTTTGCTGCCTTCGTTGTGGCTTTTGCTTAAAGTTTTCAAAGGCCAGAACCCGGCGGCTCACTAAAGTTTGCATTACCTTTCACTAAACTTCACTCTTCAAATCTATTGCTGGCATATTTTATGTGATTGCTAAGCATAGTAAGATGTAAATAGTGAAGCAGAAGTGAAAGGTTTAAAGGTTTATATGAACTACAGTGAATTAAAAGGCCGGTCAATTGTCGATGTAAACAGCGCGAAAGGCATAGGTCATCTGGAAGACCTGGTGTTGCAACTGGATACGCGCGAAATAATTGGCTTAAGAATTAAAGAAGGCGGCCTTTTTAGCCATACAAATGCTATTTCGATTTCAGCTTTGCAAAGTGTTGGCAAGGACGCTCTGACGGTCCAACTGCCGGTGGAAGCGACTTCGACCGGCAAAGCGGACTCCTCCAAAGATACCGTCCTGGAAAAAGGGCCGGGTCTGAACAGCCTGATAAATAAACAAGTTGTTTCGCAAGGTGGCAAGTTGCTGGGTCAGATTAGCGATATTACCTTAGACCCGTCCAACCTGACTATTACCGGCTACGAAGTTAAAGAAGGCGGCCTGCTGGGTAAGAAACACAGCCTGCCCGAAAGTCCGGAGTTGACCTTTGGGCCGGAAATAGTAGTCATCCCGGATGCCCTGGCCGGTCAATTTAATAAAGCTGAAAAAAATACGTAACAATATCTGCACAAAGGGGGCACGACTTCTGCTCTTAAAACTCCAATGGAGTTAAAACACAAATCGGTGCCATTAACTCGCGCCGGGAAAGAGCATTGGCTATTGCGGTGAGTAAACCAATTTACCAGGAGCATGTACCCCCGACCTTACCTTTAACCGAAGGTGACCCTATCTTAGAAAAACCAAAGTCACGCTGGAATTTAAGGCGGGGCAAGCTTGTCCAGCATCGCCGCCGGGTACATCCCCTGGCCTGGATTCTACTGGGAGCGGTCCTGAATATGCTGGTCCTCAGCCTGGTCCTGTGGTGGGTGGTAGGCGCGTCACCCGGCAAGTTCAACCCGCCGCCTGCCGGTGCCAGCCTGGCAGCAGCTGATTTGAGTGTCAGGATTAACCAATCTTATGTAAACCGGGAAATTAGCCGGGCTATGAAGGCCACTCCCCTGGACGCTTTCGGAGTAATTTCCGTTACCCATTTGATGGTTGGATTTGAACCTGGCTCCCAGATGAAAGTTACGGTCAAACTCAATACACTGGGGCGTGACTTTGACTTTATATTCAGGGACTCGCTGGCAGTAGTCAATCAGAAAGTGGTCCTGACTCAAATCGAGGACGTAAAGCTGCAAGGCTTAAACATACCCCTTTCGGCCCTTAACGAGGTCGTCAAGCAAGTTAACAACCTGGTCGAAAATGAAATCAATCGACAGGTCGGGGCCGGGAAACCGGGTGACTGCCTGACCTGTACAAACCTGGGCCGGATGCCTACTCTCCGGAGCCTGACCAGCGAGTCCGGCCTGTTGATTGCCCAGTTCGATATAGAAATAAAAGACTAAAAAGGTTTTATTTTCATCCCATAACGCTTTAAGTAGCTATTTGAAACCCTGCGGCCTCGCTGCCCGGTTTTTCAAATAGCTATTTTTTTCGGAATCTAATACAAATCTAACAAACGCATAACCCAACTAACTTGCCGCACTTCTATGGTAATGTTACACTAAAGCCCAAGACTAGCTTTACACAGAAACCTGGATAACATGGCACAAAAAGATTATTACAAAATTTTAGAGCTCCCGCGTACCGCCTCCGAACAGGATATTAAATCCGCTTACCGCCGGTTGGCTCGGAAATACCACCCGGATGTGAACCAGGACAACCCGCAGGCTACCGACCACTTTAAAGAAGTCAGTGAAGCCTATGAGGTCCTGGGCGATACCGAGAAACGTCAAAAATACGACCAGTTTGGCTCCGAATGGGAACGGTATGATAAGGCCGGTTTTAGCGCTAACCCCTCCCGTGGTAATGGTAGCGGAAACTTTACTTACGATTACACCAGCCCCAACGGTGGTTTTGGCGATATTTTTGATAGTATTTTTGGTACGACCGGTAACCGGACCAGACAACGGCCAGGCGGCGCTGCCAGTGGTGGTCCAGGCCCAAGTGTCCATACCCGGGCCAATGATTTTGGCTTTGGTCGTGGAGCAGCTCCCCGTCCTCAAAGGGGCGATGATATTGAACAACCGCTGGAAGTAACCCTCGAGGAAGCTTACCAGGGTTCCACCCGCCAGTTACAGGTCCAATCTACGGAGTTATGCAGCTATTGTAACGGCACCGGGATGCGCACAGGCCAGCGCTGCACCCTTTGCGGCGGCCGGGGCGTGGTACCGCGCCCGAAAAGGCTGGAAGTCCGTATCCCAGCCGGTGTGGACGATGGTACCAAAGTGAAAGTACCGGGCGAAGGTGGGCCTGGCCTATCGGGCGGGCCGCGCGGCGACCTGTTACTGCGGGTCCAGGTTCTGCCTCACCCGGCTTTTGTACGCAAGGGGCCGGACTTGCACACTACTGCGACTATCTCGCTCTATACGGCGGTCCTCGGCGGTGAGATAATCGTGGCGTCTCCCAAAGGAAGCAAATTTGCCCTCAATGTTCCGGCAGAAACCCAAAATGGCAAAATCTTCCGCCTGACCAACCAGGGCATGCCGGTCCTGAATGCGCCGAACAGCCGGGGTGATATGTACGTGAAAATTGAAGTAACGCTGCCTTCCAATCTTTCCGATACCGAAAGGCAATTATTTCAACAACTTAAAGACCTTCGATAAGGTCAAAAGGGAAGCCCTAAATTAACATGAACCTGGAAATCGAATTTGTCCCTGGTGAAAAATACCGCAACCGGCGTGGAACTTATGAGGTACTTGAATTACTACCGGCCGGCCGGATGAAAGTGCGTTATCTTGATGATGATGTGGTGGCCGAGTTTGACCAGGCCCAGCAATCAAGGATTATCGCAAATATACAAATGGAGGAAAAATTCCAGGAGCAACAGGCAGCAGTAGTAGCAAAACCGGTGAAAGCCACCGCCCGCCAGGCGGCCCAGGCCCGGTCCAAACCGGTTGCCCCGGTGGCCAGGCCAGCCGAACCCCGTCCTTCCGCCAGTCCATCCGTCCCGAGTAATCCACCATCCCGCCCACCCGCTGCCCCGGCACCTGTTCGGCCTACCACAACTCCCGCCCGCCGCTCTACAACCTCGGCGGAAACCCTGGTAGATTTGCCCTCGTCGGTCCCTATTCGCACCCGTTTTGAAAAATTGGAAGTTTTCCGGCTGCTTACTTTTATCGGGTTCGGCAACCTGGACGGTCAAATCTGGTTTATCGGCACTAACGATACCGGCTCCGAAGATGGTAATGTTAATCTCTCCGAGCGAATTGCCCTGCCCGAATACCAGAATGAGCTGGCCGATACGGAGATTTTAAAGCAGCGCTACCGCACTGAAAGCAATTATTTCTACGGCAACCCGGCCTGGCGGTACGCCAATTATTTGACCACTCACCTGCTAGAACCGGCCGAAAATCATACCGAAACGTTCCGTCGGGAGTACTTTACCAACCGCTTTGGCGCCCTGGATGGCCCGGTGTTATTGACCGATATTTTGCCGCTGCCCTCCCGCAACCTGAACAACCAGGAACGTTGGGTCTACCGCAACACGGCCATAACCGACAGCCCCTATTACAATGATGTCCTGCGCGATACCCAGCGAATACAGGATGACCAGTTTTTAGGACGGCCCACTCGCTTGAAACGTCTCAGCGAGATTTATAATACTTTGAAGCTGGAAGGAAAATCACCCCGGTTTATTTTCTGCTACGGCCGGGCCGCCCAGTGGAAGTATTTCAAAGAAATCTTCCCTTCCCTTACCGCTTTTACAGAAATTGAATTAAAGGTCGCCCCGGATAAAGAACGGGTTGCCAAGTTAGCGGTCAGCAAGGATCAGGATAATGGAACCCTGGTCATTTTACTGCCCGGCCTGACACCCCAGGAAGGCGCTACCGAGTTCTTCCTTGACCACGTTGTTAGTATCATGAAAGGCATGAGCCGCCAGGCCGACCAGTAAGCCGGTTTCTTAAACTTTAAAAGAGCGCAACCCCTGTTTTATGGAGTGGCGCTCTTTTAATTTGGGGAATGTAATCCAAACTACACTCAATCCACATCAGTTATTTAGATGAACGATTATCCAGGTTCATCAAACCCACGAAAACCTCGTAAGTAGCCTGCGCATCGGCCAGGGCGCTATGGGCTTTGGTGTTGGTAACACCGAAGTACCGGCAACACTCGCTCAGGCTGAATTTATTAAATTCCTTGCGGTCATATAGCATGGTGTAAGCCGAACTCATCACATCATAACGGTGATAGTAAAAGGGGTCGGGCAAGTTTACCTGGTTAAACCCGGCCTGTAAGAAAGCCCAGTCAAAAGTAACATTAAACCCGGCCAGGATGGCGCCCTGCCCTATGTCGCTCAGTTCTTCCAGGGCCTGTTTAAGCGGGCGGCCCTCTTTCGCCCAGACCTCCGGGTCAAAATGACTGATTACCAGCGCTTCCGGCTGGGCGGTTTCGAGGTGAGTGGGCAGTACCTTGGCTTCGTAAGTCCTGATAACCTGCCAGCCCGGTTGCGAGACCAGCACAGCGCCGATTTCACTTATTTCCTGCATACCGGGATTCAGGCCCGTCGTCTCAAGGTCCAAAAACAATACCGGGCGGCCCCGCATTGGCCCTTTAGTGCCGTTATTTTCACCGGTTGCATTGGAAGACTCTGCCATAACTATTTTGCCTGCTTTCTAGGATGTAAGGGTTAAACTAGTAGATTGTCGTAAAAAATTCATCCAGGGTAACCGCGAAACGCCGGGGCTGTTCGACCATCGGCGAATGGCTGCTGCCTTTAAAGATAACTTCCTGATAATTTTCAGCCGGCCACATACCACGGGTTTCGGCATAGAGTTTATTGGAAATAAGGGGGTCTGCATCCCCATGGATATTCAGGACCGGGACGGTTATACCGGCGCAGCGGTCGGCCATATTAAAGAAACGCATTGCGGAACTGGCACCCTCCTGGTGCTCCTCATCCCCGGGATAGTTTTCCATTTGCATCGCGCTTTGCAATAAATAGTAGAAAAGAGCGTTACCCGGTGGCGAGAAATCCAACGGAAACCGCCCAACCTTCAAAAGGGTGGCCTTGATTATTCGCGTGACTTCCTCAAAATTTCCGTTCCGGACCGCCTTTCCCAGGGCCTCCCGGTCTGGTGGTAAATAGATACCACGGGTGCCAAACGGCGGCAAAGCGCTGACCAGGGACAGGGAGAGGCAGCGGTTGGGGTGGTCGAAAGCAAGTTGCATGGCCGGTCCGGCCCCCAGCGACCACCCGACTATATGGGCCTTTTTAAGCCCGATGGCATCCATCACGGACAGGCAATCGGCGGTTAAACTTTCAATACCCTGGACGGGCAGCGGGTCGGCATCGCCGTGGCTCCGCAGGTCCGGCGCGTAGCAGGCATACGTGGCGGGCATAAGCTCATCAAAAGCGGCCAGGACCGGTTCCCACCAGCGTCCCGAAGCTAAACTTCCGTGTATAAAGAAAATACTCTCGGCATCCTGCCAGTCCCGCCCGCTGTGCCGGTAAACCGTGGACAAACGGGGAGTAGTGACCCGGAATACCCGCACGCTATCATAAAAGGTTGCGTCCCAGATAGTTATCACACCCCTTTCAGGGAGGTAAATTGTGTATGGAGCCCTTTAGAAATTAAGGAGTACACGAATTAATGCCAACTTAACTAAAAATTAGAAGCGTTGAATAGTACCGGGAATTCAACGCCAGGTGATTTTTGGGGCGATAACCTGCTTAAATTATTAATTTACTGCAATCGTTAAACTTTGACGCCGCATGCGTTCTCTGCCAAGTACAAGGAAATTCCCGGCCAGGGCATCGGTTTCAATTGAATTATATTCTTCAACTCGGCCGCTATCAACCAGTTCAGCCGCCCGCGGGTCAACCGGTAAGCAGGCCAGCACCGGGGCTCCGGCAGCCTGGGCCAGTTCTTCGGCCCGGCTGGGGCCAAACAGGAAAAGTTTCTTGCCGCTATCCGGCAAAGTCAGCCAGCTCATATTCTCGACAACCCCGACAATCGGGGTATGGAGCCTTTCGGCCAGGCCAATCGCCTTCTTGACGATACTGGTCGCCAGCTTTTGAGGGGAAGAAACCAGCACGATACCGTTAACCGGCAAGCTCTGCATAACTGTCAGGGGCGCGTCACTGGTGCCGGGTGGCAAATCTACCAGCAAATAATCCAGCTCACCCCACAGGGTGCTGTTGTAAAAATCCTTGATCATTTTGCTGATAAGAGGCCCGCGCCAGATAATTGGCTTGTCTTCGTCTTCCACGAAAAAAAGCGAAGAAATGATTTTAATACCATGCCCGCTGATAACCGGGATGATTTTCCCGCCTTCGCCTTCGGCAGGCCGGGCGGTTATCCCAAAAGTACGCGGGATACTGGGTCCGGTTATATCGGCATCCAGAATGCCCACCCGGTAGCCCAGCCGGTTCAGGCCAATTGCCAGGGTGCTGGTCACAAAGGATTTGCCGACCCCGCCCTTGCCGCTGACAATCGCGATAATATTTTTGATTCCGCTGGTAGTGGTATTATCCACGCCCATAGCGTTCATTGCCAAACCGCCGGTCTTAACCTCCGGGAATAGTTCGGGGCGGACCAGCACCAGGTTTAAATCTTCCAGAAGCGGTTCGACCGCGATTTTATGGGCTTTGGCTCCCCGTTCGACCGTATCGAAACTGGCGATAGAACAGGTCACACAACCCAGGCCATGTTTGGCAAAGACCCTGACCGTTTCCGGCCAGGTTTCAACGATGTTTTTTATAACCATTTCCGGCGCAATTGCACGGGTACTTTCACTCATTGTTATTTTGGTCGCCTTTTATAAACTACTTTAAATTTCACGGCCTGTAACTTATAAACGGCCGGGTCGAAGAATTTTACTAGCTAATTATAACACTTCAAACTCTTCCGGTTTGCGCCGCCGGAAGACCAGGTAACTGCCGTTAAAAGGCCCACGCCCTTGCTGTTCCCAGAAAGTTCGCACATAGCCGTAGGTGGGTACGATTTTAGCCAGTTCCCAACCGCTTTCGGCCATTTCCGCTACTACCGGGTCAAAGCGAGTGGTTATTTCCTCTTTTCTTAAATGCCGCCGGACATATTCAAATGGTTGCATGGTTTATATTTAAGTTTATTAAATTAAACTATCACCCGGAACCTGCTAAACCCTTAAAACCACAGGCTGGCCCAAAAAGAGTATACCGGGCGAAAATCCATAAATAGAAAAAGCCCTGGCGGGGAAAAGCGCTAAAGCGCCCGGCCCGCCAGGGCTTTTAGCGGTGGTTAGACCAGTCTAGCCCAGGCGCTCTTCGACTGCGTTCCAGTCAATATTGCTGAAGAAAGCCTCAATATATTTAGGGCGCTCCGCCGGTTTGTAGTCCAGCAAGAAGGCATGTTCCCATACATCCATTACCAGTATCGGTTTGAAACCGACCGGGTTACCATCCTCGTGAAGGGTAATCCAGTGGTTGGACAGGCGTCCATTGAAAGGGTCCTGGAAGGTGATGGCCCAGCCAACCCCTCGCATCGCGCCAACTTTAGTTAAATCAAGCTTCCAGGTCTCATAATCACCAAAGGAAGCGTTAATCGCTTCGGCCAGTTTGCCGCCGGTGCTGGGCTGGCTGCTGGGGCTGGAAGTCATATTGCCAAAATAGTATTCGTGCAAGCGCATCCCATTGTACTCAAAACCCAGACGGCGAGTCAGCTCAGCGTATTCCGGTGAACCGGCTTTGCCATCTTTAATCAGCTGGGAGATGTGTTCATTAAGAGTATTGGTGTTTGTTACATAGCCTTTGTAAAGGCCAAAATGTGTTTCCAAAGTTTTATCGGAGATACCATTCAGGCCGCTCAGATTAAAATCTTTAGCAACATACGTTTCCTGCGCAAGAGTCGCCAATTGCAATTCCTCCTTGATTTAACCCGCCACAGCCAGGCCGGGACGAGTGATTAACAATAAATCTTTCCTTCATCGTTGCTTCTGAGGGGAAAAGGGAGCCTGGCAGTGGGCAATATATCAATTTTTACAGTCTGCCTGGTCTACTTTAAAGGCTCTCCATCGCTTTCCAGTATAGACCCTTCCACCTTATATTTCAAGCCGGTAACTTTGTAAAACGACCGGCCGCACCTGAAACCAGCCCCGGTTCGAGCTTAAAGTTATAGGTCAACCCCGGTAAGACTGACCTCGTGGGAACTAAGTGCCTCAGCCCGGGCGGCAAAACCTTTTTCCATGTCTTCAATTAAATCGTCAATGTCTTCCAGTCCGACACTAACCCGGTACATCTCATCCTCAATACCCATGCTCTTTCGTACGACCGGCACATCCCGGTAGCTTTCACCTACCGGCAGGATTAAGCTCTCATAGCCGCCCCAGCTTACCCCGATAGAAAAATAATTCAGGGCATTTACCAGGGCATATTGGGCCTCTAATGGCGCGGGCTGGTGCAGAGAAAAGGCGAACAGGCCGGAACTGCCCCTCATCTGGCTGTGAGCCAGGTCGTAAGAAGGAAAATCCGGCATATCCGGGTGGTAAACAAAGCGCACTTCCGGCCGGGACTTCAACCACTGGGCCAGCTTCAGCGCATTCTTACTCTGCTGCGCCAGGCGTACGCCCAGGGTCCGCAGCCCGCGCGTCAACAGGTATGCATCGTCCGGCGAGAGGGCCGCTCCTAACACTTCGGCAAATGGCTGGATGCGCCGGTAAAGTTCGCTGTTACAGGCCAGCAGCCCGGCCACTACATCCGAATGCCCGCCAAAGTATTTCGTCCCGGTGTGGACCACCACATCAATACCCAGAGTTATCGGCTGCTGGTAAATCGGCGTGGCCCAGGTATTATCAATAATTGTGTAGATATTATTTTCCCTGGCTAGCCGGGCCACCGCCCGCAGGTCCTGGATTTGAAAGGTCAGCGTTCCGGGCGACTCCAGGTAAATCACGCGAGTATTCGACTTAATCCGGTGGCTGAGGTCAGGCGATTCGTCCGAATCAAAATACTCCACTTCAACACCCATGTTCTTTAACAGAGTGTCGCAAACCTGGCGGGTTGGACCATAACAGCACATCGCCACCAGCAGGTGATCGCCGTGTTTTAACAGGCTGATTAAAGATGTCGAAATGGCCGCCATACCGGACGAAAAAGCGATAGCGTGGTCGGCCCGCTCCAGGTGAGCGATTTTCGCTTCCAGGGTGGCCCTGGTCGGGTTACTTACTCGGCTGTAGACAAAACTGTTGGTACCCTCCAAACGGGCGGCTAAAAAATCCTGATAAGTTTTGAAGCTGAAAAGGGAAGCCCGGTAGACCGGCGTATTAATCGCGCCCCGGTCCTGGGAGCGGTCATCGCCAAAATGGAGCAGGTCGGTATCTATTGAGGCCATTTTCTTTTCTCATTTCTATATAAAGGTGTCATTAAGAGCAGCAGATTATAAAACAAAACCGAAAAAGGCTGGACCAACCCCTCTACAGGGGCGGCCTGCCCTATCCTCCGGATACTTCTGTCAGGTTTTAAGATGCGGGTCTAAGGCGTCACGCAGACCATCCCCAACAAAGGAAAAAGCCAGCATTGTTACCGCAATCATCAGAGTAGGAAACAGGCCCAGGTGCCAGTATACCCTGATGTATGAACTTGAGTCGGCTACCATCTTGCCCCAGCTTGGCAGCGGGTCGTTGATACCAAACCCCAGAAAGCTAAGCCCGGCTTCGGTAAAAATAGCTGTCGGCACACCCAGCGTGACCGCCACAATCAAGGGGGTCAGGGCATTTGGCAGCAGGTGGTGCAGGGCAATATGCAGCGGTTTGGCCCCGATAGCGGTTGCCGCCAGCACAAATTCTTTTTCCCGCAAAGTCAGTAACTGGGCCCGGGTCAGGCGGCAGATATCCACCCAGCTAACCAACCCGATAGCGACAATTACGTTGATCATACCGCCGCCCGGAGCAGAATCCGAGGAGCGCCAGACCGAAATCAGGAAAAGGGCGAACAACCAGATCGGTACCGAAGTCAAAACCTCGACGCCCCGCATGATAACGTAATCGGGCCAGCCGCCAAACATCCCGGCAATGATACCCAGCGGCAAACCAATAAGTAGGGCAATCAGTTGGACGGAAAAGCCAACCGTCAGCGAAACCCGCGCCCCGTAAATCAACCGGCTGAGAAAGTCCCGGCCAACCGTATCGGTGCCTAGCAAGTGGGCTGAATTGGGAAATTGGTTGGCTTCGGCCAGGACCGAGAAATCGTAGCGAGCGGGTGAAATAACGTCCGCGAAAATTGCAGCCAGGATTAATAAAACCAGGACAATCAAAGCTCCGACAGCCAGTTTGTTCTTAGAAAAGCGCCGGGCAGCATCCCGCCATAGATTTGAAGGTGGGCGAAGGGTCGGTTCCCCTACACTCGGTAGGGTCGGTTCTGCGACAATACTCACAGGTTAATCTCCAAAATAAACTGCTTTCTTCGGATGGCAAGACCAGGAGAAAATATCTGCTGATTGCGACACCGGCGAAGGCCCAAACTAACTGACTTTTATTAGGTTTTGGGTCTGGGCCAGTGCCGGATGCTACGCCTGTAAACGGATTCGCGGGTCCACCACCGTATAAAGGATATCGCTCAACAGGTAAGTAATACTCCAAAGAAATGCCACCAGCAGCATAGTTGCCATTATCATCGGGTAATCCCGCAGGTAGATACTTGAAACGAAGAATTTACCCAATCCCGGTACCCGAAAGATTACTTCCACGAAAATTGTCCCGGTTATCAGGTTTGGAATCTGGGGAGCCAGGATGGTAATCAGCGGGATAAGGGCGTTTTTAAGGGCGTGGCGCATAATAACCAGGTTCGTACTGAGCCCTTTGGCGCGAGCGGTCCGGATGTATTCGGAGCGAATAACTTCAACCATACTGGAACGGGTGTATCGCGCTACCAGGGCGGAAGGTCCCAGTGCCAGCGTTATGACCGGCAGCACCATTGTATTCCAGTCCTCGCCCCCGGCGGGCCAGCCCCCGGTGGGAAACCAGCCTAATTGGACCGAGAAAATCAGCAGCAGCCAGATTGCGATCACAAAACTGGGCACAGTTATCCCCAGGGTTGAGATAAATGTAACAACATAGTCTATCCAGGTGTTTTGCTTGACCGCCGCCACTATGCCGCATATTAAACCGGTCGAAAAAGCCAGCAGGATTGCCAGGCCACCTAACTGGATACTGACCGGCCAGGCCCGTGCAATCAAATCGATGACAGTTTCGGTCGGACTTTGAAAGGATATGCCAAAATCGCCCCGGATAGCGTTTGCCATGTACAACAGATACTGCTCATGCAGCGGTTTATCCAGTCCATACTTGGCTAAAATATTAGCCTTGGCTGCGGGTGGTAAAGGGGATTTTTCTTCATCGAAGGGACCGCCTGGCACCGAGTGCATTAGGAGAAATGCCAGGATTGAGACGATCAGGAGGACAATTATCAGGCCAATAATGCGACCAATAAGGTAGCGGACCATAGTTCAATCCTTTAAAGTTAGCCATTTAGCTTTTGAGACTGTCGCAAGCTAAAGTATATTTGACTTTCCCTGGTTGTAAAAAGGGGATTTTTACATTAACCTGATACAGGTTAATAAGGTCCGGTAGAAATGATTCCACCACTACCCATTAACCTGTATTTACTCAGGACCCGTAAAACACTATTTAGGTATCTTGCGGTTAAAGCTGGCAACATCCTTCGAAATGTACATCGAACCGATTACATTGTTGTAGGTGCTGTAGCCGGGCCAGTGAATTGCCGCGACTCCATTCGCGTCCGCTTCCAGTTCGGTCCCCTTCAGGTAAGGCTTGTAAAGGTCGCTCTGGTAACGGTGGTAGATAAAGACGCCCGGCACCTCGGTCACCAGCAACTTCTCCGCCTCCTGGAACATTTGGACCCGCTGGGCCGGGTCGCCTGTAAAGGAAGCCGCCTTCTTGACCATCCCATCGAAGGTGTCATTATTCCAGTTATGACGGCCGCCGCCCAACCAGACGCTTAACATATTATAGGGGTCCAGGAAGTCCATCCCATAAGAAACCATCCCAAACGTGATCTGGGTAGGCTTGGCGTTCATGGCATCGGTAAAAGTTTTATTCTCTTTATTCGAAACCTCGACTTCAATTCCCAGGTTCTGCTTGATTGACGCGGCGATAGCCTGGGCCACGGCCTGCCGGACCGGGGCTTCATTGCGCAGCCAGAGCGTAACCTTAGGGAAACCTTTTCCATCCGGGAAGCCCGCTTCGGCCATTAATCGCTTGGCAACGGCTAAATCGTAGTTTTGAATACTCTTAAGCCCCGCCGAATTGGAAGCCGGGAAGCCCGGCATCAGGAAGGAGTAAGCCGGGATACCCTGGGTCGGCTTGATAATTTGTTGAATTAAAGCATCCCGGTCGACCACGTGGCTGATGGCCTGGCGGACCTTGATATTGTTAAATGGCGGGTTCTTGGTATCGAAAAAGAAATAGTCGGTCCGGAAATCGTTCGGTTGCGGGTGAGATTCCTTCTGCAATTTGGGGTCCGACAGGATAATCTGGTTATCGGCCGGTGACAGGTTGGAACCGACTACAAAGTCAATTTCGTTGGCCTGGTAGGAAGCAAAATCGGTAGAAGGAGCTGCCCCGATTACAATTATTTTCTGAATGAACGGCTTGTTGGTTCCGCCGTATTTCGGGTTTGCTTCGTAAACCAACCGGGTGCCTTTGGTCCATTCCTTGAGTACGAACGGCCCGGAGGATACGGAAGTTGCCGGGTTGGAATTATATAAACCGCCTTTGGCTTCCAGGGACTTTTTCTGGAAGGGGTTGCTATAAAGCATCATCGCGGGCAAGTATGGGGCCGGGGATACCGTTGTGACACTCAAAGTGTTTGCATCAACCGCCGTAACACCAAGTTGGTCAAGGGCTACCTTACCGGCCACCGCTTCATCCCAGTTTTTAATTACACCACCAAAGAACCAGGTAAAGTCCCAGGCATGTTTCGGGTCAGCTCCATAGCGGAAGGTAGCTACATAATCATCGGCGGTTACCGGGGTGCCATCGGTCCAGACCAGTTTCGGGTCTAACTGGAAAGTCCAGACCAACCCGGTGGAGTCAACCGACCATTTGGTCGCGGCGCCCGGTTGGACCTTGAAATTCTTGTCCAGGCGCACCAGTGAGTCCGAGAGGATATCGGAAATTGCACCACCTCGTTTATAGACTGATTCAAAGAAATCAATCGTTGTGAAGTCTGATGTGCTGTCGTAATGGTAGAGGTAGACTTGTTGGTCGGCCGGGGCAGCGTCTGCCGGAAGGGTTACGCCATTAGGCAGGGTAGCGCCGGAGCTTGCGGCAGCAGCGGCGGTGGTGGCAGCTCCACCGGCGGCAGTCGTGGCAGCGGCTCCACCGGCGGCAGTCGTGGCAGCGGCTCCGCTTGCGGCGGTAGTAGCACTGGTTGAAGCGGTTGTCGGGGTTGAATCACCACAAGCCTGTAGCAGAATACTGCTAATAAGCAGGATGACAACAAACCAGGTACGTTTGCGACTCATACAAAAGCCTCCTATTATGTCAAAACAGCCTTCGTTTTGTTGGTTGATTTTAGAGGTGTAGGCGCGTGGGAGAGGTTTGGAACTTGGATTCTCCCGGTTTAAGCAGGTTGGGTTCCAAAAAAGTTAACTACCGCCCGGCAAGTGGGTGGTCTGGGTGAAGAAATAATACTAAGTTCCATCTTCCACCAGTATTCCCGCAGCTATATAACAGGTACATTAGTGGTTGAAATCATTAACTTGTATTGGAAAAGTTTTCGCGTTGAATTCTTTTTTTTACCAAAGGAAAAATTGTTAAATTAATATTACACACAGAACACTTTTTTTGTCAATACTATCTGACTTGTGTTACAAAACGTTAATATTAGAAAACTCTAATTCTGCTCCAATAATTCTCCAACCAACTCCCTGTAAACTGAATAATGTAAGAATGAATTTGAAAAAGTTTCAAATACGGCATAATAAAATATTAGATAGTAATTTTTTTGAGGGAATAATATGAAGTTATCCAAAAAATTGGCGGCCCATCAATTACATGTAGATGATGACGACCTTCCCGTAGGCCGGGTACTCAGCCGCCGGGAAATCCTGGCCCTGATAGCAGGCGCCGGGGCTACCGTACTGCTGGCCGGGTGCGGCCCGCAGGAAACTACTACAGCCAACGCTACCACTGCCGCCCAACCGGCCGCTACGGTTGCAAACACTACCGCCGCGCCAACCTCGGCCGCTACCACTGCCGCCCAGGCTTCGACCGCCGCCGTCAGCACTACTGCCGCTGCCCAGGCCACAACCGCCGCTGCTACCACTGCCGCGAATACTGTCGCAGCCGGTACGACTGCCACCCAGGCTACCTCAGCCGCTTCTACAACCGCCGCAGCAACCGTAGCTGCTGCTGGCGCGACACTGCCGAGCTGTGTCGTAGTGCCTGAACTGACCGAAGGACCGTACTTCGTGGACGAAAAACTCAATCGTTCCGATATTCGAAGCGATACCAGGACCAATACGGTAAAAGCCGGTGTACCTTTGCGCCTGGTATTCAATGTTTCCAACGTAAAATCGGGGTCTTGTACCGCTTATAATGGGGCTATCGTTGACATCTGGCATTGTGACGCCGCAGGCTTATACTCGGATGTACAGCAGAATAATACGGTCGGCCAGAACTTCTTACGTGGCTACCAGGTTACCGACGCCAACGGTAAAGCGGAATTTACTACTATATATCCTGGTTGGTACCAGGGCCGGGCCGTCCATATCCACTTTAAGATGCGCAGCGCGCTGGACGCTACCAAATCCCATACTTTTACCTCCCAGCTATTCTTTGACGATACTGTAAGTAACCAGATTTTTACCCAGGCTCCTTACAATAGCAAAGGCAAGAATACAACCCCGAATTCCAGTGATGGTATCTTCAGAAATGCTGGGAATGCTTTGCTGCTTAACGTGGTCAAAGAAGGAGATGGCTACACCGCAACCTTTAATATTGGGCTTAATATCGCTTAAGCTTTGAGCGTGTAGATTAACTCCCGGATAAACAAAAGTACCCCGGTTTCTGCCAGGTGGACAGGCCCTATGCTCCGGGCCTGCCTGCTCAAGCTTGCTACCAGGGCACTTTTACTGATTTAAACCAGCCTTTTAAGGGCCGAACCGGCGTTAAAACATATTTACCGCCCGGGCTGCCAGGGTTGCCACTGTTACCAGCGATAGCACAGATTGAACCATTGAGAGAACCTTAATCCTGGAACTCAGTACCGGAGTATCGGTAGGGCTAAAGGCTGTGCTGGTATTAAAAGCCACAAAAAGATAATCTATAAAGCCGGGCCGCCAATGGGCCATCTCCGGCCGCATTTGGAGCATTGTTAGCTGTGGGAAAAATAATTCCGACCGTTGGTGGTATATATCGGCCGGTTCTCGGACCCGTTCATTGGGCCCACCAGCTTCAAGTTGCCAGTACCACAGGGCAAAGACCAGGATATTGGTGCCCCATAGCAGCCCGGCATTTCCCAGTAAGGTTGTCGCCGGGATAGTCTTATCCGGCAAAGATAAAAGCAATAGAGAGATACTGATTACTTCGGCCAGGGTTATCAAAAAGCAAAGCATCAGTAAAATATAATGGTTCAAACGGTGCTTGCCTTGCCGCCGTAATATCAGGGCGGGAATGACCAGCGCCAGGATAATCGGCAGCAACAGCCAGCCAGGGCCAAACACCAGCCTTTCAGACAGGACCATATAAATTCCGCCTATAGCCAGAAACGCCAGCAAAGCGGGCCAGCGCCGGATTTCTTTTTTCAGGCCGCGGCTTACTTCCTCCTCTAATTTTTTTACTTCGTTTTTGATCTGGTGAGATTTACTTTTTTTATCTGTTGTCATTTGCCCGGCTATCCTAAACCTTTTATAACCCGCCCAACGCAATGAATCTTCGTCACTATTCTAAAGGATTCAGCACCCGGCTGTCAGGCCTATTTTTACCTGGATTTAGCGGCTGCCCATGATTTTTGAAACTTTTTTAGCGTTATAGGAGTAGTAATATTTAGATAGTTCTGTTGTTTGACCTGGCGCAACGCAATTGTAGAGGCTTCGCCGATGATACTCGAATAGAGCCGGGATTTACAATTCTACTCTACTTTAACAGCCGTTGGAGTGTCCAGGGAGTAATCTGAATTAAAGAAGTTGGCAACCCACTTTGGAAACAGTGGTGCAACCCAGGGGCGGGAGTTACTACAATGAATCAAAACGAGGCGAACCTTTACAATCAGGCCATTACCCTGGCTAAAATGGGCCACAGGGAGCAAGCGTATTTTTCCCTGAAAAATATTGCCTTAAACCACCCGGATGACCAAAATCTTATTTTCTGGCTGATGTACACAGCCCCTTCCCTGGAGAAATCCCAGGAGCTTTTGGACCGGGCCCACTTTATTAACCCGGAAAACCCGGTCCTCCGGGAAGCCAATCAATGGCTGACCAATGAAAAATTGGGCCTGCCGCAGCCGGCCGAAGGTTATACCCTGTTTCCACCGGCCCACCTTCAGGCCCAGGTGGTTCCCGGTTACCCGGCCCCTATGCCTGAGCCAGGTTATCCGGCCCTGCCACTCGCGCCGCTTTACCCACAGCCATACCAGCATATCCCTGGGTCCCACCCGTATCAGACGCAGGCTTACCCGGCCTTGCCAGGTTACCAGCCTTACCCGGACCAAAATAGCGGGCATACTTACCCGCCCCCATTTTTCTCGCCGCAGGCAAACTTACAGCCACCGCCCTACGGCCACTATAAACTGCCAGCCTGGCAACCCTACCAGAACCAGGGCTACCCGCCTGTGCGCTGGAATGGGCTACCGAATTACGGCAGTTACCTGGAGAGGGCGGGCAATTACCGCTGTCCCCACTGCAACAGCACTAACCCTCCGCTACGCAACCGGCGGATTACTACCAGCGGCTGGATTACTTTTGGCGTTTTAGCGCTGCTTTTCTTCCCGCTTTCCTGGATTGGCCTGTTGATGCAAGAAAACTACCTGCGCTGCAGCCAGTGCCGGTTAACCCTTAGCTGATAAATTACCAGGCCGAGTTTAGTTCCTTCCCAGGAAAGCTTCGATCTCGGTCCGGGTAAAACTAAAAATTGGATTGGTCTTTATCCCCTGGGCAGGGTCAAGCTCCTGGGTGGACCAGAAGCTGCCGAATATAAACTCGGCATCGTTTAAATTAGGTTCGCGCTCTACAATTGCTTTGAGCAGGGCCGGGTCCTCCGAATTATCCGTGCCAAAAGCAAACCGGCCGTCCTTTTCCGGAGTTCCGTTGTTGTAACGAACTGTATACTTTACCTGAAAAGGTAATCTTATTTCCAATTAAAAAAAACTCCTCGCTAACTAAAGATATAAGGCCGATTACTCAAATACATTCAATCAATGCTATTTAAGGGTCTGGAATAAGCTGTTTTAACCCCGTTTATAAATTATATTAGAAAATTACCTTTATTGCAGCCCAAATGGCAGGACTGATTGGCTAATTCCGGGCTGATTTGCGACCAGCCCGGCCCTATTTAATAAACCTGTTCTGCCTTACTAAAAGCGGTCCCGGCAAATTAGTGAGCAAAGCCAGGACTATTCAACTATTCTCCGGGCTATATTTCAACCCGTTATTTCTGGAGAAGGTTTAACCGCCTATAGTTTGTAATTGCCTTCATCACTCAAAGCGCTGCCCGCCCTGGCTGCGGCCATTTCCGGCTCTGATCCCTTGTAGTCGCGTAAAGCCGCTACCGGGTTGCGGTCCTTGATGGAAGGCTGTTCGGTAATATCGCGGACCCAGTAACTGGCTTCCAGGGAGATGCCGCTGGGGTCGGTGAAGTAAATCGAATGGATGAAATCGTGGTCAATTACCCGTGTTACTTCCACACCATGCCCGCGCAAGCGGTCAGCCAGGGCCATCATGTCCGCTTCTGTTTCGACATTAAAGCTGAGGTGATCGAACTGGCGGCCTTCCGCCGCAATTCCGGCCGGTTTTTCACTACCGGTATCAGTAACCCCAAAATATTCAAAGAAAGCGATAGTATTGTGGTTGCCCAGGTCAAAAAAATAGTGCCGGAAGGTATCAGTGCCTATCGCCCCTACCAGCGGAAGGCCCAAAATATCGCGGTAAAACCGGACGGTCTGGTCCATGTCTGGCGTAATTAGGGCCAGGTGGTTAATGCCATTAAACTTTACCATAGTTAATACTCTTTCTTGGGCAATAATTTTGTCAGTGTTTCTATTTTTCAGTCCACCTTATTATAACCTTAAATGATAAGTTAAGGGTGAACAATCGATTAATTTTTACCTTTCCCAAATTTTTCGTAGGCCGCCTCAACCGCTGCTTTGTGTTCGTCCCCCCGGATTAAGGGCAGCAATTCTAAAATAATGTCCCTTTTCAGGGGGTCGCGTTCCCGGAGGACTTGTTCAAGAAACCCGCCCAGTAAGGCAGTCTTGCCGCCGGTAATAAGGGCCATAACGACATAACGGTATAAGTTAAAACTGCCGGTAGACGCCAGGAAACCGCTAAAAACTTCACTATAGTTAGTCCCTTTGGGATGGATTAACAGCAAGTCAAACAGGCCCAACAGGATAATCTCGGAACTGCTGGCGCGGTAGGTTTCGACCAGGTGGCCCAGCAAAGCATCCGGCAAAGCGGTCTGCCCGCGCAGGCAAGCGGCTACCACCTCGGATGACTTTTCACCCTGGCTAACAAGATACTGGTAAAGGGGTAGAGAGTGCTCTTGCGCGGCCAGGATTCTGGCGGCGGTCAGAGCCGGTTCGCCAGACATTTCCGAAGTCACTTTATCCACCAGGAGCTTGACAGCGTAAAAACTGGCCCGGACTTCGTCCAGGTCGTTCAGTATGGATAAAGCCAGGGCGCGTAACTCGGCCCCTTCGGCATCGTGCCGCGAAGGCATCAGTTCATAGGTCAGGACCGCTTGTTCAAGCAAGCCAAGGTCGTCCTGGCGGGTTAAGGGGCGTAAAGCCCGCAGTATGGCCGCCCGTAAATACATGCCGGGGTCGCGTTTGGGGCCATTTTCTGCAAAATTTTTATAGGCTTTCACGAGCAATGGCCGGTTGTCAGGGTCCGGGAACTCCTGTAAAACTTTCAGGGCTGCTTCAAGGGTCTGGCGGTCCTTTTCACTTTCAAGCAACCTCCGGGCATAAATAAGCTGTTCAGGCCGGTCATCTGCCAGGTCGTTCAACCGCTGCAACCGGCCTTCTTTAAGTTTTTTAGTCACCCTGTTCCCCTTTTACTAACTACCCCTGAAGATGAGTTCAAAATTATCTTATCACCAAACTGTCCTTAAAGCGCAGCCCGGCTTATGCACAAATTTAAACAGGGCAAGTGCCCGGCCTGGGATAAGTTTCCAGGGCAATTTTTACCTGATTTTTACCTTTATATACCCCTTGTTTTACCGGGTCTGATTAAATTAAGTAGGAGGATATATGGGCAACCAATAAAAAACTCCGGGACAAAAAGTCAATGGTACTTGGATACAAAGCATGTTAAATAATAAAATTAGAAAACAAAATACCGTCGGAAAAAATCAGGCCGGTTTGCCGGACCTGGGCTTCCTGGAATTTCTGGGAGAAGGCGTAATGGTGCTGGATAGCAACCGTAATATTATTATGGTCAACAGCGCTTTGGAAAACCTTTTAGGCTGGAGTGCGGCCGAATTAACCGGCCAGACCTGCTTTAAATTCTTTGACTGCCAGCACCCCGGTACCGGCACCTCTCTTTGCCATAATCTTTGCCCCCTGATGTTCCTGAGGACAATCAGTAACAGCCGCCAGGGTATTTACTACCAGGAAATTTCGATGATTACCCGGGAGGGCCAGCGGCGCGAAGTTAGCGCCAGCTTTGCCCCGCTGGTATTACCATCTTTTCCGGGCCAACCCGTCACTGTAACCCCGGAACAGCCCGGCAGCCTTTTACCGGAATATAGCATTATTATGCTGAGGGATGTTACCGAGATTAAACGCCAGGAACGGATTAAAACCGAGTTCATTGCGGCCGCCTCACACCAGTTGCGCACGCCTCTATCCAGCATAAAAACCTCGATAGGGTTGCTCCTGGAAAATGTAGGTGAAGATTTTAGCCCTCCGCTCAAACGCCTGCTGAATAATATCCAGTCCAGTTCAAACCGAATGGAGCGCCTGGTCAACGATTTGATTGAGCTTACCAGCCTGCAAAGCGGCCGGGTCCAGATGCAGCGCCGCCGGTTTGAGGCCCGCGAACTGGTCGGCCGGGCGATTACCCTGAACCAGGAAAAGCTAGAGTCCAGGGTCCAAACAATTGAATGGTCTTTACCGGACGAACCGCTCTATGTAGAGGCCGATTTTGGCCGGATGAGCCAGGTGCTGGGCCACCTGATTTCAAACGCCAGCAAATTTAGCGGTTATGGAAAAAATATTAATATTGATGTAGCCGCGAGTACCCGCGAAAGGAGTCAGGAAGTCATCTTCAGTGTGATAGATGAAGGCGTAGGCATAGAAGAAACCGAAAAGGGCCTGATTTTTGAAAAGTTCTACCAGAGCCAGATCAGCGAAAATGCCAATGAAACGGGTAATGGCCTGGGCCTCCCCCTGGCGCGGGCTTTAATCGAACTCAACGGAGGACGCCTCTGGTTTGAAAGCCAGCTTGGTAAGGGCAGCAGTTTCTATTTCGCCCTGCCGCTGGCTCCAACCGGCCTGGGGAACCAACCACCTCAGGACCCAAAGTTGCCTAAACGGACCGGTGTCATGAAGATTGTAGCAAGCCGCAAGGATAAACTTTGAGTTCATTTTAACCGGGTTTATTTACAGGGCAGGGTGTTAAGCCTACAACTATTATCTAATTGTTGCATACTGGAACAAATTTTGATTGCAGTTACACCGGGGATAATTTACCGGTATGCGGTAATGAATAAAAAACCGAGGGGGGTAGTAATGGCAAAAGTAACGATATTAGGGACTGGGATGGTCGGGGCGAGTTATGCCTACAGGCTATTGGGTTCCGGACTGGCTTCCGAAATAGTCCTGGTTGACGCCAACCGCGAACGCGCCGAAGGCGAAATGATGGACCTCAATCACGCCATGCCTTTCGACAAGCCCTGCCAGATTATAGTTGGCAGCTACGAAGAAATGGCTGGCAGCGACATTATTGTTATTAGCGCCGGGTCGGCCCAGCGGCCGGGCGAAACGCGCCTCGACCTGGTCAGCCGCAATACCGCCATTTTCAAAAATTTGATTCCACAGGTTGCCCAGGCCGCGCCGGAAGCGGTATTAATCATCGCCACCAACCCGGTGGACATTATGACCCAGGCGGCGATTGCCTATTCCGGCTTCCGGCCAGGCCAGGTGATTGGCAGCGGCACCGTACTGGATACCGCCCGATTCCGTTACTTACTGGGCCAGTATTACCAGGTAGACCCGCGCAGCGTCCATGCCTATATCATCGGTGAACACGGCGATAGCGAAGTGCCCGTCTTTAGCACCGCCTCCATAGCGGGCATCAGCCTGCCCGACATCTGCCGCCAGCAGGGCCGGGACTACAACCAGCCCGATATGGACCAGATTTACCAGCAGGTCCGTAACGCGGCTTATGAAATTATTAAACGCAAAGGTTCGACTTACTACGCGATTGCTTCCGGCCTTCACCGTATCTCGGAAGCGGTCTTGCGCGACCAGGATACCGTCTTTTCGGTTTCAAACACGCTAACCGGGCAGTATGGTGTTAGCGAGGTTTGCCTCAGCCTGCCGATGATTGTTAACCGGCAGGGCATCAGCAAAATCCTGACGCTGCCATTGAACCCGGAAGAACAGGCCGGGTTTGAGCGCAGCGCCGGAATATTAAAACAACTGGCATCCCAGACCATTTAACCGCTGGTCTATACCGATACCGGCTAGTCGCGAGTAAGCAGTACCAGGTAGGGTCAGCCCAAAGGAATAAATTAAATTTATGCAACCAGAATTCGTTTCAGCCGCCAGAGCAGTATCGGTCTTAAAATCCGGCGACCGGGTCTTTATCCATAGTGTAGCCGCCGCACCCAGTGTGCTAATCGAGGCAATGACCGACCGGGCCGCCGAGTTGCGTGGCGTGGAAGTCGTACACCTGCATACCGAAGGCCCCGCACCCTATACCAGGCCGGAGTTTGCCGGAAGCTTTCACGCCAACGTTATGTTTGTCGGCGCGAATGTGCGCCCGGCGGTCGAGGCCGGTTTGGCCGACTACATCCCCGTCTTTTTAAGTGAAGTGCCGAACCTATTTCGCAAGGGTATAATGCCGCTGGATGTCGCGATGGTCCAGGTGTCACCACCCGACCGGCACGGCTATTGTTCTTTAGGAGTTTCGGTGGATGTCAGCCGGGCGGCGGTCCAGTCAGCCAAACACGTAATTGCCCAGGTAAATCCGCAAATGCCGCGCACCCACGGCGATGGCCTCATTCATTTCAGCCAGTTTGATGCTATGGTCGAGAGTAACGTGCCCCTTTACGAACACGGCCATCCCGCTTTGAGCCAGGTAGAATTGGCCATTGGCCGCCACTGTGCCGGGCTGGTCGAAGACGGTGCGACTATCCAGATGGGCATCGGGGCCATTCCTGACGCAGTGCTGGCTGCCCTCACCGGGCACAAAAGGCTGGGTATTCATACCGAGATGTTCTCGGACGGCCTGATTGACCTGGTCAAACGCGGGGTCGTGACCGGCCAGGATAAAAAGAACCATCCCGGTAAAATTGTCAGCTCATTTGTTATGGGTACCCGCAAGCTCTATGATTTCGTGGACGATAACCCGCTGGTGGTCCTGCTGGATATCGCCTACGTCAATGATACGGCGGTAATTCGCCGCAATCCCAAAGTGACGGCTATTAACAGCGCCATAGAAATTGACCTGACCGGCCAGGTCTGTGCCGACTCTATTGGCACCCGGCAATACTCCGGGGTGGGCGGCCAGATGGACTTCATCCGGGGTGCATCGCTTTCCGAGGGCGGAAAACCGGTGATTGCCCTGCCTTCGGTCACCAGCCGGGGCGAATCGCGGATTACCCCTTGCCTGAAACAAGGAGCGGGGGTAGTCACCACCCGGGCCCATGTCCAATATGTGGTTACCGAGTACGGAGTGGCCTACCTTTACGGTAAAAATTTACGGCAGCGGGCGGCCGCCCTGATCGAAATAGCCCACCCTGACCACCGCGCCAGACTGGAGGAAGAAGCCTTCCGGCGCTTTAACCCAGGATTAACCCCGGTCAGGAGTAATTAGCCGGTTGGTATAGGAAAAAGAGGCTTTAAATTGATTTCTTTTTTGTTAATTTAACACTTTTATTTACCTGGATTTTTACCTGGACCGTTTACTATAAGGTTGGATAAAGCATTATCCATTCCCAAGTGACGGAATGACCGGCACCCGCTAGGGAACCGATTAAACCGGAACAATTCTTACAACCCCAAATTATTGCTTAGACACACACAAGACCACCTGAAATTGACCGGGTGGTCTTTTTTAGCCTGGTAACCAAGATTTCCTAACGCTACAAAGATTACCCGGTCCTTTCAGCCCGACAAAAAAAATGCAGCCATGGTTTGCGATTTAATGCGTAGAATCCTTTGTTCCATTATAATAGGCCCGGTAGTTAGTGTCAGGGTACATACTTAAACCGGGGTAGTCTTATTTACTATGAACATTGAAGCAAACCACCTGTCAGATATTCTGGCTGAAAATTTAGACCTGGTCATTGTTGGTTTCAATCCTTCCCTGGTTTCCTGGGCGACCGGCCATCATTATGCCAACCCGGTAAATAATTTTTACCGGCTGTTGTTTAAGGCCGGTCTGACACCACGCCTTATAAAACCGCAAGAAGATGTTCAACTGCCGGAATATGGGATCGGTTTGACTAACTTTGTCCTCGATACGCCTTCGGCCAATGAAACCGCCGTTCCGGCAAAGGTCTACCGGGCCAGCGCCTCCGCCCTGGAAGATAAAATTGTCCGGCTGCAGCCCAGGCTTGTTAACTTTAACGGGTTGAAACTCTACACTTACTTTTTCGGCCGGAAACTGCCAAAGCTGGGCTTGCAATCGGAAACAATCGGCGGGCGGCCGCTTTTTGTAACGCCAAGCAGCAGTGGGGCCGCCAATATGTATTTCGAGCAGCGCCAGCAACTTTATACCGAATTAAAGATTTATCTGGATACTCTAAAAGGGTCAAAAGAATTATGATAGAAATAGAGCCCGGAATTAAAAATGTTGACCTTATTTTCAAGACCCACCTGGATATCGGTTTTACCGATTACGCCTGGAAGGTCGTACAGAATTACTTCACCGGCTATATACCCCAGGCTCTCAAAATCGCTCGCCAGATGCGCGAGGAAAACCGGCCGGAAAGGTTCGTCTGGACGACCGGTTCCTGGTTAATTTACCAGTATCTTGAAGAGGCCGCTCCCCAGGAACGGGCCGTTATGGAAGCCGGTATCCTGGCGGGCGATATTACCTGGCACGGACTTCCGTTTACCACTCATTCCGAGTTAATGGACAGTTCGCTGTTTGAGTTTGGGTTATCACTGTCCCAGGAACTTGACCGGCGTTTTGGCAAAAAGACTATCGCCGCGAAAATGACCGACGTACCGGGGCATACCCGCAGTATTGTGCCCTTACTGGCCCAGGGCGGGATTGAATTTTTGCATATCGGGGTAAACCCGGCCTCGACACCTCCGGATGTGCCGCCAATCTTTGTCTGGCGTGACCAGTTAAGCCATTCCGAGGTGGTGGTTATGTACCAGAAGGGCTCCTACGGCGACCTGACAGTCGTACCGGGCCTGGACACGGCAATCGCCTTTGCCCACACCAATGATAACCTCGGTCCGCAGTCGCCGGACGAAATCAGCCAAGTCTTTGATAAAATGCGCGCCCAGTTCCCTCAAGCAAACTTAAACGCGGCCACCCTGGACCAATTCGCCCTCAAACTCCGGGCCGTGCGCGACCGCCTGCCGGTAATCAACGCCGAGTTCGGCGACACCTGGATTCACGGGGCAGGCACCGACCCCGGTAAAATAAGCCGGTATCGCCAGCTTTCACGCCTGCGCCGCCGCTGGCTTGCCAATCCCGACCCGGCCCTGGACGCCGCTATCAAAAACTTCAGCCGCTACCTGATACTGGTGCCTGAACACACCTGGGGCATGGATGAAAAGACCTACCTGGCCGACTCTACCCACTATTCCCCGGCCGAATTGCAAACCGCTCGCCAGACCCTTCCAAACTTCAAAACCTTCGAGTCATCCTGGCAGGAACAGCGCGACTATCTGACCCAGGCGGTTGCCGCCCTGGGCCAGAACCGCCTGGCCGGGGAAGCCGCCGCCGCTCTCAGGGAAATCGAACCACAACGCCCGGAAGTTAAAGCTCTTGAACCGGTTGATAACTGGGACCGGCTCTTTGAAACTAACCATTTCCAGGCCGGGTTTGATCCGGAAACCGGCGCTATCAACCGCCTGACCGCAAAAAATACCGGCCGTAACTGGGCTTCGGCGGAAAACCGGTTGGGGTTTTTGCAGTATGAAGCCTTTTCCAGCAAGGATTACCGGCGCTTCTGGGACCAGTTCATTATCAATAAAGACGATCCTGAAATAGTCAGTTGGGCCGAACAGGACTATACCAAACCCGGGATGGAAAAGGCCGGTGCCCCCGAACACGCCCGCTGGCAAACCCGGCTGTTTAAAGGGTACAGGCTTGATAGCGCCACCGAACCAGGCTTCCTGCTGGAATTAGCTTTACCGGAAGAAGCTTCCCGCCTGTACGGCGCTCCGCGTGAAATCTGGCTGGCTGTAAGGTTCCCGGTTGAGCGCCCGGCCATCCGCTTTGACCTGCAATGGTTTGATAAACCGGCTAACCGCCTGCCCGAAGCCCTCTGGTTTTCTTTCAGCCCGGCGGTTAACCCTGAACTGATGGACTGGGAACTGGAAAAATTGGGCCGTCTGGTGTCACCTTTAGAAGTTATACCTGACGGCAACCGCAAGTTACACGGCATTGGCGAAGGTATTTTTTACTTTGAGGAAAACATCCGCCAGTTTCAAATTCAAAGCCTGGATGCGCCGCTGGTCGCGCCCGGCGACCCCTCGCTGCTCGATTTCAATAACGAACAGCCCCGGCTGGAAAAGGGCATGCACTTCAACCTGTACAACAACATCTGGGGTACCAATTTCCCGATGTGGTACGAGGAACCAGCCCGGTTTCGCTTTGATGTGAATTTTGAGGGTTAGAATTTCACCCCATTTAGTTTAGATTTTCTCACCCCGGCCACAAAAATGACCGGGGTTTTTATTGATGTTGGTCCCTAAATTGCTTTAATACGGTTTAGGAAACTACAGGCTAACGGATTTATTTTTAGCCTGAACTTCAGTGGAATCGCTGGAATGATGTTAATTCTGACGGTCACCGTTTCGGAGATAAATTAGAAAGCTAATGGAGGCAACTATAGTTATGGATGCAATTGAACTTTTAGAGAAAGACCACGACAAGGTAGAAAACTATTTTACCCAGGTTGAGCAAGGTGTTACCCCGGCCAAGGGCAAGATGCTGTTCAAAAACATTTATCACGAGTTGTCCGTCCATGCGATCGTCGAGGAACAGGTCTTTTATCCCTCTCTCGGTGGCAAACCTGAATTCAAGGACTTGCTAAAGGATGCCTTCAGCGAACACGCCGAAGTCAAACAACAACTGGGGGAAGTTGCCTTTATGGAACCGGGCTCGGCTGAGTGGACGAAAGCTTTAGGGAAAATCTGGAAGGAAATTCAGCACCATATTGAGGATGAGGAAGAAAAACTATTCCCAAAGTGTCGGGAAGTTTTGAGCGAGAAAGAACTTAAAGTCCTGGGTGCTGAATTAAAAGAAGCCAAAATCAGCAAGCTGGATAGCGAGCTTTTGAGCATGCCCTTAGGATTTGCCAAAGATGCCGAAATAGCCGGGGCCCAGGCCAGCTAATTGAACGTACCTAAGAGGTGGCCTGTTATAGGGCCACCTCTTTAGTTTTAAAATACGACTTAATCCGGAATAATTAACCCGCTGCTACGGGAATAGTCATGTTAAAAGTGGTGCCGCCACCAATGCAGCTTTTGAGAACGATGCTGCCTTTATGTAAACTTAAAAATTTCTTGACCAGGGCCAGGCCCAGGCCGGTTCCGGGAATACTGCCCACATTCTGGCCCCGGTAGAAAACATCGTACAGGTGGTCCATATCCTTCGCAAGAACCCCGATACCGGGGTCGGTAATACTGAGTTGAAGGGAATTATGCCGGCGTTTTAAAATAACCCCTATCTTACCGCCATCGGGAGAGAATTTAATCGCATTAGAAACCAGGTGAGATATAGCCTGGCGGATAAGCCGGGAGTCGGCTTGCAGGGTAAATGGCCCTTCCAGGCACTCCAGGTACAACCGGTGATTCGAAGATAGGGAAGCCTGGTATTCTGATAGTACTGTCCGGGTAAGGTGGGCCAGGTCAAAACCGGTGATATTAAGCGGGTACTTGCCGGTTTCTATTTTTTCCAGCATAACCAGTTCATCCAGCATTTTGGTCATTACACCCACATCGGACTGGATTTTCTCCATATACAAAACGCTTTCTTCAGGCGTTAGCTGGTCTCCAAAACTGAGTAATAAATCACTGGTTATAGTAATAGTGGTCAGCGGGGACCGGAACTCATGGGAAATGGTAGATATAAAGCGGGATTTAAGTTCAAGCTGTTCATGTTCTTTTTGCATTGAAGAAATTAGAGCAGCTTCGGCTTTTTGTAACACATTGTCCTGGCTTAGTAACCGGGAAGTAAGCTCGGTATTGGCCTTCTCAAGGGCCTCCTGGGTTTGTTTAAGGTGGGAAATATTGTGAAAGACCAGGATGGTCCCTTGAAGATTACCGGCGGCGTCTTTAATCGGGGCCAGACTACCGATTATATAGTGCCTGTTTTCATCTCCACCGACCAGGGAAGTATCCCTGGTTAATTCCATAGCCTGGCCTGTAACTAAAACCTGACTTAAAAGGTGAGAGGTTCCCTCGGCCGGGTTGGGGTTTTGCAAGTGAACAATTTCCGGTAAAGGCTTGTGCAAAGCTTCGGCTTGCGAATAACTGGTCAGGACTTCAGCAGTTTGATTGAAGAACGAAATATTTCCGGCTAAATCGGTAGTTACTACCGCCCCGCCCATACTCTCAAAAACGTTGCCAAGTAATTCCTGATTTAATTCAGGTCTAACCATCATAAAGTAACCTTGTAAATATACCTAATATTAGTGGCAGTCCGGCCTTTAATAACAAAAAGTTTATAGCCACCCTTGTCAGGCTGTTCTAAATTTAATTTTAGTCGGTGAATGGGTAAAACCCCTGCTCAGAATTTAAATACTTATCTAAATACTGCATTTAAATTGTTACTTCTTATATTAGTTATACCGTTGATAGATGTCAATAGATATAATTCACAAAGTGAAATTTGAAATTTTTGTAGCATCTGACTAAATATTTATTATAAGCATATTTAAAAAAGAAAATATTAAGCCTTTCTTAATTTTGTTAATGCTTTCTTTCTTTGTAAGAAAACTCCCCGTAATAAATGCTTAATACAAACAACATCTTTTTCAAGTACCCTTAGTACAGGCAAACAATTATGAATTTGAGGAGAACTAACGGGTGAGTAGTAAAGATGGTCCATACAAATTAGCTCAGAAAGGCTTACATTGGTTAAAAAACCAGCGCCAGACCTTGATTGAACTTTATCAAAATGAACTCCCTTCAATTCCTTTTTATCAACTGGTGGAGGTAAATTTGCGAAACGAATTTGCCGCAAACAGTATCGACCGGATAATCAGGCGAATGGAAGGTTCCGAGTTTAATGCAAACGAACTTAAAACCTCGTTATCAATCGTGCTGGAACGAGGCGCGGGGTTACAACCAATGCTTGACGCTTCCGACAAACTGGTGGAGGTGATTACCGAACAGGTGAATCAGCAGTTAAAAGACCAGGGCCAGGTGGCGGACGCTTTATTGAAAAAAATTCAATATTTAAATCAACTCAGCAAAGCCACCATGGCCTCGGCTTTAATCCTGTACGAATCCAATAAACCCAACTAACAACCAAAAGCTTTTGAAAAACTACTTTAGCAAAGACCGGTAAAGGTCAAGTGTCTGTTGGGCAATGGAGGCCCAGCTAAAGTGTTCCTCTACCCGCTTGCGGCCATTCAGGCCAAAGGTCGTGCGCAAGTTCTCGTCCAGGGCCACGGTATTAATCGCCTGGGCCAATTCGTGAGCGAAACTGGCCGGGTCTACCGGGTCAAAAGTGCCTTCTTTAAGTTGCAGGTCAACCAGCAGCCCGGTTTCACCCGGCACCACCACCTCTTTGATACCCCCAACCGCCGAGGCTACTACCGCCGTTTCACAGGCCATCGCTTCCAGGTTAATAATGCCGAACGGCTCGTAGACCGATGGACAGCAAAATACCGCCGCATTTGAGTAAAACTGAATCGCATCGGAGCGGGATACCATTTCCTGGATCCAGATTACGTCCTTGCGGGTGGCGCTGACCTCCTGAATGCGCGCAGTCATTTCCTGGCCGATTTCAACCGTATCCGGTGCTCCGGCGCATAAGACAACTTGCAGCGAGGAATCAATATCCGGGATGGCATTGACCAGGTGAATGATACCCTTCTGGCGGGTTATCCGGCCGACAAACAGCACGTAAGGCCGGGTAGGGTCCACCCCGTACCGTACCAGGGCATCTACATCCGTCGTCTTGCGGTACTGTTCCAGGTCTATACCGTTATAGATTACATGGACTTTTTCCGGCGCTACATCAAAAAGCCGCAAAACGTCGTCACGGGTTTCTTTGGAGACCGCGATTACCGCGTCGGACTGCTCTATAGCGGTCTTTTCCATCCAGGCGCTCAGGTAATAGGCGTTGCCCAACTGCTCGACCTTCCAGGGACGCAGCGGCTCAAGTGAGTGGATGGTCAGGACGGAAGGCACTCCCCATAACTTGCCGGTCAACAAACCGGCCATGTCGGTATACCAGGTATGGCAATGTACAATGTCACCGTCAAAATTGTCTTTGGTCATTGCCAGGTTGCGGGCAAAAGCGTCCACCGCCCCTACAAAACGCGGGTCGGTATTTTTCTTTACCTCGTCCCACATTCCGTAGCCTTTGACCGTCAGATTACCCTCCTGGACAGCTTGATCGCCAAAGCAGCGCACCTCAACCGGCACCAGCCGGGCCAGTTCGCGGCAAAGATACTCAACATGCACCCCAGCCCCGCCATAAACATTGGGGGGGTATTCTTTGGTGAAGATGCCCACTTTTTTCAACTCAGCCATTAAAATCCCTTTCACCACAACTTCCCAGGCGTCAATTATTCTTTAAGGAAGCCCCCGCTTTAATTCCGGACGCTTCCTTTTAGCCGCCTCCCGGCTTTGTAATTCGTGCTAAGGTTACCTGCTGTCGCCGGAGCGAACCCGGTCGCGGGGGTCAGCCTGTGCAATCTGGACGGTTTCGCCGGTAGGTATCTCCAGGTCGGGGAAATCGGAAGGCTTCAGGTCGGTACCAACCTTGACGTTGCGGCCCATTTTTAGGCCTGCCGGTAAGTGCGACCGCTTGCCAATAATGCTCAGTCCGGTGTTCAGGCGGCCCGGCTCTAATTTATTGGGCGTATTATCGTCACCAAGTCCAAGCTGGCTGTCCGGCCCAATGATGACCTCTTTATCGATGACCATGCGGTCCAGGACGCTGTTCCGGCCAATTACGGTATCAAACATAATAATCGAGTCCCGGACGATAGCGCCTTCCTCCACGATTACCCCCGGTGACAGGACACTATGGATAACCTGGCCGTAAATCTGGCAACCGTGTGAAACCATGCTGCGCTCCACTTTAGCTTTGGGGCCGATAATCGCGGAAGGGCGTTCCTCGCTCTTGGTATAAATAACCCAGTTCCGCTCGTAAAGGTCTACCGCCGGGGGGTCTTCCAGCAGTTCCATGTTGGCTTCCCAGTATGATTGGACCGTACCGACATCCCGCCAGTAATCCAGGAAGGAGTAGGCGTAAACTTTATCTCCATCATTAAGCATCTGGGGAATAATATTGTGACCAAAGTCGTGCTGGCTGTTCGCGTTCTGGGCATCACGGAGCAGGCGGTCAACCAGGACATCCTTTTTGAACACATAGATGCCCATGGAAACCAGGTTACTCTTGGGCTGTTTAGGTTTTTCCTGGAAATCAACCACCCTTCCGGCCTCATCGGCGGTGACAATACCAAACCGGTGAGCTTCTTCAATCGGGATATGCATAACGCCGACCGTTACATCGGCCTCATTTTTAGCATGAAGGTCAATCATCGGGCGGTAATCCATTTTATAAATATGGTCGCCACCCAGGATTAAAACCGTTTCGCACTTTAAATTAGCCAGTTCGCTAATATTCTGGTAGACCGCATCGGCGGTACCCCGGTACCAATCGGCATCTTTCCGGCCCAGGTAAGGCGAAACCATGCGCACGCCGCCATGCAGCCGGTCAAGGTCCCAGGGGCGGCCAATACCAATATGGTCATGCAAAGAACTTGGCCGGTATTGTGTTAACACCAGGATGTCATTCAACCCGGAATTAACACAGTTACTCAGGGCAAAGTCAATAATGCGGTATTTCCCAGCAAAAGGTACGGCCGGTTTAGCCCGTTTTTCGGAAAATATACTCAATCGCTCGCCCTGACCACCCGCCAGAATTATGGTAATTGTACTTATATTCGGCCTGCTCATGCACAAACCTCCTTGTATGAATTATTACTTTGATGGCACATACCGGGCAAAACGTACCGTAATATCGTAAAGCCACGTCCTAAGCTCTTCTGAAAGAGCGCCTGGTTGGTAGCGCCAGCCCCAGTTCCCACCGGCCTGGCCGGGTAAGTTCATCCGCCCTTCGGTGCCTAACCCTAACAAATCCTGGAGGGGTACAATAGCCATTCCGGCAACCGAAGCCCAGGCTAGCCGGACCATTTTCCAGGCTACCTGAGGTGGTGTAATATTCTGAAGCAAATCCGAGTCCAGGTACGCCAACACGCTTGCTTTTTCGCGGTCCGAGGCGGTCTCAAACCAGCTGGCCGTGGTATCGTTGTCGTGAGTGCCGGTATATACGACAGTTTCCGGGACAAAATTGTGCGGCAAGTAAGGATCGGTCGCGTCCGTTTCAAAGGCGCCGAAAGCAAATTGCAGAACTCGCATTCCCCACAGTCCAGCGCCAAGCCGCATTCCCACCACCTCCGGGGTAATTACACCCAGGTCTTCCGCGATGATCGGTTTTTCACCTAAAGTCTGATAGATCGATTGGAAGAAATTCAGACCCGGCCCTTTTACCCACTTGCCATTGATGGCGGTTTCTTCGTGGGCCGGGACTTCCCAGTAAGCTTCAAAACCCCGGAAGTGGTCCAACCGGACTATATCAACCAGCCTGTAGATAGCTTTAAAGCGTTCGACCCACCATGCATAATTATCACGGCCCATTACCTCCCAACGATATAGCGGGTTGCCCCAGCGCTGGCCGGTCGGGCTGAAATAATCCGGTGGAACCCCGGCTATAACCGTCGGATTACCATGTTCATCCAGGTAAAACAGGTCAGGGTGCTGCCAGACATCGGCACTGTCATATGCGACAAAGATTGGAATATCCCCGACTATCTGGATACCCCGCTCATTGGCATATTGCTTGAGGTTCAGCCATTGCTGGAAGAATAAAAATTGAATGTATTTCTGAAAGGCGATTGGTTCGCTTAATTTCTCACGCCAGCCGGCGAGGGCTTCCGGTCTCCGCAGGGCCAGCCCTTCATCCCAATGGTTCCAGGACACCCCGCCGTGAGCGGATTTGGCAGCCATAAACAGGGCGTAATCCTCCAACCAGGCCGCATTTTCCTTTTCAAAATCAGCCAGGCGGGCTTTTCCATGGTTGCCCGCCCGCTCCTTGAACCGCGCGTAAGACCGCTGTAAGAGGGCCATTTTCCAATCGATTACCCGGCCAAAATCAACCCGGTCATTTGGAAAGTCCGGCTTATCGGCCAGGTCGGTTTCGGAGAGTAAAGCCTGGCTGTGTAGAATATCTGGACTGATTAAGAGTGCGTTACCGGCAAAAGCGGAAAAAGCCGCGTATGGTGAGTCACCGTAGCCCGTTGGGGCCAGCGGCAAGATTTGCCAGAGGCGCTGGCCGGTTTGCTGGAGAAAATCTACAAAGCGGTAAGCCTCGGCACCAAGGTCACCAATTCCATAGGGGCCTGGAAAACTGGTTGGGTGGAGCAGGATACCACCAGAACGTTCGAATTTCATGCGTGAGAACCTCTCCATCACTAATTTAGATTTTTGCCCATTTACGCTTGCTTAAAAAATCGATCCGGTAGATATCGACCTGAACGAATGGCGTAAAGATAAGCTAAAACGATTTTCCTGCTGCTGTTATTAGTTTATCAAAAAGAAAGGCTTTTTGATAGCCACAAAACCTGGAAATTCAAGCAGTTTCAATTCAAAATTATTCTTCGGGAGTAATAAGGCCGCGTTCGCGCAGGGTCCGGGTAATCTGAGGCAGGCTTAGCCCATGCTGCCGGGCCAGTTCGGCGGCGTTCGCCAGCGCCCGGGGTAAACCCGGAATAATTTTATAGGTTGGATTAAAGGCCGAGCCATTCTCAACCGGGGCGGAAGCTACCGCTACCAGGCTGACAATACCACCGCCCGAGGCTATGTCCAGGGCGGTATCTTCTAGCAATTCGTGAAGGTGAGTCACAAATATGGCCCGGGCCCCTAATAATTTTAGCCCGGCCAGCAGGTCTTTCCCCAGCGAGCGGGCCGAGATGTGGTCCGTGCCGGTAAGCGGTTCGTTTAGCAGGATAAGGCTGTTACAACTGGCTTGCCGGAATAAATTGGACAGGCTTTTCAACTCCTGGGCCAGGCGGCCGCCGCTGGCTTCTGCTCGTTCTTCCCTGGCAAAATGGGTGAATATAGCGTCTACCGGGCTGAACCGGGCCGCCGTAGCCGGTACGGGCAGTCCGGCCTGGAAAAGCACCTGGGCCTGGCCGACGGCCCTGGTATAGGTGGTTTTGCCACCGCTGTTGGGGCCGGTAACTATAAAGATATGGCTGCTGGCCGAAAATTCAACCTCGTTGGGCACAACTTCGGCCTGGCGTTTAAGCCCCTTCAAGCGCAAAGCCAGGTCCAGGCTATAGAGCCCGCTGGCTTTACCGGCATTTTCGGCGGCGGGCTCTATAGCCGGGCGGCAAAGGGCTAAACCGGCCTGGTCCATCTCCTTTACCAGCCGGACCGCTCCCAGGTAAAAGGCTATTTCCGGCCCAAGCGCGGCCAACCAGGCGCTGCTTACTTTGGTGTAACGGGCCAGCGTTTCCGCCACCGGGCGGGCCACTTTTTCCAGAATCCGGTCAAGTTCGCGGAATAGTTCGTGTTCGGGAGTATTTGGCCGGTTATCGTTGGCCGGGTAGAGGTTTCGGCTGCTGCGTTGCGCTTCGGCGGCAGCCCGGTCCCCCAGCAAGCGTTGTAACAAAGTACCTTTGCCGCTGAACCGTTCCTGGTTTACCGAGACAATGGTTGCCGACTCAGGCCGGAGTTGCGCATCCAGGTTTATACCGAGCGTAATGCTGCTGGCTTCGCGCAGGCTGGCCCGCAACCGGGGCAATTCGGCCGCCAGGCCCTGGTAAACGGACTCATTACGCACCCGCTGCAAACCCGACCTTAGACCCAGCAACCCGGTCGAACTGTTAGAAGCAGTTCCCTGGTAACTTCCCAGGGCTGACCAGAGTCCTTCCACGCAATTAACATAGATTTCCAGTTCAGCCAGCCGCCCGACCACCTGTGGCAGCGGTTGGGTTTCGCCCCACTGTTTGGTACGGCCTACCATAGCCAGCTCGGTTAAATTGGGCAGGGCCAGGCTGAATTGCTGAACTATCCCCGGCAGCCTTAGCAGCTCGTACAACACATCCTGACGGTAGCTTATTACCACCGGGTCGGAGTTAAGTTCTCCCAGCACCGCACTGACCGTCCGGGAATGCCGCCCGTCAATATCCAGGGCCCGGATAATTGAAGTTAGGCCCAGGTCGGCTTCATCCGGCAGCACTCTTGTGTTACCGGCCTCCGGCGCGTACCCCGCCGGTCTTAGCAAACTGAGCTTAATTTCTTCGATTGTGGCGCCGGTTGGCTGGTCTGCCCCCCCTTTATGGTGGGAGTCTTGCTTTAAATTTGAATCCGTAACTCGCGCCATTGCTGCTCCCTTTAAAATACTACAGGGTGTGATTATGGGTTGCGGGTCTATGGCTTGTCAATTAAAAAGGCAACTCTGGTATAGCTTATGCAATTGGGCATAATGGGCCTAATTTCAAAGCCCGGTACTACATTTATGTTTTATTGTCATTTGCAAAGGGAGGGACAAAGATGCCCAAGAATCAAGGGAACGCGCACGGAGAACATTTTTCTGAAGCTGATCAGGAAATTGACGAGCAGCGAAACCATAATCGTTCGAAAGGCCGCCAGCACTTCCCGGCGGATACCACTCAAAAAGCCGGTGGGCACAGTGACCGCACGGCCAGCGCCCGCAACGATACGCCGGGCAAGATGCATGAGTTCCGCGACGACTCCAATGATGACGACCAAAACCGCCACAATAAATCCCAGGACGAGGGCGGCATGCAGGGTGACAGCCGCAACTCCGGGGGCCACCAGGGCGGGCGCAACCAGCCGAATAGTTAAAAGCCCTGGTTTAACCCGCATACCGGGTGACCAGGGGTTAATAGACCTGCAAAATTAGTTAAGAAAAAACGACTTCCACCTCCTTGCCGCGAAACTTCGGGTTAGCCCGGATTGGTCAGCGACAACATAATGAGGCGAAAGTCGTTTTAACTTAATGGGAAAGTATTTTAGGAACCGCTTCGTCCTTTGCCGGTGGAAAGGCGGTAGGCCCGTTCCATCAGGTCAAGCGATTTTTGAGTATCGTTCCAATCCTTCAGACGACGCCCGTAGCTATAGTAAACTTCGGCCAGCAGCCGGACCGGGGTCAAGTCCTCGCCATTTTCGATTTGAGTTAAAGTTTCAATCGCTTTCTGGTAAAAATCTTCCGAAGCTTGCTGCTGTCCCTGGTCCGCCTTCAGTTCGGCCGCCACCTGGTAATACTGCCCGAGCAGGGCTGTATCCTGGCAGCTGGCTTCTTCCTGCAACCTTGAGGCCCGGTCCAGGAATTCGGAAGCAACCTGAAGATCGTTCTTACGGTGATGAATCGTAGCCAGCAGTACCAGGGCATTTAATTCCTGGCAGCGATCCTCCCCTTTAATTTCCCCTGTCAAACTTAAAGCAAGGTGGGCCACCTCTCCGGCCTGGTCGTAATCTTTTGCCTGAACCTGCAACTGGGCTAAACTTAAACAGGTCTTTTGTAATATAACTTGCTCTTCTTTAAGCTCATAAATCTGAATACTTCGCCCAAAATAAAGGCTGGCACGTTGGAAATCACCCTGCTCGCTGAGGGTGGTGGCGCGCTTGTAGAAGTAATCGGCTTGCTGGGCGTGATTATTTTTTTCAGCTAAATCCAGGGCCTTCTGGAAATAGTCCTGGGCCTGTTCAAGGTCGTTGAGCAAGCGATAGCAATTGGCCGCCCCGGCTAGTAATTTCCAGCGCAGGTTGGGGCTGCTACTATTAGAAAGTGCTTCCAGCCCCTGGGTGTAATGGTTTAAGGCGCTCATTACCTGGCGGCTGCGGGTCGTAGCTTCACCCAATTCATATTCGATCAGGGCGGCTAACTCCGGCTCCGGGTTATTGTAATCACTTTCACCCTGGTATTGCTGGGCTTCCTGAAGAGCCTGTAAGGCTTCCTGAGTGTTTCCATTTTGGTTATGGTACTTGCCCAGCAGATAATGGTAGCGAGCGCGGTCAGGCTGGCTCAGGCGGGAAAGTCCCAATCCTACCTGTTCCAGAATCTGGAAAGCCTGCTCATTGGGAGCATGTTCCAGGTAAACCTGGGCCGCTAACAAACTCTGGCGCAGTTCAAGAGCCCGGGCCTGCTCTTCATCCAGAGCATCGTCCAGGTTTTGGCCACTCGGAGGCCGCAAGAAATAATCCGTGGATTTTCCAAGCAAGTTTGCTAACTGGTCCAGAGTATTCAAGGTTGGTCTGGTTTTACCGAGTTCAAGGGAAGATAAATAAGCTGAAGTAAAAAGACCTGAGCTAAGATCTCGTTGAGAAATTTTCTTCTCCACTCTCGCCCGACGAATCCGTTCACCGAGTACTTCCAGGTTTATGCTCTTAAGCTGTTGATGACGTGAGGCGCTATCCTTTTGAGCAGGTTGAGGATTAGCATTCTCAGGGTTATTAGATTTAACAGGCATATTATTAAGTCATTCCACGTTTAAGCAGTAACGTCGGATTGACCACATCGTCCTTTCCTCAAGTACAATATTATTAACTTCACAACGAACTGCAATACTACTGGATGTTATATCTTTTTAAAATATAACAAGCTAATTATTCTCGAAATAGCCGAACCCAAAGTAAACCAATTACTTTATTGTACTAATTTATCACAAGTTGACTTATTATTCAATAACGAATTTATTAATGCCACTTTTAATATCTCGTGTTCATTATATATCGGTTTTTAGGTGAAAATAAGTAGTTTTATGACTATTTATCAATATTCTGCTTTATCAACTATTAAAATCCTGGTTTCTATTAAAAATAGTAGAGGTTATTTCTATTAATCAGTGGTCTATTTATATAAATAATGTGGCTATTAAGGGATTTTAAGTTACTTCCCTTCATCAATATGGTATAGGATTTGTCAATGTTTGCCATTATAAATCTTAATCAGCTCAAAATTAGATAATGCAAGAACTGGTTGCTATATTTCGGCTCTTGCATTATTATCATTTTTAACTATATTAAATAATAATGTTTAGTATTTTATCCAAGAGTTAAGGTTGTTGAAATTTGACCATTTTAAATTATTTATATTAAATGTTGTTAATTTAAGTTTGTTTATTTGCCACTACAAACCAAAACCCAAGCAAAGCCAGGGCGACCCCCGCAATTACAAAAGCCAGCTCATATCCGGGTCCATTTATCACAAGGCCAATAAAGGCCGTCCCGATACCCTGCCCGAAAAAGAGACTAAACGCAAACAGCGAAACCGCCGTACCCCGGCTACCAGGGGCCATTTCGGTGGCTTTGGTCTGAAAGGTACTGTGAATCATGTAGTAGCCCAGGCCCAGGAAAATGTTTACCGGGATAAAGAGCGGCCACATTTGAAGCAGGCCGATAATCATATAGCTGACAAAAGTCAGACTGCCGCCGATTAGTATTAGACCGCTTTCGCCAAACCGCCTGACCAACCAGCCCACCGAACGGCTGTAAATTAAGCTCCCTAACCCAAATCCACTAAGCATTAAGCCGATAAGAATATAGGCCAGGTTGTATTCCTCACGCAAAAAGGCACCCAGGTACGAAAAAGCCCCGAAGAAAAAGAAACCCTCGATAAAGACGGCAATTATTACCAGCCGGGGACCGCGATCCACCAGCAAACCCCAGTACGGCCGGAACGAAATCCGGGCATCGGCATTGGTAGCTGACGCGATGTTGCCGCGCCGGGCAGCTTTCCAGAAAACAAAACCTATTACCAGGGAAATTAAGCCGTAGAAAAAGAAAAGAAACCGCCAGCTAAGAAAATCGCCCGCAATACCACCCAGGCTGGTACTCAGTATCTGGGCCATTGCCAGGGCTCCCAGGAACTTGCCGATGGCTACCTGCCGTTCCTTGTATGAATAACTGTCCCCGATATATGCCAGGGACATTGGAATTATCGCGGCGGCGGCCACCCCGGTTGAAAAGCGCAGTAAACCAAGAAACATCAAAGACGGCGCGAAAGCACATAGCGCCGTGCCAAAGGAAAATAGCAGCAGCGCTATCGACATAATTTTAAGCTTGCCGTAGCGGTCGCCAATAGGGCCATAAACCAATTGGAATAAACCATAAGGAATGGCATAGGCAGTTACAATTATGCCGGCGCTGCCCACATCGGTCTTAAATTCGGTTGCAATTATATGTAATAAAGGGTTTATAACCCGTACATCGGCGGTTACGACAAATGCCGCCGCGCCTAATAATCCGATGGAAATAGGGGTCGCCAGTGGTGGATTTACCGCAGGTGCCTCATTCACATTCAGCCTGATTTCTTGTTTCATTGTCCCTTTTATAGAATTTGTTAAAGTCAGTTTTACCGTTTTAGATTATACAATTGTTTGGCCCTTCCTAATTGACACAACGCGGCCAACTTTAGTAGATTAGCACAATGTCATTGCCTTAAATACAAAAGGAGTTAATGGAATAATGGATGATGCTAAAGTTGCTCCCTACGGTGGCTGGCGATCGCCAATCACTACTGATTTGATAGTCCAGGGATCAATTGGATTGAGCCAGGTACAGGTAGATGGTACCGATATATACTGGGTTGAATCCCGGCCAACCGAAGGGGGCCGCAATGTGCTGGTACGCCGTAGCCCGGATGGGCGGCAAGCCGACCTAACCCCCGCCCCGTTTAATGTCAGGACTCGGGTGCATGAGTATGGCGGAGGGGCTTACCTGGTCCACCAGGGAGAAGCATTCTTTGTCAATTACAACGACCAGGGCCTATACCGGCAGACACCAGGCCAGGAGCCCCGGCTTATTACCCCACCCGGTAGCGCTTACCGCTATGCCGAACCGGTCTACGATGAAGCACGCCAGCGCCTCATCTGCGTGCGAGAGGACCACACCCGGCCCGGTCAGGAAGCGGTCAATACGATTGTAGCAATCTCCCTCCAGGAAAATGATGGTGGGCAGGTGCTTGCAGGGGGGAACGATTTTTATGCCAATCCGCGCGTCAGCCCGGACGGTAAAACTCTTTCCTGGATTACCTGGAACCATCCGAATATGCCCTGGGACGGTACGGAAGTCTGGACAGGCGCTTTACAGGCTGACGGCTCCCTCGGCCAGGCCGAGAAAATTGCCGGGGGCCTGGAAGAATCGATTTTCCAGCCCGAATGGTCGCCGGACGGACGGCTTTATTTTGTATCCGACCGGACCGGTTGGTGGAACCTTTACCGCTGGCAGGATGGCCGGGCCGAAGCACTCTGCGAAATGGAGGCTGAATTCGGCTTGCCCCAGTGGATCTTCGGCATAACTACCTATACCTTCGAGTCGGCCGGTACCGCGCTATGCACCTACTTTCAGAAAGGCGAATGGCACCTGGCCCGGCTGGACCTTAACCAGGGCGGGTTTTCCGAAATAAATACCCCCTTCAGTGACTTTAGCAGCTTACACCCGGTTAACGGGGCACTGGTTATGCCGGTGGACCGGGTGACCGAACCCCGGGCCATAGTCCGGTACGACCTGGATAAGGGTACTTTTGAAGTCTTGAAAAGTGCCAGCCAATTAGAGATTGACCCGGGCTATTTTTCCAAGCCAACCGAAATCGAATTCCCAACCGAAAACGGCCTGACCGCCTTCGGTTACTTCTACCGGCCCCAGAACAAAGATTTCAGCGGGCCAACCAGCGAGCTGCCGCCCCTGTTGGTGCAGAGCCACGGTGGCCCGACCGGGTTCAGTTCGCAGGCTTACAACCTCAAGGTCCAGTATTGGACCAGCCGGGGTATCGCTGTCCTGGACGTAAACTACGGTGGCAGCACCGGGTACGGCCGGGCCTACCGCCAGCGCCTGAACGGGCAATGGGGCGTCGTCGATGTAGACGACTGCGTGAACGGTGCCAGTTACCTGGCCCAGCAAGGCCTGGTTGACCGGGAACGCCTGGCTATTGAAGGCGGCAGCGCCGGGGGTTATACCACCCTGTGCGCCATAACCTTCCGTGATGTGTTCAAGGTCGGAGCCAGCCATTTTGGGGTTAGCGATGCCGAAGCCCTGGCCCTGGATACTCATAAATTCGAGTCGCGCTATCTCGATAGTATGATCGGCCCTTACCCGGAAAAGCGGGACCTCTACCTGGAGCGCTCGCCAATATACCATACCGACCGGCTAAACTGCGCCTTGATTCTCTTTCAGGGCCTTGAAGATAAAGTTGTACCGCCGGACCAGGCCGAGAAAATGTTCGAGGCCGTCAAGGCCAAGGGGTTGCCGGTTGCTTACCTGCCTTTTGAGGGAGAGCAACACGGCTTCCGCCGGGCGGAAAATATCAAACGCTCTCTGGACGGTGAGTTGTACTTTTTCTCTAAAGTCTTCGGGTTCGAACTGGGCGAACCGGTGGAGCCGGTTGAGATCGTAAACCTGTAACATCAATGGCCTGTTTTGAGTTTTCAAAACAGGCCATTGTTTATTGATTTATTTTTGAGGTTTGTAGGAAAGCCGCTAGGCCAGTTTATTAGCTTGTATAACGTCCTGCAGGGATTTTTTTGAAGCCAGCAACTTCTCAAAACTATCCTGGGCCAACGGGCGGCTGTAGAAATAACCCTGGATTTCATCGCAACCATGCTGGCTTAAGAAATCCAATTCTCGCTCCGTTTCAACCCCTTCGGCAATAACTTTAAGGTTCAGGCTATGGGCCATCTGAATTGTAGCCAGGGTTATAGCCGAATTCTCCGAGTCCTGCCCGATATTCTGCACAAAATAGCGGTCAACCTTCAAAGTATCAAATGGGAATTGCTTCAGGTAACTCAAGGAAGAAAAGCCGGTCCCAAAATCATCGATTGCAATTTGAATACCCAGCGATTTCAGCTTACCCAGGATCGAACTGGCGCTATCAACCTCGTGAATCAGGGTGCTTTCGGTTAATTCCAGTTCCAGGTTTTGCGGAGCTAACCCGGTGTCTTTAACAATCTGGGCCACCTTGGCGGTAAAGTTTGGCTGGTAAATCTGGCGGCTGGAAATATTTACAGCCAGGCGCAGCGGCGGGTACCCGGCATCTTGCCAGCTTTTCACCTTCAAACAGGCTGTTTTTAGAACCCAATCACCAATCGCGTGGATTAAGCCGGTTTCCTCGGCAATAGGGATAAACACCATCGGAGAGATAAAACCCTGTTCCGGGTGTTTCCAGCGCAAAAGCGCTTCCGCGCCCACCACCTGCCCCTTACGAATATCAACCTGGGGCTGGAAGTAAATTTCCAATTCATTGCGTTCCAGGGCATGGCGTAAGCTGGTTTCCAACTTGAGCTGGTCCAGCGAGCGGGTATTCATTTCAACGTTATATAACTGAAAAGCATTACCGCCCTGTTTTTTCGTGTGGAGCATGGAAGTACGGGCATTTTTTAGCATGCTTTCCAGCTCCAGGCCGTTTTCCGGGTAGCAACTAATTCCCAGGCTGGCGGAAGTGTATACCTCCAGCTGGTCTAGCGGGTAGGGCGTGCCTATTTTCTCCAGGATAGCCTGGCAGATTTGGGGAAGCAGCAAAGTGCTGCGCGGCCCTGAAAGGACAATCGCAAATTCACCCGAATGCAACCGCGAAATACTGGCGCTTTCCCCAAGACATTCCTTTAAGCGGGCGGTGACACCCCTCAAAAGTAAATTTGCGTAATCCGGCCCCAGGCTGTCATTAATCTGGGCAAACCGGTCCAGGCCAAGATAAATGACTGCTACCATCCAATCCGGTGGGGTTGGTTGCGGAATGGCCTTAATAAACTGTTCGCGGAATAGCAGCCGGTTAGGCAGCCCGGTTACAGAATCATAGTGCAGGGCATAATTTAGTTTGGCTTCGACCTGTTGAATCTGCGAGGTGAACCGTTGAGTTAAAGCAGTTTGTTTGGCTAACCGGCTGGAAATAGCATCCAGCAAATCCATCCGAGTATAGGGTTTGGTCAGGTAATCATCGGCCCCTAACTTCATCCCCTGGCGAATATCCGATTTATCGGCTTTGGCAGTAAGAAAGATAAAAGGAATTGCACTCGTGTCCGGCAGTTCACGCAGGGTAGTTAAAACGCTATGCCCGTCCACTTCAGGCATCATAACATCACAAATGATAAGGTCGGGTACCACCTCGCGAGCCATCAACACGCCACGGCGGCCGTTTTCGGCAGTGCTTACATCATAGCCTTCTGCTTCCAATAAATCTTTAGCACTGGCCATGACAATTTTATCATCTTCAATAATTAAAATCTTTTTCATCAAAGCTACCAAGTGAGGAATAAAATGAAGTATATTTCGCTTTACGATTATCTCAGAAATGAAGGGAAATAACAAATAATTAAATTAAGGCACATTAAGTTCCCGGAGACCCTTTTTGTTAACGGCCTGATTTTTATTCAAGTTAAAAGCTCTCTAGCAGATTTTAAAACCTTGATTGCGTACAAAATTGGAAACTGCACTGAAATTGATTATACTAAGGATAATCTAAAAATGCTATGATGATTACCTGTATGCGATGTGGTCGAACCCGGGCAAGCTGAAGTCCATAATCGGCTGCTCAAATGCTCCTGACACCTGGTAAGGTCGCTACCGGCAAAAGTTTACCAGGCCAACCGGCACCATGCAATGGGACAAGCAAACTTCATTAGCATTCACGTATATAGCCTTATTTGTTTAATCAAACTTGCTTTCACCGCTACGTGAGAGCAACAATTATTGGGAGAAAAATGCGCTATTTAACTTATAATTCTGACCAGGGACCCCGCCTGGGAGCTTTGCGTGGCGATACTATCATAGATGTTGCTCAACTTATGGGCGGTGGACCGACTTCGCTTCTAGAGTTAGTTCAGGCCGGTCCGGCGCAGTGGCAAGCCGTAGCCGAACGCTTTTCGCAAATAAATGAAACCGAACTTTCTTCCGGTGATTTAGGCCAGCCTTACGATGAAAAGATCATCCTGGCACCTATTCCACGCCCGCTGAAGAACGTGCTTTGCCTGGGCCGCAATTACTACAAGCACTTCCTCGAAGGCGCCGTTGCCAGGGGTGAAGACGAGAAACCACCGGAAGCACCGATTTACTTTACTAAAGCGGTTACCACGATCAATGGGCCTTTCTCGCCGGTAGAGCTGGATGAGTCCGTTACCAAACAACTGGACTGGGAAGTTGAACTCGGGCTGATTATCGGGGTCGGTGGGCACAAAATCTCGAAAGAGGACGCCCTCAACCATGTCTTTGGCTACACGGTCATCAACGACTTGTCTGCCCGCGATTTGCAATTCAAGCACACTCAGTGGTACAAGGGCAAGAGCCTGGATGGGTCTTGCCCGATTGGACCAATCGTGGTTACCCCAGACGAATTGCCTGACCCGCTCCACGTGCCAATCCGCCTGCGCGTTAACGGTGTGACCAAGCAAGACGCAAATACCGGCCAGATGATGTTTGATATCCCGACCCAGATATGGGATATATCGCAAGCCCTGACGCTTGAACCGGGCGATATTATCTCCACCGGGACCCCGGACGGGGTAGGCGCGTTTGCCAACCCGCCCGAATTCCTGAAGGTTGGGGATATCATGGAAACCGAGGTCGAAGGTATCGGGACTATGCGCAACGAGATTGTAGCTCCCTCCAGATAGGTCTGACTTTACTCCAATTTGGAACAAAAGCGGCGGGTGGCCCGGTTCTACGGGCCACCCGTGCCCTATTACTTTTTGAAAATTTAACTAACCGCCTGAAAACCCGGGCATCTTAATCAATTAGACACAGGAATAACTTAATAATCATGAGTGGAACTAAAACAATTCTTCTGACCGGCTACGAGCCATTTGACCGCTTTCCCTACAACCCCAGCGGCGTAATTGCCGAGGCCCTGGACGGCAAGGAACTGGCCGATGGCTATGTCATCAGAGGGGCCGTGCTGCCGGTGGATTGCGTAAAAATGCCCGGAGTGCTGTACGGCCTGTTTGAGAAATACCAGCCCCAGGTTGTCATAGGGCTGGGTCTGGCTTTTAGTGAAACCGGCTTGCGCATCGAACGGGTGGGCCATAACTGGTCTGAAATTACCGGGCTGCCCGACAATGGCGGCCATAACCGGCCCGGCATTCCGCTCCTGCCCGACGTCCCGGCGGCCTACTTCAGCACCTTCCCGTCCAAACAAATTGTGGCCGACCTGCTGGAAGCGGGCATCCCGGCCCATACTTCCGACCATGCCGGGGGCCACCTTTGCAACGAAATGCTTTTTACAGCCCTGCATGCCATCAATGCCGGTGCCTGGCAGCATCCCTCCGGCAACCCGGTTATTGCCGGTTTTATTCATCTACCGGCCACCCCTCAACTGGCTGTACAGCTGATACAGACCGAAAAACACATCCGAAATATCGCCAGTATGAGCCTCGACCTGATGCAGCAAGGTGTTGAGCAAGTGCTGACCAGCACCATCCAGGCCGTTTAACAATTTCCCTGCCTGGGGACCAGACCGGTCGGTCCCCAGGAAGGGAAAGATTAAACAAGGTTAAAGTTTGAAACAACCAGTTAGTGATAACAATATACCGTCCACCTCCGCCCATAATTTAGCACCCGTCATTGGTCCTGGAAAACCGCCGGTGCCGGTGGAAATGGCGGTGCTGCTGGTCGTGTCAGCGGTACTGACCATTTTTCAAATCATCCTGGTCTTCAACCTGACGGCCCGGTTTAACAGCGACCCCGCGACCGACTTTAATATATTCCTGAAATTTGCCCGCCAGGTGCTTGATGGGCAATCGCCCTACCAGCCCTACCAACCACTTCAAGGCCCTTTCCAGGGCGAACTGCGTTTTATCTACCTGTACTGGGTTATTTTCTTCTATTTGCCTTTTGCCCGCTTCAGTACGGAAACAGCCCTGAACGTCTGGGCAGCGGTCAACTTGCTGCTGTTATTCGGGGCGGTCTGGGCCGGGTGGCGGGTCTTTCTGGCGAACTGGCGCATAACATGGCTCCTGCCGCTCTACTGCCTGGCCCTGGCGGTGTGCTCTAATGCTATAATGAACGGGCATACGACGGTTATAATGCTTTTTGCCCTGACCGCCAGCGCCTACCTCTACCGGCAGGGTAAATTCTTCGCAGCCGGTCTACCCGCGCTGGTCCTGCTTATAAAGCCCCAGATTACTTTTATCGCCGGGGCGGCTTTGCTGGCCCTGGTCGTTTACCAGGCTGCCCGGACTAAAGGGTCAGGCTGGAAGTACGGGGAGTGGCCGCCGCTGCTAAAGTGGCTGGCCGGAGCGATCACCGGCACCCTGGCGGTGACGGCGATTAGCCTGATGCTTGAGCCGGATTGGCCATTTCGCCTGGCCGGGGCTTTCAATGCCCAGCAGATTAACGGGCAAATCCAGGCCGATGGAACTTACCTGGAATTTTACAAATCAATCTTCCCAAGCTGGTTGGAATTCCTGACCGGCTGGCAGCAGCCCTGGCTGGCCCTGGTATCCGTCCCGGTCATGGCCTGGTTAGTCGCCTGGGGCGCCTGGCGGCTATGGCAGTGGCGCGATAATTACCCGGTATTCCTGGGAGTGGCGGTAGCCCTGACCCTGGCCGTAACCGCCTATTCGCACATTTACGACTTTCCGCCGCTGGTACTGGCAATTTTTATTATCCTGAGTCAGGTCGGGCGGGATTGGCGGGCCGGTCGAATTCGCCCGGCGCTATTACGGGCCGGGGCCCTGGTGCTGCTTTTCGCCGTGCAGCCGATCAGCCCGGACTACCGCTGGTTTTACAGCCAGCCTTTTATCATCACAATTTTAGTTTTAACCGTTTCACCCGAAAAACCGGAAACCAGTTAAATTTTGCAAATAACTAAAGATGTCAGGCCCAACCTAAACAGCAATCCGGCCTGGCCCTGGGCCGGGGGATTGTTCGGCCTGGCCCTGATTATCCGGCTGGTTTACGCCCTCCAACTGACTTTCCCACCCCTGGACGACCCGGCCTATTATATCCAGGGAGCCAGGAGCTTTTTCAACGGCCGACCCCTGGAACTGGCAATCATCTGGAACTACCACCCCGCCCCCGCTACTGTGCTGCACCCCGGTTTTGACTTCTGGATGCCCCTGACTTCATTCTTAATCGCCCTGAGTTTTCTCTTTTTGGGGGATACTCCGCTGGCCGCCCAGTTGCCGGGCGTATTAGCCGGGGCCAGCCTGCCGGTCCTGACTTTCTGGCTGGCCCGGCGGGCCTTTGCCAGCCTGGATATAAGTGTGCGCTTTAAACTTTACATGGCCGGGGCCGCCGGGTTGTATATAGCCATCAACCCTTTACTGGCCTATCAGTCGGCTGTCCCGGACAGCCAGATGATTTACGCCGCCCTGGTCGCGGCCGCAGTCCTGGTCTGGACCGGCCGGGAAAGCCCGGCAAACTGCTTCTGGCTGGGTATTTTGCTGGGGCTGGCTTACCTGACGCGCAGCCATGCGGCCTTCCTGGTGCTGGCCTGGTCTATCGTAACCCTGGGCAGGCTAATCAAGGAACCGGAATACCGACCGCAGGCCTTTAAGCTGGCCGCTTTTACAATGCTGGGGGCTGGGCTGGTCGCCGGACCCTGGCTGTTGCGTAACTGGTTCACTTTTGGGTATTTTAGTTCGCCCGCCGCCCTGGAAAGCGCCCTGATTTATAATTACGCGACCCTTTTTAACTATGAAACACCGATAAATTTCAGCACCCTTGCCAGCCTGGGACTGGAGAATATCTTACAGGCACGGCTGGTCGCCCTATATAACGCCTGGTTCGAAGTCCTGGGGACAATGTTTTTACCGGCGGTAATCCTGCCGGGGGCGGGGCTATACCTGCTGTGGCGGCACGAACCCGGCCAGGTCGGCCGCTGGGTGTTGTACAGCCTGCTACTGGGCCTGGGCTTACCCCTGATTTTTGTCGCGGCCAGTTCCACCGGCAGTTTCTATCATTCTTCCGGCAGCATGGCAGCCTTCGGGGCGATTGGCTATATTTTTCTGTTGTACCGGGCCGGAGAGCAATACCGCAAATTCAGACCAAAGGGCATTCATTTTTTCCCGGTCCTCTTAACAACCCTGCTGGCCCTGGTGATAATTCAATTCTCGGTAAGCCTCAACGGCACAATTGGAACCCACCGGCACGACCAGGCGGTCTACGCCCGGTTAAATACCTGGCTCGCAGACAATAATGTCAGCGGCCCGCTTATCAGCGATGAGCCGTCCAGCCTTAACTACGCCACCGGCCGCCCGGCCCTGCGGCTGCCTTCGGATGAACCCCTGGAGGTGGTTGAAAGACTGGCGAAACGCTATGGGGCGGAATATATAATTATTACCGGCTACTTCGGGCGCTATCCGACCCTGTTACAAGCGCCGGGCAATACAATCTTCCGGCTGGTCCACCAGGACTCACGGGGTGAATTTGAAGTATATAAAGTCCCTGGCAGCTCGGGATAATTTTCTAATTATGGGTCAGATTATGGGTCAGAGTGGAAAAGAGCCGGTCAGTTCCTGGTGGCCTTTAACTTCCAGGCGGCAGATAAACCGCATCCGGGGTGTATGCTCGATTTCGACAATATCGCCCACCTGTAGCCGGTCATACAGGGCCGGACTGAGGTCAAACTTGCGAACCGCCTTCTCTCCGGCGCTCAAGCCGCCATCCGCGACGACAATCAACCGTCGATTATCATTACTGGTGCCCGTGACGCGCCACTTACTGAGGACCGGGCCAACGGTCAGCCGTTTCGGCCCATGGACATCTTGCTGTTTGCGGCGGAACCTTAAAAACAAAAAGACCGCTATTATCAGCGAAAGCAAGCTAACTATCAGCAAAAGGAACCACTTCGAGGGGTCCATCCGTGAAGGCCAGAAACCTTCCGGTAAATAGTTAAAAGTTATAACCAGCGAGACCGTAAAAAACACCAACCCCAGCAAAGCATCCGAATATAGAAAAGTCCGCATACGCCAGTTCGGGGCATAACTCAAACCCGAACCCTCGGTAGTGTAATTAGCCAGCGCCGCCTTTTGCTTTTCGGACAATTCGGCCAGGGTTAATACGCGCAATTGGCTCACATAGCGGAAAAAGCGGCTGTACGTAACCTCAACGTAATCCGCACCGTCAGTATTTAGAAAAGTTTCCTGGGAAAGCTCAAATTGCGCAAACCGGCCGGTCTTGCGGTCAGTCCAGGGCCGGACCTGGATTAAATATCCGTCCGCCCGGATATCGTTCCGCTCAATCCTGGCAACCAGGGTACCGGTAATTTTCCGGGGAGCCGAAAGCAAATCACCAATCGCAAAAATGATATAAACCAGGGCCACCAGTCCAGCCAGAAGCATCCCGGCTAACAGGAAGGCCGGAATCAGCTGCCAGTGCTGGAGCGGGAAATTAGGTTCATATTTATCCTGTACCAGGGTAAAATCGCCCAGGCGCAGCGAATAGATATTATGGAAATTTGGGGAGAAAGTAACAACGGCTGTTTGAGGAGTATCTGAATTTTGCAAATACTGGCTTAACTTAAAAAGCAGGCTGGATTTCAATTCAAACTCGGTAATTTGCCCATCCCCGGTAGTAAGGGTGAAGTGGCCGGGTAAGGTAGAAGCATTGGGCCGGTTGGTAATCTTTACGGTACCTTCCAGCTGGCCTGGCGGCAGCCAGCCATCTCGCCAGAAATCTGCCCCCAAAAACAAACCGCAGGCTACGGTTCCAAACGTCACCAGTACCACAATTAGCCCTAATATTAACCTGGCTAACGGATGCTTTCGCCACATAACCCTTACCTCACTAACCGGTATTAAGACCGGCCCGGGTTTTCCGGCTGTCGCCTGCCTGTCAGGGGAACAACCCGGCCTTATTTAACCGAGCGTTCCCCTTTGATTTGGCTAGTTCTGGGCCAGATAGTCCAGTACGGCCTTCGTCATGACCTGGGTACCAATTACCAGGGACTCTTCCTCAATGTCAAAGCCCGGGTGATGGTGAGGGAAACTCTTGCCATCAGTGCGGCCTGACCCAACAAAGAAGTAGCAACCCGGAACCGCTTGCAAGAAGAGTGACATATCATCACTGCCCATCATCTCGCGCGACTCGATAATTTTGTCTTTGCCCAGGATTTGGGTGGCGCTTGTACGCACAAAATCGGTCATTTCGCTGTTGTTTACCACCGCCGGGCAACTGTAGACCACTTCGAATTTTACTTCGCAGCGCAGGGCTTTGCCCAGGCCGACCGCGATTTCTTCAATCCGTTTAATCATCAGTTCGCGGACTTCCGGCAAGAAGGAGCGGACTGTGCCTTCCAGGACAACTTCCGGTGCGATAATATTGGAAGCGAAACCGCCATGAATGGTGCCAAAGCTCAACACGCCGGACTCCATCGGCGCAACTTCCCGGCTGACGATGGTCTGGAGAGTATTGACCAGCTGGCAGGCCGCCATGACCGAGTCAATTGCTTTCTCCGGCTGACTGCCGTGTCCGCCTTTGCCCCGAACCGTCAGCTTGATGCTGTCAACGTTTGCCATCGCCGGGCCGGACTTTAGGGCAATCGAACCAACCGGTTCATCGTTGCCCAGGTGAATACCCAGCGCGACATCAACCCCGGCCATAACCCCCGCATCAATCATCGGCTTGGCCCCGCTGACCACTTCTTCGGCCGGTTGGAAGACGAACTTCACGTTACCGGCAAAGTCATTGCGCTTTCCAGCCAGCATTTCGGCCACAGTCAGGCCGATAGCGACGTGACCATCGTGGCCACAGGCGTGCATAACACCCTGGGTACGGCTGGTGTATTCCGCGTCAACTTGCTCCAAAATCGGTAAGGCATCAATATCAGCCCGGTACAGCACGGTTTTACCAGGCCGGCTACCGCGCAGCAACCCTACCACCCCGGTCTTAGCTACCCCGGTCTGTACTTCCATACCCAGCTTTTCCAACCGGTCAGCAATAACCCCGGCCGTCCGGTTCTCGGCAAAAGCCAGTTCCGGGTTGCGGTGAATATCGCGGCGGATAGCAACCAGGTCATCCCGGCGGGTTTCCGCCTGCCGTTTGATGTCAGCAATATCAATCATTTGTAATTATCCTTTAGCTTAACGACCATCTCCATCTTAACAATTACCCTTTGAACTAATAAACTTGATTATAACAGGTTGTCTTTAGTTCGCGGGTAGTATGAGGCAGTTTTGTGGCTATACCCGGGTTTGCGTTAAATGCTGAAGGTGCAAGCAAACTCCGGGTAAAATACTTTTAAATCCAATAAGCTTATTCTATCAAATTACCTTTCACTTTTCCAGACACAAAGGTGGATAACAAAAGGCTAGACCAAACAACCGCCCGGACCGGAAGTATAACCGCTGGCCTTATTAAAAATTGTGAAAGGGCTGAATCTAGCTAAACTTTTCCAGGCGCTTGCCAAAAAATAGGGCAATTTCGCGGGTGGCGTAAAAGGCGTTGTTATAGCCGCAGAAAAAGAAACCGTTCTTCTGGAAATAGTTAATGGCCGGGTAATTCTTAATCTGCAACTCCACCAGCAGGCTGCGCAGGCGGTGGCGGTCAGCCCAGGTCCTGGCTTCGCCCAGGAGCTGGCTACCAACACCCTGCCGCCGGAAATCAAGTTGGACGGCGTGAGTTGTAATCCAGGCCAGGTGGCGCGTACTGTCCACCGATAACCCGATATATCCGATAATATCTGGTGGTGCCGGGCGGTATAATACCGGCTGGCCTTCCTCGTCAAACTGCGGGTCGGGCACATCACCCATTAGAATAGCCTGGTGCGGTTCCAGTTCAACGGTTTCGGCGACCAGTAACAGGTCGGTCTTTTTCCATTCACCCAGCAATTGCTGGTCATTAAGGGGAGCCGCAACCGCCAGGGGCATGGGCAAGCGGCTGGGGCTGAGGTTCATCTGGAAAATTGGCAGGTTAGGTGCGACGGACTTGCCCAATATTTTATTACGCGACCGGGCCTGAGCCAGTTCTTCCTCGTCTAATTCCGGCGGTTCTTCGAAACTTTCCTGCATCTGCCAGACATGGCGGGTTACATAACCGGCGTCAATATCCAGACAACGGGGCAGATCTTCCAACTCGGCAGACCTAACACGAAATTTTACCAATTTAACTCTTTCTGTACCGGTGATAACTTTATAATTCGGTTTAAAACTTTATACCGTTGGTCATTGGGTCTAACACACCAGCCTGTGTAACTTTTAAGCAGAGGTTTACCCCGACCGCTCATAAAAATTATAACACTCCAGGCGAACCTTAGCATCCTTCCACAGAATATTAAACGGCTGGTAAAGTAAACCAGAAGGTTGCGCCGTTACCCGGATTATTGCGGACTCCAATTTCCCCATTGTGAAGCTCGACCATTTGCCGGGCAATTGACAGGCCCAGGCCGGAACTTTTTTCACCACCGGTGGGCTGGTTACTTAAAGGGCCGGTTTTTCTAAATGCCTGGTCCAGGTCTTCTCCGGTCAGGCCTGGGCCCTGGTCGCATACTTCAAACAATACTACCTGATCACCCGGCCTGGTTCGTACAATAATCTCGCCTGACTGCCGGTTGGAAAACTTGATAGCGTTACCGACCAGGTTTTGAATTACCTGGATTATCCGCTGCGGGTCCACTTCAATATCCGGTATTGTTTCTTCCAGGTCAAGTACAAGAATCTGGTTTTTATGAGTAGCATAGTTCGTATTTAATTCGACTATTTCCCGGGCCAGGGTATTCAGATTTGTAAGTTTACGGCGCAAAACCAGTTTATCCTGGGCGGCTGCCTGGAAGTCCAGTAAATCTTCAATAATTCGCTGCATGTCACTGGTCTGCCGCCCCACCATATCCAGCAAACCATTGGCCTGTTCAGTCATGGGCTGCCCGACCGGCACCATTTCCAAGACCAATTGAGTCGCGACCAGGATGGAAAACAAAGGGTTTTTCAGGTCATGACTGGCAATCCGTAAGAACTCTTCTCTGAGAATGGCAAGTTCCCGCAAGCGCAAATGTGTTTCAACCCTGGCTTGCATAATGGAAAAATCAACCGGTTTGGTAATGTAATCATTAGCGCCTAGCTGCAAAGCCTTGACCACATCACGGCTTCCTTCAAGGGCGCTAGACATTAATACAGGCAAGTCAGCCAGCGAACGCTTTAACCGGATCTGGCGCAAAACCTCAAACCCATCTATTCCTGGCATCATTATGTCAAGTAATACCAGGTCAATTTTTTGCTGATTTAATAACTCAAGGGCCTGATAGCCATTTTCAGCGGTAAAGATATTATATCGAAGTTTACGAAGTGTGAACGAAATAAGGTGAAGATTATCCGTGTTGTCGTCAACCAGGAGCAAGTTACAATTTTCCGGCTTCATATGAATATAATTGATCTTCTAACTAATAGGATTTAAAACTATTACACATAAATTTACCAGGTAGCCCGACTAGTATTTCCCAGATAGCTTTCTTTTATTAACTTCCGCCGACTAAATTTCGCAATGAGGAAGATTTAAATTACTGGGGTTACAACCAATTTGATTTATAATTGGCCCGGCTAAAAAACATCTATTTACTGTAGATATCATTATACATTATAAAATATACTATTTGGATTACTGCCTGCTTAACAAAAGTACTAAATAAGTGGTGTTACTCTTATAAAACCTGGCATAAAGTGGGGCGGCAGTTATAAGAATATACTTTTTATAATAATAGTTGTGTGAATAATACCGTGAAATAGCCAGGACCTGAATCCAGATTTGCTCTAATTTTATTGCCTGTAAATATAGAAAGGCAAGAAAAAACCCGCTAATCCAATTAACGGGTAAAGCAGGATCAATAGTAACTTACTTTTTTATTAAGCTTCCAAAAAGACCGGCTCTCCGGCCACAATGGTTGCCCGGATAGGGGTTGCCAGAATTTCGGTTTCCGGGATGTTGAAAATATCCTGGCCGAGGGCGGTAAAGTCAGCCAGGAAGCCTGGCGCGATAATACCCCGGCAGCCTTCCTCCCCGGCGGCATAGGCTGCACCCCGGGTAAAGCCCCGGACGGCCTCTGCCATGCTCAAACGCTCGTGAGGCAGCCAGGCCGGGCGGTCCTCGCCGGGACGCTTGCGTGAAACGGCGGCGTAAATCCCAACCAGGGGTGCTATCGGCTCAATCGGCACGTCGGAACCCAGCGCCAGGTGCACCCCGCTGCGTAACAGGCTCTTGTAAGCATAACCGCGCCCGGTTTCGGTCAGGCGCGATTGCCCCCAATAACGGTCGGCGGTATCCCGGTCGGTCGTGGCGTGGGTCGGCTGGACCGAGGCAATAATACCTGAACGGGCCAGGCGTGGCAGGTCGGCGGCCTTCAACAATTGGACATGTTCAAGCCGGTGCCGGGCAAAAGGCGGTAGACCCGAAAAACCTTCTTTCGAAACAGACCGGCCGGTTTCAGAGATTACCTGCTCTATCACGTCCAGCCCCAGACCGGCCGCCCGGTCCCCGATAACGTGGACGGCCACCGCAAAGCCGTTTTCAATACAAAACCGGGCCTGGCTCAAGAAATCGGCTTCCGTCATGCGCAAGATGCCCCGGTTGGCCTTTTCGCAACTGTCTTTGTCATCTTCCCCGCCATGGTCGTGCGGTTCCAGGTAAGGCTCGTACATGGCGGCGGTCTGCGAACCCAGGGTGCCATCCAGGAAAAACTTAATTTGGCCCAGCCGGAGCATTTCATCGCCAAAACCCTGCCGGAAGCCGCTCTCAATCAGACCGGGTGCGGCATAACTGTAGGGCAACACCGTCACCCGGAACTTCAGGTTACCCCGTTCGTGAAGGCGCTGTAAAGCGACCAGCCCGCTGCGTTCTTCAATAGAATGCACACCGGTCAGGCCGGAGCGCCGGGCCAACTCAATGGCTTCTTCAAGAGCAGCAATTTCCGCGACCGGGCTGCTTTTTTCCAGGTGAGGCAGCAGCAAAGCAACCGCGTTTTCCTTGAAAAGGCCGCTCAGTTGGCCTTTTTCATCCCGCCCGATTTCCCCGCCAGGCGGGTCAGGGGTATTCTCCCCGATTCCGCTCAACTCTAGCGCCCGGCTGTTAACCAGGAGCAGGTGGCCGTCTTTGCTGTGAAGGGCGACCGGGTGGTTGGGCGCAGCCAGGTCCAGGGTCTCCCGACCGGGAAAGTCGTGACCCCACAGGTTCTTGTCCCAGCCCAGGCCGGTAATCCATTCACCGGGCGGCGTGGTTAAAGCTCGCTCACGGACCTTTCCGGCCATGCCTTCCAGCCGGTCCACCCCGACCAGATTAACCTGGCGCAGCGTCTTACCCCACCACAAAAGATGGGTATGGGCATCGTTCAGGCCCGGTATCAGGGTAGCCCCTTTCAGGTCCACCGCTTCAGCCTGCCTTGCGCCATCCATAGCCTGGATATCCTGGTTGCGTCCCACCCGCACCACCCGGCCTTCCCGCACGAAAACCGCTTCAGCCTGCGTCCCATCCCCGTCAAGGGTGTAGATACGGGCGTTGTAATAAATAAAGTCCATAAATTCCTTTTGGTTAGGTAGAAGGTTCAACGTTGAACGTTCCACGTACTCAGTCCCTACCCCCTTTACGGATAAAGCCCCAGCATATCGAGGCCGGTGGTTTCGGGCAAGCCCGCCAGCAGGTTCATATTCTGGATACCCTCACCCGCCGCGCCCTTGGTCAGGTTATCCACCACGGCTACCGAAATCAGGCGGCGGCCGGCCAGGTTAACCGTCGGGTAGATAAAGCAGTAATTACTGCCCGCTACCTGCTTGGTATAAGGTGATTCGTCCACAACCTGAACAAACGGGTCATTTGCATAGAATTCCCGGTAATATTCGCGGATGGCCCGGGATGCTTCCGCCTGGTCGGTGTGCGCGGATAAAAAGCTATCCGAAAGGCGGGCATAACAGGTCGCAAGCATGCCCCGTGAGAGCGGTACCAGGTGCGGTGTGAAGGAAACCGAAACCGGGCTGCCGTAGATATCCTGTAAGGTCTGTTCGATTTCCGGCAGATGGCGGTGACCTTCCAGACCGTAAGCGGTGGTGCTGGAAGTCATTTCGGGGTAATGCAGGTTTTGTTTAAGGCCGCGCCCGGCCCCGCTGGTACCGCTAAGGGCGTTAATAATAACGTCCGGTTCGATAATAGGCTGGCCCAGCCGCGAACTGAGGGCCGGGGCCAGGGCCAGGGTTGAACAGGTCGGGTAGCAGCCTGGATTGGCAATCAGGCGGGTTTGCGGATTTATTTTGTCGCGGTAGATTTCGGGCAAGCCGTAGACCGCTTCGGGTAAGAGATACGCGGCCGGGTGCGCCCCATACCACTTCTCATAGGTCGCCCGGTCGCGGAGCCGGAAGTCGGCCGACATATCAATTACTTTGGTTGAAGGGGACTGCTCCAGGATAGCCGCCGCGGTTTCCGCCGAGGCGTGATGCGGCAGGGCCAGGAAAATAAAATCCGCTTCGTTCTGGCGCTGTAACTCGCCGCTTACTGTCAGGTTTAGCGGTCCCAGGTTAGGAAAAACTTTGGACAGGGGTTGTCCGGCGGCGCTCCGCCCGACTACTTCCAACAACTCTACATCCGGCCGCCGCCCCAGCAACCGGGCCAATTCCGCACCGACATAACCGGTAATACCCACTATTGAAACTTTCAACTTTCCTCTCCCTTGTATAAACATGAACGAAAACCGGTCTACGGCTTCCTGTTCTGAATAAATTCTTCTTGGATTTGAACTTTTTTAACTTTCCCGCTACTGGTCATGGGCAAACTCTCTACAAACTGGAAATAGTCAGGCAGCTTGAAATCAGCCAGTTTACCTCGTAAAAACTCTCGCAATTCGATTTCTTCAGCCCGGTGGCCCGGTTTCAACCTGATACAGGCCATCGATTTCTCGCCCAGTACCGGGTCTGGCACCCCGACAACGGCGACTTCCAGCACCGCCGGGTGCCTGTAATACAATTCTTCCACCTCGCGGGGATAGATTTTATACCCGCCCCGGTTTATCATTTCCTTCTTGCGCCCGACAATGCGAATATTCTCGTCAGCATCAACCGTTGCCAGGTCGCCCGTATAAAACCAGCCTTCCCTGTCGAAGGCGGCGGCGGTAGCTTCCGGTAATTTATAATAACCCTTCATTACCCCGCTGGACCGGCAGACCAACTCGCCAACCTCGCCCACCGGGGCTTTCTCGCCATCATCATTGATAATCTTGATTTCCACTCCCGGCAGCGCCCGGCCGACCGTTTCGGAACGGGTCCGGTCATCATCCTCAAACCGGGTCATCGTCAAACAGGGTGAGGTCTCAGTCAGGCCGTAGGCGCTTATTATATTCATACCCATTTCCTGGCGAATTCGCCGGATGATTTCAGCCGGGGCCGGGGCCGCCGCGATAAGACCGGTGCGCAGGCTTGAAAGGTCAAACCGGTTGAAGTTAGGATAGTTTAACTCCAGAATAAACATAGTCGGCACCCCATGATGAATGGTAATGCGCTCGGTCTCCACCAAAGATAAGGCTTCTTCCGGTCTGAAAAGGTCAAGCAATACCAGGGAAGCCCCACTAACGTAAGCTGTCAGGACAGTAGCGGTAATGCCGAAAACATGGAAAAGAGGCACCGCTACCAGGTAACGGTCTTCTTCGGTAGACTCAAGGCCTTCCGCCAGCATTATAGCGTTTGTGACCAGGTTGTAATGGGTCAGCATTACTCCTTTGGGTTGGCCGGTGGTGCCGCTGGTATATAGAATTGTAAAAAGGTCCTGCTCCGGGGCAAGCTGGATTGCCGGTAAAGATGTGCCGGGTGTTTCGTTTAAAAGCGACTCCCAGCTAATCAGGCCCGGGCCACCCTGCGACTGGCCGATTACTACGATATGTGCCAGTTCCGGCAGGTCCGGCCGCAATTCCTTTAGTAGCTCAATATAATCGCAATCGCTAAAGCTGGCGCAGGTAATTACGGCCTTAGCGCCGCTATTGCGCAGGATGTAGGAAAGTTCCTGGCGGCGAAATCGCACATTCAACGGGACCAGAATAGCCCCTAACCGGGCTACCGCAAAATAGGCAATAACAAACTCGGTCCAATTTGGCATAATCAGAGCGATACGGTCGCCTTTGCGCAAGCCATGGTGGTGCAGTCCGGCCGCGCATTGCTCGGCCAGGCGCTTTACTTCATTGAAGCTATACCTCCGGCTCCCGAAAACTAGGGCCTCACGCTCTGGAAATGCCGCCGCTGAATGCTCTAATATCTGCCAGATATTCAGCGATTTAAGCTCAGAATAACTTACCTTCTGATTTTCCCCGGATGGCATAGTAGCGCTCCTTCCCTAAATCCTGAATGAAAAATGGCCGGTTACGTAGCCGGGCGGCCGGGTAACTTTAAGTAAAAAGTTCAACTTATGTGATACCGGGTAATCTAATCAACCGGGTTCAATATTCCCTGGACTGCGTGACCGGCCCACATTCCGTGCACTATATTATAACAAATCAGCCAAAATCTTATTCCGAATAGCATTTACAACGGCAGCGGGTTACCCAAATTACGCTGAATACTCCGTAAACCAGGGTTTGACACACTTTTGATTAATTAATAGAGGTTTCCACCCCCATGTCATCCTGAGCCGAGGCGAAGGGTTCCGGCTCCTTGGGCTACCGTTAAAGGGATAACCTGTCCAAATTTTAACCTGTCTTTATCTATAGTCTGGTTACTTGCTTTCGCCAACGCCGCCGGGTATCACCTGGGTGCCTTCGGCAGCGGCTCAGGATAACATGCCTGGAAAGTTGCCTTTCCTGTCAGACAGGTAATGTGTCAAATCTTGCCTTACACAGCACCGAGCCCCAAAGTAAGGCAGTACGCGCTGAACAACGCCCTGCCCGGTTTGGGCAGGATATTTTGAGCAAAACTTAACCATTAAATCGATTTATTAAAGTTTGTCAGGTATGTTATAATTCCAGGTAAATTAATCTACCAACCTGAGCTCAAAGTTGAGCCAATTGCTCCATTGGCCGGGGCGGACATTTAGAGGGATAGCTGCTTGTCAAATGATAATTCCACCTTTATTGGGCGTGGAGCGACCGGGCTAATGGATACTGCTAAAATCCTGGAAGGACGCAGCCTGGCGAAGGAAAAACGGGCCCAACTCAAGGCCGACGCGGCCGAATTTGCCGCCCAAACCGGCTATGCCCCTGGGCTGGCCGTTAACCTGATCGGGGAAGACCCCAGTTCGATTGCTTATACCCGCACCCTGATTAAAAGTGCCACCGACCTGGGCTTTAATGGTTCCAGCCGGGTGCTGCCCATCTCGGTTTCACTGGATGAATTCAAACAGTCCCTGACCGAACTGAATAACGACCCTAAAGTTCACGGCATCACCGTGCAATGGCCCACCCCTCCCCAGATTACTTTTGAGGACGTGGTTAGCATACTCGACCCGCGCAAGGACGTAGACGGTTATAACCCGCTGCTGCTCGGCCGGTTGTATGAGCAGATGGAAACTTTTGTCCCGGCTACCCCGCTGGGTGGGATTCAGCTTTTAAAACACTACGGCTATAACGTACGCGGCAAGTCCTGCTTGCTAATCGGTCACGGCGTAACCGTCGGACGGCCCCTGTTAGCCCTGCTTTTGGCCGAACACGCCAGCCTGATGATCGTGGATAAAAGCACACCCAAAGACCTGTTCAAGCTCTATGCCGGGCAAGCCGATTTTATCTTCTGCGCCGCCGGAGCACCCGGCATCCTGACCGGCGATATGGTCAAGCCGGGCGTGGTCGTGATCGACTTTGGAACCAGCCAGGTAGGTGAACGCCTGGTCGGTGATGCCGATTTTGAAAGCCTGCTGCCTGTAGCGGGCGCGATTACTCCGACCCCTGGTGGGACCGGCCCGATGACCAATGTAACTTTGTTGGAAAATGTGCTAAAAGCGGCCCGCCAGCAAGCCGGACTCTAAGCTTACTGGACTATCTGAGCCATTATCCCGGTCTTTAGTACAGGGTAACGTGCTTTAGAAACTGATAAACTGAAGAAGACATATAATGCTTGCAGACTTAACGATTGAAGAATTTATGTCCCGCCTGGGTTCCGGTGACGCCACTCCGGGTGGCGGTGGGGCGGCGGCACTGGCCGGGGCTGCCGCCGCCGGTCTGGTAACGATGGTCGCCCGCCTGACAACCGGCCGTCCGGCTTTCGCCCGGATTGAGGAGCGAGTCCAGGACATTATTCGCGAAGGAGACCGCCTGCGCGAGTATCTACTGGCCTCGGTGGATACCGATGCCGCCGCCTTCGATGCGGTTATGGCGGCTTACGCCCTGCCGCGCGGTACCGAACAGGAAAAGGCTGAACGCAAGCAAGCCTTACAACCAGCCCTGCGCGGTGCCACCGAATCGCCACTGGCGATTGCGCGGGCCTGCCTGATAATAAGCGGCATGGCCGCTGAAATGGCCGAAGCTGGCAACCCACAAACTATTACCGACGCTGGTACGGCCGCTACCCTGGCCCAGTCTGCCATGCAAGGGGCTATTTTCCAGGCCCGGGTTAACTTGAAATCTATCAAAGATGAGACCTATACTGGACCCATCCGCCAGGAAATCAAGCGCCTGGAGGACGAAGTTCAAAACGCCACCCGGCGAACGCTGCAAGCCGTTGAAGAAAAGCTTGGTTAATTAAAAGCATATTATTAAAATGATAAGTAAAAATACCCCTGGAGTTCAATTGATACCCTTCACGCCCCAGGATTTTCGCACAACAATGAGTCATTTTGCCAGCGGGGTTACCGTAGTAACTACACTGGCTAAAGACGGAACTTACCATGGAATTACGGTCAGTTCTTTTACCTCCGTATCACTAAACCCACCCCTGGTTTTAATCTGTATTGATAAAAACGCGGCAGCGCACCAGATTTTACCCGCAAGCGGCTTCTTTTGTGTGAACTTCCTGCATGAGGACCAGGTGAACCTCTCCAACCGCTTTGCCGGACGCGACCCCCAGCGGTCCTTTGACGACATCCCACTTATTACCAGCGCGACCGGGGCCCCGGTCTTTGCCGAAGGACTTGGCTTCGTTGATTGCCGGATTTCGAACACCTACGATGGTGGGGACCACACAATTTTCCTGGGTGAAGTTATCCAACTCGGGGCGGCCGATCCGGTCCTGGAAACCGGTGAACCGCGCAGCCCGCTCATCTACTACAAATCCAACTATCGCTTTTTAAAACCGTAACTGCCCATGCTCAAACCGACCCTGGAATTTGAACAGGCCCTTTGGGAAAGCGGCAAAACCCGGGTGGCGGGCCTGGATGAAGTGGGCCGGGGGGCTTTTTGTGCCTGTGTCGTGGCGGCGGCGGTCATCCTCGGACCGGACCGGACCGGCCTGGAAGATGCCCGCGACTCCAAAAAACTTTCAGCTTTGCAAAGGGAACGGTTGGACCGGGTTATCCGCGAAAAAGCCCTGGCTGTCGGTATTGGGGCCGCCTCCCCGGCTGAAATTGACCGCCTGAATATTCGCCGGGCCACCGCCCTGGCAATGCAGCGAGCTTTGCGCCATGTTGGCCCGGTGGATCACCTGCTGGTGGACGGTCACCGGGTACCGGAACTGGGCCTGGAAAACCAGACCTCCCTTGTTAAAGGCGACTCGCGGTCCCTTTCCATTGCCTGCGCCTCAATTGTTGCCAAAGTTTGCCGCGACCATTTATTACACCGCCTGGCCGAACGCTATCCCGGGTATGGCTGGGAGCATAATGTCGGTTATGGGACCGCTGAACACCAGGCCGCATTGGCCCATAAGGGTATTACACCCCATCATCGCCGCAGTTTTGCACCGATCAAATTACTCTTACAAGATAGCAAAACCTAATAATTATTTGTACAACGATAGTAAATTTAACCTTTCAGATGGTACAAAAGTACTATATACTCTCTTTGGTTATAACCATAAGATTATAACTGGAAAATTATCAACCCTCATTTAAGAAATCTTCAGTGCTGCAGATTACTTTTATACAGTAAATGTTATAAACCACCAGACTTCAGACTTGCCAACTGGATTAGTAGAATTTAACCGCTTTAGCTAAAAATTATTTTGCATAAAACAGCAAATATTGATTCGTTAAATATCCATTCTGGTTTAAATACCACGGCAAAAATTTTGTTTTTGTTGTGGCCATTAAAACATTTCCTATTGGGGCGTGGTAAAATAGCCCTGTAATTTGAAAAAGTTACTGTAGTGCTAAGTTTAGATTTGTGTATCTACCTTAAGGAGAGATTTGTGAAATTATTAACTGGTTCCAGCAGGTTAGTTGTAGTTGCCCTATTGTTATTGGCGACTTTACTGGCTGCCTGCGGGGAGAATGCTGCTACCCCGGCTGCCGCGACTACTGCCGCTGCGACCACCGCTGCTGTGACTACTGCCGCTGCCGCCACGACCGCTGCTGCTGTAACTACTGCCGCTGCGACTACTGCTCCTGCAACCACCGCTGCCGTGACTACTGCTGCAACTACTGCCACGACCGCCGCTGCCGCCACGACCGCTGCTGCCACCACTGGCAATGCCAGCGCCCTGGCTACCTTTACCGAAGTAACCATCCCGGATGGTTTACTGGCCGCGGCCAAAAAGACCGTTCCCGCCAGCATCACCGACTACACCTTCCAGGTTTTCACATCGGATGAGGCCGTTGAAAAAGTGACCGCCGATGTTGATGCTGGACTGGTTGCCACCGGCTACGCCTTTGCGATGCCGGGCTCGACCAAACCGACCAAGGTAAGCACCTATTATGTTGGCGCTTACACCAAGGCCGGTGCTCCTGACGCGCTCTTCCAGGTAGTCGACATCAAAGACCTGCCGGAATATCTGAAGTCCACCGGCGCGGATGCCACCGCTACCCAGGCGGTCACCACCTCCATTGGCAACAAAAAGACCATCGTCTTCTCGTTTGGTGGAACCGGCCTGGCGTCGGCTCTGCTGGGTGGTAGCAGCGCTCCTGCCGCTACAACCGCTGCGGCCGCCGCTACTGGCGCTACCGAATTCCCGGTCTACACCGGGGCGACCCTGGTCACCCTGCCTGAAGCTGTTACCAGCCAGTTATCCGGCAGTTTTGGCTCTACTGTCAAGAACGCCAAAATCGAGGCTTACAAGGTTTCTGACGAAGATACCAAAGTTAAAGAGTTCTTCAACACTACCCTTGGCAAGGACGGCTGGTCGGACCTCAGCAGCCAGTTGCCCGCTGCGACTACCGCTACTCTAACCACTACCGGCTTAAATGCGGTTGGCCCGTTCATCAAGGCCCCTGAGATTGCCTTTATCCTGGTTGGCAAAGGTTCGGTATTTACCGGCGTATCCGGTATTTCCGCAACTGACACCGTCTACCTGGTCTTCCGCGGCAACGCCTAGTCCACAAATGCAGCTGAAGCGCGATAAGTAGCTGAAGCTAAAAAAGAAGCCCTTGCCGGTTATGGCAAGGGCTTCTTTTTTTTCCAATTTTGCCGTTCAGGTTAATTTAACCGGCAAACTGGCAATACTTACTTTAAAAGCGCGGCCGACTCACGGTCCACAAAAAGCCGTGCGGCCGGGTGCTGGCGCAAAATTGAGCCCGGGCAAAGCGGCGTAATGGGGCCGTTTAAGGTATCGAAAACCGCTTTAGCCTTGGTAGGACCGGGTACGACACAAACAATGCTCCTGGCCGCCATTATCGCCGGGATAGTAACCGTCATTGCTTGCCTGGGCACCTGGGCCAGTTCCGGGAAGCAGCCGTCATGGACCTGCTGGACCCGCGAGGTTTCATCCAGTGCCACGATACGGACCTTTTGAGGGTCGTTGAAGTCGGCCAGCGGCGGGTCATTAAAAGCAATATGGCCGTTCTCACCAATCCCGATACAGGCCAGGTCCAGTTCATCCGCTTGCAGTAACCGGCCATACTCCCCTGCGGCAGCTTCAGGGTCGGTGGTAGCGCCATCCAGGTAATTAACCAGGCCCGGCTTAACCAGGCTGAAAAGATGCTCTTTCAGGTAAGTCTGAAAAGATTGCGGCGCACCACCGGCCAGCCCGAGATACTCGTCCAGGTGAAAGGCGGTAAGTCTGGCCCAATCAATGGAGCCTGCCTGTACCAGGTTTGCTAACAGTTCGTTCTGGGAAGGCGCCGCCGCGAAAATAGCCCGGGCGGCCCCCTTCCGGGTGAGAGCCTGGCGCAGAATTGAGGCGGCCCATGTGCCCGCCGCACGTCCCAGGGCGGCCCGGTCTGCAAATACTTCCACCCTCAGATTATCAACGTGAATTACACGTTCTGGTTGCAGGTTAGACTCCGGTATGTGTACTGACATGGCTTACCACGGCCTCCTGTTTAATTCTAGGAAATTAATTTTTACAAAGGTCTTGACAAATACTAAAAGGATTATATACTAAGTTCAGGTTCTAAACAAACTTCCAGAGAATTTCTAAACTTTTCCAAATTTTTACAAACCGGCCGGTTTTCCGGGGTAAATAAACTTAATTTCAAATAGATATTGCAGCAAATTGACGAATAGGCTTGGTTATTTCGCACAACCGCCTGTTTTAAACTTTACATGTAGTTTTTTAAGTTTAGGTATTAAACAAAGTATTGACTCAAGAACAAGCTACCCATCAAAAAATATCCAGTACCATCCAGCGCCAGGTCAACCGGGCTAAAATCTTGCGGACCTTAAAAATGCTCCAGCCCGTCGCCCGGGTAGACCTGGCCCGTGAAACCGGTTTAAGCCGGGCAACCGTTTCCAGCATTGTGGATGAATTAGTCATGGAATCTCTGGTGGAAGAAATGGGTGCGACCGCCTCCAGGGGAGGACGGCGGCCCATCCTGTTGCGGGTTATACCGGGCCGCGAAGGGCGCTGCGCAATTGGGTTCGAACTTTCCCGGAACAACCTGACAGGCATTTTAGTTGACCTGCACGGCCGGGTAATCGCCAGCCACCGCGACCTGTTACCGGCGGGATACCTGGAACCGGCTTCCCTGGTTGATTTGATTCAAGAACAAGTCTTGCGGTTAACCGGGCCGGAAGACCCGGCCATCCGGGGCCTGGTGGGTGTGGGCCTGGGTGTGCCCGGCCTGGTTGACCCCGTCACCGGCTGTGTCCAGGTGGCCGTACAATTTGGTTGGCAAAATACACCGCTAAAAGACATGCTCGAAAAACGGCTTAAAGTGCCGGTCAAAGTAATGAACAGTGTCAAAGCAGCGGCCCTGGGCGAAGTCATTTATAACCATCACTCGCCGGAACCTTCCCCCAACCCGCGCCTGTATCTTTCATTGGGCCAGGGTATCGGGTCGGCCCTGATAATCGAAGGGAAATTATTGTCCGGGGCTTCCAATACCGCCGGTGAATTCGGTCACATAACCGTTGCTCCCGGCGGGCCGCTCTGCACCTGTGGAAATTCTGGCTGCCTTGAAGCGGTCGCCGGGCTACCCGCCCTGGTCAGCCGCTACCTTGAATTGGCCCGCATGGAAGAACCTTCCCGCCTGACAATGGCCCCGGGAGAATTTCCCTACCTGACTTCCGCCCGCTTCCTGGAAGCAGTCGCCGCCGGAGATAGCCTGGCCGGTCGGGTAGTCGCGGAAGCCGCCGAACAAATCGCTATCGCTTTAGCAGGTGTAATTAATTTTACAAACCCAGAACTAGTTATCCTGGGCGGTCCCTTAAGCCAGGTAGGGTCAGCTTTATTAGACCCCTTGACCCAGGCCCTGCGCCGCCGCGCCTTACCACTACCACTCAGCCAGGTCCGTCTGGTTACCGCCTCCCTGGGCGCTAACGCGGTCGGGATTGGCCTGGGTGCAACGTTAATCAGCCAATTAAGTGAAGTGGTCCTGTCCAGATAAGGGCATCAAGCCGTTACTGCTATGACGGCTGGGTTACTTCTTTCAAAATTAGGATTAGGAGGATAAGATGTCTGAAGAATCTAAGAGGAGATTAAGCCGCCGGAAGTTTGTCGCTCTGACGGGCGGTGCCCTGGCGGCCAGCGGTCTATTAGCGGCATGTGGTGATAATACCGCCACCCCAGCTCCCGCTGCTACGACCGCCGCTCCGGCAGCGACTACTGCTGCCGCCAGCGCGACTACTGCTGCCGCCAGTGCGTCTACTGCTGCCGCCAGTGCGACTACTGCCGCCGGTGCGACTACCGCCGCCGGTGCGACTACCGCCGCCGCTGGGGCAACTACCGCCGCCGCGGCTGGCTCTCCGGCTGCGTTCAACTCCGGCTTCAAAGTTACCAGTGATGCAATTACATTGTCTATCTGGGCTGATGATGCCGGTATGGCTCCCTGGTATCAAAAAGTAACGGCTGAGTATACGAAATTGCACCCCAACGTCAAATTTGATGTGCAAGCCTTCCCGGTCCGCGATTTTGAAACCAAGATTGCCGCCTCCATACCTTCGAACAGCGCCGCTGATATTATGCAAGGTGGAGCTTTCCAGAAATATATCGAAGCAAACCTGCTGCCCAAAAACCCTGACTCGGTCACCAAGATTATTTCTGACCCGGTCATCTTCCCTAAAGAACTGACCGACACCCTGGTAGTCAACAACGCTTATTATGGTATGCCTTTTTACCAGGGCCGTCACGCCATCTTCTACAATACCGACTACTTTGCGGCGGCCGGTCTGACCAATCCCCCGGCCACCATGGACGACCTGACAACCTATGCCCAGAAATTGGTCAAGGTTGAAGGAGGCAATATGACAGTCAGCGGGCTGAGCTTGCGTCTAACCGGCGCCGGTAGCGGTATCGCTGAAAAGTTCTTGATGTTCCTCTACCCTAACGGTGGCACCATCGTGGAAAAGACCGCCGACGGTAAATACCACAACAACTACAACAACGAGGCCGGTTACAAGACCCTCAAAATGTACATCGACATGCTCTACAAGTACAAAACCGACGATCCGAAGATCAAACATGACTCGGAAGCCTTCCAACTGGCCGCCACCGCTATGTTCGCCCGTGAGTCTAACGTTATCGGTGACACCGCCAAAAAGGCCCCGAACCTGAAATACAATACCGCTCCGATGCCGAAAGGCGTCCGGTGGGGCGACCTGTCCACCCCGATCCGGCTTATCGTTAGCCGCAACAGCAAAAACGCCGACACAGCCTGGGACTTTATCATGTTCTCCCAGCAAGAGCAGTATTTGAATCTCTTGCTAGCGGAAATCGGCTGGATTCCCCAGCGCCAGGACTACACCTATGCTGAGGCCCTGAAATTACGTCCCCAGTTTGCCGCTTTCACCTTCAAGGACCCCAATTACAAGTTGTTCACCGCCCCGACGATTGGTTCTTATGATGAGATTATGACCAAGTTGGCCGACCGGCTATCCAAGGCTTTCCTGACTCCGTCGCTCAATGAAAATGAGACCGGAATGAAGAAAGTTCTGGAGGATGCCGCGAAGGAAACTGACGAAATTCTCAAAAAAGCTAATATTTTCGGCTAGAAGTTTTTCCTGATGCAAAAAGGGGCCACCCATCCGGGAGGCTCCTTTATTCAATTCACTATGAGTGGTTGTGTATGGTCATTTGTTTGACCGTTATTTGTTTAATGAAAATCTGGTTGACTGCTCTGCGGGTAACCGCCTGTAAGTAAAAATGTTTCCCTGAACCGGGTTTGTAAGGGAAAGATTTTGCAAGTCTGCCCGGCTACCGGCCTTTTCTTGCAGTTATTCTGGTTTTTCAGGAGGATAAAGTAGTGCTAGAAAATCAAGAAAACGCGGCTGCCTGGAAAGTGGGGTTTGGTGCGGTTGATATTACCCCACCGCCAGGGCTGAAGATGTCCGGTTTTGCGGCGCGGTTCCAACCTTCCGAGGGTACGCACGACCCCCTGCGGGCCAGGGCGCTTGTCCTGGAAGACCCAAAATCGCAGCCGGTGCTTTTGATGGCCTTCGACCTGGTGGGAGTACCGAAAAGCCTGGTGACGGACCTGCGGAATGCCTTAATGGTACGCTACAACCTGGACCCCGGTAGAATAAACTTATCTGCGACCCACACCCATTCCGGCCCGCTGATTGGCGAAAGGTATGGGGTGACCCAGCTTGAACGGGATTACCTGACCGGGCTGGTTGATATGGCCGTGACTGCCGCCGGGCAGGCCCTGGAAAACCTGGAACCGGCTACCCTTCACCTGGGCCAGGCCCAGGCCACCGGTGCCGGTCTAAACCGCAGCCAGATCGGCGGACCGACCGACCCGACTACCGGGGTGCTGGTCGCCCGGAGTGTCGCGTCCGGCGAACTGCTGGGTGGAATGATTAATTACACCTGCCATCCGACCGTCCTGGGACCGACCAATCTACTTTATACCGCCGATTATCCCTACTACACGGTCCAGGCCCTCAGCGAAGCCACCGGCCTGTCGCCCGAAAAAATAATGTTTACAAATGGGGCCTGTGGGGATATTAATGCCGGTCATTCTCCGAAAAGCAGTATTAACTCCCCTGGTGCCGGTAACCGCACCTATGAGGCCGCCGCCAAACTGGGCGGGAATGTCGGTAAAGCGGCGGTGGAAGCCTTCAATCAGGCAACTTTAGAGTTAACTCCCTCCCTGGAAGTCACTAACCTAAACGTGGATATCGAGTGGCAGACCCAGAAATGGCCTGACCGCGATGGACTGATAAGTTACCAGAGCGAGCGGCAAGCGGAATTGGACCGGGCCACCGCCCAGGGTGATGTGGTAGCCGTTACCAATATTACCCTCTTGAAGAACTGGGCTGATGGGTTACTGGAAAGGACCCTGACAACCCAATGGTCGCCACCGGCCTTTAACATCGATGTGGTGCGGGTGGGAGAATTAACCCTGGTAACTATACCCGGCGAACTCTACGTGGAATACGGCCTGGCCCTTAAAGAGCGGATGGGATACCCGACCTGGATTTTGGGCTATACCAACGGTTCTTTAGGCTATATTCCAACCCCCGGTGCTTACGAACGGCAGGATTACGAGGCCGACCTGGCCTACCGCTATCACGGTTATCCCGCCCCATTTTCTTCCGGAACCGGTCAATTGCTTGTTGATAAGGTTAGCCAGTTGAAAGGTGAAAGAAATTAATGAATACTGCAACTACTTTAACGAGGTATTGATGAAGCAAGACCTGATTTATACCGCTAAACCGGTTGTAGAAATACACAAAAAGGCGAACCTTTATGGCTAAAAGTATTGTTTCGCGCAAAGGAGGACCCTTCTCCATGGTAGGTTCCTCCCTCCAACGTCAGAAGTTGCTTTTCGTATTTATTGGACTGGCTCCCATCCTGCTGGTTTACGGGTTTACCCGTATCTGGCCGATTTTGCGGACTTTCAGTCTCAGCCTCTACGACTCTGACCTGGTAAAACCGGAAGCCAAATTTATCGGCTTCCAGAACTATACCGACTTACTTAGCGACGATTCGTTCAAGACCGCCTTTATAAACACGACCCTGTTTGCGATTGGTACAGTAGTCGCCAGCCTGTTTTTAGGTCTGGGGTTGGCCCTGATTTTGACCCAGTTTATTCGCCGTTCAGGGGTTTACCAGTTAATCTACTTTTTACCTTTTGTAATGCCTATCGTACCGGTCTCAATTGTGTGGCGCTGGATTTACGACCCCACTTACGGCCTGTTGAACTTCGTTCTATCCTGGTTTGGTATTGCCAAACAGGCCTTTTTACTCTATCCGGAAACCGGGTTGTGGGCCATCGTAGCCATGAATGTCTGGAAGGTAGTCGGCTACAACATGGTTATCCTGATTGTCGGTATCCGCAACATTCCTTTCCTGTACAGTGAAGCCGCCGCGATTGATGGTGCCGGGCGCTGGTCCATCTTGCGCTATATAACAGTCCCGCTTTTGAAACCGGTTATTTTGTTCGTGCTGGTTATTACAACCATTGGCGCTTATAACGTCTTTACATCAGTCTATGTAATGACCCAGAGCACCACTGCTTCTGGTAACGCGATCAAAATCCTGGTCGGCGAGATTGTTGATAACGGTTTCCGGTACTCCAAGATGGGTTATGCTTCCAGTCAGGCCGTGATCCTTTTCGTAGTTGTTATGCTCCTGACCCTGATTCAATTCCGGTTCGTGCGGAGTGACACATAAAGAGGCTTTTCCTGACAGAAAAGACAACAAGACTATTAACCTCGCGGTTAGATACTAACATCGGCTCTCGCGAGAGTTTTCAGGAGTAGACTTTGATGGACACGGTAAAGTATAAAGAAGTAAAACCTAAATCATTACGCGGTTTCGCCCTTAGCGCCCAGGACAAGCGCGAATTGTGGTGGCGGATACCTTTACATATTGTATTAATAATGGGAGCGGGCCTGATGCTGCTGCCGTTTATATGGATGTTCGCCACCTCGTTCAAGCCGTCACCCGAAATAGTAGCCTGGCCTCCCACGTTTATACCGCAAAAGCCAACCCTGGAAAATTACGGTAAAGTTTTTGAACTGATGCCATTTGGCCGCTATTTCCTCAACAGCCTGGTAATCACCCTGATTTGTATGGTGACCATCTGCCTGACTTCGTCGCTGGCCGGTTACATCTTTGGTATTTTTAGATTTCCCGGCCGCAATATTCTCTTCATTATAGTTTTAGCCACGGCGATTGTACCTTTCGAAACCTACATGATCCCGTTGTACCTGCTAATGAAGGAATTAAATGCGATAGATACCTACCAGGGTCTGATGGCGCCCTACTTTATTATGAGCTTTGGCATTTTCTTCATGCGCCAGAACTATATTGCCTTCTTGCCGGAAGAACTTCTGGATGCCGCCCGGATTGACGGGGCCGGTGAATGGAAGATTTACTGGCAGATTGTCATCCCGCTTTCCTCATCGGCCCTGGCGGCCCTGGCGATTTATGCCTTTATCAGCGTATGGGGGGCGTTTATCTGGCCTTTGCTTATCACCAACAGTTCCGACCTTAAAACAGTGGAACTGGGCCTGGCCGGTTTCCAGACCGCTTATACGGTCGAGTACGGGCCTTTGATGGCCGGTTCAGTTATTTGCCTGCTGCCCATCCTGGTAATCTTTATTGTCCTACGGCGGCAAATAATCGAGAGTGTTGCAATGACCGGCATGAAGTAAGCCGGTAACTGCCAGCTGGAACTTGCAATCCCGGCCTTACTGGTGGAGTAGAGAGTAAGTCAGTATGGCCGGGAACGACCATTTAACATGGATAGAATATGACAACTAATAATTTTGTAGCCGCTATCATCGGGTACGGTTCGATTGGACACACTCACTCCCGGGGATACCTGGCCGATTCAAGAGTAAAACGCCTGGCGGTAGCCTCCCCGCAGCCTAAACCGGAAGAAAATGCCGATCCACGCCTGGTGTCTTATAGCTCAAATATTGAGATGCTGGAAACGGAACGGCCCGAAGCGGTCAGCATCTGTGTACCGCACGACCGGCACCTGCCGGTTTCCCAGGAAGTAGCCCGGTATGGAGTAGGGCGGGGTGGAAGTGTCCGCTATGTCCTGCTCGAAAAACCCATGGCCATGAACGAGCCGGAAGCTATTGAAGCGGAAGCGGCCCTTGAGGAGGCGGGCATCCGGTTGATGCTGGCCCATTCGCTCCGGTTTTGCACACCGTTCCGCCGCCTGGCCGAAATGCTCAACGCCCCGGGGGCACCCCTGGGCCAGCCGCTCTTGCTCCTGGGCAACTACTTGATGTACAAAGATTACAGGGTTTACCCGGAATGGAAACGCAAGGCGGCCCAGGCGGGCGGCGGTGTCCTGCTGCGGGATGGCATACATATTTTGGACGCTATCTTGCGGTCAGCCGGTTCGGAGCCGGTGGAAGTCTGGGGGCATTCGGCCTTGCTCGCAAACGAAGCCGAGGTGGAAGATACCTTCCTGGGAGGCATCCGGTTCGCCAATGGCGCGCTCGCTCAATTGAATTACAGTAACGTGGGCCGGGCCGACAATCAAATTAGCCTGATTGTCCATACACCCCTGGCTACCCTCAAAGCCAACCTGGAACAGTTGCAGGTCTGGACCCAGGCCGTCGCCAACGGCGTAAGCCTGCCACCGGCTTCAACGCACCCGGAAGGGGTAACTGAACCGGCCCAGGGAGATTTGTGGATGAATCAGATGGCCCATTTTATAGATTGTGTAGCGCAGAATTTACAACCGGAAGTAACCGGGGCGGACGGACGCCTGGTTATAAAGGTAATTGACCGGCTTTACGAAGCCGCCCGGCAAGGCCGCCATTTGGCTATTTAACAGAGGAGGAACTCGTGGCCGCAAAACGTATTGGATGGGAACGCGCATTGGTCTTTGGGGCGCATCCCGATGATGAAATTATTGGCTGTGGCGGCACCCTGGCCCGCCTGGCCGCAGAAGGTACCCATACGGTAGTGGTAACCTTTACTGATGGTGGTACGGGCTACAGCAAACTTGAAGAAGCTAATGAAATTGTAGCGATTCGCCGGGCGGAGTCGGAAGCCTCGGCTAAAGTCCTAGGCATCAAGGAGCTTATTAACCTGGAATTTCCTACCCAGGGCCTGATTAACAACCGGGAAACTTATCAGAAGGTGGTTCAGATTATCCGGCAGGTCCGCCCGGACGTTATTTTCTGTCATTTTAGTGAGGACAAGCACCGGGACCACCAGACGGTCGCCGCCCTGGTGGACGAGGCCCGCTGGAAAGCGACTGAAAACGCGCAACCGGACCTGGGGCAGCCCTGGTACACGCCCCAGCTATATTTCTACGAAATCCATGAGCTTTTTACCCATCCATCAATCCTGGTGGATACAACCGAATTTTACGATAAAAAGATTGCCGCCCTGGAGACCCAGAAAAGCCAGCTCGAAGTCTTGCCGGGAGTGATTTCTTTTTGCCAGGGCTTAAGCCGGGCGCGAGGTTACCTGGCCGGGACGCAATACGCCGAAGCTTTCCTGGCTTCCAACCTGCTGCCGCAAATTTTGTAGGGCCGGTAAACTGATTTAACCGGAGAACTAATATCTAAATTTGGCCTGAGTAGACCGGAGTTTTACTGCCTGCTCAGGCCCGGTTTGGCCCACCGCTAATTCAGGCCGGAAAGGAGAAATACCCTGTCCACTTATATAACCGCTGCCGACTGGTCTTTCTATGAAGAATATGGCTACCTTAAACTGGGCAAGCTCTTAAGTGACCAGGCCCTGACCGGCTTACAGGAGCGGATTGACGCGATTATGCTGGGTAAGGCCGCCCTGAATTATGCGGGCTTACTGATGCAGCTCGACAGCGTTTCCGGCAAGTACAATGACGCCGGGGAGCAAAGTTTAGGGTTCAAAGGACCGACCCTGAATTACCGGAAAATCCAAAACCTGGAAATTGACCCGCTGTTCGAGGAATATATCAAACTGCCGCTGTTCGAGGAACTTTCCAAACGGGTTTACGGCGAAGATGTCCCGGTAGCCTGCTTCCGGGCGATGTTTATGAATAAACCCTCCCACCAGGGTACCTTGCTGCCCTGGCACCAGGACGCCTGGACCCACCTTGACCACCAGCCGCTGATTACTCTCTGGACCGCCCTGGACCCCGCCACGATTGACAACGGTTGTGTCGAAGTGCTGCCCGGCAGTCATAAGTTCGGCCGGATAAATCCCGACCACCCTTCCGGTTTTTTAACCGAAGCGCAAATAGAACATTTTTGCCCGGCCGGAAACGGCACTTTCCTGGAACTGGCCCCGGGTGAAGTGGTCCTGCTGCATAACTGGCTCCTGCACCGCTCCGACGTCAACAAGACGCCAATCTCCCGGCGAGCCTTCAGTGTCTGCTATATGGACGGCCGGACCCGGGCCTCTAACGGCGAAACTTATACGCACCTGTTCGATTAGGAAGCCCGGAGTCAATTATTTAATTGGAATGAGACAATGGAACCATTTACAGGTCGCTGCAACCTGGGAATTTTATGAGATTGGATATTTTCGAAAGAGAAAAGAATGGGAGGTTTAAAGGAAATCAATGACTGATTTTGCGGTAAATATCGGATTTGGCGCGGTGGACCTTACCCCGCCGCCAGGTCTGGCGATGACCGGCTTTAGCGCCCGGACCGAACCGGCCACCGGTGTCCATGACCAGTTGTTTGCCCGGTCATTTTATGTCCAGGGCCAGGATGGCCCGGAATCAAGTTTGCTTTTGATAAGCCTGGACTTTATCGGGCTTTCGCAGGCGCTGGTAAACCAGACCAGGCAACTTCTAAACGAGCGCTTTAACCTGCCGCCCGAACGAGTGCTGCTGGCCTGTTCGCATACTCACGGCGGCCCTTCCACCCTTGACCATGAATTTCTCGGACGGCACGATGCGGAATACCTGGGCTCTTTGCCGGGCCGGATAGCCGACGCCGGGACCCAGGCTATTACCAGGACAATTCCAGCCTTCCTGCACCTGGCTGAAGCCCCAGCCGAAAATGCCGGGAAAAACCGGAATGTGCCCGGCGGCCCGATGGACAATATGGCCGGTGTACTGGCCGCCACCGATCCCGCTACCGGCGAACTGCTGGGAGTAGTGGTGAACTATACCTGTCACCCAACGGTGCTTGGTCCAAAGAACCTGCTCTACACGGCCGATTATCCATACTATACCAACCGGGTTATCGCCGAAGACACCGGCCTGCCCCCGGAACGAATTCATTTCACCCAGGGAGCTTGCGGCAATATCAACGCCGGGCATACCGCTAAAAGCAGCATGACAGCCAGCGCCCTGAGCCTGCGGACCTACGAGGAAGCCGAAAAACTCGGTGGGAATGTCGGTCGGGCCGCCCTCCAGGCCCTGGCCGCAATCCGGGCTAACCCGGAAGCTCACCGCCTGGCGGTTGCCCCGGCTATCCCGGTCCTGGAAGAAAAAGTAACCCTGGATTGGCACCCCCAGGAATGGCCCACCCCGGCGGTATTGCATAGTTTTAAGGCCGAGAAAGAAGCGGTGCTGGCGGCCGGGAATGAAACCGGCCGGGCCGATGCCGCCATTTTACTGAACTGGTCCACCGCCATGCTTGAAGAAAAACTCGACCCAACCTGGCCGCCACTCCGGGCCTCCCTTACCGCTACTCGCCTGGGCCAGCTCAACATGATTTCCGTACCGGGCGAACTTTATGTGGAATATGGGTTAGCCATCAAAGAACAGGCCCGCCAGTCCGGCCATAAAGCCTGGGTGCTTGGTTATACCAACGGCGATTACGGCTACTACCCGACCCAGGACGCCTTTGAACGCAGAGACTATGAAGCTTCCGGGGCTTACCGCTATTACGGCTTCCCGGGTCCCTTCAACCCTCAGGTTGGGGACCAGATCGGAAGCGCCGCCGGTAAGTTATTGGATGAAATAATCAATAAATAGGAGACAACAGGTAAAGTTATGCAAACTTCAAACAAAGATGTAGCGGAAACCGCCGGGCAAAGTATAGCCGAAGGTAAATTGGCCTTATTCGGTGGCGAAGCCGCTGCTCCGGCTTTCCCGGCCTGGCCGCAATCCGGCCCGGAAGAAGAAGCCGGTCTGCTGGAAGTCTTGCGCAGTGGCGAATGGGGCGGCTATAACCCGGTCATACCCGAGTTGGAGCAAAAATTTGCCGCCCGGCACGGCGCCCGCTATGGTATCGCGATGGCAAACGGTACCCTTTCCCTGGCTGCCGCCTTACAAGCCTGCGGTATCGGGGAAGACCCCACCGACGAAGTTATTGTCCCTTCCTATACTTTCTTTGCCAGCGCCTCTTCGGTTTTGCTGGCCGGGGCCTCTTTGCGCTTTGCCGATATTGAGCCGGTCAGCCTGACCCTGGACCCGGCCGCCGTAGAAGCCGCCATCACCCCACGGACCCGGGCGATTATGCCGGTCCATTTCGCCGGGCACCCGGCAAACCTGGCCGCTCTACAGGAAATTTGCCGGAAACACAACCTGGTTTTGCTGGAAGACGCCGCCCAGGCCCACGGGGCCGCTTTCCGGGGAAAACCGGTTGGCAGTTGGGGTGACTTGAGCAGCTTTAGTTTCCAGGCTTCCAAGAACATGACCGCCGGAGAGGGCGGCATGATTGTCACCAATAATGAAGACCTCGCCAACAAAGTCTGGGGCCTGACCAACCAGGGCCGCAAAAAGGGCGGCAAGTGGTACGAACATTACGTCCTGGGCGCAAACTACCGCCTGACCGGGTTCCAGGGAGCCATGCTGCTGGCCCAACTGGGCCGCCTGGATGCCCAGGTGAATTTGCGCCAGCAAAACGCCGCCATCCTCGACCGCGAGTTACGAGCTAACCCGCAGCTAGGGCTGTCCCCGATTGGCCGTACCCCGGACGCCACCAGCCACGCCTACCATATATATGTCTCTCGCTACAACCAGGAAGCGCTGGACGGACTTTCCCGCGAACGCTTTGTCGAAGCCCTGGCAGCGGAAGGAGTGCCCTGCAGCACCGGTTACCCGATGGTGCTGGATGACCAGCCGGTCTTCCAGACCGAAAAACTCGCGCCGCGTGTTACCACCGGCGATGTGCCGCACTCCCGCCAGGCCGTAGCCGATGTTGTCTGGTTCATCCAGCGGGTCTTACTGGGAACCGAACAGGATACTTACCGCTTACTGGAAGTCCTGGAAAAAGTCCGGCGCAACCGGGGAAAACTAAAGAGTGGGAATTAAGTTTTGACAGCCTACATTTCACCAGAAAATACAGATTCTCCTGAAATTGGGTTTGGTCTGATTGGCCTGGGGATGATTGCACCCAAACACGCCCAGGCTATTAAAGCCACCCCCGGCGCCAGGTTAGTGGCCGTACTCGGCACCGACCCGGACCGGGCGGCGGCCTTCGCGGCCCAATATGGCGGCCAGCCTTACACCGACCTGGCGGCATTCCTGGCTCACCCCGGCCTGGATGTGGTCAATATTTGCACTCCAAGCGGCGATCACGCCCACTCGGGCAGCGCGGCAGCCCGGGCCGGTAAGCACGTCATGGTCGAAAAACCGCTGGAAGTCTCCCTGGAAGCAGCCGACCGGCTGATTGAAACCTGTCATAAGGCCGGGGTAAAACTGGCCGTTATTTCGCAGCGCCGCTTTGAACCGGATATCCAGCGGCTGCGCCAGGCGCTCAATGCCGGGTATTTTGGCCCGCTGCTTTCGGCGGATGTCTTTATCAAGTGGTATCGCAGCCAGGAGTATTACGACAGCGCTCCCTGGCGCGGCACTTACGAACTGGACGGCGGTGGAGCCCTCATGAACCAGGGCGTCCATTACGTGGACGTGCTACAGTGGTTGGCCGGTCAGGTAAAAAGCGTGCGGGCGATTACCCGGACCGCCGCTCATAACATCGAAGTGGAAGACCTGGCTTTAGCCATCCTGACTTTCGAAAACGGCGCGGTCGGCCTGCTGGAAGCTTCGACTATTCATTTTCCCGGCCTGCTGGAACGCCTGGAACTGACCGGGTGCAACGGTACAGCCGTTTTGGAAGCCGGAAAGTTCAGGGTCTGGCAGTTTAAGACCCCTCCCGAAACGGAAATCGCCCCCTATATGGACGACGTTCCGGGCGAAAGCGGGGCCAAACAACCGGGTGATATTACTTACCGGGGCCACGCCTATCAGGTGGCGGATATGGTGGCGGCCATCCGCGAGGACCGCGACCCGGCGATTACCGGCGAAGAAGGCCGCAAGCCCCTGGAAATTATCCTGGCGGTTTACCAATCGGCCCGGGAAGGCCGGGAGATATTCTTAACTTAAACTTATTTCAATCAGGTCAATTCCTGACAGAAAAGGGAGTTTCTAATTGACTAGCCCAGCAACAGTCCGTTTTGCGGTAATTGGCATCAATCACGGGCACATTTACGACCAGGTGAACATGCTTTTAGAGGGTGGAGCGGAACTGGCCGCGTTTTACGCCCCGGAGGCGGACCTGGCCGCGAAATTTGCTAAAACCTACCCTCAGGCCCTTCAAGCCGGTTCCACCAATCAAATCCTGGAAGACCCCGGCATCCAACTGGTAACTTCGGCCGCTATCCCGAACGAACGCGCCCCGTTAGGGGTGGAAGTTATGCGGCACGGCAAAGATTTTCTCTCGGACAAACCGGGCTTTACGACCCTGGAACAACTGGCGGAAGCCCGGCGGGTCCAGGCCGAAACCGGCCGGATTTACTCGGTATTCTATGCCGAAAGACTGGCTAACCCGGCCACCTTACGCGCTGGCGAACTGGTCAAGTCCGGCGCTATCGGCCAGGTGGTCCAGACCATTGGGGTGGGACCGCACAAGATTAACCTGGCGGCCCGGCCTGACTGGTTTTTTGAGCGCCAGAAATACGGCGGCATCCTGACCGATATTGCCTCGCACCAGATGGACCAGTTTCTTTTCTTCAGCGGAGCGCGTTCGGCCGAAGTAGTCTTTTCGCAGGTAGCCAATTACCAGCACCCCGATTACCCTGAACTGGAAGACTTTGGGGATGCGGTATTGCGTGGAGAAAATTGCAGCGGTTACGTGCGGGTGGACTGGTTCACCCCGGCCGGACTGCCAACCTTTGGTGATACCCGCCTGACTGTAATTGGCACCGAAGGATACATTGAGGTCAGAAAAAATCTTGACCTGGGCGGCCGCCCAGGTGCCAACCATCTTTTCCTGACCGATGGCAAAGGCGTGCATTACCAGAACTGCGAAGATGTTGAAGTGCCCTTTGCCCGCCAGTTATTGGATGATGTAATCAACCGGACCGAAACGGCCATGACCCAGGAACACTGTTTCCTGGCTTCCGAACTGACTCTTAAGGCCCAGGCTAACGCGGTCCGCCTGGGGTTCCTTCCTAAACCCTAGTCGCCTACAAACAAATTTGAGGGAAGGTCGTCTGAAAATAAATTTATTCCCGGACATCCTTCCCTCAAATTTGTTTGTAGCTTTTTCTAATCAGATGCTTTCCACCTGGCCTGGCTTCACCCTGCATCCCACCCCATTTGTGTTGAAACCCTCAAATGGGATATGTAGATTATGTTCGTCCTTTCCCGGCCTTTTACTTTTTAGCCGAGCAAGCGCAAGCCTTCACAAGTTCCAGCGATTGGGTAGAAGTCGGGGCGGCGCAGCAATCGGCGGCGCAGCAGCTTTCCTCGCTTGATTGGACCCGGTTAGCCGAGTGCTCTGGGGCATCCGCTTCCAATACCACAAACACTTCCCACTCATTGTTATCCGGGTCGTGAACCCAGACTTTATCCTGGACCGCGTAACAACAGGTTACATTATCTTCTTCAAAGGTCGCCAGGCCCGCCTGGATAAAGCGGTCCTTGGCGGCGGCCACTTCGCCGGTGCTTTTCACCTGGATGCCAAAGTGCGATAAGGTGCCGCCCGGCACAACCGAGGATTTTTCGTTAAGGGTAAAGTTCACGGGCGGGTTGCTTACTTCAAACTTGGCATACCCAGGCCGGACTTTGGCGGGAGCCTGGTCGAAAAGGGTCTGGTAAAACGGTAGGGCTTGCTCGACATTTGATACATTTATGGCTACATGTACCCGGGTGCTGGTCGCAAACTCGACGGCGCTATTCTGGCTGGCGGCTTGTTCGGCTATGGTCATTGGGAAAGCTCCTTTCAATATTTAATAATTATAATTTAATAATTATATGTAAGTTATTCGGGCCTGGTCTTCTTCATAAAACCGGAAGCTGCGCTGGCGGTCTAACCGGTCAAGGGCCGCACTTCTGCGGCATTCTACCGTGCAAACCTGGCTGCAACTATCACAAAAGCTGACGGTTCCTTCTAAACGAGTGTTGCTGGCCTGGCTGCTGCGGGTAATAAGCTGGACTAATTTACGGATCATAATTCCTACACTTTCCCATATATCGAAGTTTATCAATGTATCAGGGCCATTTTTAGGGCCTTTGTTAAAGGCCCTGGTTGTTTTCGTCTGGTGCTGAAACCAGTTTAGCAAACATATTGATATTTGTCAATATATAGTTATACGTATTTTTGCCTATTTCCCGGAATTGGTCTCAGGCGACGTTGCGAGGCCGAATTGGGCCTCAATCCGCGCCCGGATGGCCTCTCTTACCTGGCGGTAGACTGCCAGTTGCTCGGCATGCATCCCGGTGGCTCTGGAAGGGTCGGGGAAACTCCAGTGCAGCCGGTTTGCCGCCCCTGGAAATACCGGGCAGCTTTCGTTGGCCTGGTCGCAGACGGTTATCACGTAATCAAACGGCTGGTTGAGGTATTCGGTCAGCACTTTAGATCGCTGGCCGGATATATCAATGCCCAGCTCCTGCATGGCCTCAATTGCCAGCGGCCGTACGTGAGTGGCTTCCGTCCCGGCGCTAAAGGCTTCAAATTTCCCTTTACCAAGCTCGCGCAAAAGCCCTTCGGCCATCTGGGAGCGGGCCGAGTTGTGGGTACATAGAAACAATACTCGCATAAATTTTTAAAACCTTTCTGGTTCTAAAACCCACTCTGGCAGTCACAGCTGACGCCAATTTAATCCCTACTTAAGCTCTGGTCCGGATGGCCTCCCTGTGAAAACCGGGTCGGCCAGCTTGGCCCCGGAAGGAAGATTTGTCGGACAACCGGCCTCCCCGGCAGCTTGAAGTATGGCCGGGTCAGCGGTCTTGATTTCGTTTTTGAAGTACTTTCGCTGGAAGTAAAAGGCCAGGTTGACCAGTGCTATCAGGGCCGGGACCTCGACCAATGGGCCGATGACCGCCGCAAAAGCTGCCCCGGAATTGATACCAAAGACGGCAATTGCCACCGCGATAGCCAGCTCAAAGTTGTTTCCGGAGGCGGTAAAAGCTATGGTCGCGGTGCGCGAATAATCCGCTCCGATTTTCCGGGCCATCCAGAAACTGACCAGGAACATTATGGCGAAATAAAGGCAGAGCGGCAGGGCAATCCTGACCACATCAAAGGGTATCTGTATAATCAAATTACCCTTGAGGCTAAACATAGCCACAATTGTAAAGAGCAAGGCGACCAGGGTTACCGGGCTAATTTTGGGGATAAACTTCTTTTCGTACCACTCCCGGCCTTTGGCCCTGAGCAGGAAAAAGCGAGTTAACATCCCGGCCAGGAAGGGAATCCCCAGGTAGATAAAGACGCTTTCGGCGATCTGGCCGATACCAATATTGACCTGGCTACCCTTGAGGCCAAAGACCGGCGGCAGGACCGTGATAAAGAACCAGGCGTAAATGCTGTAAAAAAAGACCTGGAAGATACTATTAAAGGCGACCAGCCCGGCGGCATACTCGCTATCGCCTTTAGCCAGTTCGTTCCAGACGATAACCATCGCGATACAACGGGCCAACCCGATCATTATTAACCCGGTCATATACTCCGGCTTGTCGGGCAGTAGCAGGATTGCCAGGAAAAACATCAAGACCGGACCGATCAGCCAGTTCTGGACCAGCGAAAGCAGGAGGATTTTCCAGTTGCGAAAGACGTCGCCTAATTCTTCGTACCTGACCTTTGCCAGCGGCGGGTACATCATCAAAATCAAACCAATCGCAATCGGTATATTGGTAGTGCCAACCTGAAACTGGTTTACAAATCCTTCCGCCCCACTCCAGAAGTAACCAATCGCTACGCCCAGGGCCATTGCCGTAAAAATCCAAACTGTTAAATAGCGGTCGAGAAAGGACAGTTTCTTACCGTCTGACTCCTTCAACTTTTGCTCCTTAGACTTTATCTTTTGTACAAATAAAACTGGCCCATATTTATTATCGCGATTATTCATCGAAGGTCATCAATATGAGAGCCCAAAAATTTTTAAGTAGCCATGGCCGGGACCTGTACTCCCAGAAGAGTACTCATCAGGGCTTTTACTTTCTCAACATTGGACAGGACCGGGGAATAATAGACCCATTTACCCCGTTTATCACCGTTAATTAAACCGGCTTCGCGCAGGATGCGCAGGTGGTGGGATATTGTCGGCTGGCCCAGGTTAAAGCTGGCAGTTATGTCGCAGACGCAAACCTCGTCCTGGCTGGCAATAAGCATTCCCAATATGGTCAACCGGGTCGGGTCGGCCAACGCCGAAAACAGGCTGGCCGCTTGCTCGGTCTGAGCCCGGTTAAGGGGCGGCGGGGCGGCAGGTGTACAGCAGGCTTCCTGGCTTTTATTATTCAGTTCCAGCACTTTTAGTTCTTGCTTCATGTTTAAATACTAGCATACAAATCGAGGAACGTCAATGTTTCATGGGGTGTGGTCAGTGGCCAGTGGCCAGTAAAGACGGTAGCAACCAGTTGATGATATCCTCAGTAAGATTTCATACCCTGGCCGGAATTATTCGTGACCGGCTTAAGCAGCACCAGAAAAAGGGCCAGGGTCAACCCTTTCGCTTTTTCGTTAACGGCTCCTTTAAAGGGCTAACACTGGCCGGGGGATTGTGGTGAGTTTCCGATTTTGCGCTACCCCCGGTTGGTATATTCTTACAACCTCTTTCGGGCGGCTATATTCTTTCTAAATAAAGGCAAACCAAAGAGGGCTGATGTTTAACCGCCTGCTTTGGACTGCAAAATATTATTGAAAATCTCTCAAGAACGGACCATTCCGGTCAGGTGGTTAACACGCTCCGCGAACCGGTCCAGGGCTTCGGAACCCTGCAGGATTCCTAATTCCAGGTCATAGGAACGTACCTCGCCTGGTTCAAGTTCGATAAGCTCGTCGCGCTCGCGGGCATCCATGCGCCCGGCGCTGCGGTTAGTGCTGGGTTCCAGGGCGACCACATAGTTCCCCTCGGCCAGCATCCGCCATAGCAAGCCGTGTGGAAGCTGTTCGGGCCGGAAATGCTCGTAAACACCAAGCTGGAGGCGGCGGTTAATAATCCCAACCGGGGCAATACCGCTGTCCTCGCACAGCGGGTCATAATCGAAAGCCATTCCGCCATGAGCAGCAGTGGGCGGGTCAACTCTTAACAACCCACCCAGACCGGCAGCCTCTTCCGGACGAGCGGGCAGCAGTATTTCAGCGTCATCGTCTACCAGTGGGAAGCCAAAGTTTATATGGTAGAGCAGCATGTGGGGAGTGCGCGAAAAGCTGATGTTATGCACTTCATCATGAATACTCAGACAGGACTGCCCGACCCTGGCCTCAATATGTCGTTTGAGCAGCAATCGTTCGCCCAGGGCCGTAGCCTGTAATACCTCACCATTCGCCCATAAAATACATTCGCCACCCTCCCAGCGTTCCCCATAACCGGTCAACCGGGCCGGGCGATTGGAAACCCGGCCGTGCAAACCGTACTGCTCGGTGGGTTTGGGCGGGTAGTGGTATTGAGTGGCTTTGTCGCGGGCCGGGAAAAAAGAATGGTCTAAACCGGCAGTCGTTAGCAAGCCGCCTCCCCAGGTCCGCAAGAAGCCCAGGTCTTCCGGCTCGCCGTACCAGGGTCCGGCAAAACCGGTCCCCGATTGCCAGTCCAGCGCTTGCCCGGACTGGGAACACCGACCGATGTCAAAGGCCCGGTCTACCAGGACTTCAAAGACAAAGCCGCTGCCGGTCCTGAATTCCAGCACCCGCACGCCGCGCTCCGTCCCATCCCCCAGAGTTGCCAGGCGCACCCCGGCCACCTGTTCCAGTCGGCCGACCCGCCGCAGGAGTTCGGTCCGGCTGAAATACTTCCCAAAAATTTCCGGCATAGCTTTCCCTTTTTATTAAACCTGGGTTGTGTTTAGGGCTGGAAGATAATTACCAGGCTCAAACTGCAAACAGGTGTATTTTGCCTATTCAACAGGCAGCGGAAGCACGACCGGGTGCCCGCCCAGGCGCGATGATTCACGCATTGCCAGGACAATTTCCTGGTCCAACCGGCCCTGGGCCGCCCCATAACTGGGTTCGGTATTGTCCCTGACCGCCGTAACCAGGCTCATAATACAACCGGCAATCCCAATTTCGTCGTCGTTCCACTGCATTCCATGACTTTTAAGGGCCGCGAAAAACGGGTTATCCCAGCGCACGCTGGGCTGCTGGGGGTCGCCGGTATAGGCCACCAGGCACTGCAAAGCGCCACCGTCGTTGCGTTCCCAGCGCCGTTCCAGAGTTATAAACTGGGGTGCTTCCCCGCTGGGGTCCAGCAGGGCAAGTTCTTCTTTGACCTCCAGGCCCACCCCGACCGTTATACCCATGCCCTTTTCGGCCAGGAACCGGCTGCTTCGCCACCAGCGCAAGGCCGAGTCGTAGGCGACATTGGTCCAGTGATAAAAACCCAACCGGCCATCCTCGAATTCAATCGTGGCATGTTCCTGGGTTTCGGTGCGCGGCCCGGTAGTGTTTGCCAGGCGCGACCAGTGCGCGGCCAGGCCGTATTCGCGGACAGCGCCCTGGACTTTTACCGGGACAGCATCAAAGCCCAGGTAACTGCGCATCACGCTCACGCCGTGATAGCCGTGACCGGCAAAATCGTTAAAGGAACTGTAGACTTTACCGAACAGGCCCGACTCTAACAGCCGCAACTTAATTTGCTCCAGCGGCCGGCGGTGAAATTGTTCGGCCACCTCGATTTTTAGATTACGTTCCTGGGCCGTCCTGATAAGGGCATCGGCCTCTTTGAGCGAGTGAGCAATCGGCGTTTCCACCACCACATTCAAGCCGTGTTCCAGGGCCATCAACCCGGCCTGACCGTTTGCGGCATAAGCTACCGAAACTATCCCGACCTGCGGCGCTGTTTCCTGGACCAGCCGGGCCATATCGGTATACCAGGGCGTAGCCAGCATTTTGCCCAGTTCCTGGGCCGAGCTTTCATTCCTTGACCAGACCGCTACCAGTTCGACCTCTCCCGCCAGGATTAATCCCTTAAGCAGCGGCCCGTAAACCTTTTTTGAGCGGTTGGATGCGCCAATCAGGGCCACCCTTACCGGAGATTTTGAAACCAAGTTGTCCCCCTTTCTAGCCAGTCTTAAAGTTTTAAATTAATTTTCCGTGGTAGTGCTCTTTAGAGAAACCACCCCTGTATTAAACCCTTTTTGCCTGGCCCAGGGCAACCTTAGCGCCTTGCTACATATTAATAAAGGTGAATAGTGCCGTCGGACCGGCGGTGCGTCGGCATATAAGCCTGCTGGTAGGGATATCTGGCGGCTTCCTTTTCATTAATATCAACGCCCAGGCCCGGCGTTTCCTGGGGATAGGCCATCCCATTTTTAACGTAACAGGTCCCGGAAATTACGTCATAGAGCTGCGGCGGGAAGTCAACCCATTCCTGGACACCGAAGTTTGGAATGGTTAAATCCACGTGGACCGCCGCCGCCTGTCCGACCGGACCGAGGTCCTGCGCTCCGTGGAAAGCCGTCCTCACAAAATAAGCGTCCGCCAGGATACAAATCCGGCGTATTTCAGTAATGCCGCCAACATGAATCGGGGCGGTCCGGATGAAATCAATCCAGTGGTTCTGGAAAAGCGGCAGGCACTCCCAGCGCGAAGTGATAATCTCGCCGATTGCCAGCGGGGTCGTGGAAGCCTGGCGCAGCATCGGAAAGAAGTTGGTCTGCTCCGGCCGCAGCGGGTCTTCCAGGAAGAACAGGCGGTACGGCTCCAGGCTGCGGGCCAGGTTGGCCGCTTCGTTCGGGGTCAACTGTTCGTGGACGTCATGCAAGAGATTTACATCGTTACCTAGGGCCACCCGCAGGTGTTCAAACATTTTGGGCGTGGCGGAAAGGTAGGGTTCGTAGTTAAAGTAATCGGTCCCTTTGTGGCCGGGGATATTCGAGGGTTCGTTCTTGATCAAACCCTGGCCGCCGTAGCCGCCATAACCGCCTTGCAACTGGCAGCGGATAAATTTGTAACCCTTCTCCATAAAAGCCCGCACCGCCTCTTCAACCCCCGACGGGTCCACCCCGGAGGCGTGGCCGTAGACCGACGCGCCCTGCCGGGACCGCCCGCCTAAAAGCTGGTAGACCGGCAGACCGGCCACTTTTCCTTTAATATCCCACAGGGCAAAGTCGAACGCGGCCAGGGCCGCCGCGAAAATGGGACCGCCGCGCCAGTACCCGCTGTAGTAAAGGCTATTCCAGATGTCTTCGATTTCGGCCGGGTCGCGCCCGATAACCAGGGGAGCCAGGTGCTCAATCGCCCGGGCTACAATTGGTTCGCTTCCGTTAAGGGTCCCTTCGCCTACTCCATAAATGCCTGGCTCATCGGTCATTATTTTTACAAACAGAAAGTTACGGCCAGGACAGGTCAAGAACACTTTGACTTCAGTAATTTTCAAGGCTATAGCTCCTTATAAATTTGTGCGGATGGAACGTTGAAAGCAGAGCAGGTTACGCGTGATTTACATGGTAATAGACCGGTTTTAAAGGTTTAACGGGCCGGTTGCTACCTGCTACCCCGGTTTATTGTATTTAAGCAGTTTTACGGTCCGGTTAACCCGCCAGGATTTACTTTTCAGGCCAGGAAATCCACCCGGCAAATTAAATATCCTGGCCGCGCGGGTTTAGCTGGGCTATCAGGCCGCCATCCACGTAAATTACCTGGCCCGTGATATAAGCCGCCTCGTCCGAGGCTAAAAAAGCCACCGTCGAAGCGACTTCCAGCGGCGAGCCAAACCGGGCCATTGGAACGCGTTGGACCAGTTTATCAATTTCCGGGTTAGCGCCCGGCTCAAATTGCGGGCCGCTGCGGATAGCACCGGGTCCAATCGCGTTCACCCGGATGCCGTATTCACTTAATTCCAGGGCCATTGCGCGTGTCATCGCATCAAGGGCGCCTTTGGTCATATCGTAGGGCAAACCCCACCAATGCGCCCGCAAGCCGCCGACCGAGCTAATGTTTATAATATTTCCCCTTTTGGCCTGGTCTCGCATTATCTCAGCGGCCCGGAAAGAACACATGTAAGGCCCCCGGATATTGCTGCTTAACTGCTGGTCCAAATTTTTCTCAGCCACCTCGAAGAAATGAAGCCGTTTGATGTTAGCGGCGTTATTGACCAGTAAATCAACCGTACCGAAAGCCGCCAGGGTCTGTTCGAAAAGGTCGTTTACGATTTCAGTCTGGCCCAGGTCGCCCGGTACGGCCAGCACTTCCGCCCCAAACTCGCGAAATTCCCTGGTAGTGGCCGCGACTTCCGCTTCATCCAGGCCGGTAATGACAATCTTCATGCCTTCCAGGGCCAGCCGCAGCGCGATAGCTTTCCCGATGCCCCGGCTGGAACCCGTTATCACCGCCACCTGTCCCTTGAATTCCGGATAACGCAGCCGGATGGACCGGGTATCATAATTACCCGAAATCCCGGTAACTTCTTTATCTAAATCCATTTAAATAGCCCGCCTGTTTAAGTTTAATATAACCGGCTAATTCAATTACTCGTGCTGCCGGACAAATTCCCGGTAGTATGACATTATAGGTCCTGGGACAATACACCTTGCCGCCCCGCACAGTCCCAACCGGTAAAAGTCCGGCGCACCTAACCGGTTTTCCGGCAGGGTGCGCTAACCCCTACATTGGGCGGCGGCCAGACTCCTATATTTTAGGTTTAACGCTGACGAGCAGGTTTATTTTACTGCACCGGCCACCGCTCCTTCAATTAAATAGCGCTGAAAGAAAGCGTAAAGTAAAATCAAAGGCAAGGCCGCGATCATCGTGCCGGCTGCCAGTAAGGTCCAATCTGTACTGAACTGGCCCTTGAAGGTCTGCAAACCAAGGGCAATTGGATAATAGTTTTTGTTGGTCAGGTAAATGGTTGGGCCGATAATATCGTTCCAGACCCCTATGGCGTGCAGGATGGCAACCGTTACAAGCACCGGCTTGACCAGCGGCGCGATGATGCTAAAAATACATTGGAAATAGCCGCAGCCGTCAATTGCTGCCGCTTCGTCCAGTTCTTTTGGAATCAACTTCAGGTAGCCGATAATCAGAAAAGGCCCAATCCCTACCGCCGAAGTCAGCAAGATATAACCGATTTGAGTGTTGTACAGGTTCAGGGCCACCATCAATTGAAACTGGGGAATCAGACCGTTGGGCAGGAAGAGCGAAATCACGAAAAAGGTTGCAAAAAACCGGCCCCACTTAACGTAGCCACGCGCAATCGGGTAGGCCACCAGCAGGGCCAGGGTAACCTGTAACAGGGTCGAAACCCCCGTGTACAGGATGGTATTTACAAAGTAGGTGGCAAAGTTACCTTTCACCCAGGCGTCCGCAAAATTGCTGAACTGGAAAGTTTTGGTCAGGCTGGTCGGGTCATTGATAAAGTCAAGATTGGTCTTGAGCGAAACGTTTAACAGGTACAGCAGCGGGAAAAGGTAAACCACCGCAAAGACCACAATCACGGCATAGGTTAGAAGTCTAAGCGGCGAAAACCGCTTGCGCAGGCGGGCCCCTGGTCCGGCCTTCAAGGTGCTTTCCAGCCGGGTTAAATTCTTAACCACCGGCTCTTCCTGGGTGTAAATTTCCGGCGTGCTGCTCATATCTGGGTCTCCCTTCGGCGCAAATACCACTGCGAACCAAGCGCTACAACCAGGATAAAGGCGAACTGAATCATCGCGATTGAAGCGGCGTAACCCTGCTGGACCTGTGAAACCCGGCTCAGGCCCCCACCGGAAATGCTGCCCTGGAAGCCGATCTTGAATACTTGCAAGGCCAGGGTGGAGGTTTCAAATTGGCCGCCGGTCAGGACGTAAATAAGCTGGTAGGTCTGCAGCGAACCGATAATCGCCAGCAGCACGTTGGTCGTCACGCTCGAAGACAATAACGGAAAGGTGACATGCCGGAAGGTCTGCCAGGGGCTGGCCCCATCCACCCGGGCCGCGTCCAGCCAGTCGCGGGAAATGGATTGCAGTCCGGCCAGAAAGATGACCAGCGAGAAGCCCATGTTTTGCCAGATCTGGACAAAGATTACCAGCGGAAAGGCCGACGAAGGCGAGCCGAGAAACTCGGAACTCTGGCCGAACACGTTCCACAACTTCTGGATAGGGCCTTCCAGCGGATTGAAAAGCAGGTTCCAGATCAGGCCGATAATGGTCACGCCCAGGATAGTCGGCATAAAGAAAAGCGACCGGAAGAACAGGTGACCGAGGGGGCGCGAGTTCACCAGCACCGCCATAAACAGGGCCACCCCGTTCTGAATCAGGGTTACGGCTATACAGAAAATAATAGTGCGGGTCAGGACGCCCAGGTTATCCCGGCCCGCCCCGCTCAGCGAGAAAAAGGACGCATAGTTATCGAACCCGACCCAGTTCCAGGGGGTGTTAGGCACGCCTGAGATATTGGTGAAAGAAAACAGGGCGGTAAAGAACGACGGCCCCACTCCAAAAATAAGATACAGGGCCAGGGCCGGGAACATTCCCAGGTAAGGAAGGTATCTTTTCCAGCCTCTTCCAAAATAATAGTTATACACTACATCACCTCTGGTATTTTTCAGCAAAATGCCGGGTTATCACGCAATCAAGAGCAGCAAACTCACCGCCAGGTGAGTGCTGCTCTTTGAAATCAATTGCTTTTGATACCGGCCCTACTTTTTCAGAGCGCTCTCCCAGTCCGCCTCTGATTTGGCAGCCAGGTCTTTGGAGTCGTTTACGTCACCAAAAGGCGTGTAATTGTTGAGGGCAAACCCGGCATACTTGCCTACGTTCTTGGGGGCGAGCATCATTTCACTGAAGGCTACCTTGAAAGTCGGCAGATAAGGCGTGATTTCTTTAGCGTAATCGGCCTGCAGGTTCACGCTGGGCTGGTTGGACAGGATACCGACCGTATTGACGTAATCGGCATAATTGTCCTGCTGCGAGAAGAATTCCAGCCAGGCCAGGGCGGCGGCTTTATTGGGAGATTTCGCCGGGACGTACCACTGGACATCATACTTACCGGAGATAATTTTGTTATCGGCGGCGTTATCGCTGGCCGGGAGCGGGAAGTAGCCCAGGTTCATTTTAGGGTTAGCCGTCAGGATAGTCGGCGCATCCCAGGTGCCACCCGGGTACATCGCGGCTTTACCGGAAGCGAAACGGCCGGGAGCGGTCTGGTAGTCAATACTGGCAACCCCGGTCTCGTAGTAACCGAGCAGTTGTTTGCCACGGTCGAAGTAGGTCTGGGACCTGGTATCGTTGAACTTGGTCTGGCCGGTCCAGATATTTTTAACCAGGGCTTGCTGGTCAGGATAAGAGCCAAGCAGCAGGCCCGCCGGTAAACCGACAACCCCGACCGGCCAGCCGTCTTTACCACCGGCTGTCATCGGAGCGATATTTTTGGCTTTCAGGGCGTCGGCCAGGGCGATGAATTCGGCATAGGTTGTCGGAACCTTCAGGTTATTCTGCGAGAAAATGTCTTTGTTGTAAAATACTCCGCTGTAGGCATAGCGGCCGGTGCTGACCGCGTAAATCTTGCCCTGGTAGCTGGAGGCGTCTTTGAGGGCGTTGGAGTCATAATTCTTGATGAAAGGCTGGTTCGTCAGGTCTTCCAGCAGGCCGCCTTTAATCCACTGGACCCATGTCGGGTCGTCAACACCCTTCATAAATTCTTGCGGAGCGTTGGTAAAGGCCTGGGTATTCTCGAACAGGTCGAGGTCACCGGCGGTCAGGCGGGTCTGGATGGACTGGTCGAGGACATCCGGGGTAACTACCGACAGGTCAACCGTAACGTTCGGATATTTTTGTTTGAACTTTTCGTTCTGTTTGTTCATAAAATCTACCAGGGGCTTATTCTGGTGAATAAGAATGCGGACGGTCCCGGTAAGGTTAGCGGCCGGGGCAGCCGGGGCGGTGGTTGCAGCGCCGGGTGCGGCGGCGGTAGTGGCTGAAGCTGCGGCAGCAGTGGTAGCGGCGGCGGTAGTGGCCGTGGCCGGGGTAGCGGTATTATCACCACAGGCGGCCAGTAATAATTGACAGAGCATGGCCCCTGCTACAAGCACCAGCCAGATGTAATAATGCTTAAACCCGGTTAAGGCCTTTTCGTTGGCCCCGGTAAAGGATCTAGTACCTCTAGACATCGTTGATCCTCCTTTATAAATCCAACACCCATGTTGGATATTTGCGTTTCAGGTTGTTAAACATACAAAAATTAAAACCAGGAACCGCCCGGCAGGGAAACCAGGGTAAACTAACCGGTCCTTGCAGCCAGGCTAAATGCAGGGTGCAAGGAAGAAGACCGGGGCTTATTAGAGCAAAGCAGCGGTACAAAACTATAAACGGGTAGTTGAAACTTTAATTATTTCTGTGAATTTAATATGGTCGAGTTGTTCAGGAAGTGTAACTTCCCGATGGACCCAATATAGCACCTAAAATTATCGGAGTCAATAAAATTTCAATGAAATGTCAATGCCCTGATGAAAAGATGAAATTTCACCATTTGTTACAAATTTAATAATCATATTACAGGGTAAACCGACACTGAGTCCGGCATAATCATTCTCAAAACCGCCGGTCAAACCATTACAAAAAGTTTGAACCCCGGCTTTCCCGCCTCACAACGATCTTACCTGATTATCTTAACCCCATTTGCAGTCACAATTGTAAAAACCACTCTCCTAACCCCGGTATATTTCCTTATTCCTGGTCTAACCTGTCCCTATAACCAGGGGATATACCAGATGCGGTGCGTGCCCATCTTGTTTTCAATTAAATTTCATCGTAATAGCGAATTTTCCTGATTTCATTGAAATTTTATTGACTCTAAATTATTTAGGTGCTATATTAGGTCCACCGGACCCTATAATCAATCCCAAATACCAAAACCAGGCCAAAATTTCACCGGGAAACAGGCAGTGTTTTGTCCTTCCAATGTAATAACCTTGCAAAATGCGCCCTGAAAAGCCGGGTAATAGACTGGTCGGCGCTTCTTCAGTTAAATTTCATCGCAAAATTTCCGGCTAATGTCCATAACATAAAAGTGGGGCCAACGCTTAAGGAACAGGTAGATCAGTATGGCAAGTAATGGGCGACGTAGCATTGTTACACTTAAAGAAGTTGCCGACCGGGCGCTGGTATCGCTGGGTACCGCCTCCCGGGTCTTGAATAATCACCCAAAGGTGCAGCCGGACCTCCGGTTGCGGGTTCTGAACGCCGCTACCGAACTGGGCTACCCTCTCGAAAAAGGCCGGGCCAATTACGGGCTGGCCCCGGTTAACTTTAATCCTTTTGCTAGAATTCCCGGCGATAACCTGGCCCTGGAAGTTGCACCCGGCCAGAACCCGGAAATTACTCATGTCGCTTTTTGCTGCCGCCCGGTAATTTCACCCCTGATGGATGAAACTTACAACCCCTATTTCTCCAAAATCTTACACGGCGTTGAAGCGGAATGCCGCCAGCAGAACCTGCACCTGATCTACCGGATAATCAATGATGACCCGGCCGCCCTGGAAACGGGCCGCCAGAAGCTCCAGGAATCCGGTGCGGAAGCCCTGTTGCTAATCAATTTCATCAGCGAAGAACTGGTCAGAGGGTTGCTTGAGCTTAATCTACCGGCGGTGCTGGTGGACCACTATTTCCCGGAAATGGCCCTGGATATTGTCTCGCACGAAAACTTTCACAGCGCTTTCCGGGCTGTCCGCTACATTATAGAAAAAGGCCACCGCCGGGTCGGCTTTATCAACGGCTTGCCGCACTTCACTATCATGGACCGTTTCGAGGGCTATCGCCGGGCGCTCGAAGAAGCCGGGATTCCGTTCAACCCCGATTATGTCATCCAGGGCGATTTGCTCATTGAGGGCGGGATAAAAGCCGCCCACCAGGTGGTCGAGCAAAATCTCGATTGCACCGCCTATTTCTGCGCCAACGACGATACAGCGATTGGTTTCATCCAGGGCTTGCGCTCGCATAAACTGCATGTGCCTTCCGATATTTCGGTAGTCGGCTTTGACGATGAAGAAAGCGCCCGCCTGATAACCCCGGCCCTGACTACGGTCAAGGCAAACCCGGTTGGAGTCGGCCGGATGGCGGTCAGGCGTTTATTGGAACGGGTAAAATACCCGCACCTGCCGGTAACCCAGACTTTAATCTGCACGACCCTGGTAGAGCGCGACTCGGTCAGCCCGCTCCGGAAATAAAACCTTATGAGTTTAGAAGCCGCTATTCGTATACAGCCTGACACACCTCAGCTAGATTTAAATCCAGCCAGCGAGAGGCCGGGCTGTGGACTCGCCAGGCGTAGCCTCTCGCGCCCTTATTTAGCCTCAAACTACCGCCGAAAAAGGATTGACCGGCACATCTGGCTCGAATATAATAGAGTTAATAAAGTACCTCTCGCAAACACATATTTCCCGGCCTTACCAATACCCTAAAAACAGCCGGGGGTGTAAGTAACCTTTATCGCGTTTAAGCGATTGAAACTTTTGCCACGAGGAGTACTTATTAGAGTTCAATATGTGGTGTAAGTAACCTTTATCGCGTTTAAGCGATTGAAACATTTTGGCAATTGCGGTCGCGGCGGCGGTC
>JAQBPB010000129.1 GCA_028287745.1 Chloroflexota bacterium
GCGGCCAGCCCGGCCAGGTAAGAGGCTCCCAGGGGCGAAGCTTCCGCCGAGGCGTTTTGCAGCAACTGGCAGCCAATAATATCCGACTGGAACTGCATCAACATCCCGTTGCGGCTGGCGCCGCCATCGGCCATCAATACCTTCAAGTCGGTCCCGGACTCGGCCCGCATCACGTCAAACACATCCCGGACCTGGTAAGCAATCGCCTCGATAGTGGCCCGCGCCAGGTGCGCCGCAGTCGAGCCGCGAGTAAGCCCGCTGACCAGGCCGCGTGCCGTGGCGTTCCAGTAGGGCGCGCCCAGGCCCACAAAGGCCGGGACCAGGTAAAGCCCCTCGCTGCTCGGCACGCGTTCGGCCAGGCTGGCGACTTCTTCGGCGGGGTTTTTCAGGCCCAAAAATTCGCCCAACCACTGCACCGCCGCGCCGGTTACGCTGATGTTGCCTTCCAGGGCGTAGGTGACGTTAGTCATATCCAGCGCCCAGGCGATAGTTGTAGACAGGCCGTTTTTGGATAAAATTGGCTGGGCCGTAGGCGTCATCAACGAGGAACCGGTGCCGTAAGTTGCTTTGACGGTGCCTGGTAGAAACCCGGCCTGCCCGAACAGGGCCGCGTGCGAATCCCCGATCATGGACAGGATAGGTATCCCGGCGGGCAAGCGGCCCAGGGCGGCGCTGCTGCCGAACTCGGCCCGCGAAGGCTTTATTTCCGGCAATGCCGCGCGCGGCACTTCAAACAACGCCAGCAGTTCGTCACCCCAGTCAAGCCGGTGAATGTCGAGCAACTGGGTCCGCGAAGCATTGGTCAGGTCGCAGGCGTGGACCTTCCCGCCGGTCAGGTTCCAGAGTACCCAGCTATCCATGGTGCCCAGGCATATTTCGCCCTGGGCGGCCCGCCTGGAGCCGTCCGCTATGTTATTGAGCAGCCAGTTCATTTTGCTGGCGGAAAAGAGCGGGTCTATCGCCAGGCCGGTCCGTTCGGCCAGGAACTGGCTCATCCCGCGTTCTCGTAGCCCGGCGCAGAAGTCGGCCGACCGGCGGCACTGCCAGCCAATAACCGGCCCGGCCGGTTGTCCGGTCTGCCGGTCCCAGGCGACCACTGACTCGCGCTGGTTGGTGATGGCAATCGCCGCCAGCCGGGGGTCGTCCACCCCGCCGAGGCACTCGTCAATGGCTTCGCGGACGCTCTGCCAGATAGCCGCAGCATCCTGTTCGACCCAGGCCGGTTGCGGGTAAGTCTGCGACAGCGGCCGCGAGGCCCGGGCGATAATTTGCCCGTCCGGGCCAACCAGCAGCACTTTAGTGTTGGTGGTGCCCTGGTCTATCGCCAGGATATTACCTTTTTCCCGGCCATTACCGCCGCTGGCTGCCATAGCTGATTCAGGTTCCATTGGCTAAACCCTTGCCCCGGTCAGTTCAAGGGCCGCGTCAAAAATACCCTGGGCGGTCAGGCCGAAGTATTCCAACAGCCATTCGGCCGAGCCGGTAGGCGCAAAGACTCCCGGCACGCCCAGGATACGCATGGGTACCGGCTGGTTGGTCACGACTACTTCCGCCACGGCGCTGCCCAACCCGCCGAATATCGTATGTTCTTCCACGGTAACGATGCCCCCGGTTTCGGCGGCCGCTTTCAGAATAGCTTCTTTGTCCAGCGGTTTAACCGTCGCCATATTCAGGACGCGGGCCTGGATACCCCGGGCCGCCAGCAGTTCGGCTGCTTCCAGGGCTTTTGACACCAGCACGCCGTTGGCAATCAGGGTCACATCCCGGCCTTCCCGCAGCAGGGCCGCTTTGCCAATCTCAAACTTATAGTCGGCCGGGTGGACCTGCGGCACTCCCAGGCGGCTAATCCGCAAGAACATCGGGCCGTTAATAGAAGCGGCGGCACTGACTGCCTGGGCCGTTTCGTTGGGGTCAGCCGGGACGATAATGGTCAGGTTGGCAATCGCTCGCAGCCAGGCCATATCTTCAATCGAATGATGGGTCGGCCCCAGTTCGCCGTAGGCCATGCCGCTGCTCATACCACACAGCTTGACGTTGGTGTTCGAATAGGCCACATCGGCCTTGATTTGTTCAAGGGCCCGGCCCGTCAGAAAGGGCGATGCCCCGCACACGAACGGAATCAGGCCGCCGTTCGCCAGACCGGCCCCTACCCCGACCATGTTCTGTTCGGCGATACCGACATTTATCAGGCGGGTGGAAAATTCCTTGCGGAACTGGTTCAACTTGCTCGAACCGACCGAGTCGTTGACCACCGTGACAATCCGGCTATCTTTGGCGGCCAGTTCCAGCAACTTTTCATTAAAGGCGTCCCGGCAATCATAGAGTTGTGTCATACGCCAACCTTTACTTCTACTTCTTCATTGGCCGGTTTCGGGGCGGCAACCCCATCCAGCGCATCCAGTTCTTTAAGAGCGGCGGCGTATTCGGCATCGTTGGGGACTTTGTGATGCCAGGCCACGTTGTCTTTCATAAACGACACGCCCTGTCCCTTGTGGGTATTGGCAATAATACAGCTAGGCTTGCCCGGCTCGAACGGCACCTGGGCGAAGGTATCCAGCAGGTTATTATAGTCGTGGCCGTCCACTTCCCGGACCGACCAGCCGAAAGCCCGCCATTTATCGTCCAGCGGGTCGAGCTGGTTGGTCTGCTCGGTGCCGTCACCCTGTTGCAGGCGGTTGCGGTCGACAATCACGGTCAGGTTGTCAAGCTTGAAATGGGCCGCCGCCATGGCCGCTTCCCAGTTACTGCCTTCTTGCAACTCGCCGTCCCCGGTTATAACAAAGACCCGGTAGCCCAACCCGGTCAGGTTGGCTGCAATCGAAGTCCCGACCGCCACGGGCAGACCGTGACCCAGCGGGCCGGTATTGGTCTCGACCCCGGCCACTTTGTTGCGGTTGGGGTGGCCGTTCAGGTTAGAGAGCGGCTCGACAAAAGTATCCAGTTCCGCTTCGGGAAAGAACCCGGCAAAGGCCAGGGTGGTGTAGAGCGCCCCGGCGCAGTGGCCCTTGCTCAGGATAAAGCGGTCCCGGTCGGGCGCGTTAGGCGCTTTAGGGTCAATTTTAAGCACTTCGGAATACAGCGTTACCAGGATATCCGTCGCCGAGAAATCACCGCCGATGTGGCCGAGTTTGGCTTTGTAAATCATCTGCATGTCCCGGCGGCGGACCTTTGTCGCCAGCCTGGACAGTGCCGCTATTTTTTCTTGCCTGTTACTATCTATTTTCATGTACTTTACTTCCTTAACAGTTTTACACCCAGCAAGGTCTCCAGCACAAGGCGCTGCGCTTCCAGGGCGTCCTGCTTATCCTGCGCGGCCGTTAAGGCTGATAAGTCAATCCGGTCCAGCAGTCCGTCCAGCGCCTGGATGGTCTCAATACTGAGCCGGGCGGCCTTAACCGGGTCTTCCCGGAAGGGGAACTGGTCCAGCAAAATGGGGCCCTGCCAGTTAATCTTTCGCAGCGCGTGGACAAATTCCAGGCTCTCGGTAATGTGGACCGCGCCAACGGTCATATCGTCATCCCACTCACGCCAGTTGTCATTGACTTCCACACTGACCAATTTACCGCGCCGGGCCAGCAATTGGACCACTTCGGCCGGGGTTTCTTTGGCAAAGGCTGAATGTCCGGTATCGAGGACAATTCCGACATTGTCCACGCCCATATCTTCAATCGCCAGGAGCGTCCGTGCCGCCGAACTGAAGAACATGTGGTTGCGGGGTTCTTTTTCTTTGTACTCAATGGCAAACTGCATGGACGGGTCGCTCTGGGCTACTTCCCGGATGCCCGCGACCGAGTAATCCCACAGCTGCATGTAGTCGGCCTGGAAGGGGTAGTCATAACCGTCCTGGCCGGGCCAGAACTTGACGTATTTTGCATCCAGTTCGTGGGCTACTTCAATTGCTTTTTTGCCCAGGTCAATCGCCCGGCGCCGGACAGCCGCGTCAGGGTTGGTGAAACTGCCCTTCTGGTACTCGCGCATGTAGATGTGGGGAGTTATCGCCTGGGCCCGGATACCGGTCTTTTGCAAGGTCTCCCGGACCTTTTCGACCGTTACGCCTTCACCGGCAAACGGGTAATTAATATCGAGACATTTGATATAGCCTACCTGCGCGGCCTTCTCGATTGCTTCCAGGGTGCTGACCGGCGGACCGTAGGCATCGCTGGCATAGCGGTCAACAAACTGCTGGAACATCCAGATGCCTGCGCCAAATTCATAATTTGCCATTTCATAACTCCTGAATATATATTCTTAATTTGATAAATATTCCACCCCGGCTTAATGTAACCCGCCTTAACGATATTGTCAACAGGCTGGAAAATACGCCGGGGTATTTCAGATCAACTTCAAAAGTTGAAACTAGTTTATCCGCCGTAAAATCAGGGCCTGGTAAGGTTTGCCGGGCAGTTCGATGTCCTGGCCGCCAACCACCGGTTCCGCCAGGGGAGTTACCGTCATCTCCCAGGTGTCCACGACTTCACCCTGGTACTTTTCGCCTTCGGGAAGGTTCAAATTCAGCCAGGCGGGCCGGTTCCGGCCAAAATAGCTCAAATAATATTCGTGAGCTTTCCCGACAAAAGGCGGCTTGCTGCGAATAAGGCCGTCCTGCGGGTCCAGTCCCTCCGCCGGGCCTTCTTCTAGAATCTTGCCCAGGAAGGCCAGCCGGGGCGCGCTCTCGCCGCGCAAAGTACCGCCTTTGGCCCACCATAAAATGTCGTTGGGGTCTTTGAAGGTGTCGCCGTGGCCGACATAGCCGCCAAAGGTGGTACCTTCCCAGAAGCGGTGGACCATTTCAGGCCCGGTAATATTGCCCCAGAACTGCGGAATGTTGCCTTCGTAGCAGCATTCATCCACCACGACCGGCTTCTTGTATTCTTCCCGCCAGCGGCGCACCTGGTCCAGGCTGGAATGCTGGATACTCTGGTGAGTCACCCAGGGTTTGGAGTGGTCGTAAAAGCCCCGGCAGTTGTGAATCGAGCGCAAATGCTGGTAAGGGTCGCTCTCCTGGACCACTTTAAACATGCGGTCCCAGTCGGCAATGGACTTCTGGGGCATCAGGTCATATTCGTTAGCCATTGACCACCAGACGTTGCGGTAGGCCGCTAAACGGGCCACGATATAGCGCAGGTAGCGGTCGTCATCTTCGGCCGACATGAAGGCGAAACCCCAGCGGTCGTAAGGGTGCAGCAGGATAAGGTCGGCCTCGATGCCCAGCTTTTGCAGGTCGGCCACTCTTTGCTCGAAGTGCTGGAAGAAGGCCGGTTCAAAGCGGCTGTAGTCGAACGACCAGCCTTTCTTCTCACCTTCCCAGCTGCCGCCCCATTTGCTCGAACCCTTCGAAAGCAGCGGGTACGGATAGTATTCCGGCTCGTTTTCATTAAAGCTGTAGTGTTTCGGAAAGACGCACATCCGCATTTTGTTGAAGGGCGCGTTTCTCAGAGTTTCGAGGGTTTGTTCCTCCAGGGCGTCCCCCTGGTGGGTCCAGACGTAACAGGTCGTGCCGATTTGCTTGTAGGGTTTGCCGTCGGCGTAAGCGAAGTGATAGGTATTGGCTACCTGGACCGGCCCGTGATTATCGGCGGAAGGCCGGGTGCTTTCAAAACTGCCCTCTTTGCCGTTAAGGCTTTCCAGGTTGCTGGCGGTAGTGTAGTGCCAGGTACCGGTGCTATCTGGCATAAACCGTACCCGGTAAATCCCATCGCCATCATAGAAACCGTCTACTTCGATAGAGCGGTGCTTCTGGCTGAACCGGGCGGTAAGCTGGTTGTCCAGAAAGGGGTTACCTTCCGAACTTCCTTCTAATGCTAATTCGAATATGCCCCATTGTTCAACTTCGGCGTTGCTTATACTGGTCATTATTCATACTCCTGAATATCTCACTATTTATGGGTGACACTTTACCGCTGTGTCACCTTCGTGTGTTTAAGGTTATAAATACAAACTTCTCTAAAAATAGAGGCTGCTTCCCGGCAGCCGGGAATTAAAACTTACTTTACTCGGCCCGCCGTAAAACCAGGGCCTGGAAGGGTTTGGTGGGCAGCCGGATTACCGTGCCCCGTTCGATAATGTCGTCCAGCGGGGTAGCGGTCATTTCCCAGGTATCAATAATTTCGGCCCTGTAGCGCTCCCCGCCGGGTACGGGCGCCACAT
>JAQBPB010000094.1 GCA_028287745.1 Chloroflexota bacterium
TGTTAATGACGACATTTTTGTTAGCCGCCTGCGGTGACAATACTAACACCGCCGCCCCGGCTGCTACTACCGCCGCCGCGACGACTGCTGCCGCTGCCACCACTGCCGCCGCTGCCACCACTGCCGCCGCTGCCACCACTGCCACCACTGCCGCTGCTGCCACTACGGCTGCTGTTGCTACTACGGCTGCTGCCGGTGCTACTGTCACTACGGCTGCTACCACAACCGCTGCTGCTGCTACGAGTGCCGCCGGTGCTTCCGCGCCTGCCGGTAAAGTCGTAGTTGGTTCCAAGAACTTCACCGAATCCAAGTTGACTTCGGAAATGTACGCCCAGGCCCTGGAAAATGCCGGTATCAAAGTCGAACGCAAGTTTGACCTCGGTACGGTTGATATTGCCCAGGCAGCCATCCTCAAAGGCGACATTGACGTGTATCCTGAATACACCGGGACGGCTTTGTTAAACGTCTTGAAAAAGACCAAAACCACAAACGATGCCAAAGCGGTTTACGATACCGTAGCGGCCGGTTACACCGCCTTGGGCCTGACCGTGCTGGAACCGGCCCCGATGAACAACACCAACGCTATCGCCGTTACCAAAGCGGTTGCCGACAAGTACAACCTGAAAACTTTGAGCGACCTTTCCAAGGTTGCCGACCAGTTGCGTTTTGCGGCCATCCCGGACTTTATCGGGCCTCGCAGCGACACCGACGGGCTGGGCAGCTTGCAGAAAACCTACGGCGGCTTCAAGTTCAAGGAAACAAAAAGCTACGAAATCGGCCTGCGCTACCAGGCGTTGACCACCGACAAGGCTGACGCAGTTGTCGCTTTTAGCACTGACGGTGAAATCGCCGGATACAACCTGGTTTTATTGGAAGACGACAAACAAAACTTCCCGCCTTACCAGTTCGCCCCGGTCGCCCGTCCGGCTGTCCTGAGCGCTAATCCCCAGGTCAAAGAGGTTTTGAACTCGGTATCGGCCAAGATTACTACTGCCAAAATCTCGGCCCTCAACTGGAAGGTTGACGGACCGGAAAAGCAGGAAGTAACAGACGTTGCCAAAGCTTTCCTGAAAGCGGAAGGTCTAATCAAGTAGTTCTGGGCCAGTAAAACGGGAGTGCCTGGTTAAAGCGGGCACTCCCGTAAATTCTAAGAAAGCTGGGGTAAAGGCTTTTGAGCGGTATTATCGAGTTTGACCGGGTAAGTAAATTTTTCCCAGGGGCAGTACGACCGGCGGTAGATGCGGTCAGCCTGGATGTCCAGGAAGGACACCTGGTTGTCCTGCTAGGGCCAAGCGGCTGCGGTAAAACCACCCTGATGAAGATGGTTAACCGCCTCTACGAACCGACCGGCGGTCAAATTAGAGTTGGCGGCACCGAAATCAACCGGTTAAAAGTTACCGAACTGCGCCGGAAGATCGGCTATGTCATACAGCAAGTCGGTCTTTTCCCGCATATGCGGATCAATAAAAATGTAGGCGTTGTACCCAAAATGCTGGGCTGGGATAAAAATCGGATAGAGGCCCGGGTAGATGAATTGCTGGAACTGGTCGGGTTACCACCGGCCGAGTACCGCAGCCGCTATCCCGGCCAACTGAGCGGTGGGCAGCAGCAACGGGTCGGGTTGGCCCGGGCCCTGGCGGCTGACCCCACTATTATGCTAATGGACGAACCTTTCGCCGCGATTGATAACATTACCCGGACCCGGCTCCAGGACGAACTACTCCGGATTCAGGGAACAGTCCGCAAAACTATTTTATTCGTCACCCACGATGTGGAAGAAGCGATCAAGCTGGCCGACGAAATTGTAATCATGCAAGAGGGCAAACTTATCCAGTATGACACCCCCTTAAATATTCTCACTAACCCTTCCAACGAATTTGTGGCGCGCCTGACCGGAGCAAACGATGTCTTGCGGCGTTTAAGCCTACAGACTGCCGAAGCGATTATGTTACCGCCCGGCCCTGAAACTACCTCGACATTCAAACAAGTTTCAAAAAATACCGATTTACGGGAAGCCCTGGGCCTGCTATTGAGCAGCCGGGAAGAAACCCTGGTGGTAACTGACGAAGACGGCAAGCCAGTCGGCCGCCTGACCATGGACCTGGTGCGCAGTCAGACCCAACCTACCGGCAAAAAAGCGGTTAGTGCTACATCGACAGAAAATTAAAGCGGTTGCTATGAATCTAACAGGACAAATTGCCCAATCCCAATTAAACCAGAATTTCTTTGAATACATCCAATCCGGCTTTCAGTATATCTTTGAACGCTGGGATAGGGTAGCACCCTCCTTCTTCGAACACCTGCGCTTAACCGGGTTTTCGCTGGGTGTTGCCCTGCTAATTGCCGTACCCCTGGGAATCCTGGTAAGCCGGGTGGGCTGGATTTCGACCCCGGTGTTGGGAATCCTGGGCATACTTTATACAATTCCAAGCCTGGCCTTCCTGGCCTTCCTGGTGCCCTTTTACGGCCTGGGTTTTACCACGACGGTCATCGTGCTGATTATCTACGCCCAGACCCAGTTGGTCCGCAATATCGCGCTGGGCTTTAAAGGAATAGACCCCGCCATCCTGGAAGCGGCCCGCGGCATGGGCATGAGCAAGTGGCAAACCTTCTGGCGGGTTGAATTACCCCTGGCTATCCCGATTGCGGTCGCCGGGATGCGGATTGCTACCCTTTCAATTATCAGTATTGCAACGGTGGGTGCCTTTGTAGGCGCCGGTGGCCTGGGTGAAATGATTAAACCAACTAACGCCCCGCGCCGGATTGCTGCCGGAATTATCTGTGTAATCGCCATAGCGGTCCTGGCCGACCAGCTTTTCAGGCTGCTGGAACGCGCCCTGTCCGGCTACCGCTACAAGAAAACACCCAGACCTAAAGCCAACCCGGTACCCAAACGAGCCTGAACCTTTCAACAACCCCGGCTTTTATAACCCCCTTACTATTTGACTGTCCTGCCATAAATACTGCGTACCGGTAAAAATCCCACCTGCCGCAGAGCAACTAATCCAAATGCTAAGAAAACAAACAGGGTTGCCGGTGGCAACCCTGTAGTTTGGACTATTTTCCGGCCTGTTAATTTGCCGGGGTTTTAATAGTAAGCGAAGGCATAATGTGCAGCTCGTTTTCAGTGGTATGTTCCATAAGGAATTCCTGAGAATTAAAAGGAGGTGTGCCAGGAGCCGGGTTAATTGGCCGGTAAGACCCATCCGGCAGTAGGATGCGAGCCTTAACGGTATCCTTCAAATAGGTTGGCAGGATTGTATGGATTACATAGCGCTTGATATAAGGGTCTTCCAGCGGGAAGAGGGTTTCTACCCGCCGGTCGAGGTTGCGCTGCATTATATCGGCGCTGCCCAGGTATACCTCTTCATTGTCACCGCCACCGTTGCGGAAATAGTAAATCCGGCTGTGTTCCAGGAACCGACCGACAATGCTGGTAACCCTGATATTTTCGCTAAGCCCCGGCACACCCGGCACCAGGCTGCACATGCCGCGCACCAGCAAATCTATTTTCACCCCGGCCTGGGAAGCCCGGTATAGCGCGTCAATGCAATCAAAGTCCACCAGGGCGTTCATTTTGAAAATCAGGCGGCCATCACGGCCTTCTTTAGCAAGGAAGGTTTCGCGCGTAATCTTTTCCATCAGGGCCTGGCGAATACCACCAGGCGACACCAGCAATTTACTGTAGGATGCTTGCAAAGAATACCCGGTCAAAGTATTAAAGAGGGTCGTTGCATCCGCCCCAAATTCCGGCTTACTGGTCAGGAGGCCCAGGTCGGTATAGAGCTGGGCGGTTTTGACGTTATAGTTTCCGGTCCCCAGGTGGACGTACCGCCGGATACCGTCAGGCTCTTTGCGGACCACCAGGGCGACTTTGCAGTGGGTCTTCAGTTCGATTTTGCCATAAACCACGTGAGCGCCCGCTCTTTCAAGGGCCCTGGCCCATTCAATGTTGTTCTCTTCATCGAACCGGGCTTTAAGTTCTACCAGTACGGAAACCTGTTTGCCGTTGGTAGCCGCCCGGGCCAGCGCTTCAACGATAGGCGAATTGCTGCCCACCCGGTAAATGGTCTGCTTGATTGCCAGCACTTCCGGGTCGGTCGAAGCTTGCTGGATGAAATCCACTACCGGGCCAAAAGAGTCAAAAGGCTGGTGCAACAAAATATCCTGGGTCTTCAGGACCCGGAAGATATTGTTAGGGCTTTGCAGCATAGTCAACAAACGAGGCCGGAAAGGCGGGTCTTTCAGGCGAGGCAAATCCAGGTCATAAAGCTGCATCAGGTCGGACAACCCCATTGGGCCCTCCACCGGGTAGATGTCTTCCTGGTCGATTTCCAGGTTCGCCATCAAAAGCGCCCGGATATTTTCGGGCATGCTCTTTTCGACTGACAGGAAAACAACCGAGCCGAACCGCTGGCGGCTCAGGCCGGCCTGGATAGCCTGTAAGAGATCGCCCGCTTCATCCTCTCTTATTTCAAGGTCGGCATCCCGGATGACCCGAAAGGGATATGTCTTTAAGACCTTTACCCCCGGAAAGAGCATTTCCAGGTTGGCTGCGACCAGTTGTTCCAGCCAGATAAACCCTTTCTGCCGGGTGGCCGGAACCCCATCGTCACTGGATGATGATTCATGCGACCAGTCTACCGGGACCAGGCGCGGCAAAATGCCCGGTATCTTGACCCTGGCAAAGTGTTCGCCTTCCGATCCGCGAATAACCACGGCCAGGTTCAGACTAAGGTTCGAAATATGCGGGAAGGGATGGCCTGGATCAAACGCCAGCGGTGTCAGGACCGGGTAAACTTCTTGCTCGAAATAATGCCGGAGCTTTTGCTTCTGGGTATCGTTCAAATCCTCATAATTACAAAGATGAATCCCGGCATTATCTAAGGCCGGTAGCAGCTCGTTTTTAAACAGGCGGGTGGACTGCTTGATAAGTTGTAGCACCCGCGTCCGGATTACCGCCAGTTGTTCTAGCGGCGTTAACCCGTCTTCACTGGGTTCTATGAGTCCGGAGTCGACCTGTTCCAGCAAGCCGGACACCCGGATCATAAAGAACTCGTCCAGGTTGGAGTTAAAGATCGCCAGGAACTTGACGCGCTCCAGCAAAAGGTTAGACGGATTCTCGGATTCTTCCAAAACGCGTGAATCAAACTCAAGCCAGTTTATTTCTTTATTGAAATAGCGGTAATTCGCATCCGATTTAACCCGCTTTGGCGGCCTGGGTACCAGGATGTCACTTTCCTTTTTATTCTTGGCTTTATGTCGTTTACCTTTTGCAAGTGCCATATTTAATGTACCAACTCCCAATTAGGTCTTATATCAAGACTCCAATCCACCATTCGATTGGGGTCTGCTTGCAATTTAAAGAAGGCAGCCGCCCCAACCATAGCGGCATTGTCAGTGCAGAATATGGGCGAAGGAAAAGTAACAGTAAGGTCGAGCGGCCTGGCGCGTTCGCTAATGGCAGCCCGGAGTGCTTTGTTCGCGGCCACGCCACCGGCGATAATTATCTGTTTGGCCTCGAATTCCTCGGCGGCACGGACCGTCTTGGTCGCCAGCACCTCAACCACCGCTTGCTGGAAGGAAGCGGCAATATCGGCTACCGGCAGTTCGCGCTGGCCCATACCGGCCGGGACTTGCTGGACCCAGTTCGGCCGGACCGGGGCCGGGGTATTTCCGGAAAAAGGGGCCGGTTTCGGTGGTGGGGCCTGGTATTCGGCCGCTTTACGTAATACGGCTGTCTTAAGGCCGCTAAAGCTAAAGTCATAGGTGCCTTTCAGCCAGGAACGGGCAAACGGGAAGCGGTTAGGGTCGCCACCGACGGCTGCTTTTTCAAGTAAGGGGCCGCCCGGGTAACCCAGGCCCATCACGCGAGCTACTTTGTCATAAGCTTCTCCGGCGGCATCATCCTGGGTTTTGCCGAGCAACTGGTAATCGCCATGGCCGCGCATGAGGACAATCTCAGTATGCCCGCCGGAAACAATCAGGGCGATTAAAGGGAACTGGGGCGCTTCAAGCGATTTCGCAGAAGCATCGTCCAGCAATGGCGGAATCAGCCAGTTAGCGTAAATATGCGATTCAAGGTGGTTGATGCCGACCAGGGGTTTCTGCCGGGCAAAAGCAATCGCTTTACCGGCATTCACACCTACCAGTAAAGCACCGGCCAGTCCAGGCCCGTTGGTAACCGCCACCGCGTCAATATTATCCCAGCTAAGTCCGGCCTGGTCGATGGTTTCCTGCAGGACCGGAGCAATATAAAGAATATGCTGGCGGCTGGCGACTTCCGGGACCACGCCGCCGTATTTTTGATGTATTTCTATTTGTGAGGCAATAACACTGGCCAAGACCTGCCGTCCATCCTGGACAATCGCAGCGCTGGTTTCATCACAACTGGTTTCAATAGCTAAAATATTCATTATTATTTCTAGGGTTAACTTACTCCGCAAATTCCTTCCGCGTAACTTAAAACAGGTTTTTTCCCGGCCAGAAGAATTTGACAAAACAATTGATTAATATACCTTCACTAATTATATCATTTAGTGTTATTTTTTGTCTTGTCATTGGGGATGGGGATGGGAGAAGAGAGTAGTAAGTGGGATATGTAGTTTTATAGTGGCTTATAAGGAAAAGTTTTTGCTAGATTGAAGGACGCGAAATGCCTAAGGGCTATGATATGAAGTTTTCTCACTAAATCTCTTCGTTCTCAATATTTTGTTAACCAGGTTTTGTCATTCTACCAGGCTGACAGGAAGGGCAATATTCGAGGTTGGCATTCCAAGCGTAGTTGAGGAATCCGGGTACCCCATGGGTGCCATTGGTGTATACCACCCAAAACGATTTTGGTTCAAGACAGGGTGAAATCCGGACAAATTACCACCTTAATGGTAGCCCACAGGGCCGCGGATACCACCTGGGTGTCTTCTCTTTGTCTCAGGAAGACTTGGCCTGGTGGTTAACCAGGCAAGTAAATCAAAAGTATTTCAAAACTTTCCTTACGCAGTACTCAACCTTACAACTCACCCTATCTTTTCACCTAATTCTTCTCACTATATATACCCGCTTGTATCTTCTCAACCCGCCCTGTCAACACCTTCCTTCTCACATAACCCTCTGACTACCGGCTACTTCCCCACTCTGCCTACTTCACCACCCTGACTACTGAAGCATCCAATTCGGTAGCCTGGTGAAAGCGGGCAAAATTGCGCAAGCCGCAGTCAAGGGCACTGGCAAATTTATCATCTCCGGCCAGGGTTTCATCGTCCAGCCAAAACCCTTGAATGGTAAGCTTCCCGGTGCGGCGGTCCAGTTTCGGGTCAATCCGGGCCACCAGGCGGTCGCCGTACAATACAGGCAAAGTGTAGTAGCCCCAGCGGCGGATGGACTGCGGTTTGTAGACCTCCCAGACATAATCGTAGGCAAAAAGGCTTTTGAGGCGCAGGCGGTCCCAGGTTACATTGTCCAGGGGAGCCAGGAAATTGACCTCATGCAGAGTATCCGGCCCTACCGTTTGATAGCTTTCAGGTATCTTGCCGTTTTCCAGTTGCGCCAGGTAGCCAGCGGCTTCAGCCGGATAGTAATAATTATCCTTTAAGCCTTCAATCTTGATTTGCCATACAAGTCCATCTTGGAGCATCCGGACCAGCCAGGCCGCGCACTCTGTTGGAGATGCCCGCCGGTGCAGCATATTGGTGACCCGCCGGGCCAGGGCAGCCGGGGTAGCCAGCGCCAGGTCGCGCAGGGCTTTTACCGCGAAGAAATACTCAGCCTCTTCCATCGAAACCGGGCCTGCCTGGTCGAGCGCGGCCGGTTGCAGCCGTTCGGTCAGCTCGTACACCCGGTCGAAACCCCGGCGGGAATGGACCATCAATTCCCCGGTAATCCAGAGATAATCGAGGGCATGGGTGGTATCCTTGACCGTGTTAAAGCCGCCCGGCACCCGCTCCCGGTCCTTGAAGTCGCGGGAAGCCAGTGGTCCGTCCAGGGCAATTTTGGTTTTGACCAGTTCTATAATATGCGGCAACTCGGTCTTAATCCGGCTGCGCCAGCGGCTGTCCCGGCTCATAATAGTCTGCCAGTAGGGCCATTCTTCCAGGGGATAGATAAACAGCACCCCACCGTATTCAAAAAAGCGGCGTTCCTGGTAAAGCAGGGTTTCCAGCCATTCCGGGCGGTAGCCAGCCACCCGGCTCCACAAGGTCAGGTCGTGGTTTCGCGCCACCACGCTAATAGTATCAATCTGGACCGCCTGGATGGTCCGGATTGCCTCTTCCACCCCGGCCTGACCCTGCCAGCGGCGTCCGGGCCAGATTCCCTGCTGTCCGAGAACAAAGCGGCGGGCGGTTTGTTTTGAAATCTCCTGCATTCCCGGTAAATCCTCAATCTTTAAAAGCCAGCCGCCGTTCCCGCAAAGAAACGAACCGCTGGTGCCCGATAACCAGGTGGTCCAGCAATTCAATACCCAGGAGTTTTCCGGCCGCGATAAGTTCCACGGTCACTTCTTCATCTTCCCGGCTAGGTGTGGGGTCACCGCTAGGGTGGTTGTGGGCCACGATGATACTGACCGCGTTCTGCCGGATAGGCTCCCGGTAGATTTCGGCAACTCGCACCTGGCTGCTGTTTATCGTCCCGACATAGACCGTGTGCATCCGCAAGACCCGGTTTTTATTGTCCAGCATTATAACTTTTAGATGCTCCTGCTCTAACCCCGCCATTTCCAGGATTAAAGGATTAGCCAGGTCGCCGGGAGAGCGTACTTGCAGGCGCTGGTCAGGTTCCGCCAGCAGCAGGCGGCGTCCCATTTCCAGGGCGGCCTTTAGCTGGGCCGCTTTAGCCTCACCCATCCCCCGCAACTCGCACAGTTCGGCCAGCGGCACCCGGCTCAACCCGGTCAGGCCACCGTGTTCCTTTAAAAGACGCTGCGAAAGACTCACGACACTCTCCCCGGCCACACCTACTCGCAGCAAAATCGCCAGTAGCTCCGAGTCCGTTAACGCGCCCGGCCCAAATTTAACCAGCTTTTCGCGGGGCCGGTCGTCAGGCAGCATATCGCGAATAGATTGGCTGTAGCGCTGGGCCGGGGAAGTCCCGCCAGTTTCCGCTTCTTTCATTTTATTTTATCCGGGTCCTGGTAGGGCATGAACGAAAGAAATGCCTCGCCCTTGTAAGTCAGGGCCTGGATTTTGAAGGTCTGCCCGCCTTCAAATTGGATAGTGAGCGATTTAAGGTCGTTAGTAGCCGCCGCGATGGTCCGGCCCTGCAGCCAGCTCCAATCAACCGAGCACCCGTCCTTTTTTTCTGTGGTATGAGTAACTGCCTTTGCCTGAGATTCTTCCATTATGTCTTCTCCTGGTGATAGTCCGGTAATAATTGCTGCTTTTAAAAATAATGGATTTATTTTAGAACGTTTGTCCCGGTCTGTAAAGTGGCAAACGGCCCGAAACTTTTTATTAATCTTATCATTTACTTTTCAATAAAATAATCTTTACAAGTTAATATTTGTATGTTAGCATCAAAGTACGCTTCAAGTATTCTTCGGATTTTTACTATCCTGAAAGTCAAATAAATAGAAAGCCCGGTGGTTAATGCTGGCAAAAGTGTTAGGTTGCGCCGTTGTGGGTTTGGAAGGCTCGCTGGTCGAAGTCGAGGTGGATATCAGCAATGCCGGGCTGCCCCAATTCCTGCTGGTCGGGTTGCCCGATGCCGCTGTGCAGGAGGCCAAAGAACGGGTCCGGTCGGCTATTCGCAACAGTGGGGCGGTCTTTCCCAACAAAAAAATAACTGTAAACCTGGCTCCCGGTGACCTGCGCAAGGAAGGCCCGGCCTACGACCTGCCGATTGCGGTAGGCATCTTGCTTGCCAGCGAACAGCTTACCGCTAACGTGGACCGGACCCTATTCCTGGGCGAACTTTCGCTGGACGGCACCGTCCGCCACACCGACGGTATCCTGGCAATGGTTTCGGTCGGCCGGCGCGAGGGCATCAAGCGGGTCTTTGTCCCGGCCAGCGATGCTTCGGAAGCGGCCCTCCTGGAAGACCTGGAAGTTTACCCGGTCGAGTCGCTCGCGGCCCTGGTGCGCCACCTGACCGGCCAGCAAACCATTCCCCGCCACTACTTCGACCCGGATTCGCTGGGCCCTGACCAGGACGGCCCGGACAGCACCTACGACTTCGCGGTCATAAAAGGCCAGGAACACGCCAAACGCGCCCTGGAAGTCGCTGCGGCCGGTGGGCATAATGTGTTTTTCTCCGGGCCTCCAGGCTCCGGCAAGACCCTTTTAGCCCGGACGATGGTCAGCATTTTACCCCGAATGAGTATTGACGAAGCCCTGGAAGTGACCAAGATATACAGCGTGAGCGGCCTCTTACCGGCCGGAATGCCCCTGATGAGGGCACGGCCTTTCCGCTCACCCCACCACACCATTTCCAACGCGGGCCTGGTTGGTGGCGGCCGCCAGCCCCGACCCGGCGAAATCTCGATGGCCCACCGGGGCATTCTCTTTTTAGACGAACTACCCGAATTCGGTCAGACCCTGCTCGACAACCTGCGCCAGCCCCTGGAGGACCGGACCCTGGTAATCAGCCGGGCCAGTGGTACGCTGGCCTTCCCGGCCAACTTTATCCTGGTAGGCGCTATGAACCCCTGCCCTTGCGGCTTCTACGGCGACCCCAGCCGGGCCTGCTCCTGTTCCCCTTCAATGGTCACCCGCTACCAGAAACGCCTTTCCGGCCCCTTGCTCGACCGCATTGATATTCACGTGGAAGTGCCGCGCGTGGAGTACGAAAAACTTGCCGACAACCGCCTGGGCGAAGCTTCGGCCCGCATCCGGGAACGGGTCGAGCGCAGCCGTGAGCTGCAAAGGCAACGTTTTAAGGACCGCCACGTCACCGCCGAACCGGCCACCCCGGTCTACCAGGACGAAATGGCCGAAACCGAAGGTGGTAACGGCAGCCCGGCCCTGCCTATAAAAGCGCCGCGCCCTAACGCCAGCGCCTTCACCAAACCGCCCGTCCGCAAAATCCTGACCAATTCCGAAATGGGACCCGCCGAAATAAGGGACTTTTGCCAGGTGGACACCGCCGGACAGGCCCTGCTCAAAGCGGCCACCCGCCAGTTGCAGCTATCAGCCCGGGCCTACCACCGCATCCTGAAGCTCTCCCGTACCATCTCCGACCTGGCCGGAGCCCCGAATATCCAGGCCAGCCACATCGCAGAAGCCATTCAGTATAGAAGGAAAGAAAGCCAGTAACGATTTTCTGTTTACTTTATAATGTAATCCCCTCACCAGATGGTGTATATTGTTCTTGTTGTACTGGTTAAGCATGGCAATAAGAAAAGGGTAACATGGCAAATTCTCCTATCCGGACAACCAGGCTTCCTTCCGGCCAGGCCGTCCCAGTCCTGGGGCAGGGCACCTGGCATATGGCCGAAGACCAGAGCAAGAGGTCCCATGAAATCGCGGCGTTGCGCCTGGGGCTTGACCTGGGTATGACCCTGGTGGATACCGCCGAGATGTATACTAACGGCGCGGCCGAAGAACTGGTTGGCGAGGCGATTAAAGGACGCCGGGATGAGGTTTTCCTGGTGAGCAAGGTGCTGCCAAATAACGCCGGACGCCGCCAGGCGGTGGCCGCTTGCGAACGCAGCCTGCGCCGCCTGGGTACCGATAGGCTGGACCTCTACCTGCTGCACTGGCGCGGCCGGGTGCCCCTATCCGAAACGCTGGAGGCTTTCGAGGAACTGGTGAAAACCGGGAAAATCCGGGCCTGGGGCGTTAGCAACTTCGATGTGGCGGATATGGAGGAACTTGAAAGTTTGCCCGGTGGTAAGGCCGCCGCGACCAACCAGGTGCTTTACAACCTGACCCGGCGCGGCATTGAGTTCGACCTGCTGCCCTGGTGCGACCGGCGCAAAATTCCAATAATGGCCTATTCCCCGATTGAGCAGGGCGACCTGGCGGGCCATTCTGCCCTGCAAAGTGTGGCCGCCCGGCACAACGCCACCCCGGTCCAGGTGGCCCTGGCCTGGGCCCTCCGGCGGGATACTATTATCGCTATCCCCAAGGCCGGGACGGTTGAACACGTCCGGGAGAACCGGGCCGCCCTGGACCTGAACCTGACGGATGAAGACCTGGCCGCCCTGGACCGGGCTTTCCCACCTCCTGCCAGGCGTCGGCCACTTGAGATGATTTAAATTGAGCTTATACCGTGAAAAACCGTCAGTTGGTTAATATGGCGGTTTTTGTTTACCCCGGTTACCGGCAAGGTAAAATAAAAACCCCTGCCTGTTACCAGGAGGGGGTTTTTATTTTACCTTTAGAATTTAGAGATTATTCTGACCGGGGCGCCAGTTGGCCGAGCAGCGGCCGCCGGTCTGCAAGCCCTGTATCACGCGCAGAGTTTCGTCCACGCTGCGGCCGATGTTCAGATTGTGGACCACTTCGTACTGGACAATGCCGTCCGGGTCAATCACAGCCAGGCCGCGCAAGGCCACGCCTTCTTCCTCGATCAACA
>JAQBPB010000060.1 GCA_028287745.1 Chloroflexota bacterium
GAAGAAACTAACCTTTTGCACAAGCCCTTCTCGATCAGCACGCTGAATAAGAAGCTAGTGGAAATCCTGGGCAAACCGGAGATATAAGCGGCGGCCCAGGTCAGCCCGGCTTCCCGGCACGGCATAAAGGCGCAGGTACCCATTGTGGTGCTTGCGCCTTTGTTTGTTTTACATTGGAGAAGGGGTAGAGACGGTCCTGGACAGCCGGAGAGTGGGGCTGGTCTTTATTCTTGCGATAAGGTCACCGGCACGGGGATCCCTCGGTCGGCTGTTCCTCTTGAACCTTTGAGGGTTGGTGCGGGTTCCCTCGGAATGAGAAAATGTTGGAGGCCGGGCGGTAGTGAAGGCGGGTTTAGATGGTGGCTGGGGTGGGTGTTGGATTCCGGTGTATTTGGGTGACGGGTTCGACCCCCATGGAGTTAACAGTGTGTACGTGGGTGGGCGGTGGTCAGGCGCAAATGACTTGGTTTTATTGTAGATGGTAGATGGTAGATGGTAGTGTGTTGAGGGCTGGATGACAGGGTTCATGAGTTCGGGAATATCTGATTGGGCTAACCGGGTTTCAGGCTGATGTATTCGCTGCCAAGTAAGCCCAGGAGTATTTCATAGGGAGTCCCGGCGTTTTCGGAGTGCCATTCGAAGCGGGCGCGTTCGAACCACTGGACGGTGTAGACCTGTCCGGTGGCAGGGTTGAGTTCGCGGTGTTCTTCGCTGATAGGGAGGCCGTAACGGGCCAGGCCGCCATTTCGCTGCCAGTAGTTCAGAAAGCCGTTGCCCAGGTTGTGGCCGGTCTGGGGAAAGAAGATAAAGCGGTTGGAGTTTGGCGGGCCTACTATAGGTGGGGCGGGTTTGAAACGGGGGTCGGAATGCAAGGCGCGGCCGCAAAGCTCGCTACCCAGCAGGCCCAACAAAACTTCGTAAGGGGTGTTCAGGTTTTCGGGATGGAACTCAAAGCGGGCACGTTCGAACCACTGGGACAGGTAGTGGGTGCCGGTGGCTCGGTTAAGTTCCAGGCGGGGGTCGTTAATGGGGAGGCCAAAAGAGGGCAAGCCGCCCTGGTCCTGCCAGTACTCTAAAAACCGGCCGCTAAGGGTCTTTCCGGTAGCCGGGAAGAAAACTGGCAGGGGTTTTCGGCCGAGGTTTTCCCAGGTAAAGGCTGCGACCCGGCGCAGCAAAGCCTGGCTGGCGTCAAAGTCGCCCTGGGTCAGGACGGCGATGAAGATCGCGCGGCCGTCGGGGGTGTAGATTATACCCGCATCGTGGTTTACATCGTCCAGGCTACCGGTCTTATGGGCAAATGTTATGCCGCGCGGGAGTCCGGCTGAAAGCTTGAAGTTGATTTGTTGGGCTTTGAACAGGTCCAGCATTAGGGCGTAATCGCTTTCGTCCAGAGCAGGGTCCAGGGCCTGGCGGTAAAGCCCTTCGAAAAACCGGGCCATTTCCCCGGCGGTAGTGACAGGTGTGGGCGTATTAAGGCGGGTTGCCATGAAATTACGGCTGTCCAGAAGAGAATCCACCGGCCCCCAGCCGATAATTTTAGCTAACGACCAGGCGGCGGTATTATCGCTCATAGTAATCATCAGGCGGCGGGCTTCGCCAACCGAGATGGTCTGATCAGAAGGAGCGGGGACGGTATCTTCTTTTGGAAAAGTTTCTTCGGAATATAGAACCAAAGGGATTAAGGTGTCCTCACTGAGCCGCCCGGCGTTAATTTCCCGCTGCACCTTCCATAATAAGAAAACTTTGTAAAGGCTGGCGCTGGGATAGACCTGGGCCTGGTTGGTTTGAAGCACCTGGCCGCTGAAACTGTCTTTGATTACAACCGACGCCGAGGTTACACCGTCCGGCCGGGCGGCCCGGACGAGTTGAGCCAGTCCTTCCTCCAGGCGAGTGAGCATGTCACCAGGTGGGGAAGCGGAGGGGTCGGGATTATTTTCAGGCGTGACAGGAACCGCCGGGGGCAAGCCAGCAGTGAGGGAAGTTACCAGGGGCGCCGGGCCGGTGCAGGGCGATAGGTCCGCAGCGGGCGCAGGGGCGGATAGGGCCGGTCTAACAAGCTGGAATTCCAGGCAGAAAGCCAACAGGCAGGTCAGCCAGAACCTGAGCCGGAAGAAGCCAGATACCAATGCCATAATTGTATCCCTATAGCGACTTTAACGGACCCAAAACAAAACAAAGACCAAAAGCTATATTTACTGACAGTAACACCAGGATACTTGCTTTTCAAGGTTTCTACAACCCTTTTCAACTAAATTTAACCGGTAAATTTAAACTGTATCCGGGCCAGGCGGGCTTTTAGTGTACCGGCGCACCAACCACAGAATAATTTGTTCGAGTAGTAGTAACACGGCCACCATCAGCTACGAGCCGGGCCAGCCGGAAGCCCTGCATAATTTGAGTTTTAGTCTGGAGCCGGGCCAGTCGATTGCGCTGGTCGGGGAAAGCGGCGCCGGAAAAGCGACCCTGGCTAACCTGTTATTGCGGTTCCGGGATTATGGGTCGGGCGATATCAGGTTGGGGGGCAGGAGTTGCGGAATATCCCGCCGGAAGAAGTGCGGAACATTAGCGGGCTGGTCAGCCAGTGCACCCACCTTTTTAACGCGACCATAAAGGAAAACCTGGCGATTGCCAGGCCGGAAGCCGACCAGGCAGCAATCGAAAAAGCCTGCCAGCAGGCCCAGATACACGACTTTATTTGCGGGCTGCCCCAGGGGTATGATACGGCGGTGGGCGAGTTCGGGCTCGACCTTAGCGGCGGCGAACGGCAGCGCCTTTCGATTGCAAGGGCTATTTTGAAGGACGCCCCGGTGCTGATCCTGTACGAGCCGACCGCTAACCTGGACCGTCAGAACGAACAACCGGTGGTGCAAGCCTTGCAAAGTTTAAGGGCAGGCCGGTCGACTATTTTGATTACGCACCGCTGTCGGACCTGGAAAACGCCGGGGAAATCCTGGTGCTGCGAGCCAGGCAGGTGGCGGAGCGCGGCGAGCAACCGGACCTACT
>JAQBPB010000081.1 GCA_028287745.1 Chloroflexota bacterium
TATAATCGAAACTTACATAGGGAATATGAGGTGATAAAATAAGAGAGGGAACTGCTTGAATTTCATTAATGAAGAATGGCTTAATTATCATTCTGGCAACAGTTAAGGATAGGAAATGAGCGAACAAACCACCCCTTTTGAAACAATCCGAACAACCGACGAAACCGGCAATGAGTATTGGAGCGCTCGCGATCTTTCCAAAGTGCTGGGCTATAACCGCTGGGAAAACTTCCAGAACGTAATTCAGAAAGCCCAGATAGCTTGCGGGAATAGTGGCCGTAAGCCGTCCGATCACTTTCGTGACATCACGAAGGTGATAAGCGCTGGCAAAGGAGCTAAACACAAGGTTAGTGATTATGAGCTAACCCGCTATGCCTGCTATTTGATTGTACAGAACTCGGACCCGAATAAACCTATAGTGGCACTGGGTCAGACCTACTTTGCTGAGCAGACCCGACGCCAGGAACTACTGGCCGAGCAATGGGCTGCCCTTACTGAAGACCAGAAACGGTTAGCCTTACGCGGTCAGATGTCCGTCCACAATGTGAAATTATTTGAAGCTGCTAAAGAGGCAGGGGTTCTAGAGCCACTCGACTTCGCTATCTTTAACGATGCCGGTTACCAGGGTCTCTATGACGGTGAGAAAGCCCATGACATTCACAAACGCAAAGGGCTGAGTGAGAACCAGGATATTCTGGATTATATGGGCAGTGAGGAACTAGGTGCTAACATCTTTCGCGCGACTCAGGCTGATGCTAAAATCCGGCGCGAACAGATAAAAGGTAAAGAGGCAGCGAACGAGGCGCACCTGGAAGTTGGCCGGAAAGTTCGCAGAGCTATTCAAGATATTGGTGGTACGATGCCAGAAGAATTACCTACGCCAGCCAGCAGTATCCAGGAGCTTTCGCAAAAGGAAGCTAAACGGCTTAAGCAAGGTTCTCAAACGTCGATGTTTGAAGAAGAGGATAACTGAAGAAAAAGAAATTTAGTGGGAATGAAAACCGCCACATTTAGAAGATACCTGATGGCTGAGAAAAGGAAGACCGGTTGTAGTTTTCCCGGTTAGCAAAATGAAGTATCGCTAAAGTGGCCCTGGTTATGGATATGGATATGGTTATGGTTATAGAATAAAGCTGATGCCCTGGTAATTATTACCGATATTTATGGAGAAATCTTTGTCCAACCTATTGACTTTTGATATACATAATTAGTGAAATCTACCGGAAGTTTGAGGTTAGCCGCTAATAGCGAAAGACAAAAGAAATCAAAAAACCTGACCGCCAGAGTCAGGTTTTTTAATTTCTTTTTATAAGGTTAGCTGTAAAAGCAAGGTCTGGCCGCCCGGTATAACGGGCCTGGCGAGGGGCGGGGCGTTCAGAGGACATATCCCTTTATGGTGGCGTGGTTACAGGTTGGCTTCGCGGTTTAAGCCGCCGGAACTTTTGCCGCGCTCGGTTTTAAGCAACTCATCCGGCGGCAGGGTAGCTTTCATAGCGGTGCCGTCAAGGTTGGCTACCAGTTCCTGGGCGGTAAAGCGGTCGGTAATCAGCACATTTATCAGGCCGCCCTGCAAGGCGCCCCGGATAGCGTTTAACTTTTGCTTGCCCCCGGCAATGCCTACCGCCCTTTTAACCCGGCGTAACTGGTCCAACCGCATGCCGATTACCCGGTCGTTAAGCGGCGTGGCTACCGGCACCCCGGCGGCGTCAAAGAAGCGCAGGCAGATGTCGCCTACCGCCCCGGTTTCGCGCAAGACGCTCAGTTCTTCGGTTGAAAAGATATTACCGCTGCTGGCAAGCAGGCCGGAAGGTTCCAGCGTGCCGATACCCACCAGCGCGATGGTTACCTGGTCGAACAGTTCCATGGCGGCGTGGACATAACGGTCTTCCAGCAGGATTGGTACGGCTTCCGGCGAACCGACGATGCCGGGCGCGGGCAGGAGAGTGGCTTCCCCGTGGACAAGGTTCGCCAGGCGCCCGATAAGACGGCTGGCGTAGATTTCGGCGGAAGGGCTGCCCAGCCCGCCCATTATTTGCAAAACCTTTATCCTGGTGGCGCGGTTGAGCGGCAGCGGCTGCATTGCGTCAACCATCGCCAGCAAAGTCGCGCTCCAGGAAGAGATGCCGATTACGTCACTGAGGTGCAGGGTGGTTTCAAGGTAGTACGCGGCGGCGGCGCCCAGGTCGCGTAAAATCTGGTTGTTGTCTTCAACGCTGTCAACCACGACCACTTCTTTAAGGCCGTAAATCCGCTGCAAGCTTTCTTCCAGCTCGGGATAGGTGCCCATGGGTACATTAACGGTAATGCGTACGATTTCTTCTTTTTTAGCCCGTTTCAGGAGACGCGAAACAGTAGCCTGAGAAAGATCAAGCTGGGCGGCTATCTCAGGCTGGATCATATCCTGCTCGTAGTAAAGGCGAGCGACCTTTGTAAGCAGGCGAATCTCATCTATTCGCGCCATTAAATACTCCTTGGATTAAAACGCTGGTAAAAAGAATTTATTTTATCCTGTGTACCATTTTTGCCGGGCCAACATTCTTCCCGAATTGCACCGGCTGCCAGGTTGTGCTTTCTAATTTCCGCCAGTCTAAAATTAAAGTAAATACCGGCCGGCCTCTATTATAGCAAACACACGGCCTGACCGGGATATTTACAAGCGGCAAGAAGTTGCCGTCCGGGCCGCTCCGGCCGGACTGCCTGTAACAGGGAATACGGACCGCCAGCCGCCCGGTCAAAATTAATTATTTAGCCTGGAATCTTTGTTAAAGTAAAGGCAGTGTACATGCGGAAATCCCCAGGGTTGGTTCCCGGCTTCTTCCTGACCGGGACAGGTCGTAGCTGCTAGTGGTCAGGCCACCCTGGAATTTAAGTAGATTTGCACCCGACTTTATGGAAGTATACCATAACTGCCATAACTCACACCGTTAGTTTCCAGCCTGCTAAATACCCTGAACTTGGCGGGTGGCGCCACTATTGCAACCCCTCGAAGTCCAGCTTATTACAATCGGCTTAATTGACAATTACTTTGAATAACCGTTAAATTAACCCGTCTTGTAACGCTAAACTCACTACCCTGATGGAGCCGGATAATGAACGAGTTGATTTTTTCTTCCGCTACAACCCTGGCCCAGGCTATCCGGGACCGGGAAATTTCTTCGGAAGAACTGGTAAAAGCTTACCTGGCCCGGATTGAAGCCGCTAACCCGCAAATAAACGCGGTGGTCCAACTCCGGGCGGAAGGCGCGCTGGCTGAGGCCCGCGCTTATGATGCGGCCCTGGCGAGAGGTCAAATAAAAGGGCCGCTCCACGGTGTGCCGATGACCGTCAAGGACTCGCTCGAAACCGCCGGGGTCATTTCGACTTCCGGGACGGTGGTCCGGGCTGACTTTGTGCCCACCAGGGATGCCGTCCCGGTCGCCAGGATGCAGGCAGCAGGGGCGATTATGCTGGGTAAGACCAACCTGCCGGAACTTTTGATGGGACTGGAAAGCGATAATCTTATCTACGGCCGCACCAACAACCCGTTCGACCTGACGCGCACCTGTGGCGGCAGCAGCGGCGGAGAAGCCGCCGCCCAGGCCGCCGGATTCTCGGCTATCGGGTTGGGCAGCGATACCGGCGGCAGTGTCCGTATCCCGGCCCATTTCTGCGGCGTGGCCGGTATCAAGCCCACGACCGGGCGGGTTGCCCGGACCGGCCAGTTTCCGCCCTACGGCGGCCTGACCGACCGGATGTCCCAGGTGGGAATTTTGGCCCGGAAGGTGGAAGATTTAGTCCTGGGCCTGCCGCTTATCAGCGGGGTGGATTGGCAGGACCAATCGGTAGTGCCGATGCCCCTGGGCGACCCCCGGTCGGTGGGTATCAAGGGCTTGCGGGTTTCTTTTCATACCGATAACGGCCTGGCCGCGCCCACCCCTGAAACCGTCGCGGCGGTCCAGGCGGTCGCCAGACTCCTGGCGGATGCGGGCGCTGGTGTGGAAGAAAAGCGGCCTCCCGCGCTGGAAGAAACGCTAGAAATAGCCCTGCCCCTGCTCGTTCCCGAAGGCGGTAATACTTTTCCCAGCCGCATGAAGCCGCTCGGCCTGCATCCGGGGAACGTTTCGCCGCTGCTGCTGGGTTTTATAAAGTTGCGCAAGGAGGAACCGTCCCTGACCATCCCGGAAATAGTCGGCCTGATGGCCCGCTGGGACAGGTTCCGCGCCACGATGCTGGGCTTTATACAGGACTATGACGTGATTATTTCCCCGGCCTGCGCCGGACCGGCCATGCGTCACGGCGAAACCCTGGAAAATATAGGCGCTTTCAGCTACGCAATGACCTATAACCTGACCGGCTGGCCGGTGGTAATCGTGCGGGCGGGCACTTCGCCGGAAGGCTTGCCGATTGCGGTACAGGTGATTGCGCAACCCTGGCGCGAAGATGTGGCCCTGGCGGTAGCTCAGCATATCGAAAGCCAGCTTCCGTTTAGCTTTCCGGCCTGGTAGAGCCGCCGCCTTGAGCTCAGGATGACCTGGCAAGCTGGCTGCCTTTGCTGGAAAACAGGTTTAACGACAAATCTTGCCTTACGCAGCACGGAGTAAATATTACACACCGGGCGGCAGCTTGTAAGGGACGGTGGGCCGCTGGCCCGGTTTAACGCTGGTCTATCCCGGCCTCACGCAGGGCCGCCGCGACCGCCTCTTTTCTATTGAGCAGGAGCGCTTCAAAAGCTTCCGTAGCCGAGCGCTCCAACTCCCGGATTTCGCCTTGCAGCCGGGCTACATACTGGCCTAAAAGTTCGCTGCTGCCGGTGTCCTTGCCGGTCTCTTCGGGCGAAGCCGCAGCCGGGAGTTCTACGACTTCCCGGAACTCTTTGACCCATTTCAGGTTCTGGCCGCGCCGGTAGGTCTTGATGGTGCGGTTAACCACAAACTCTACGCTTACCACAAGTTCCAGTTCGCGGGCCTTTTCGCTTTCTTTCGCGCCGCCGCCCGGCCAGGACTTGCCCTCGGCGGTCGAAACCTGGGTCGCTACCAGCCGGTTGCGGCGGCGCGGCAGTTTAGGGAACGCGCTTTTACACAGGGCGCTAATTTGTTTAACGGTCGTTTCATTGCCGACCATGCGCCATTCTTTGGCCGTATCGTCCCACTTCGCGCCTAGCTCTTTAATCTGGCGGCTGAACTCCCGGTCGGCGGGCACCCGCAGGGAGATAAGGCTGTTACCCTCGTCCTCATCGCCACTCTCGGGATCGCTGTCTACGAACAGGTCAATCGCTTCTATTTCTATCACCGGGGTTTTCTCCTTACTCTTTTACATACTATATTGTCGCGGCCGGTTCCAGGCGCCGCCTGGTCAACTTTAACTTCCTGTTCAGGCCGGAGTGACCATCATCCGCCTGGTTACTTCCCCTATCTATCAATCGCAGAAATATGGCTTCACTGAGGAGTATTTAATGGAAGGGCCTGGCCGGTCCCGGCAGCAAATGGCCCTGTTTTTCAGCCAGGACGCTGCAAGTAACCGGGCTCCAATACTCCATTACTATAGAAGGCATATTACGGCCCACTACGCACAAAAGCGGTAATCTGGAACATTAGTTCGCAATTACCTGTGCTGTGTATTATACACCTAAAAGCCCAACCGGTTGCCATGCAAAGCAGTCGGGTTGGGTCCTGGTTAAAGCCTTAAAAAATTGAGGTCATATTTGAAATTGGCCGGTAAGAGTTTAAGCCGCCGGTCCGGCTTGCTACTGTCCAGGAGAGGCATTGCAAAAGGAAAGTTTCCTTTCAACCAGGCTGCCTGACAACAAATATTAGTTGGCTGGCCTGACCGCTTTTGTAACACAACTCTCTATCGCTTATAGTACAATTCCGGTCATGCTGTCAGCACGAAGCACAGAACTCCAGGAAAATTTATTGGTTACACCCTAGCCACTCCCAAAGGATACCTTACTATGCCGCGCGCCCGTGAAGTAAATCTTGTTCCCGAAAGCGACCTCTTAACCGGCCCTCTCAACTCGATAACCGACGTGGCAGGCGTACTGGTCGGGCAAACCACCCTCAGCCGGGGCGAAGGCGCGCTGCAGCCGGGTCACGGCCCGGTACGCACCGGGGTTACCGTTGTTTTGCCGCACGGCGGGAATCTCTTCCGGGAAAAGGTTGCCGGGGCGGTCTACACCATTAACGGGTTTGGCAAACCGGCCGGGTTTGAGCAGGTACGCGAACTGGGGCTTATAGAAAGCCCGGTTGCTTTAACCAATACCCTCAATGTGGGCCTGGTCCTGGACAGCCTGGTGGAATACAGCCTGGCCCAAAACCCGGCTATCGGCATAACTACTTCGACTGTTAACGCCGTTGTGGCGGAAACCAACGACGGCTTCCTTAACGATATCCAGGGGCGGCACGTCAGGGCCGAGCATGTCTTTCAAGCTATTGCTAATGCCTCTGCCGGCCCGGTAGCGGAAGGCGCGGTCGGGGCCGGTACCGGCACGATGTGTTTTGGCTGGAAAGGCGGCATCGGCACGGCCAGCCGAATAATGCCGCCTGATGCCGGTGGCTATACCCTGGGAGCCCTGGTCCAGACCAACTTTGGCCGGTTTGCCGACCTTGTGATTAAAGGCTTTCCGGTGGGCCAGCACTTACAGGTGCCCGCTGCGGCTGGGCCGGGAAATCAAAAAGCGCTCGCGCCCGGCTTCAAAGCCGACCAGGGTTCGGTGGTTATCGTGCTGGCAACGGATGCGCCGCTGGACGCCCGGCAGTTGGAACGGATAAGCAAGCGGGCCGCCGCCGGACTGGCCCGGGTGGGCAGCACATACGGTCACGGCAGCGGCGATTTTGTCATAGCCTTTAGCACCGCCGAGCGGGTAATTCATAACTCGCCGGAGATAGTCCGGTCCCGCCTGGTGGTTAACAATGAAGAAAAGCTCTTGAATGTAATGTTCCGGGGAGTGGCCGAGGTTGTAGAGGAAGCCGTCCTTAATTCACTGTGCCAGGCTACCCTGATAAGGGGTAGAGATGGTAATACTGCTTATCCTTTACCGCTGGAACAGGTAACCGGGTATTGTCGTTAGAGGCTTGAAACCGGGATTATTGATGCAGTCCAAATCTTCCTATCACCTGTACCCGCAGGCTGACCTCTTTACTTATAATGATCTGCTAAAGCAATCAGCTTCTTGAATTGCGCCTCGCTGCACCAGGGGTTCTGGGACAGCCATAATTCAGCCTGTTTTACTTGTTGCTCATTCCAGTTTGCCGCGAGTTGCTGGAGTTGCTCAGCGATGCCCTTGTTTATTTTGGGAGTTCTGGTTTGCCAGCCCTGTTTGTGAAGTGCTTGCCAGTTATAATAATTCATACTTATTAAACTCCTATCTTATTTCCAGGCAGTTTAACGATGATAACCGGCCTGAGTAAGCTAAATCTTCCTGACCGCCAAAATCGGCCGGGGAATTAAAATCAGGCCGCTTTGCGAAAGGTCAGATTTATCCGCTGCGCGCCCAGCCGGGGATGATAGCCCTCCCTGAGCGATAGGACACCGTGAAAGGCCAACCGCGCCGGGCCGCCCCAGACTACCACGTCACCATGGCTCAGGGGCAGTCGCACGGTCGGGTCGGTCCGGCGGGTCCCGCCAAACACAAAGACCGCCGGTAAACCGAGCGAAACGGATACTATCGGCGCGCTCATATCAAGCTCGTCGCGGTCCTGGTGCAGCGTTAACTTTGCTCCCGGCTGATACCGGTTTATCAGGCAGGCATCCGGGACGAATCCGGGAAAACCGGCCAGGTCGGCCGCCC